>JANYCY010000029.1 GCA_025360045.1 Janthinobacterium sp. | reverse complement strand
CTTGGGTGCGATCGCCTATCGCTTTAACCGGCGCTTTCGATTGGATACGCTGCCACAACGGTTACTGATTGCCGCTCTTTGTTGCCCCCCTTATCCAGAATCGAGAATAAGGGGGGATGCTGAAGAATCTTGCTAATCAAGTCCATTTTTATTTAATTAACTTAAAAAACATCAAAGGAAAATAAATTGAGTGAAATTTTCACTGCAAAAAATATATATACATCATTAATACTAATACTAGTTTATAGCAATGCATTTTCAAAAATTCCAAACATCATTTTAAATGGAGAAAAATTCCAAGGAAAAATATCAATCAATGGATTAAGTGCACAATACAATAGTTACACAAAAGTTATTTATGCAAACACAGTTTCACCATCCCCATTTTTATTTGAAAAAATAAAAAATACAAATATTTCATTTTTTTCCAAGCTTAATTCTGAATTTGAAAGCCTAGTCGGACCAGCACTTAACGAAAACGCTGACAGCCACAACACATACGTAGGTGGAAAAATCAATTTCTCAATGTCAAGTGGTATAGCCACTCTTTCAGGCTTCTCATTAGGAGTGCGAGCTACAAAATCAGATAGTTTTGGCCCATTTAAAGGATCCTGCACTATTACCGCAAGTACAGGGCCGATAACATTAACCAATGGCCACTTTGACCCAATAAATGGTTCAATTACTGGAATTAAATTAGCCAGCGCTTTGCCAAGTCATACACAAGAATGCAGCACAAACCTAAGCTGGATTCCTATTTTAGGCCA
Source organism: Janthinobacterium sp. (assembly GCA_025360045.1). Classification (GTDB taxonomy): domain Bacteria; phylum Pseudomonadota; class Gammaproteobacteria; order Burkholderiales; family Chitinibacteraceae; genus Iodobacter. Next base: position 10,521 of record JANYCY010000029.1, on the reverse strand, counting down.
CATCCTAGACAACTTCATAGAAGGAAAAGTTGATGATTACATAAATAGTTTTATAGATAAAACCATGTCACATACTAACCAAGAATTTAGTGTAAATAATTTCTTCAGCTTAAATGATGCATTACCGGATAGCGTATACATTGCAGAGGGCAGAGACCTTGGAAAAGAATTAAGAGAAAATGCCGCTTGGTATTTAACCAGAAATGACTTCCAATTTTCTACTGAACCGTACATTTTTTGGGAGTACTATAGAAAAATGCCTTTTGGCGCAGCTCTATTTGATGTGCCAGGAGCAGGGCCAATAAAAAATTTATTTTCGCTAAAATTTAGTCAACCAGCTATAGAACTATCAATAGATCAGCAATATGACGCCTTTGTAAGGTGGAGCTGCGAACCGCCCCCACGGTCATGTCAACATGACTATTAATGTACACATCCCCAAGTGGCCGTAGCTGGTATGCCAAAGCTAATTACAAGTTCTAAGCCGGTTTTGAGACTGTAAATACAAAAAGGGCAAAGTCTAAGTGACTTTGCCCTTTTTGCTTTAACCCCAAGGCTAAATCAACTTACCCAAATCTTTTTCTACCATCTTCATTAATAAAGGCTGTGCCTCAGCCTTAGGATGGAGCTGATCCGCCTGAAAGAGCTCGGTATTTTTAATGACAGGTGCGAGTAAAAACGGCGTTAAGCTGATACTGTATTGCTTGGCAAGCCTTGGGTAAATCGCTGCAAAGCCTTGGGTATAGCTTGCTCCATAATTAGGCGGCATTTGCATGCCGATTAAATGCACTTTGGCACCGCTGGCTTTGGCCTGTTTAATCATACTGCCTAGGTTTTTTTCCATCTCTGCCAGCGGCAAGCCACGCAGGCCATCGTTAGCGCCCAATTGCAGCAATACCATTTTAGGCTGATGTGTTTTTAACGCCTGCGGGAACCTTGTTAGCCCTCCGGCAGTCGTTTCTCCTGACACACTGGCATTCACCACTCGCCATGCTTTACCTTGCTTGGCCAGATCTTGAGCTAATAATGCAGGCCATGCCGCTTGGGCCGCAATGCCGTAACCGGCAGATAGGCTGTCACCAAACACTAGAATTAAAGGCGCTGCGGCCTGCGCCGACGCCATGTACACACTCAAACCCAATACGGATACGAAACGCCACATGAATCATCCCTCAGAAATAATGCTGGCCGTGCGCGGTCTGGGTAAGACAGTCAGCACCGCAGTCGAAAAACTCGATCTCTTACATAATATTGAATTTTCACTGCCAGCGGGAGCCAGCCTTGCCATCGTGGGCAGCTCCGGCTCGGGCAAATCCACCTTACTGGCCCTTCTTGCAGGGCTGGATCAAGCCTCGCGTGGGCAAATTACGCTAGCAGGTAAAGAACTAGGCAGCTTAAACGAAGACCAGCGGGCCGAGCTGCGCGGGCAGGTTTCTGGCTTTGTATTTCAATCGTTTCAGCTTTTACCTGAGCTATCTGCCCTAGAAAATACCATGCTGCCGCTAGAATTAGCAGGTAAAAAAGACGCCGCAGCCCGCGCCACAGAATGGCTGGAGCGAGTAGGCCTAAGCCATCGCCTAGAGCATACGCCAAGACAATTATCAGGGGGCGAGCAGCAACGTGTCGCCTTAGCGCGCGCTTTTGCATCCAATCCGCAAATCCTTTTTGCTGATGAGCCCACCGGTAGCCTAGATGCCACCACCGGCACGGCCATTGCTGACTTGCTGTTCCAGTTGAACTCAGAAACCAAGGCCACACTAGTCCTTGTCACCCACGATGAAAAACTCGCGGCGCGTTGCGGCTGGCAATTACGGCTTTCAGCAGGGACGCAGCTGGAATTTTCAAAATCGTAATTAATTTACGCAATTTTGTAGGGCGGGTGAAACCCGCGTATTTTTTAGCATTGCTCGCGGGTTTCACCCGCCCTACGAAAAACATTGCCTTAAGTTGCTAGGACTGGCTTGCACCCTACAACGGCTATTAATCCGACGACTTGCACTTACGGAAAACCCATGCACAAACTGAATTGGCGTTTGTTTTACCGCAGCTTTCAGGCTGGTGAATATCGCACTCTCTTGGCGGCGCTGATCATTGCCATTGCCGCCCTCACCGCCGTGGGGCTGTTATCGGCAAGGATGGAAAAGCTGCTGGCGCTAGAAGCCAATGATTTACTGGCAGCGGATGCCGTCATCAGCTCAGATCACGCACTTAACGCTAGCTACCAACAGCAGGCAGAGCGCCTTGGCTTAAATACCGCGACCACCGCTGTTTTTCCCAGTATGGCGGGGTTTAATGGCCAAGTGATGCTGTCGTCAGTCAAGGCCGTTAGCCATGCCTATCCTTTGCGCGGGCAATTAAAACTCGCGCCCGACGGCCATGTCAGCACCGCACCTGAGGCGGGCACGGCCTATGCTGACGCAAGACTGGCGGCCACTTTAAAGCTCAAATTGGGCGACACGCTGGAAGTTGGCCAGCTCAAGCTTAAACTCACTGCGCTGATAGAGCGCGAGCCCGATGCCGCCATGGATTTCTCTGGCCTGCAGCCTCGTCTTATGATTAATCAACAAGACTTAGCCGCCAGCGGTTTACTCGGTTTTGGCAGCCGTGTGAAATACCGACTACTCCTTGCTGGCCCGCCCGCCACCCTTGCCACATGGCATCAATCGGTGCAGCCCAAGCTGATGCGGGGCGAAAAGCTAGAAGACGTGCGGGATGCTCGCCCCGAAGTAAAAACCGCTTTAGAGCGTGCCGAACGCTTTTTGCGCCTCACATCTTTACTTGCAGGCTGCCTAGCTGCCATGGCGATTTTGCTGGCAGCGCGCCGCTTTGCCACCCGCCATTTTGATACCGTTGCCCTGCTACGCACACTCGGTGCCAGCCGTGGTACGGTGCGCACCCTATTATTATCGCAACTGGCCCTTCTTACCCTAGCGGCCAGCGTGATTGGTGGCTTGCTGGGTTGGGGCGCACAAAGCCTGCTGGTGTTCAGTATTCAGGATCGCCTGCCTGCCGCCCTGCCCGATGGCACTTTACTACCTTGGCTGGTCGCGTCTTTACTCGGTTTTGTACTGCTAATGGGCAGCGCGGGGCCGATGCTGCTGGCGCTGGCGAATACTCCGCCGCTACGGGTGCTGCGCCATGAGTTAGAGCCCAAAGCCAGCCTCATTTTGCAATGGGCGCTCACCTTTTTAGCGCTGTTGCTGCTGCTCTGGTGGATTGCGGCGGAAGCCAAGCTGGCCTTGATGGTGGGCGCCGGGATTGTAGCCACGTTGTTGCTTGCTGGCGGCAGCGGCCTTGGCCTGCTTTGGCTTTTGCCCCGCATCTTGCCTGAGCACCCGATCAAGCTGGCGCTACGCCAATTGCTGCGCCGCCCTAGCCTTGCCTTTGCCCAGCTCGGTGCTCTGGCCATTGGCCTCTTAGGCATCTGGCTGCTTACTGTAGTGGAAGGCGATTTACTTAAAACATGGGAAGGCCGCGTGGCGGCCGATGCGCCTAATCACTTCGCGCTCAATATTCAGCCCGAGCAAGCAACGCAATTTGAGCAACGCTTTATAAATCGCCATCTCCCCGTACCTGCACTGCAAAGCATGATTCGTGGCCGCTGGACCATGCAAAACAAGCAGGCCATCAAGCCAGAAAACTTTCAGGAAGACAGAGCAAAGCACCTCGCAGAGCGCGAATTCAATCTCTCTTGGGGCGATATTTTGAGTAGTGATAACCGCATTGTTGCGGGTAAGCCGCTCAATGAAAGCCAGCCCGGTTTCTCGGTAGAAGCCAAACTCGCCACGACTTTAAATATCAAATTAGGCGATATGCTGAGCTTTGATATTGCCGGCAGCACCGTCACCGCGCCGGTGGTGAATCTACGTGAAGTCAATTGGGATTCCTTTAGAGTCAACTTTTTTGTAGTTGCCAGTAAGGCGCTTGTCGCTGATTTACCCACCAGCCTCATCACCAGCTTTCATCTCAGCGATGCGCAAAAAACCATCGTACCTGAGCTAGTGCAAGCCCTGCCCAACGTCACGATTATCGACGTGGGCCAAGTGCTGGTCGAAGTTCGGCGGATATTAGATTTATCTGCGGCGGCGCTGCGCTTAGTGTTTTTATTCTGCATCGCAGCCGGGGTAACAGTGCTATTTGCCGCACTCGACACCACCGAGTCGGAACGCGCCAGAGAAGCCGCTATCTTGCGCGCATTAGGTGCAACGTCAAGAAAGCTACGTAGCGTCTGGCTATCAGAAAGCCTGCTGGTTGGCGGCATTGCTGGCTTGGTGGCAGGGCTGATGGCCAGTGTAGGTGGGGTAGTGATAGGCCAAGAATTACTCGAGCTACCCGTAGCATTTAACTACTGGTTGCCTTTTGCCAGCCTACTCGCTGGGGCCACCATCACCGCCTTGGCCGTGCTTAGACGCTTACATAAACTCAGCAAAACATCGCCTATGGTTTTGCTAAGGGATGCGGGGTAAGAGGGTTCAGCTTACGGCTTAGGACATGGCTCGAATTATTTTACTCAGATTTCGTCATTCCCGCGTGCCGTTAGCGGGAATCCAGCGGCGCTGCTGGATCCCTGATAAAAACACTCGGGGAGGACGAATTTGTTTAATGAATCTCATAGTTGGCTAGCTTTCATGGCTCTGCCGCGCAATGACAAAGGTTTGAATCATCGTAGCTTGGGTTAGCAGCTTTATCGCTTAACCCAACATTCTTTTGCGCTAAATGTTGGGTTACGCAGGTTTATCCGCCCTTAAATCGGCGAATAAACCTGCTAACCCAACCTACAAAAGCGTCATTTTCCGCAGTTTGCTTAAGTTGATAGGGTTGGGTTTCACCCGCCCTACGACAAGCATTTCACTTAAATGGATAGGATTGACGCCAACTGCCCCCTACATTCTTCCTCCCTAAAAAAAACTGCACCCACGCAATCTAAGGCTATGCTGAAATACAGTCGCTTATACGGGTGGCATCATGACTTTACTACTTGTTTTTACTATGTTGGCCTTGGGTGTTCTTTATGCCGAGCTTTATCATCGCGCGAGAAAACTAATCTTTCGCCACTATCCAGAATTTGTATTAGAAGACGAAAAACGCTGGCGGGAACAGTATTACCGCTACCCCGGCATGTTTATTGGTATTTTTAATAGCGAAGCCAATGGCATTACCGATCTTATTTATTCTATTAGCTCGCGCCATGCCATTCCACTTGATGATGTATGGATCTTTGACGCCCTATTTCTCAATGTATTAGCCATTAAATGGACGTTAGGTTTGATGTTTGTCTATGCAATGTTGTTTTAACTAAAAGGGAGAAATACTCCCTTTTAATTAATGTACATCTTTTGCCAAGACATAAGCCCGCTGCACTGCTGGCCGTTCTGATATGGTATTAAACCAGCGCTTTAAAGCAGGAAAATCATCCAGATTTTGCCCTTGCTGAGCATGGGGGACAATCCACGGATAGCAGGCCATATCGGCGATGGAATATTCTCCTGCAATAAAATCTTTATCGGCCAAATGTTTATTGAGCACCGAATAAAGCCTTGTGGTTTCGGTGATATAGCGATTAATTGCGTAAGGGATTTTTTCCGGGGCATAGAGCGAGAAATGATGGTTCTGCCCTGCCATTGGGCCTAAGCCGCCCATTTGCCAGAATAGCCACTGCTGCATAATTTGCTTAGCACGAAAATCTGCAGGCATAAATTGGCCGGTTTTCTCGGCTAAATAAAGCAGAATTGCGCCCGATTCAAATAATGCAATTTCTTCGCCACCATCGGCCGGATCATGATCCACAATTGCGGGGATACGGTTATTTGGAGCGATGCGCAAAAAGTCGGGCGCAAATTGCTCGCCCTTGCCGATATTGATAGGGTGGACGCGATAATCCAAGCCCGCTTCTTCCAGAAATATCCGTACTTTATGACCGTTAGGCGTGGTCCAGTAATAGAGATCGAGCATTGCATATCCTGTAGCAAGGGTTATATGGAAAAACCGTCATCCCCGAGTGTTTTATCGGGGATCCAGCAGCGCCGCTGGATTCCCGCCCAAGGCAAGCGGGAATGGAGCGGGTTGGTAGTAAAGCCTAATTCCCTTTCGCCAACGCCCTTAATTGCGTCACGCTTTTACCTGCCACGCCCCAGTTATCGGTATCCACTTCATCAATAATTACAAAGGTCGTGGCGGGGTCTTTATTGAGTACACGCACTAATAAATCGGTTACACCTGAGATTAATTCTGCTTTTTGCTCGGCAGTTGCACCTTCACGGGTAATTTGAATATTTACAAAGGGCATGGCGATTCCTTTCAATGAATGAAGTAGGTTTTGAATAGATCAGGGCACTCCATAAAATTGCAACGCCCAACTCAGGCATAGAGCAAAAACCAGCTTGTAATCATGCCAAAGGCTTACAAGGCATACACAGGTATAATCGGTCTCACTCCTATTACTGCCGTCTGCCCCCATGCCTCGTATTCAGCAACTGCCCGATCATCTGATTAACCAAATTGCCGCTGGCGAGGTGGTTGAGCGCCCTGCTTCTGCATTAAAAGAATTGCTGGAAAACAGCCTTGATGCAGGCAGCCTGAATCTGAGCATTGAGCTATTAGCTGGCGGCACAAAGCTGATTAAGGTGATCGACGATGGCTGCGGCATTGCCAAAGACGAGCTGCCGCTCGCATTACATCGCCATGCCACCAGTAAAATTCGTGATCTGGACGATTTGCAAAAAGTGGCCACGCTGGGTTTCAGGGGTGAAGGGCTGGCAAGTATTGCTTCTGTATCAAGACTGACGCTGAGCAGCCGCGAGCAAGGATCCGATTACGCATGGCGGGTGGATGCAGATAATGGCCATGTCAGCGAACCAGAGCCAACCTCGCTCAGCCAAGGCAGCACCATAGAGATACACGAGCTTTATTACCAAGTACCTGCGCGGCGTAAGTTTTTAAAATCAGAATCCACCGAATTCGCGCATTGCAGCGATATGGTGCAGCGCCTGGCACTCGCCAATCCCGGCGTGCAGTTCACGCTTAGCCATAATGGCCGCGCCCAGTTGCGATTGTTGGCGGGCGATTTGGCCAAGCGTGCGGCGGCGATTTTAGGCGATGAGTTTGTGGCGTCTGGCGTGCAGGTTGATGAGGGCATTAGCGGCTTACGCGGGGAAAATCAGAGTGGTCTGCGCCTATGGGGCATCACCGGCTCGCCCACACTAGGGAAATCCAGCCGCGATGCGCAATATTTCTTTGTAAATGGCCGCTTTGTGAAGGATAAAGTGGTGCAACACGCCCTGCGTGAAGCTTACCGCGATGTATTGCACCACGATAAACACGCGGCCTACTGCTTGTTTTTAGAGCTGGATCCCGAAGGCGTGGATGTCAACGTTCACCCCACCAAGATCGAAGTACGCTTTAGGGAATCGCAAGCAATTTACCGCTTTATGCTCACCAGCCTGAAAAAAGCACTGGCCGGAACGCGCGCTGGCACCGTACCTGCTGGGATTGATCCGGAAACTGGCGAAATCGCCGCGCCAGACTCTAGCGTGATGGCCCCCGCCCCCGCGATGACGCCCAAGAATTACGCTGAAATGGCCTATAAGCAGGGCAACTTCCAGCCGCAGCCGCGTGTGCAAGCACCGATGGCCTTTTATGACACGATGTTTGCAGATTTAAAACGGGAACCGGGGGAAGCCAGTAATGTAGGGTGGGCACCCGTGCCCACGCCTTCATTAAGCAACGACACCCAAGAGCGAAAATTCGCCCCCGCCGTTCCTGCCGGTGCACTGCTGCCCGCAGCCGCAATCGCCTCATCCACCGCGCCTTCCCGCGCCAGCGATTCGGAAACTGTTCCGCCGCTGGGCTTTGCACTCGGTCAGCTGCACGGCATTTATATTCTTGCGCAAAACGCCGAAGGGCTGATCGTGATAGATATGCACGCCGCGCACGAACGAGTGGTGTACGAGCAGCTTAAAAACGCGCTCGATCTACAACAAATGCCCACCCAACCGCTGTTGATCCCTCATGTTTTTGCGGCGGATAAACACGATGTGGCGACGGTTGAAGATCACGCCGAAACGCTAGCGGCAATTGGTTTCGAGATCTCGGTGCAATCCCCCACCCAGCTTGCCATCCGCTCCCTGCCCATGCTGCTGAAAGACGCCAACCCCATAGAGCTGGCGCAAGCTGTTCTCAAAGATATCCGCATGGTGGGCGCGAGTGAAGTGCTGGCTGGCAAACAAAATGAGCTGCTCGCCACCATGGCCTGCCACGGCTCAGTGCGCGCCAACCGCAGCCTCACCATCACCGAAATGAACGCGCTCTTACGCCAAATGGAAGCCACCGAACGTAGCGGCCAATGCAATCACGGCCGCCCAACTTGGTTCCGAATGACGCTGAATGAATTAGATAAAATGTTTATGCGTGGGCAGTAGGGTGGGCACGCCTTTGTGCCCACGCGTGCAATAAGCGTGACATTTTTATGCCTTTCGTGTGGGTAAAACACTTCCTGATTAGCCAGATTCCTCCGTGGGTCTTGATAGAGTGCTAAACCTTGAACCACAGAGTAAAACGAGGACGCAGAGTTTCACAGAGAAAACCATACAATCGTTGGATTTCTCTGTGAAACTCTGTGCTCTCTGTGCTCTCTGCGTTCTCTGTGGCTCGAGGTTTTGCGCTCTCAGCTTTAAGCTGAAGGATCTTTAAAATCAGAAAACGTTTTACTCTCCCTCCAACACGGTGATCTCCATCACCATGCGAAGATCGACGGCATAAAACCACCAAAAAGTTTTACTTTTGTATAACTATATGTTTTACTTTAGTAAAACAAGTTCGCAAGGAGAAGGTGATGGGAACTGCTGCTTTACGTCGATCCGGCGGCTCGCTGATCATGGTGATTCCACCTGCTTATGCAGAGCAAAATCATCTAGTGGCCGGTGACTCTGTGCGTTTTAAAATCGAAGGTCAGCGCCTAACGGTCGAGCCTAAGCGCCAGCGTTTTGATGCGGCGGCATTGCTAGCCGAAACACCTGCTGAATTTATGAGCATGCCTGAATGGGATTCGCTTCCCGTAGTAGGTCAGGAGATTTGGTAAATGTTTAATCCCGGCGACATTATCCATCTCGACTTTGATCCCGCTGCCGGACAGGAAATGAAAGGCCCACATTTTGCCTTGGTGTTATCTATTCGCGCTTTTAATCTATCAGGGCTAGTCGTGGTTTGCCCTGTGACACAAGGTCAGCAACTCATGGCACGAAGCGCTGGCTTTGCGGTTTCCCTGATGGGCTGCGGCTCTGAAACACAAGGCGTTGTGTTAAGCCATCAAGCTAAAACACTGGATTGGCGAGCACGCCGGGCCACCCGCAAAGAAAGTGTGCCAGATGATATTTTGCAAGATGTGCTTGATCGTTATCGCTCTATTCTTCCTGAGTAAACAGCAGCGGCAATATGCCCACTTCAGGCAAAACGCCGTGGCATCGAGAATCCAATATTTGAGTTATTTAACTCTGTCGCCCCGCTGTCCCCATTCAAAACGAGCCATCATGCCCACCAGTGCTTTAATCGTTAAACTGTTTGCCGCTCCGCTGCTTATCGGCGCGGCCAGCCTTGCTGGCCGTCGCTGGGGGCCGCAGATTGCGGGTTTGCTGGGCGGCTTGCCGCTGGTGGCGATTCCAATTGTGCTGGCGCTATGGCTGGAATACGGGCCTGAATATGCGATCAAAGTAGCTGGGGCCGCGTCCGCTGGCCTTTGGGCCAATGTGGTGTATATGCTGGTATTGGCCCATGCCAGCCGCTACTTTTCATGGCAGGGCACCATTCTTTGCGGCTGGGCAGCTTATTTGCTCACGGCTTTTATCTTGGTCTGGAGCGGCCTTGCCTTGTCCCCCATCGCCAGCATCAGCGTACTGGCGGGACTATGGATTGCGATTTACTTTATCCCTAGACCAGAGGCGATCAATAGCTCATCTCTGCCCAAGATCGAGCTCTATGCCCGCATGGTGGCGGCGCTGTTGCTGGTGTTGGCGCTTTCCAGCCTTTCTTTACTCTTGGGCAGCACCATGACTGGCGTATTGGCGGGCTTTCCCGTCGCCGCCACGGTGATCCCGGCATTTACGCTGGCCAATGCCGGCCGCAATGCGCTATTACTGCAATTGCGCGGTTTTTTAATGGGGCTAACTGGGTTTAGCATGTTCTTTTTGGTATGGACACCGCTGGCAAGCCAGATCGGCCTGCTGGCCTTTTTCCCCGCCCTGATTGCCGCGCTGGCTACCGGCATGCTAGTCAAATTTTTAAGTCATCGCTTTCATTGAAAACACAAAAACCTAAAGTCCGCAGACACAAAGAACACAGAGTTTAAAAGCAAAAAACAGAGAAATCATAAATAGGAGTATCAAGTAATTGTCGGGTTTCGGGTCATTCTGTTCCTATTCGCAGCTGGCCACTTTTCCAAGCCAGAGATCTACTGCATGATCTGATTCAATCACTTTCAACCAAGGCATCAACATGAGCACAATCCATCCGCTAGCCAGAACCACACCG
>JANYCY010000027.1 GCA_025360045.1 Janthinobacterium sp. | reverse complement strand
CGGTGTGGTTCTGGCTAGCGGATGGATTGTGCTCATGTTGATGCCTTGGTTGAAAGTGATTGAATCAGATCATGCAGTAGATCTCTGGCTTGGAAAAGTGGCCAGCTGCGAATAGGAACAGAATGACCCGAAACCCGACACGTTTGATTTTTAGGTGTTTGAAATTGCCTGATTCTAGCTGAAAGAGTTAGCTGGTGGACGCTGCCCCTGCAAAAAAACGAGTTACTTTATTTGTAGGTAATACCCGTGCTTTTGCCCAAAGCACGGGCAATTTAGATGATTTTATTTCTGAATTCGGGGTGTGCATTTTTCGCAAAAAAATCATGCTGAAATAACCTCATTCTAAATACATTGTGATAGCTACCATTGCAGAAATATTCTTCAATTAATTCAGCTTCTTTAATAAAGCCGCATTTCTCATAAATATGCACTGCCGCTAGGTTGGAAACATCAACAACCAAATAAAGTTTACGTAAATTAAGCACTGAAAAAGCATAATGAGCTGCCAGTAGTGTGGCTTCTGTAGCATAGCCTTTGCCCTGCTGATCGGGCGCAATCATAATCTGGAATTCACCACGGCGGTGGATATAATCTAGCTCAATGAGTTCTACAAAACCCACAGTATCGCCATTACCATCGATGGCCACAAAGCGGCGCTCGCGCACATCATGAATATGCTGGTCATAAAGCTGGGTGAGTTCAGAGAAGGTCTCATAAGGCTCTTCAAACCAATAACGCATAATCTTGGCATTATTGTTGAGCTCATGGGCAAAACGTAAATCAGATCGTTCTAGTGGTCGTAGTTTTAAACGGCTACTCATATAAATCGCTTAGGAATGAAGATATTGATCTGACTTTAGGCGATGGAGTGAGTTCAATTCTTTGCGAGAAGTGGTATTTGTTGGACGTAGGGGGGGCTATTTATTCGGTGGCTATAAATTGAAGAGATGGGCAAGAAAACCAATAAGAAATAGAGGAAGTGATGGTGTTGTATCTGCTCTGTAATAAAAACCCCACGATATCCGTCGTGGGGTTTTTATGATTTATTCCCAGCTCAAAATCACTTTGCCACTTTGCCCCGACAACATGGCCTCAAAGCCTTGCTCAAACTCATCCACATGGAAGTGGTGGGTGATGATCGGGGTGATGTCTAGGCCGGATTGGATGAGGGCGACCATTTTGTACCAGGTCTCGAACATTTCGCGTCCATAAATGCCTTTGATTTCTAGGCCTTTAAAAATCACCTGATTCCAGTCGATGGCGGTGTCTGCGGGTGGAATGCCCAAAAGCGCCACTTTGCCGCCGTGCTGCATGGTTTCCAGCATGGTGCGGAAAGCCTGCGGATTGCCGGACATTTCCAAACCCACATCAAAGCCTTCAGTCATTTTTAAATCGGCCATCACGTCTTTTAAATCTTCTTTTAAGACGTTGACCGCGCGGGTTGCGCCCATTTTACGGGCTAGATCGAGGCGGTATTCGTTAACGTCAGTGATCACTACATGGCGCGCGCCTACGTGTTTGGCAATCGCCACCGCCATAATGCCGATTGGGCCAGCGCCGGTAATCAGTACGTCTTCGCCGACCATATTAAACGATAGTGCGGTATGCACGGCATTACCGAACGGATCGAAAATCGCAGCTAAATCGTCAGAAATATCGTCAGGAATCGGGAAGGCGTTAAAGGCTGGCAGCACCAAGTATTCGGCAAAAGCGCCGGGGCGATTCACGCCTACGCCAACAGTATTGCGGCAGAGATGGCGGCGGCCAGCGCGGCAATTGCGGCAATGGCCACAGGTGATATGGCCTTCGCCGGAGACGCGATCGCCAATCTTAAAGCCTTGTACTTCCGAGCCAATTTCTACCACGGTGCCCACATATTCATGGCCAACGTGCATAGGCACAGGAATGGTCTTTTGCGCCCAGTCATCCCATTTCCAGATATGAATATCGGTGCCACAGATGGCGGTTTTTTTAATTTTAATCAGCAGGTCGTTATGGCCAATGGCAGGCTTTTCGACTTGATTCATCGTCAGGCCAGGTGCTGCGGTCAATTTGGATAAGGCTTTCATCTGGTATTTCCATTCATTATTTTAGGGCTACAAAACCTAGGGTCTGTAGACACAGAGAACTCAGAGATTAAAAACAGAACACGGAGGAAAAGCTTATGCCATATGGTGCAAGTGCGTAGGGCGGGTGAAACCCGCGAGCCATGCTCAATAAATACGCGGGTTTCACCCGCCCTACGAATGCCACAATGCCCGCCAAGCTACGGATTTCTCTGTGTGCTCTGTGTTCTCATTGATCTCTGTGTCTACAGAACTTTTAAGTCTTTTAAGCAATCACTTTCAGCTCACGGCCTACTTTGATAAAGGCATCCACTGTTTTCTGGATTTGCTCTAGTGTGTGGCCTGCCGACATTTGGGTGCGGATGCGGGCTTTGCCTTTGGGCACAACAGGGAAGGAAAAGCCCACCACGTACACGCCTTCTTTAAGCAGCGCTGCGGATACTTCGCCAGCAAGGCGGGCATCGCCCAGCATCACAGGGACAATGGGGTGCTCGCCCGGCACCAAGGTAAAGCCTGCCTCAGACATGGCACTACGGAAGTATTCGGCGTTGCGTTTTAACAGACTGCGCAGCGCTTTGCCTTCAGCGCTCGCTAAGATTTCTAATACTTTCAGGCTGGCTGCGGCAATGGCGGGGGCGAGGGTGTTAGAGAACAAATAGGGGCGTGAGCGCTGGCGTAATAAATCAATCATTGGCTTGCGGCCAGCGACATAGCCGCCCGATGCGCCGCCCAGTGCTTTGCCCAGCGTGCCGGTGTAAAGGTCGATACGCTCTTGTACGCCGCATAATTCTGGGGTGCCCGCGCCGTTTTCGCCGATAAAGCCCACGGCGTGCGAATCATCCACCATCACAATCGCGTTATAGCGCTCGGCTACATCGCATAGCTCTTTCAGGTTGGCGATAATACCATCCATGGAAAATACGCCATCAGTGACCACCAGCTTAAAGCGCGCGCCTGCTGCATCTGCGGCAATCAGCTGCGCTTCAAGATCTTGCATATCATTGTTTTTGTAACGGAAACGCTTGGCTTTACAGAGGCGTACGCCGTCGATAATCGAAGCGTGGTTTAACTCGTCTGAAATCACCGCGTCTTCCTCGCCCAGCAGTGTTTCAAATACACCACCATTAGCGTCAAAACAGCTGGAATACAGAATGGTGTCGTCGGTCTTTAGAAAGCTAGAAATCGCCTGTTCTAAATCTTTATGCACCTGCTGAGTGCCGCAAATAAAGCGCACCGAAGCGCAGCCGTAGCCGTAATCGTCCATGCCTTGTTTGGCGGCTGTAATCAGACGGGCGTCATCGGCCAGACCCAGATAATTATTCGCGCAAAAGTTCAGCACTTCCTGGCCGCTTTGCAGGGTGATATCCGCACGCTGCTTGCTGGCGATCACGCGCTCTGGCTTGGCAAAACCATCGTTGTGGATTTGTTCGAGGGTGGCATTAAGGTGTGAAAGGTAAGCGTGATTCATAGTCATCCTGTGGTACGGGTAAACAATCGAATAGCTTGATTGTAGACCTCAGGGGGATGAGCGATCAGTAGCAGTTCTGGCAAATAAAGGATGGCTAACTGTTTTATGCAAACAGCCAAGCAGGGTGATTGCTTGGCTGTTTGATTGGGTCTTGTTTATTGTGTTTTGCGACGGCGAGCGGCGAATAATCCAATTAAGCCGATTCCCATTAAGGCATAGGTTTCAGGTTCTGGAATTGGGGCTGTGGCCGTGGCAAGGGTTAAATTATCTAAGCTATATTGTTCGCCATTAACGCCATATGTGCCTTGAGAGCCAGCCATTAATTGTAGGGACGAAAAGGCAGTATCAGAGACGATGCCAAAAAAGCCACCCGTGGCATTTTTGCTAATTTCTGTGGTGATTTTATAGTCGCTGAAAGTAGCACCTTTTAAAAGGAGCTTAATCCCCATGCCTGGCTCATTGAGGGAAAGGTCGAAATCGCCACCAATGCCGAGGAGTTTTTGAGTGTACGAAATGGTGGTGCTATGTTCTGCGGTTAATCTATCAATCATTTTTCCGCCGGTGATGGCATAGAGTGGTGAGTCTGCTTTGATTGAAAGGCCGCTAATGAACGTGCTATCTGTAAAATCTTCGCTTGGAATACTGTAGTTAAGCGCTTTAGTCCATGCGGCCTTATCAGTAAATACTTTAACGCTGATTGCCTGTGCCGGAGCCGCAATAATGAGACTGCTTAAAACAATCGCGACATAAGATTTCATAGGTATAGAGCCTTTGTTTGTTGGTGGATTAAACAAAGTATATGTGATGTTTAATTTTTTTTATATTAATTGATTGATGTAATTATAAGTATTGGCTAATTATGTGTATGTAATTGATTTAATGTATTGAACTTATTCCTTACGATTTATTGGAGGGCGGTGCGGTGTTAAGGAACCTCTGCTCAAATCACCTGCTAAAATAACATCACATCAAGGGCGCGAGATTAAAAATGAAAAAATCTGGGCAGCTAAGTTTTTCAGATGCGGAGCACGCATTAAAGAAAAAACAAACGCGTCGTGAGCGAT
>JANYCY010000026.1 GCA_025360045.1 Janthinobacterium sp. | reverse complement strand
AAGAAGGCGACCCCACGAAACACGAAAGCCCCTGCGCTGCGGACAATCGAGTCGGCGGCGGGCGGGATTGGCTCGTTCCTCGCTCCCTTGCCGAAACCCCGCCCCGCTTGTTCCTCGCTCCGGCGTGTTTCAAGGGGACTTAAAGCCCTACGCAGAGAGCGTAGTCATTACGTTTTTCGCTGTTTGCTAATGAAAAAACGATTTGGTTAGCGCACATGGGGTTTCACCCACCCTACGGTACTTTGCTCCAAATTTGAGGACAGCGTTTCACGCAAAAATGGCCCGTTTCATTGAAACGGACCATCACTTGCACATCAATACTTAAGGAAACTTAAGCCACTTCTGGGTGCATCATTTTTTGTAGTTTCTTGGTCGATAAGAGCAAGAGTGCTGCAGCGGCCATCGCCATCCCTACAAACAGCATAAAGAATTCATAGATGCCATTGATTTGGTAGCCCATAAAGCTTGGTATGGCTTGGCCGGATTCTGGGTAGAAACCCGCCAAGATGCCGGCAAACCAGTTTGCGGCCGCACTAGCGGTAAACCAAACCGCCATCAAGAGCGATGCAAAGCGTGCAGGCGCTAGCTTATTCACCAAAGACAAGCCAATCGGGGAAAGGCATAACTCGCCCATGGTGTGCAGCCAGTACATGGTCACCAACCACATGATCGATACTTTTACACCAGGCTCGATATGCTTTACCGCCATCGCAATCACGATATAACCAAAGCCAAGGAATAACAGACCCCAAGCCATTTTGGTCGGAGAGCTAGGCTCTGCGCCTCTTTTCGACAAGAATGTCCAAAGAGAAGCCAACACTGGCGCAAAAATCAGCACAAACACGGGGTTCAGCGATTGGAACCATGATGTGGGCACGACAAAGCCCAACACTTCGCGATCCAGCGATTCGGCTGCAAAGAAAGTCAGCGATACACCTGCTTGCTCAAATGCAGACCAAAAGAAAATCACAAAGAATGACAATACGCCAATCACGATAATGCGTTCAATATCAACGGGAGTCAGCGGGGTATCACGCTTAGCACGCTCTGCTGCACTGATTTTACCAGGCGCTAGGCCAATCAATTTACCAGCAGGATCAACCAGATACTTATCGCGGAAAGTAATAAAAATCACCAAGGAGATCAGCATCCCCACACCCGCAGTTAAGAAGCCCCAACGGAAATCAGCGGGATTACCGGTGTCGCCCAAAGCGCCACAAATCAGCGGAGCCATAAACGAGCCTAAGTTAATCCCCATATAAAAAATGGTATAGGCCGTGTCTTTGCGACTATCGTTTGGCTCATAAAGCTGGCCAACCATGGTCGAGATATTGGGTTTGAAAAAGCCATTACCCGCAATAATAAAACCTAAGCCACTATAAAACAGCGGGATTGCAATTTTGGCTTCTTGAAACCAAGTACCTGCAAAGAATAAGAAAAACTGGCCGATGGCCATTAATATGCCGCCAACCACAATAGAGCGACGATTGCCCCAGAATCGATCAGCAACATACCCCCCCACTAAGGGGGCCAAATACACCAAACCCGTATATTGGCCATACAGCGCGGAGGTAAAGTGCTTGTCAAATGACAAAGCCGAAATCATAAACAGTGCTAATAAAGCACGGTTACCGTAGTAAGAAAAGCGCTCCCACATTTCAGTGGCGAATAAAAGGTAGAGGCCTTTAGGGTGGCTAGACTGATTTGCCATCAGGGCATCCTTAATAAGTGTCAGTGTTATGTTGCTACTATTAATACCTTACAAACAGGCGGATGCGTTACTGAAAATAACCATTTTTAGGTGGGTAATTTTCACAGCAAATGAACTACACTCTCAAAACAAACTCTAACGCGACGTAAATTTTATAGCTTTTTAATGTGCAAAATCCCCGCCATGCCGCGTAAATACTCACTTTTAGCATTAGCCGTTTTGATGTAAGAGATTAATCCTAGGGCAATACCCTGATAGCGAGCCAAGAGCTTGGCGTTTAATGACATAAGATTGCTTGATCTAGGGCATATATTGGCTTTTTGTGCTTATGACAATTCAATAAGCATAAATAAATTTGAATATTTGCATGACGAACGGCAAATAATTGCTATTGGCAGAAGAAAAACTTAAGTAAGAATGAGTATAAAATTCTTACTTAAGTAGAAAACAATTAAGCAGGAAGAAAGCAAGTTTACAAAGCGGCTAAATCTCCCACTTTCGAAGCGTCGTCATTCCCGAGTGTTTTTATCGGGAATCCAGCAGCGCGGCTGGATTCCCACCAAAGGCACGCGGGAATGACTATTTTGCGTTGAGAGTGATTTAAAAGATTATTTCGAGCCGCCTCCTTAACCACCTCATCTCAATCTACAAGGCTAATGAAAATGCCCTTCAGCAGCTTTTGCCCCAACATCCCGCTCTTGCACCATCACCGATACCTCTACCGATCCTGCTTTTTTAAACTGCAATTTAAGCGGAAACTTATCGCCGGCTTTTAATGGCTGCTTCACGCCAAAAATCATCAGGTGATAGCCCATGCCCGGCTTCATCTTCACCGTTTCACCGCCCTTCACTTCTAGCTCTGGCACTTGGCGCATTTTCATCACATCGCCCTCCATGCTCATGGAATGAATTTCTACATGCTCGGCCCGATCACTCGTCGCTGCAATCAACTGATCATCCACAGAGCCCTTGTTTTCCAGCCCGATATACACCGCGCCCATATCCTTACCCGGCAACGTAGGCACCGAAAAAGGATGCACCACCCGAATCTCCCCTGCCTTGTATTCATGGGCAAAAGCAGTAGCAGACACGCAGACTGCGGCCAGTAGTAAAGCGATTTTTTTCATTTTTATTTCCCTTAAAAGAGGCAGGCCCATGGCCTGCCGGAGTAAAACATAAACATTGCATCATGCTTAGGGCGGGTGAAACCCGCGTATTTTTCAGCATCGCTCGCGGGTCTCACCCGCCCTACAGAAAATATCTATCCGCGATCAATACACCCGCATATTCATCTGCCATTGCAACATCGCCAGATAATTCGACTCGCCACTGCGCCGGGTTTGATACAGTTCCAGCGCCAGCAAATGCGCGGGGTGCGCTTGCCATGCAAGGCGCAGCCCGGTCTGGTATGGCTGCTCATCGCTATTGGCAATGCCGTTTTTGCTGGCAATTTGCGCAGCGTTCACGCCAGCTAATTCATGGGCAATGCCCATCCATTCATGACGCAGCGCCAGTTTAATACTGTCGGTAAGCTTAACCCCGCCCTCCAGTGCCAGGCTGTTCAGCTCTCCCTGGTAGCTAACGCGGCCCAAGGTGCTATCAAGCTGGCCATCCTGCTGCTGCCAGCTCCATGCCGATTGCAGCCAGTATTGCTCACCTTGCCAGCCCGCCTTAACGCGCAGCAGGGTGGATTTTCCCGCTAGGCAATCTGTTAACTTACCGCAGCCCACAGCTTGCCCAGCGTGACTATGCCCGCTATGCGGGTCTGTGGCAAAGGAGCGATTTACATCCGGCAAATACGCAGCATGGCCTGCCACAAACCATGGGCCATCCTGCCATGCCAAGCCTGCCGTCCACATGGCGCTTTCTGCCCCTGGGTAGCCATGGCCATTAAAAACACCAGCATGGCCAGTCAGATTACCCGAGGTATAACGCAGGGCTAAGCCATCTTCGTGCCAGTGATCATCGCCCAATACCGTATAGAGCCATAAATCAGGTAGTGCCCATGGGCTTAATCCGGCGGCGGCAAACACGGGTGACTGCCTCCCCAAAGCCAGCTGCGCGCTTTCCGTCTGGTAACGAATCACCGCATGATCCAGCGCTGCGCCTTGTTCGTGTTCGTCGTAAGCGGCCATCAGTAGCGTGTCAATCTCTGCTGTCCAGCGCTGACGCCATTCAATGCCAGAGCCGCCATACCACACGCCACGCCGGTCTTCCGTGCTGGCGCCCAATACCGGCAAGGCACTGGGCCATGCCGAATCGCCGCTTAGGTAGCGCACATGAGTCAGCAGATTAATTTGCGTATTGTTTGTGGTCTCATCATCATGCGGCCCATCGTGGGCCAGCGCGCTATTTGCTGCGGCGAGGATCAGCGAAGCGCTGATCAGTAATAAATTTTTCATCGGTGAGTGTCTTCAAAAAGGCGACGATATTGGCTTTGTCTTGCTCGTTAAGCTGAATACGAACAATCAAATCGCTTTTAAATGGATTAAGGCGGCCATCCCCAGCATGCGGGCCGGTCTTGATTTCACGCCCACCTGCGGCATAAAAACCCAGCACTTCTTCCAGCGTAGCGATACTGCCATCGTGCATATAGGGTGCGGTGAGCGCCACATTGCGTAAGCTAGGTGCACGAAACATGCCCATATCACCTGCCACACCGCTCAGCTCAAACAAGCCTCGGTTAGGCTCGGGAAAGCCCCCTTTGCCATCGATATTGTAAAGACCGGTGTTATGAAACAGCGTCTCTGCCGTGTTAGAGCCGGCGTGACGTACCTGATCATTAAAATTAAAGCTGCCGTGGCAGTGAAAGCACTCGGCCTGCTCGCCAAAAAACAAATCTTTACCGCGCAGCTCCGCCGACGTCAGCGTCGCCTTG
This sequence comes from Janthinobacterium sp., assembly GCA_025360045.1. Taxonomy (GTDB): domain Bacteria; phylum Pseudomonadota; class Gammaproteobacteria; order Burkholderiales; family Chitinibacteraceae; genus Iodobacter. The sequence goes on along the minus strand of JANYCY010000026.1, from coordinate 57,228 downwards.
CCTTGTAAATACTGATCATATTTAGACGAAGCAGAAATCAAACCGCGCTCAAATGTGGCAATGGCTTTAATAATCTGTGTAAAACCCAGTGGCTCACTGGGAAAAGCTTCAGCAAAGCGCTGCACATAATCACGATCGCCCTGAAAGCGCGCCAGAATCACAGCCTTATTTTGATCGGTGACACCCATTTCCACCGGATGCTCGGCAAAGAGCGGCACTTCCATTTGCCGCTCCAGCGTCGCCAATGCAGGGTTGGCCCATGTATAAGTGCTATGCCAAGCTACATTGGCCAAACCTTGCGCGTTTCTTGGCGTGCTCTCGCCGGTAGAGCCCAGCGAAACCGCTCTTCCATCGGTGAATGCCTTACTCTGATCATGGCAGGATGAGCAGCTTTGCTGACCGTTGCCTGAAAGCCGCGCATCGTAAAACAAGCTGCGGCCCAGCTGAAACTTGGCCTCGCTCATTGGATTGTCGCTAGGCACTTTTGGGGTAGGAAAATAAAACGGCAGCTCCCAGCTCCAGCTTGCACTTGTACGCACTGGATCTGAGGTGGAAGTGCCCGACTGCACGCAGCCGCCGAGCACTAACGCTGCCAAAAGGCAGCGTTTAATCATTTCAAAGCAGCCTTAAAGACTTTAGAGAAACTGCCATCGCCCTTAGGCAGACCTGCGTCTTTTTTACCTGCCGCCGATTCATTCAGATTTAAATCCAGATTAGCGAATATTTGCCCGCACTCTGGATCGGTTGGCCCGCTCATACAACCCACCGCGCCACCTGCATCCTTGCTGATATCTACACCTTGCAAGAGCGCCGCTAAATCCAGCACCACCTGCTGCTTAGCCACATCAAAGCTGCTTAAGCGCACCGGCACCAGATTAGGATTGCTGCAGCTAAAGCGATTGGCATCCAGCGCATCGGCCGTGCAGCCGGTTGCGCCTAAATGGAAATACCAGTTCACCGCCTTGCCCCCCACCGCAGGCACATCAGGATTCAGCTCTAGCTGTACAAAGCGGCGACCCGCCTGCCAGCTCCAGCCCAGCGCCATATTATTCAGCGGCGCAGGCACGGCCATGGTGTCGGAATGATTCAGCACCACGTCTTTGCCCGTGGCATCTTTGGCCGTATCGGGCACGCCCACTTTAAAGCTCAAGCCAATATATTGACCACCGGGCACAATGCCGCTGACCTGAGTATTTAAGCCCGCCGAGCCCACGCACTGACCCGTTTTATTTTCAAAATCCAGCAGGGCCACATTCAAATATTGATTATCGTTTTGCGTCAACGCCAAAGGCACTTCCTTGCCCAGCGCATTAATTAGCTTGATATCGTGCACGTACAGCCGCGCATCGCGCAATTTGGCAGGCGTTGCCGCCAATCCCAAACCCGGTATTGCGGCATTACATTCCACCGCCTGCCCACCTGCTTTCAGCGCAAATTGCACCGAAACGGCTTGATCAGCCAAAGGCACGGCAGGAATGGGAGTGGCTTCGTTATCACTATTGCAGCCAGACAAAGCAGCAAGAAATATAAGGATAAATAAACGCATGGTTTTCTCCAGACAGCATAAAAGGGCACGCCAGCTAAACTGGGTGCTAAAAAAGACTGAATAGATCCTTGAAAACGCGTGGGTGTTTAAGAAAAAAACCTGAAATCTGTAGACACAGAGATCGGTGATAACACAGAGCTCAGGGAGAAAACCTTTAAAGGTTTCCCGCAGGCTTGTATTCATCAAGTTTCAGCCGTTTTTTTCCCTTAAATCAATAGCAGCAAAGCATGTACAGCACACAAACCTTAGGTTTTCTCAGTGTGCTCTGGGTTCTTATTTAGCTTTGTGTCTACAGATTTTTTTCAACGCATTCAAGTATCTATTAGGAGAAAACAGGCGGGGCTTGGCTGGGGGGAGGAAGAGCTGAATTGCAATGCAGGCGCAGCAGAGGCGGCGCGGGCATGCCAAAAGTATGCGGCAACATGGTCGCAGCGACGGACGGTGCAGCAATATCCACAGCAGGCGCTTGCGTTTGATCCGCATGGGCGCAAAGCACACAGGCAGGTGCGGCTTTTGCTAAAACAGATTCGGATTTACTGCCGGGCAGCTGGCTGAGCTGGTATTCCACAATCGGTGTAAGCGTGCCGCAAAATACACTGCTGCGTAGAGCAGACTGCGGCAAAGTGGCATGCAGCAAGGGCATCAAGACGTGCAGCATGATCGCCAAAAAGGCAATGCGTATGCCGAGCTGATAGCAGCGTCTTGTCATGGGGCAGAAAGTGCATAGAAAGACGAGATTATATTGGCATAGGCTGGTGTCATCCAAACTAAATTCGCAGAGTGTTTACTTTTAAGCTTTTGTCATGATTTACAACAAATTTTTCTCATAAAAATGACCGCTTAACGACCCACTAAAACAAAGCATCTAAGCTTTCCAGCAAAACTGCTCCGCTTATAAAAAGACTTACAAAAAATTATTTTTTACCATGACGCAATTCAGATTTAGCCTTGAGCACCATTTTTCTACAATCCAAGCTGAGCAAAGGGTTTAGAAGGTCGGCCCAGCTTTCACCAAATATACTTTTGCTTTACTACGAGACACCAAGGTGAAGTCATCTCGATGATCCTCAATATCCTGCCTTGTTTCTTTGATCAAATCTTTACAACTAGCAAATACGGCAGGACTGGCTAGTAGCAGGGCAAGTACACAGATCAATGAAGACTTTCGCATCGGGAATTTCTTTATCTAAAGAGCAAAGAAGCTTACACAAGCAGAGAAAAATACTCAGCGTCTAATTACCAAGACCCTCAACATAGACGGACCAGTGACGCTTGCCGCCTCTTATTGCATTAAAGCACCCGCTAAACCCTATTGCTTTGCAACTTAAAAACTACAATAGCTCATAATAAACAAGCTACAAGCAAGAAATTACGTCAGCATTATCGATAAATACTCACTCTAAAAAGGACAAACCATGAAAGGTAGCTGCCTCTGTGGTGCCGTGGAATATGAGATCGACCATATCAGCATGCCCATCAGTCATTGCCATTGCCGCAGCTGTAGAAAATCCCATGCGGCAGCTTTTGCTTCAGTTTGTGGGGTGATGCGGCAGGATTTTCGTTGGCTTAAGGGCGAGGATAAACTGGCTGCTTTTGAATCATCGCCAGGTAAGCTGCGCCAGTTTTGCTCTCAATGTGGCTGCCATTTAGTCGCTCATCGCGAGAACCAGCCCCAGCTGATTGTGCGAGTCGCTAGCTTAGATGACGACCCAAACATGCTGCCTGTGGCGCATATTTTGACCTCACATGACGTGCCTTGGCTGCAATATGAAGGGCTACCTAACCACCCAGAATGGCCACCGGGGCGTTAAAGTAAACCCTGACTAGCTCTCTTGGGCATAAGCTTTAACCACAAGAAGTATTAATAAATAACAGGGCTACAACAAATATCAGCACCCTTTATCTGATTCCATTTTTGTTTGGCATCGCTCAGCGCATGAAGCTTATTTCAATACACAGCGAGATCCTGCCCGCGTCGATAAAAGCTTTGCCAAGACGCGTGATTATCTTAATTTTAACGGTGTGACCACCGTGGCGGATATGAATACCGGCGGGGTAAATTGGGATTTGGAGCCAGGCGCGCTCAAACGCACTTTTGATCGCGAAGATTCCCCCGTTCACGTTCGCCTCACGCCTGACGTAATGGCGCTAGCTGCTGCGATGAAAGGCGAAGATGCCGCTTTTGAGTTTATTGGTAAAACCAGCGAAAAAAACAGCAAGCCTATTTTCACTAATGGCACGATCGAGTAGCCCTACAACCTGACATGCTCGGACAACGGCGGATTTCACCCGCCCTACAAATGAAGCGATGTCCCCTTACACCGAGCCATTACCCGCCGCCTCTAGCCCCAACAAGCCTGCTTGCACCGGTAGTAAAGACTGCACTACACGATCAAGGAGCAGGTCAATTTGTGCAGGGACGGCGTTTTTTGCGCAGGCGTCTTCTAACTCTCCTGCGGCTTGCTGTACCCCTTTGATGCCTAGATTGGCCGCCATACCTTTTAGGGTATGAGCGGAGCGGGTGGCTGCAGTTAGGTCAGTGCTTTTTTGAGCCAATGCAAAATCATCGGAAAAACGTTCAGCGGCCTGTGCAAAACGTAATAGGAGCTTGCGATACAAGGCTTCATCCCCCATGCAGCGAGCTAGGCCACCGACGGTATCGATGCCTGGTAAATTATAAGGCGTGCTAGGCTTAGCAACGGGCACCACTGCTGGACTAACAACTACGCCGAGCCTAACCCAACGGGCGATGGTGGCAAACATTTCGCCTATATTCAAAGGCTTGGCAATATGATCATTCATGCCAACCGCGAGTACCTTATCTCTATCCCCTGCCATGGCATTTGCGGTCATGGCGATAACAGGCAGATGTGCCCAAGCAAGATTGCGACGAATCTCTACCGTGGCAGCATAACCATCCATCACTGGCATCTGGCAATCCATCAGCACACAATCAAAAGGACCATCCCATACCAGTAAATCCAGTGCTTCTTGCCCATGATTGGCCAGCACCACTTTAATCTCTGCCTTAGCCAATAGCTCCATCGCCAATTCTTGATTTAACTCATTGTCTTCAACCAGCAAGATCCTTGTGCCTTTCAGCTTCTGCATCGCTTCGCTCTGTATTTCGGCCTGCTGCACCGAGCGGGTTTCAGTCAGAGGCCCTTTATCGAGTGCTTGGCCTATAGTTTCCAACAGGGCAGAGGGCGAAACAGGCTTGGTGAGCAAGCCACGTAAACGCGCACCACCCTGCTCAGCAATTACCCCCGCCTCATCACCATATGCGGTCAGTAAAACCATTGGCGGCAAGCCAGTAGGAAAAGCACTTTGTAACTGAACCACACACTCAATGCCATCCATCATTGGCATTTTCCAATCCATCAAAACCAATTGATAGGGCTTGTTATTAACCGAATCGGCAATCATCCCCATTGCCAGCGGGCCATTACTAGCAGTTTCTACCTCCATCCCAAAGCTGCTTACCATACGAAGTAAAATCTCTCTTGCCACCGCATTATCATCGGCAATAAGCACACGCTGCCCTGCTAGCTCATCAGCAAGGAACATTCGTCTGGCCTTAGCGGGGTTTGCCTGCAAACCAAAACAGGCATGAAAATGGAAAGTCGAGCCGACTCCTGCCGTGCTTTCTACCCAAATTTTACCCTGCATTAATTCAACCAGCTTTTTAGAAATCGCCAACCCTCGCCCCGTGCCGCCGTATTTACGGCTGGTTGAGCTATCGGCCTGACTAAAAGAGTGAAACATCTTGCCGCACTGCTCAGGCGTCATGCCGATCCCCGAATCGCTCACCCAGAAATGCAGCTCAATCTGCTCTTCATCAACCGCGATACTTTCCATACCGACGATGATATTGCCTTTTTCTGTGAATTTAACGGCGTTATTACCCAAATTCACCAGAATCTGCCCTAAGCGCAGCGCATCCCCCACCAAGGCCATAGGCAGCTGTACGGGAATCTCGAATAATAACTCGACCCCTTTTTCAGCCGCCTTAGCCGCAACTAAATTAGCGAGGAGATCTAACACATCTTCTAGCCAAAAATCCTCAGCCTCCATATTCAGCTTGTCTGCCTCAATTTTAGAAAAGTCCAAAATATCGTTGATAATGCCCAGTAAATTCTCAGCTGCACGATTCACCTTGCTGACGTAGTTTCTTGCCTTTTGATCCAGCTCCAGCTCGAGCGCCAATTGCGACATCTCAACAATGGCATTCATCGGGGTGCGAATTTCATGGCTTATATTGGCCAGAAAATCACTTTTGGCTCGGGTGGCTTCCTCAGCAATATCTTTGGCGATTTCTAGCTCTTGAGTACGCTCATCCACAAGCGCTTCTAGGTGATTTTTATAAGCATCCAGCTCCGCATAAGCGGTCAGATTCTCAATCGAAATAGCCGCTTGAGCCGCCAGCCAGCTGATCGCTTGGCGACGTTTATCTGAAAAAATCCCTAGCACCGAACGGTGCTCTAGATACAGTACACGCTGATTTTTGCCGTGGCGGCCAATGGGGATGCAGAGTAAAGATTTGATGCTTTGGTGGGCAATATGCGGGTCCTCGGCAAAATCAACCGCGCTACTAGCGTCATCTAGCACAATGGCCTCACGCGTGTTGTTCACCAAGCGCACCACGGACGCGGCCACCGCATCATCTGAACCCGATCCAGCGGATTCCTCTACTCGGAGCTGATTTCCCTCTTCAAACACAATGCAGCCTCGCTCTGCACCAGAGGACTCCAAAATGATTTTGAGCAGCCTAGACAGCAGGCCTTCCAAACTATGTTCACTCGATATCGTTTGTACCGCACGCAAAATAGCTAATACATCAATTGCATCTAAGCCAAATTCATCCGATGCGGTTTTGGCCTGACTCACAATTCCTTTTGGAGCAAGGCGCTGCCGGACTCGTTTCTCCAAAGCAAGGGCATGGCATTCTACATAGGCAGCCGCAGCGTCTTCTAAGGCGTCGCGGCTCTCCTTGGTTTTGCGGCGACGCGTTTGCATTTGCGCCAGCGCTTCATTAAAAAAACCTCGATTCAAAATAAAACCATGCCGCTTAGCGCAATCAATCGCCTGCTGGCAAAGCACAATCGCCTCATCGCTCTCGGCATCTAGATCGGCTAATAGAGCGCGTAAAAATAGCCATTTATCTTCAACATTATCAGGGCAACCTGCCTCATAAACGGCTTGATAAAACACTTCAATTTTCTTTAGCTCGCCCAATAGCTCAAGCCGGCTACGGGTATCCGCCCGCCGTGCCTTGCCTGCCAATGCCACCCCATGCCAAAAAGGATGATGCAGGCTCAATAAATAAGTCGCTGGCCATGCCGCAGCCACACTGGGATAAAGCACAATCGCATCGTCATAACGGCCTTCAACCGTATACAACATCATTCGGCAAATATTCAGCCCTGCAATGGTAATCGGCACGGCCTTCCATGTTTCAATAAAGGCAGCCTCAGAAAAGCCCTGATGATCCAGTATGCCTAAACCCGCAGTATCGCCATGCAGTGCTGCTGCCGTAGCAGCAAAAGGCTCGCTTAAGCTGCTCACAAAAGGCAGCTCATTACTCGCACAAAAATTGAGCGTTCTGGCAGCCGCCATCTGTAGCTCGGTTATATCGCGGCATAAAAAGAAACTAATCCACGGTAAAGCGACCAACATATAGCCACCATAGAGCGGATCATGTGCCCGCAACGCCACCGAATAGCCCTCATTCAACAGCGGCACAGCCCGCTGTGCAGGCTCGGTCCAATGGGTGATATTCCAGCCGTGATAAGCCAAGCAGCGCTCATAGCCATAGAGATCATAGCTATTCGTATTCAGCAGACGGATGCCCACATCGGCAATTTTGCAGGCGTCTTGATAACGGCGATGATGGGCGATCAGCGCGATGCCCAGTAGGGTAAAAAACATCGGCGACAGGCGTGAATAGCCATGGCGAATCGAACGATTTACTCCCATCACGGCAATCACTGAAAAAAACGGGAAGTTCACAAAAATAGCGGGTTCTGAGATTTGCGAGAGCAGCTTGAGCACCGCATCGTGCTCAGCGTCTTCGCTAATGGGCAAATCATCAAGCGCTTCATAGCTGCGGGTAGACATCAGGCTATGGAATAAATCCAGCTCCTGCTGATAGGTCTGCATCAGCGCATCGGCATCATCAAGCGGCGGAATGTCAATTCCAAATACGGCCAGCGTGTCCCGCCCGAGTGCATTGATATCAGCAAGGCGACCATCGTGATTAAGGTGGGCAATTTTTAAAAAGCACACTTCAGCCTGTTGCAATAAGCTGCGAGCATGCTGCTCCAAGAGGCTGATGTAATCATCAAAACGTGCGTAAGATCCCGCCAGCTCAAACACCTGTGCCGCGTTTAAATAAAGAGAAAAAGACAGATCAAAACAATGTTCGCTAAAGGGCTCGTCGAGCATGGCAATACCCGTTTCAAAGTAAGCCACTGCCCCCTGATATGCCATAGCTTGGCGAGCTTTCATCCCTGCATAAAAATTTAAATGCGCTAGCCTAATACGCTCGGCCCCATCGCTGATCAGGCGCTGGGCTGCATTGAGATGATCAACGATTTCAAATAATTTGGGCTCGAAATCAGCCGCATCTTGCTCATTAAGCATCAGGCGACCAATACGCAAATGCAGCTGCTGCATAAAATCTTCAGACTCTAAAGCATAAGCACCCTGCTGCACTCTATCGTGCAAAAACTTAAATTCATGTAAACCTTTGCCTTCGTTCACTGGCTGCAGCATGTCTTCCTGAATCGCTGGGGCCAGCATAGACAAAATCGCAGATGCATCTAGCTCGCCCACAATTGCCAGCGTCTGTAAGTCAAAGCGATTGCCAACACTGGCGGCTAGATTAAGAATGCTACGCGTCTCAGCGGGCAGACGGCGGATTCGCCTTACCATTAAATCAATCACATTTTCGGTATGGCTGAGGCTGGCAGCCGCCTCTTTAGACCAGCCCCAAGTAAGACATTTCTGGCTAAAGGTTAGAATTTTTTCATCATAGAGTTCTTGCAAAAATTGCCGTAAAAAGAAGGGATTGCCCTGCGTTTTACGCATCAACATATCGTAAAAAAGCGGCAATTCCTCTAAGCCTGGACAAGCATCGTTGACCAGCTTGCTTAAATCCGTGCTCGTCAGAGGCCCAACGCTGACGTTCTCGATTTGCACCTTTTTTTTCTGTAACTCGGCAAACATCAGCATCAGGGGATGAGACTCGTCTACCTCATTATCTCGATAGGCACACAACACCAGTAAATGCCCCACCCTCCCTTCGGTCAGAAAGCTTTGGATCAGCGCCAAGGACGCAAAATCAGCCCATTGCATATCGTCTAAAAACAGCACGAGGGGGTGCTCGCTATTGGCAAACGCCATAAAAAGCGAAGTAAAGGCACGGTTAAAGCGATGCTGACCCGCGCTACCCTCTAAGACTTCTGGCTTTTCACGGGGGCCAATAATGCGGGTAATATCGGGGAATAGCTCGGCAATCACGGGGCTATTATCCCCAAGAGCCACGGAGAGTTTTTCGCGCCAAAGCACAAGATGGGCTTTATTTCCCGAAAGAATGCGCCGAATCAGCACAGCGAAGGTTTCGATCAGCGCCGAATAAGGAATCTGCCGACGAAACGGGTCATGCTTGCCCTCCGCCATCGCTCCACAGCTAGCCACAAAAGGGCGCAAGCTGCGTACCAAGCTGGTTTTGCCGATGCCCGAATAACCACTAATGGTGCAGAGCAACGCCTCACCTTGACACACCCGCGCAAACAATTGCTGCAACAATAAAACATCATCATCACGGCCATATAAACAATCTGAAATCACAAAACGCCCAGACTCATCATGCAGGCCCAGAAAAAAATCTTCTTGATCACCTTCTTGCGCTCTATTCAAACACGCTTGCAAATCCGAACTCAATCCTGCAGACATGGCATAACGCCCTGTTGCTGGTTTTTCAAGTAACTTCATCACCAAACGAGCCAGCACAGGAGACACATCATCTGCAAGCAAAGGCTGTGGCATCAGCGCCAGATGCGCATGCACTAGCTCAAGTAAATCATCTGAGGCAAAAGGCGGCTCGCCGCTCAACCACTCGTACAGCAGGCAACCTACCGCATAAAAATCACTACGCGGGCTTAATCGATCCCACATTCGCCCCGCTTGCTCTGGCGAGGCATAGCGCAAATCCTCAATCGTAATCAGCTCTGAGCGTACCGTAGGAGGTGCAAGCAAACCAATCAATCGCCCCTGATTAAAACGTAAGCTAGCTTGAGTGATGGCACCATGAAAATGCCCGTCAGCATGATAAGCATTCAGATGCCTAACTAATCCAAGTGCATTTTCTATGGCTAGCTTTATGCGATCTATCGTCATTATTCATCCTTCAGGCTCAATCCTTTCAAAACAACTTACTCGTACAGCACCGCCCCCCTTCCAAACTAAACTTTAAAATGACTCACACCTTGATTAAGCTGATGAGCAATCTGCTCGACCTGCGCGGCATTTTCTGCGGCATGCAAAATGGAGGTGCTGGTTTCTTCCACCATTTGTGAAATATCCTCAACCCGTGTAGCAATGCTATTGCTGGCTTGGCTTTGCTCCCTGATGGCTGACGCCATTTCTTGCAAGCTATAGAGGCTGGATTCCGCTCCCGAATGAATACTGCTTAAAGAGTCAGCCACATGGCGCGACAACGCCACACCCCGCTCTACCTGTGGAATAGCGGCGCTCATGACATTCACCACACTCACCGTTTCGCTCTGAATAGTGGCCAACATTTGCGAGATATTCACCGTGGCTAGCGAGGTTCTTTCTGCCAGTTTTCTCACCTCATCCGCCACCACCGCAAAACCGCGGCCTTGCTCGCCCGCCCTCGCTGCCTCGATGGCGGCGTTGAGCGCCAATAAATTAGTTTGATCGGCAATATCTTTGATTTCAGAAGCCACGCCAGAAATCTCACGCGCTTTGGCATCTAGCTGGCGGATTTGCGTTGTCGCGTCGCTCACATTGCTCGCGATCAGCTCCATGGTAGTGGTCACTTCAGCCACCTGCGTTACCCCATTTTTGGCAAGCTCTGTGGCTTGGCGCGAAGCATGCTCGGCCACGCCTGAGCCTTCTGAAATATGGTTGATGCTGACGGTTAGCTCCTCCATTGCCGCCGCCATATTGGTGGTGGCATCCGATTGGCGCGTGGCCGCAATCGAAATTTCTCGGCTGGAATTGGCAATTTGCGCCGCTCTATCATTAAGTAAATCGGCATCCGTGCGCACATTGCGCATCACCTTATTTAAGCCCCCAACCATTTCCCCTAAGGAAGCCAACATGCTGCCATGGCTTGCCGATGACACATTAATTTGCAAATCGCCATCGGCCACCCGCCGCATCACCGCAATGCCCTCCTGTGGCTCGCCACCGAGCTGACGTAAAATACTTTGCGCAATCACTCCAGCCACACCCGCCACCAAGACCGCTAATACCAAGAGTTTCGCTAGGCCATACAGCAGATTTTTTTTGAACTCGGCATCCACATCATCGACATAAATGCCTGTACCCACCACCCAATTCCAATCGGGAATCAGTAGTGCATAAGAAACCTTAGGCTCAGCCTTATCTGATCCTTTCTTCGGAAAGAAATAATCAACATAGCCGCCCCCCTGCTGCGCGGCTTTAGCCAGCTCCACATAAATTAACTTGCCATTAGCATCTTTTAAATCGCCCTTATTTTGCCCCTCAAATTCGGGCTTAGTTGGTAGCAGGCGCACAATATAATTTGTATCAAAAATAAAGAAATATTCAGTTTTGGAATAGCGCACATCCCGCAAAGTGCTCAGCGCCGCCTGCTGCGCATCGGCACTACTCATCTGCCCTTTTTGGCTTAAAGTATGAAAGCGCTCAATCACCCCTGCTGCCGTTTCGGTCTGGCCTCTTACTTTATCCATTCGATCTTGCAGCATGGTGTCCCGCAGCGCTTTCATATTGGCAAGGCTTAATATCACCATGCCGCATAAGGCAAAAACGCAAAGCAGTAATAAACGAGTTCTCACCCGATAAGTCATTAGCAAGCCCATATCACACTCTCTTTATCATTTAACAACTCAAATTATTTTTCGATCTAGAAAGGCAATTAAATCGATTTTTAATTAGCGGCAGATAGTAACCATCGTCAATGAATGCGGACAGTCAACGTACTAACTTTAGTACATCTCAAATGGTATGCACGCTAATAGAAAAGTGTGCTTACCCAATAGGCGAATAGGAACAGAATGACCCGAAACCCGACAGGCGAGAAGCTTTAAATGAAAGGGGATATTGGAGAAAATCCTGTCAACTTAACAAGATTGGGTTTGATTTTTATAGGGTGTGCAAATTGCTTTTCTTACGCACCGCCTTGTCGTAGCAACGACTTCGTCGTTGTACACCCTAAAACTGCCGCACAATGGCAAGCATTGAATCATCGTAGGGTGGGTGCAACCCGCGTATTTTTCAGTATGGCTCGCGGGTTGCTCCCCATATGCGCTAACCAAAATCAAAAAGACCTTTTTAGTGCCTTCGGCACGTTGATTTTGGAGCGGTTGGCCACCGCAGGGGCCTTCCTTTCTTGAGCAGCCAAGAAACGAAGCCAAAGAAGGCCGCCCCAAACAGCACGAAGGCCCCTCACTGCGGACAATCGAGGTGGCGTCAATTCAACTCGCTTCGCTCAAACACGAATTGACGACGACCCCGCCCCGCTTATTCCTCGCTTCGGCGTGCTTCAGGGGGATTTAAGCCCCATGCCGAGAGTGTGGGCATAGTGTTTTTTCGATGTTTGCTAATGAGAAAACATTTGCTTAGCTCACATGGGGTTGCACCCGCCCTACAAAAAACATTTCGTTTAAGTTGATAGGATTGATATTGGAGGAGACTTGACCAATTCAGACCAGAATACGGCGTAAGCCAGCGGACTAAAACCAACCATCAGAAGTGGTCAGGTATAGCATGCTGCACTAAAGCCCACAGCACATGCTCTTTGACAATATCGCTAGCGTCATCTGCTCTGGTGGCCAGTGCAGCAATCACCTCGGGTGAAGTCGGCGCGTTGCCAAGGCCCACGGCCATATTTCTAAGCCACTGCTCGTAGCCAATGCGGTAAATGGCGCTGCCGGCCATTTTTTGTTTGAAATCGGCCTCTGACCAAGCAAATAGCTCAACCAGCGTGACATCATCAAGGCCATGGCGCACATGAAAATCAGCTTCTTTAGTATCCACCGCAAAACGATTCCACGGGCAGACCATTTGACAATCGTCGCAGCCATACACGCGATTGCCCAGCATGGGGCGAAACTCCAGCGGAATACTGCCTTTTAGCTCGATGGTTAAATAAGAAATACAGCGCCGCGCATCGACTTTATACGGCGCGACAATCGCCCCCGTTGGGCAAGCCGTAATGCAACGGGTGCAGCGCCCGCAATGCTCTTCTTGCTGCGGTGGATCGGGCGGCAGCGGCAAATCGGTAAATAACTCGCCAATAAAAAAGTAAGAGCCATATTCGCGATTAATCAGCAAAGTATGTTTGCCCCGCCAGCCTTGCCCTGCCTGCTGAGCGATTTCTACCTCAAGCACCGGTGCCGAATCCACAAACACCCGATGGCCAAAAGGGCCAATTTCTTTAGCGAGCCGATCTGCTAATTGCTGCAAACGGCCCTTTAATACCTTGTGATAATCACGTCCCAGCGCGTAGCGGGAAAGATAGGCCTTACTGCCGTTCGCCAGAATTTCTTCTGAATTTGCGGCGGCAGGCGGCAAATAAGGCAAGAAAACCGAAATAAGTGAAATAGTGCCGGGGTGTAATTCTGCAGGTCTGGCACGTTTCATGCCGTGCCTTGCCATATAATCCATCTCACCGTGAAAGCCCGCATCTAGCCATTCTTGCAAACCGGCTTCTGCGTGGCTTAAATCGATGCCGGTAATCCCGGCCCGAGCAAAACCCAATTCTTGCGCCCAGCCTTTAATTTGCTGAGCGAGTTTTTGATAATCTAATGAAGGTAGAGACGTATGCATAGCCGCGATGATACCGACTTCATGCGTTTTTTGCCTGATAGGCCCCAATTCACCGTATGAGCGTTAAGCCAATGGATGTCATAGCCCATGCCACACAATACTGATTTCAAATGTTTTTTAGCCGATGAAGATGCCACGCTGGCGCTGGGCGCGCGTTTATCGCAAAGCGTAGCGGCAGGCATGGTGATTTTTTTGGAAGGCAACCTAGGTGCAGGCAAAACCACGCTCAGCCGAGGCTTGCTTCGCGGGCTAGGTTTTACCGGCCGAGTAAAAAGCCCCACCTATACGCTGGTTGAACCTTATACTGTTTCTAACTTATACTTATATCACTTTGATTTGTATAGATTTAATGATGCCAGCGAATGGGAAGATGCAGGCTTTAGAGACTACTTTAACCCCGAATCTATTTGCCTGATCGAATGGGCAGATAAGGCGGAAGGTCTTTTACCCACTCCCGACTGGATCATTACATTAACGCCCGAAGCTTCTTTAGTTTCCGATCAAACGAGCCGCATGGCCCATATCCAAGCATTTAGTGAGCAAGGCCAAACATGCCTCAATCGTCTTCAACAGGTTTAGAAAACCTGCCCCAGCTAGCTCGCCGCGACATTTTGCGCGGCGCGAGCGCTAGCCTGCTACTGGCCGTAACGCCCTTTGGCTTTGCTGCGCCTGCCGCCAGCGTAGTGGCCGTGCGTGTTTGGCCTGCGCAGGCTTACACCCGTGTCACCATCGAATCCACCGTTCCACTCACCTTTAAGCAATTCTCGCTTAAAGACCCTGAACGGCTGGTGGTCGACTTGGAAGGCATTGATATCAACAATGAATTGCAAAGCCTAGCCAGCAAAGTGGGCGGTGATGACCCTTATATCCAGCAGCTGCGCGCCGCCCGCAATAAGCCCGGCACGGTGCGCTTGGTACTGGATTTAAAAACCGAAATCAAACCGCAAATTTTTACGCTCAATCCTGTTGGCGAATACAAGCATCGCTTGGTAATTGATCTCTACCCTGCTTCACAAAATGACCCGCTACTGGCGTTTTTGGACGATCAAACCACAGACAGCAAACCCGCCCCACCTGCGCCCGCTGCCAAGCCCGCAGAAGACAGCCCAGTTGATCGCAGCAAAATGAAAGTCGATCGGCTGATTACCATCGTGCTCGACCCTGGCCACGGCGGAGAAGACCCCGGCGCAGTGGGCCCTGGCGGCAATCACGAAAAAACCGTGGTGCTGGCGATTGCCAAAAAGCTAAAAGCCCTCTTAGAGAACGAGCCCAATATGCGCGTCGTGCTCACCAGAGATGGCGACTTCTTTGTGCCGCTTGGCGTACGCGTTAAAAAAGCCCGCGCCGTGCAGGCCGATTTATTTGTCTCCATCCATGCCGATGCCTTTACTCGGCCAGACGCCAATGGCTCGTCGGTATTTATGCTGTCCGAAAAAGGCGCATCCAGCACCGCCGCACGCTGGCTGGCGCAAACACAAAATGATGCTGATTTGATTGGCGGGGTAAAAATCGACGTGAAAGACAAAGCGCTGGCGCACACGCTGATGGATTTAACCCAAACCGCCACCAATAACGACAGCATGAAACTCGCCAAATCGATGCTGGGCGAGATCGGCAATATTAACCGCCTGCACAAACAAGGCATCGAACAAGCGGGCTTCGCCGTCCTTAAAGCCCCCGACATCCCTTCGATCCTAGTCGAAACCGCGTTTATCTCTAATCCGCAGGAAGAGCAAAAACTGATCGACGAAGCCTACCAACACAAAATGGCCGGCGCCTTACACAAAGGCATCAAACGCTACTTCGCCAAAAATCCACCGCTGGCGAAAACGAGGATGGCGCAGAGTTGATGGGGATTTTTCGGAAAAGTAAAACCCATTCTTGAAACACAGAGAAAAATAGAGGAAAACTGCGTAAATACCGTAGGTTGGGCTAAAGTTTTATCAGCCCAACATTTTATCAAGGTCGCCTCATGCGGTATCGAAGAGCAAATATAGCGGGCGCTATTTATTTTTTACCGTAAACCTTGCCAATCGAAAAAGTACTCTATTGCTTGAGCAAATTGACTTACTGCGTGAAGCAATCCGGAAAGTCCGACATTCTCATCCTTTCGAGATTATTGCCATCGTAGTATTACCCGATCATTTGCATGCCATTTGGCGCTTACCTATTGGCGATGCTGATTTTCCATTACGCTGGGCCTTGATTAAAGCCACATTTTCTCGCTCGATTAAAAAAACCGAAGTCATTAAGTAGTTCGACATAAGTTATCACGTATTTTTAAAGGAAAAAACATGTGATTTTCGTAGGGTGTGAAAGTGCCTTTCTTGCGCACCAGCCCTTGGTGCGTAACGCCTACGGCGTTTTGCACCCTACGAAAAATGCATGATTTAAAAAGATTGGATAATTTATGCTTGGGTACTTATAAAAAGCAGAAAATCAAAACGTGAGCGTGGAATTTGGCAACGACGTTATTGGGAACACTTAATTAGGGATGATGAAGATTTAGAAAAACATATTGCTTACATATATTTCAATCCAGTAAAGCATGGTTATGTCACCAAGGCTGTTGATTGGCCTTATTCATCCATCCATTGAGCAATTAGATTAGGTGATATAGATGAAAAATGGGGCGTGTAGCAATTTTAATAAAAACCATTATGGTAGTGTGTTTAGGTTTTTGATATTCGATAAAATGTTGGGCTGATAAAGCATTAGCCCAACCTACAAAAAAACCCCAAGCAAAACCACAGTGAATTCGCTATGGTGTGCTCCCATTATATTTATTTAATAAAAAACCGACGCATGATGCGTCGGTTTTTGTTCATCTAATCGATAACTTATTTTTTATTAAAATCCCCCGCATACACCACGGACAATTGGGCTGGGTCGATGTATTTCACCATCACGGCTTTAATTTGCGCGGGGCTAAGGGTTTTAATTTTAGCTTCAAAATCAGCGCTAAATTGCATTGTACGCCCCAGATATAAATTGCTGCTTAATGCCCCGGCCAAGCTGCCATCTTGAGTGCGGGATAATTGGATTTGCTGCAAAAAGCTTTCTTTACCCAGCTTGACTTCTGACTCAGCAAAACCATCTTTACGTACCCGCTCGATTTCTTCACGAATACCCGCTTCTAATTTAGCGCGATTTTCTGGTGCGTAAATTGCGTAGGTTACAAAGCTACCCGATTCATCGGTGCTGGATACTTGCACATTGGAGCCGCCGCCGTAGCTAATGCCGTCTTTTTGGCGAATACGCTCCAAAATTCTGGAATTCATACTGCCGCCCAATAAATAATTAGCAAAGACCAGTGCAGGATAATCGGCGTGCTGATCACCAAGAGGTAAAGCTAAGCGACCAACGAAGAAGGCATTGGCTTTATCCGGCGTTGCCTGTTTAATATCTAATGGTTTATTCGGCTGAAATGGCCTGATCAACCGAGCGTAATCTTGTTTGGCATGCCAATTGCCGTATTGCTTGGCCAATTGGTTTTTAATCGTCGCTTCATCAAAATCCCCCACCACGGCCACTTCGGCGTGGCTTGCGCCGTAAAAATCGGCCCAAAAGGCTTTAAGATCAGCGAGTTTAGCGGCTTTCACTTGGGTAATTTGCTGTTCAAGGCTGATATAGGCGCGAGGGTCCCCAACTGGCCAAGTATTTAAATGACTTCTAAGCAAATCGGAGGCAATCGGCTGCGGCTCCTTGCGGCTGGATTCTAGCTGTGCCAAGTTTTGATTAATCAGCAATAAAAACTCTGCGTCATCAAAAGCAGGCTCACGCAAAGCGTCGTTTACTAAATCTAATACTTTAGGTAATTTATCTTTCACGGTTTCTAAATAGACCGATACCCGATTCACATCACCGCTGATTTGTAATTTGGCTTGTAATTGATCTAATTGCTCAGAAAATTGCTTGCTCGTGAGTTTTTTAGTACCACGGTCTAGCATCTCCGCCGTCAGGCTGGCGGTAATCGCCTTGCCTTGCAGATTTTTCTCATTGCCTAAGTTAAAAGACAGACTGGCCGATACGGTATTGCCGCGCGTTGATTTAGGCAGGAAAGCGTATTTCATGCCATTGGCAAACTGGCCGCTATGCGTGCGCTGATCAATGTTTTCTGGTGAGGCGACAAAGCTTTCACCAGCGGCCACGGCCACACCGGGTTTAAATTGCTTAATTTGCTCGGCGATATCGACTTTGGCTGGCTTGGGCGCGCGCTGTGGATCGGCTTCGGGAATAAACTCACCGCTCGTTCGGTTGCTGGCTTTTAACCAAGTTTGCGCCACGCGCTGCACATCGGCTTTGCTTAATGCTTTAATTCGATCTCTTAATAAGAATAATAAGCGCCAATCGCCATTGCCAATATGATCAGATAAAGCCACGCCCAATTGTTCTGGGCTATTAAATACTTTACTCATATCGCTATCTATTTTGGCTTTGGCCCTTGCGAGCTCTTCATCGCTAATTGGGTTATTAGCTAAATCTTCGATCGTATTGAGTAATACTTTTTTTGCCATCACGATGCTTTGATCGTTTTTCTCAACCGGCACAATTGAATTTTGCTCGCTACGTAATTCCACGCCAAACAAAATAAAGCCCGGTTCTTCTAAATTAGCCGACCATGAAAACACACCCGTGCCTAATTTACTTTCTACCAATGATTTATATAAGCGGCCATTGGGCGTATCGCCCAAAATCACCGAAAGTGCTTCAAAAGCGGCGTAATCAGGATGCGCTGCGGGCACAGTATGGTAGGCCGCGCCGACAAATTGGCTATCGCCCACTCGGCGCACCACCACACTGCGCTCACCGTCTTGCACAGGGTCCAAAGTATAAGTGTTTTCAATAATGCGTTTAGGGCGGGCAATTGCACCGAAATTCTTTTCAATTAATTTTAGCGTTTGCGCAGTATCAAAAGAACCCGCTACCACCAATACTGCATTATCGGGCTGATAGTATTTTCGCCAAAAATCTTGCAGGCGCGGAATGCTGACGTTTTCTACATCGGTGCGCGCGCCAATCGTGTCTTTACCGTAGTTATGCCATTGATAAGCTGCCGATAAAATACGCTGAATTAAAATACGCGAGGCTGAGTTTTCATTTTTTTCCATTTCATTACGAACAACAGAAAACTCAGTTTTTAAATCGTCACCGGAGATACGCGAATTCACCATTCGATCGGCTTCCATCGCCAAGGCCCATTCCAGCGTTTCTGGCTTGGCGGCAAAAGTCTCGTAGTAATTGGTTCGATCAAGCCAAGTGGTGCCGTTAAATTGCACACCGCGTTGGCTCATTTCTTCCCACAGCCTTGGATGCGCCTTGCTACCCTTAAACATCAAATGCTCTAAAAGGTGGGCCATGCCCGTTTCACCGTAGTTTTCATGCTTAGAGCCCACGCGGTAAGTGATATTCACCGTGGTCACCGGCTTACTGGCATCCGGCACCAGCAATACCTTTAAGCCATTACTTAGCTCATATTCATTCATCCCTTCAACCGTGCGGATGAGCTTTATCCCTGAAGCAGTGGCGCTGCTGCTCGCTGGTGATTTTGTGGCTGCGGGGCTAATTGTAGGCAAAAAAGCGAGGGCAAGCGCTAAGCTTAAAAACGTCAGGCGAGAAGGCTTCATAGTTTCCATCTTGTTAGGGAAAAGAAGTGGCATGCAATGTCAATTACTTACTCGATTATGCTCATACTCCAGCTGTAATTGAAAGCATATAGGCTCTTTTTTAGTATATTTAATGTAGCGCTTAAGGGGGTGGCAATAGTGGGAAAGCCAAACGCCATAAAATTAGCTACCATACTAACTATTAGCTAGAGAGATAAACCTATGGACCCCATTAAAAACCAGCTGAGTATTTCGCTTCCTCACGAAATTACTCAGCTGTCGCGCCTATATCGCAGCGCCATCGATCAATGCGCCCATCGCTGCGATTTAAGCATGGCGAGCACCTTGCCTTTGGTACTCATTGGCCGCAGCAGCACAGGCATTCGCCACGGCGTATTAGCTGAGATGGTGGGTATTGAAGCAGCCTCTTTGATTCGGGTGATTGATCGTCTTGTTGCTGATGAACTCGTTTTACGTACCGAAGATCCGCAAGACCGCCGCGCTAAAATCCTCTGTTTGACCGAGGAGGGCACGATTCACGCAGACAAAGTGGAAATTTTACTAGCAAGCCTAAGAGAGCAAGTTTTTGCTGAGCTAGCGATCGAAGACCTTGAAGCCTGCGGCCGTGTTTTTAGCCATATCCGCCTGACCTTAGAACAATACTTAAGCGAGCACCCGTGAAGCTTCCTTCTTTTGGTGAAATATCCTTCTCACTCAAGAGCTTTGCCGCAGCCATGCTGGCCCTCTATATCGCTTTTAGCATGGATTTACCTCGGCCATTTTGGGCAATGCTCACAGCGTATATCGTCGCCCACCCTTTTTCGGGGGCAGTGCGCTCTAAAGCGATTTACCGTGTGATGGGCACCGTGCTCGGCTCGGTTGTTACGCTGCTGCTGGTACCCAATTTAGTCAATTCACCCGAGTTACTCCTGCTGGCACTCGCCTTATGGATCAGCCTTTGCATCTATTTATCTTTGCTTGATCGCACCCCGCGCAGCTACACCTTTTTGCTAGCTGGCTATACCTGCGCCTTAATCGGCTTTCCCAGTGTCAGCATGCCAGGGGCTATTTTTGATGTGGCCCTTGCCCGTGTAGAAGAAATCACCCTAGGTATTGTCTGTGCCACGCTCATTCACAGCCTGATCCTGCCTGTGCCCGTTGGCCCCAATCTACTAACGCGAATTGATGATGCTCGAAATAAAGCCAAAACATGGATACTCGATGTTTTAACCAGTACCAAAGATAGCGATAACGATCGACGCAAAATGGCCGGTACAATTTCTGAGCTGCGCCTTTTAGCCACCCACCTACCCTTTGATACCTCGCGTCTACGCTGGGCATCGGGGCTAGTGAATGGCTTATGCGACCAACTGGCCCTTGCGCTACCGCTGCTTTATGCTATTGAAGACCGCAAGCTGGCCTTGGGGGAGTTGCCACCAGAATGGCAGGCGCTGCTCAATCGCATCGCCGCTTGGCTTGAAGCAGGAACCCATGCCGCACAAGCCGATGCGCTCTATGCAGAAATCACGGCCATCACGCCCAAAGCCAACGCACAAAGCACGTGGCAAGATGTACTGCTGATTAATTTGGGCACGCGCCTGACTGCGCTCATTAAGTGCTGCTCTAATGCCGCAGAGATTCGCCGAGCGATGGATCAGTCATCCTCAGTCCTCTCCACTGATGTAGAAAAAATTCTGATTAAAACCGGCACAGAGAAACTGCATCAAGACCGAAGCGTGGCTTTTAGATCTGCACTCACCGCCTTTTTTGCCATTACCCTTAGTGGTGCTTTTTGGATTGCCTCTGCTTGGCCTTCGGGCATGATGGCCCCCGTAATGGCGGCCGTCGCCTGCTCGCTTTTTGCCACACTAGATAATCCTGCTCCCGCCATTAAAGCCACCTTTATTTTATCGGTGGTCACCATCCCCCTTTCCGCTTTTTACCTCTTGGTGGCGCTACCCGCCACGCATAGCTTTGGCATGCTGGCGATGCTGATGTTCCCTGTATTTTTTATTTTAGGCATTTTTATGATGCGGCCAGCCAGCGCTTTTCCTGCGCTGATGACGACTTTAGTGCTGGCCAGTACGCTGGCTTTGCAAGATACCGCCATGGCGGATATGAACACATTTTTAAATAATAAATTCGGTGAATTAGCAGGTATCGCGAGTGCACTTATCGTAACAGGGATGATTCGCTCCCTCTCTGGCGAGTGGATTATTGATCGCCTCTTACGTGCGGGTTGGCAAGATTTAGCCAAGCTAGGCAAAGCAGCTACGCCAGACCTCGCCTTTGCCTCACGAATGATCGATAGATTAGGTTTGCTTGCGCCGCGATTAGCCACCCTGAGCGACTCTAAGCCTGCAGCCAGTGTGCTCAATGATTTACGCATTGGTCACGAAATGACCATCTTGATTCAGCACAAAGATCTGCTTCCCTTGCATATTCAACCACTCCTCACCCAGCTATCGCAATATTTTACAGAGCGCGCCAAACAAGCCATCCCTCCTAGCGGCCTACTCAGCCAGCTAGACCTTACCTTGCGTAGCGCCATTCAAGAAACAGCCTCAAGCGCACAACTGGCCTTGATTGCCGCCTTAGTCGGTATACGCCGCGATTTATTCCCAAATACCGTAGCAGATTTATCTCATCAACCCATCGCAGACTTATCGCAACAAGCCATAGCCCTGCCCAATCATCAGGACGAAAAACCATGATCAACCCTGCTTTTTTTCGGCTCACTCAGGGGCCACAGCAATGATGGGAATCGAATTGATTCGCCTTGCTTGTTTTGGGTTCGCTCAGGAGCCGCAGCAATGATGGAAATCGAATTATTTGGCCTGTTTATGCCACAGCTGTTAGTGCTCAGCATGCTTACCTTTTTACCTTACTGGCTAAGCCGCTGGATTTTACAGCGCATTGGATTTTATCAATGGGTCTGGCACCCAGCTCTATTTGATACTGCGCTTTTTGTAGTCCTTTTAGGCTTTCTCAACACGCTTGCGTCGAGTTAAAAAATGAAAAAAATAATTCAAATTCTGATTACCTTAACCGTAGTGGCGGCCGCTATTTTCACCGGCATGCGTCTGTGGAATCACTATGAAGTAGAGCCTTGGACACGCGATGGCCGTGTACGCGCACAGGTCATCCAAGTCGCCCCTGATGTCAGTGGCCAAGTTACCGCGGTGGCAGTAAGGGACAATCAAGAAGTAAAAACAGGTCAGCTCTTATTTGAAATTGATAGAGAACGCTTTGCGTTGTCGTTACGCCAAGCCGAAGCCGCCGTACAAGCTCAGCGCAGCGCTTTAAAACAAGCAGAGCGTGAAGCCAGCCGTAATAAATCGCTCAGCGGTGTGATTTCTCAAGAAAGCATTGAGCAAACACTAGCCAAAGTTGAATCACTGCAAGCCGCACTGGCCCAAGCCATTGTGAACCATGATGTGGCCCAGCTTAATTTGGCACGCTCACGGGTTTACGCCTCGGTGAATGGGGTGATCACCAACTTAGATTTACAAAAAGGGGGCTTTGCGACCGCTGGCAGACCCATGCTGGCGCTGGTCGATCGAGACTCCTTCTATGTAGAAGGATATTTTGAAGAAACCAAGCTAGGTAAAGTGCAAATTAACGCCCCCGTCATCATGAATATCATGGGGCAAAAAACCGAAATTAACGGCCATGTAGAAAGCATCGCCGCTGGGATTGCCGATCGTGATCGTGGAGCGAGCAGCAATCTTCTGCCCAATATTAACCCCACCTTTAACTGGGTACGTTTAGCCCAGCGCATTCCGGTGCGCGTAGCGATCGATAAAGTCCCAAGCGAAATCCATCTAGTGGCGGGGCAAACGGTGACGGTTAAAGTCCAGCCTGCGGCAAAGAAATAAGAGATGATCATGAAAATACCTTTACTCGCCATGATTGGCTTGGCTGGTTGTGCCGCTGTTGGCCCTGATTACCAAGGCCCAAAGGAAAGTAAAATTGATAGCAGTGCTGCGCAAGGCCGGTTTTTAGATGCAAAAAGCGAGCAGGCTCTGCCTAAAAACTGGTGGCAGCTGTACCGTGAACCTGCACTCAACAAGCTAGTTGAGCAGGCCTTTACCGCCAACACCGATTTACGCCAAGCCGCCGCCAATCTCGCCCGTACCCGCGCCTTATTGGGTGAAGCACAGAGCTTGCAATCGCCCAATATTGGCATGAGCCTTGCTCCTGGCTATGGTCGCCCTTCCGCAGCGGCCAAAGGCTTACCCAAAGCGTTGGATGACGATTTTAGCTACGACACCGGCGTAAGCGTATCTTACCAATTTGATTTAGTCGGCAAAATCAGCCGTGGCATTGAAGCATCAGAAGCCGATAGCGAAGCCGCAAAGGCCGCTTATGATTTAGTCCGCGTTTCTGTTGCTGGCGAGACCACCCGCGCCTTTGCCGATATCTGCTCATCAGGCAGGCAGCTGCAAGTCGCCCAGCAATCGGTTAGCTTGCAAAAGCAAAGTTTGGGATTGGACGAAAAACTCTTTAAAGCGGGCCGAGGCACATCCTTAGATGTCGTTCGTTCACGCGGGCAATTGGCTCAGTTGCAAGCCGCCATGCCGCCCCTGCAAGCACAGCGCCGTATTGCGATGTATCGCCTTGCCGTACTCACCGGCCATGTGCCCGAGGCCATCGAATCAGTCTTACCTACGTCGGTTTTGCAGTGCAATACCACACCGCAGCTGGCCAGCACGATTCCTAGCGGCAAAGGCAGCGATTTACTGCGCCGCCGCCCAGATATCCGCCAAGCCGAACGCAGCTTAGCGGCTGCCACCGCCCGTATTGGCGTTGTCACCGCCGATCTCTACCCCAGCATCAGCCTAGGATTAAGCGCCGGATCCACCGGCGCTTTAGATCAATTTGGCGATAGCAACACCATGCGCTGGGGTATCGGCCCGCTGATTTCTTGGACGATACCGAACACCGGCGCAACCCGCGCCAGAATTGCAGCGGCCACGGCAGGTGCAGAGGGTGCATTGGCGAAATTCGACTCCACCGTGCTCACGGCACTCAGAGAAGTAGAAAGCGCCCTCACCGTTTACGCAAGGGAGCTAGACCGCAATGCGGCGCTCACCAACGCCAAAGCGGCCAGCACCGAAGCGGCCAAACAAGCACAGCAACTCTATAAATCGGGGAAAACAACTTACCTAACGGTGCTCGACGCCAATCGCAGCCTAGCCAGCGCAGAAAGCGCCCTCGCCAGCTCGAACGCCGCACTCACTAGCAATCAGATTGCGGTATTTATGGCTTTAGGCGGGGGATGGGAGGAATAGGGGAAATCAACGTCTACAGCAAACGGTAGGGCGCAATAAGTCTGAGGCTTTATCCAGACGCATTGCGCCGTATGTATGCAAACCACCCTGCGGCGTCATGCATCCAAAACCATTATCTTTGCTTGGACATTAAGCGTGGGCATGCTGCTCTGGCTCAACAGAAAGCCGCATACCGACCGTTTTTAAGACGGCTAGCAATGTTTTTAGAGTCGGGTTCCCTTTGGGCGAAAGTGCGCGATAAAGTGATTCGCGGCTAATTCCCGCCTCCGCCGCTACAGCAGCCAAACCACCATAGGCCTCCGCTACCGTGCGTAAAGCCAGTAATCCCGCGGCTCTATCATCAGGGTTATCGAGTGACTCCATTGCAGCTTTCAAATACTCAACTGCCAGCTCACGATCAGCACGAAGTTCAATGACTTCTTGGTCGTGATGTGAAACTACACCCTTTAATTTACGCATTATTGTCTCCGTTTCCAGTCTGACCACATTTCTTTAGCGCGTTTAATATCTGCAGATTGGCCACTTTTATCTCCACCATTAAGTAAGAGAACGACCGTTTTTCCATGCTTAGCGCAATACACACGGTAGCCCGCGCCGATGTGAATTCGTAACTCAATCACGCCTTCGCCAACCGTCTCACAATCGCCAAAGTTACCTGCCTCGACTTGGCGCAATCGAATACGAATACGCGCTTGAGCCATTTTGTCGCGCACCGACTCCAACCGCTCAGTAAAAGGTTCTCGCCCGTCTTCGCGTTGATATCGAAAAATTTCAATCATAGATGGCATTGTAGCTTAAAAGCTACTAAAGACTAGGTAAAAATATGCATTGAGTGCAAAGAACCTCTTCAAAGCTCAAACAAGACAAAACTCAATACCCATCCTAAAAAAAAGCTCCCCTCTAATGAAATACGGCGTAACTAAGCAATAGTTACGCCGAAAACCACATAGAGCCAAATGCATTTACAAACTCAAACCTTAAGCGCGCAGTGCGATCACTTCGATTTCAACCATTGCGTCTTTAGGTAGACGCGCGACTTCTACGCAGCTGCGTGCTGGGTAGCTGCCTGTGCCTTCAAAGAAGCGACTATAGGCTTCGTTGACTTCGGCAAAATGGTTTAAGTCTTTTACAAACACGGTAGTTTTGATGATGTTTGATGCGTTCAGGCCCGCTTCCAGCAAGATGGCCGCTACATTGGCTAGGCACTGAGTCGTTTGCGCGCCTGCCGCTGCTGGCATTTCACCTGTGGCTGGATCAATTGGCAATTGACCAGAAGTAAAAACTAGCTGACCAATATCTTTAGCTTGTACATAAGGGCCGATAGCGGCTGGGGCATTGCTGGTGTTTAGGTCTTTCATGGGGGTGTCCTTGTGAATAAATCAACTATGTATAGACAATGATAACACCCCAAGCGATGGGGTTTAAGTGAAGCTTACCCGCATGTGCCGCCTCCCCTTATTCACCCTCGCCTATTTAAAACGACGTGGTGCTTTGCGTAACTGGGTTTGCAGCTTTCTCGCGTAACCCAACATTCTTTTGCCCATACGTGTTGGGTTACGCTGGTTTATTCGCCCTTTAAATAGGCGAATAAACCAACTAACCCAAGCTACAAAGGCATCATTTTTCCTTGGCTTTGCTTAAGTTGATAGGATTGGATATCAGCCCCACTACACATAACTTTACACAAGCAACACATACGCTTTACTTCGGGCGGCTATTCTGCAGTTGTTGCAGCTTGTTTTACAAAACAAAGCTGCAAAACCAAACTACTCCCAAGGAAAACACCATGTTCAGCGCACTTAAAGCCAAATTTCAACATCGCCATATGAAACGCCGTGCAGCTATGATTGCTGTAATGGGGCTTTCTTTAGGTGGCATCGCTTATGCAGTCTCGCCCGAGCACTGCGGCGGCGGGCCGGGTATGCGCCACGGCAATCCTGAGCAAATGCATAAAATGATGCAGGGCCGCTTAGATAAAGCGCTGCAAGAAGTAGGCGCAACAGATGCGCAAAAAGCCCAGCTCAATCAGCTTGCTGAACAAGCGTTTAAAGAAATGAAAACGCAAAGAGAAGCCATGCATGATGATAGAGATGAGCTGCGTAAAGCCTTAAGCCAAACGACGGTAGATGCCGCACAGCTTGAAACACTGCGCGCTGCCAAGATCAAGGCAATGGATGAATCATCCCGTAAACTAACCGCCATTCTCGCCGAAGCTAGCAAAATCCTAACGCCAGAGCAAAGGCTTAAGCTAGTGGAAAAAATGGATAGAAAAGGCCGTAAGCACGGTTAAACAGGTTTTTTTAAAATGAAACCTGCTTATAAAAATGCTTCAGCTTAAAGCTGAGGTCGCAAAATCTCGAACCACAGAGAACGCAGAGAACGCAGAGAACGCAGAGAACGCAGAGAACACAGAGTTTCACAGAGGAAGACAGGTTCGATGGTTTTCTCTGTGGACTCTGTGTCCTCGTTTTACTCTGTGGTTTAAGGTTTAGCACTCGATCAAGACTAACTAAAATATCTTGCTAGGAACCACCATAATTTCAGCCACGAATCGCATCGTGGCTAAAGTCGCGGCTAAACCCGCCATAGGAATCGCATGTCCAAGCAGCTCTTACTGATCGATGACGACGAACGACTTACCGCGATGTTGGCCGAATACTTGCGGCTGCAAGGCTTTGCGGTGGAAGTAGCGCACGACGGTAAACGCGGCTTAGCGGCACTCGCCAGCCGCAGCTTTGATGCGCTGATTTTGGATTTAATGCTGCCCGATGCTGACGGCCTTGATTTATGCCGGCAAATTAGACAAACCAACCCGCTGCCCATTCTGATGCTGACCGCCCGAGGCGATGTGACCGACCGAATTGTAGGGCTGGAATTAGGCGCCGACGATTATCTCGCCAAGCCCTTTGATGCCAGAGAATTACTCGCCCGATTACGCGCCATCTTGCGCCGCAAAAACAGCGCTGACAGCAGCTCACTTACCTTTGGCAAGATAGAAATCGACGCCGATGCCCGCAGCGTCATGGTTGCGGGGCAAACGTGCAGCATCACCAGCTACCAATTTGATTTATTACTTTGCCTCGCCCGCCACGCCGGTAAGGTGTTGAGCCGAGAGCAGATTTTAGATCAGGTACGCGGGGAAACGCTGGAAGCCTTTGATCGCAGCATCGACGTACACATCTCCAAACTTCGCGCAGCGATTGGCGACGATTCCAAAGCCCCCAAGCGCATCATCACCGTGCGCGGTGTGGGTTATGTATTTGCTAAAACAGAGGATTAGGCGATCTATCGCAAAGAGAAGTAAACCTATCGCTCTAACTGCCAAGCCAAGCTGCGCATGCTTAGGGTTTCATTTTTTTATCCAGCGCCGCAGCCACCGCAGCCAGCTCTGTATTACTAGGGTCGAGCAACTGCAAGCGTTTAAATGTTTGCCGCACTGCTTTCCAGTTTTGCGCTTGCCACTGCTCTTGCAGTAAAAATAAATCAGGCGCGAGATCATCGGCGGCTAATTCCTGACGCGCTTGATCGGCAATCGCTTGGCTTTCATTGGATTCGCTAATTGCCCGCACATTAATAATCCCGCCCATTTGTTTAATCGACGTGAGCGTGCTCCCCACCAGCCCCAGCTGGCTACGTAGGGCGGCGGGCAGGGTTTTGATTTGCGCTGCAGGCTTGTGATTGCTCTCTTCAGCGGCGTCATTTAGTAGCTTTAAGCGGGCGGGGCCTTTCCAGATTTCATGGCGACCAGAATCGATCCATACCAGTTGCACTTCGGCAGCATCGGGCAGGAGTAGCTGATCGCCTGCCAGTAGCTTGACATAGGGCTTTAATACTTTCGCCTCACCCTTACTATTAAATTGTAAGGCTTTCATAGTTTTTAACACCACGATATTTTCTGCCGCAAAGCTCGTCATAGCCAGCCCTAATAGCACACTAGGAATCCATTTCATTTTCTTGCTCCTTAATGACGCTCAAACCATGCACGGCGTAAACCACCACCGGCTCGGCTCGGCCCTTTACTAATAAAGAAGTCGCATCGCCCGTGACGATCCCCGCCACGGCCTGCACCGTTTCTTGGCTAGCCACCACCACACAGCCTAGCGTCTTACCTAAGCCCTCTAAACGCGCCGCCACATTGACCGTATCGCCGATGGCGGTGTAATCAGTTTTTAAGCTGGATCCAATATTGCCAATCACTAAGGGGCCGGTATGTAAGCCCACCCCAACCGCAAAATCAGGAAAGGAATGCGAGGGAAAACGCTGATCCACCCAAGCCGACATCTCACGCGCCGCAGTCTCCAAAGCCAAGCCCGCGGCGACTGCTCGCTGGGCATGATCTGGATGGCGCAGCGGTGTGCCGAATTCCACCATCATGGCGTCGCCAATCAGCTTGTCTACCGTGCCACCGTATTGCCAAGCAATGGCGCAGGCGCGCTCAAACCAGGCGTTGAGTAGTTCCACCACATCTTCAGGCTTTAAGAGTTCTGACAAGCTGGTAAAGCTGCGAATATCGCAAAACAGCACCGTCGCCACCACACGCTCCCCGCCCATCACCGGCATGGTATCGCTCTCGGCCATTTGCTTCACAATCGCAGGAGACACAAAACGGCCAAATAATTCAGTTAAATAACGCTGTTTACGCGCGGCTCTATTTAGCTTTAATAGCAGAGCCGCCAAAATGGCGCTGGCAATGGCGATTTGCACGGGGAAAACCGGCCAGAGCAAATCTTGCAAAAACGCCAGATAAGCCACAGCAATTGGTAGCAGTAAAATCAGTATTCCGGCAGGCAGTAGCCATCGATGATTCAGCAAAATAAAAGCATACAAAAGGCTTAAGCCGATCAAGAGTAAGCTTAAATATTGCCAATGCATTGCGGGCGCGATCAGCCGCCTGCCTGAGAGCAACATTTCCACACTCTGGGCCAGTATTTCTGGGCCGCTCATCAAGGCATGCCCCCTGCCCATGCCGTAAGGCGTGAGATGCCAATCTTGCATGCCGGTATAAGCGCCACCCAGCACTAAGGCCTTGCCTGCAAGTGCTAAAACTTGCGGGTCTTGCAAGGCTTGCTTGGCTAATAAGCGCTGCATGGCAATTTGCGGCACAGTGCCGGGCGGCCCCAGCCATGCAATACGTTGCGGTGGCGAATCCCGATCGATAGCCTGCCCGCCTAAGCGCCATTTTTTAGCCTGCGCCTGCTGATTGCTATGGCGCAAAGCCAAAAGCAGGGGCATAGAAAGCACAGGGTTTCCTTCTGCCTCGTCATGCCAAACCAAGGGAATACGCCGCACAATGCCATCACCATCCGCGGGCAAATCAACCCTTCCTAGATGATGGGCCAGATCAAAATCAGGCACGGCAATGGTATAGGCGGCGGCAGGCAGTTGTAAGCGATCCGCCTGTTTCAGCGCAGGCAGCAAGAGTGATTGCTGCCCGACTAGGGCGCGTAAGGGCTGATCAAAATCCCCCGCTCTAGGGCTTTCATGCTCGGCCAACCACTGCTCAGCGCTGATGCCGAGCATAAAGTCGAGCGCAATCACTTTGGCCCCCGCATCGATGGCGGTTTGAGCGGCATGGGCAAATAAAGGGGAAAAAAATGCGAGGGGTGTATCGGGATATTGCGCCAGCGTGGCGTCATCCACCGCCAGCAAAACCACGTGTGTTGCGGGGGCACGCGCCCCAGCCAGCCGATGAAATACATCACGATATATTTCATCGGCTCCAGCAAAAAAATGCAAACCAAGCCAGCTCGCCCCAATCACCACGCAGCTTGCCAACACAATGCGGATTGATTTGTGCATACCTCGATCCTATTAGGCCATCTGATTGGTATAGCGAAAGATGGCCTAAAAAAGGCTTTATTTTGCTTGCGAGGCGTTTTTCTTGTCTTGCACGGGGTAGCCCGCTTTATTTAACGTTGCGCCCCAAATCAACTTATCCCAAGGGCTAAGCACTTTTTTGCCCATTACCAGCACGGGGGTGCGCACCGAAAGGCTACCAACCAGATTGATAAACTCAATCATTTGTGGCTCTGAACGATTGGGGTTTTTTAACTCGTAATTGATTTTGCGACTATCAAGCAGCTCTACCGCATCGCTGCAAGGCTGGCCGCATTCGGGCGAAACATACAGCACCATAGATGCTTGATCTTGCACTTGGCTTGCAGTGCTACTCTGCACGCGGATATTTCTTTCCCTTGCATTTTGGCCGGGCGCTGGCTGATCAGAGTAAAACACTCGGCCATCGGCATCGCGCCATTGATAAACCTTGGCGGCAAATGTGGGCATAGAGAGGAAGAAAGCCAATACTAAAAGTGAAATTTTCATACATAAACCTTAAACAAACTCATCTGCTCATTCATAAGCAATACATTATAGCTGCACCTCTTGGCTCATTCAGCCAATCATCCTGTAAACGCTAAATTGCCTTTCATTTTTCAAGTAAAAAACGCATGAAGCAGGGCCATTGGCTCTCGCTCCTTCGCTAAATAAACCACAGTATTTTGCCGTTTATCCCCTCTAAGCAAAAAAATATTGCTTCTCACTCTAGTGAGCAGCAATTGCATGCAATTCGTCGTGAAAGCCGCGGCCCGCCTGAGTTTATCTACTATTTAAACAGAATCAATCCATCCAAAACACACAACTAAACAACTGTTTAATAAGGGTTTTTACATAAGTAAACCCTATTGATTTATTAAAACCCTCAGCCTAATATCGATTAAATCAAACCGAGTGATTTATTAAAAACGCCGATTTGATGGGGTAACCCTCAGGCCAGACTGCCTATTCTTTGGAGAAGAGAAATGCTGCAAACCCGTATCTGTATTGCCCTTGCCTTTATCGCTGCCCCTGTTTTTGCCAGCGAGCCTGTCATTGGCCTGATTACTAAAACTGAAACCAATCCTTTCTTTGTAAAAATGAAAGAAGGTGCGACCGCTGAGGCTAAAGCCAAGGGCGCCAAGCTGCTTTCTGCCTCGGGCAAGGCCGATGGCGATAACGCAGGCCAGGTGACCGCCATCGAAAACATGATTGCTGCGGGGGCCAAAACCATTTTGATTACCCCAAGTGATTCCAAAGCGATTGTGCCCACCATTAAAAAAGCCCGCGAAAAAGGCGTGCTGATTATTGCGCTCGATAGCCCGACTGATCCGGCTGACGCCACCGATGCGCTCTTTGCCACCGACAACTTTAAAGCGGGTGTGCTGATCGGCGAATACGCCAAGGCCACCTTCGCAGGCAAGCCCGCAAAAATCGCCACGCTGGATTTATTCCCCGGCCACCCCGTTGGCGCGCAACGCCACAATGGCTTTTTACAAGGCTTTGGCCTGCAATCCTTTGATGCAAAAAACAATGAATTAGCCAAACCCGCCAATGTAGTTTGCATGGCAGACAGCTTTGGCGATCAGGCCAAGGGCCAGACTGCCATGGAAAACTGTCTGCAAAAGAACCCTGATATCAATTTGGTCTACACCATTAACGAGCCAGCCGCCGCCGGTGCATTTAATGCACTGAAAAAAGCCGGCAAAGAAAAAGGCGTGCTGATTGTTTCGGTAGATGGCGGATGCCAGGGGATTAAAGATCTTAAAAACGGCAAGATCGCCGCCACATCACAACAATACCCGCTAAAAATGGCCGCAATGGGCGTAGCTGCTGGTGTTGAATATGCCAAAACAGGCAAAAAACCATCGGGTTACACCGACACCGGCGTCACCCTGATCGCCAATAAAGCGGTTGCTGGCGTAGACAGCAAAGACAGTAAAACCGGTATGGATTTGTGCTGGGGTAATAAGTAAGCAGCCATCTGCAGGCACAAAGGTCAAGCGCAACTGATCTGCGTGCCTGCCGCACTTTTATCAAAAAAAGAGGTTATCTATGCCGAGTTGGAAAGATCACATCCCGTCTATCGGCACTCTGGGGCCATTTTTGGCCCTGCTGCTGGCCTGCGGTTTTTTCTCGTTTCAAAGCGAGCAGTTTTTAACTGGCGCGAATTTTTCGCTGATTTTGCAGCAGATTATGGTGGTAGGGCTGATTGCAATTGGCCAGACACTGATTATTTTAACCGCTGGCATCGATCTGTCCTGTGGCATGGTGATGGCGCTCGGCGGCGTAGTGATGACCAAAGTGGCTAATGATTATGGCCTGCATCCCATCCTTGCCATTTCAATCGGCCTTGCTGTTACCGCAGGCTTTGGCTTACTCAATGGCCTGCTGGTCACCCGTATTAAATTGCCGCCTTTTATTGTGACACTTGGCACAATGAATATCGCGTTTGCCATTACCCAGCTCTATTCAGGCTCGCAAACCATTACCGATTTACCCGCCGCCATGACCTTTTTTGGCAACACCTTTGGCATCGGCCAAACCCAAGTCGCCTATGGCACGGTGCTGATGCTGGCCTGCTATGCACTGAGCTGGATATGGCTACGCGAAACCGCACAGGGCCGCCATATTTATGCAGTCGGCAATAACCCAGAAGCCACTCGGCTCACCGGCATTGCCACCCACCGCGTCATCCTCATGGTGTATGTACTGGCAGGGCTGTGCTACGGCGTGGCATCGCTGCTTTCAGTAGCACGCACCGGTGTGGGTGACCCAAATGCGGGGCAAACAGAAAACCTTGATGCAATTACTGCTGTTGTACTGGGCGGCACCAGTTTGTTTGGCGGGCGCGGCGTGATTGTTGGATCTTTAATTGGCGCGATGATTGTGGGCGTATTTCGTAATGGCCTGACGCTGATGGGCGTGTCCTCGGTTTACCAAATTTTAATCACCGGTATTTTGGTTATTCTGGCTGTGGCCACCGATCAACTGTCCCGCAAAGGAGGCCGCTAATGAGCCAGCCCACAGCACACCGCCTCGTCATCGAAGCCAAAGGCCTAGTCAAACACTATGGACAAGTCGTCGCCTTAGATGGCGCTGATTTCGAGCTGCGCGCAGGAGAAATTCTGGCCGTGATTGGCGACAATGGTGCGGGTAAATCTTCCTTAATCAAAGCCCTATCCGGCGCGACCACGCCAGACAGCGGCGAAATTTTGCTCGACGGCCAAAGCGTTTGCTTTAAAAGCCCGATCGAAGCGCGCCGTGCAGGTATCGAAACCGTTTACCAAGATTTAGCCGTGGCCCCCGCCATGACCATCGCCGAAAACTTATTTATGGGCCGCGAAATTCACCGATCCGGCCTCTTAGGCAGCCTTGGTTTTCTGGATAAAAAACGCATGCTTAAAGACAGCATTGCCTATATGCAAGCGCTTAAAATCGGCATCCGCTCAATGACACAAGCCGTAGAAACGCTGTCTGGTGGCCAGCGCCAAGGCGTTGCCGTTGCCCGAGCCGCCGCCTTTGCCCGCCATGTAGTGATCATGGACGAGCCCACCGCAGCACTCGGTGTCAAAGAAGGCAATATGGTGCTACAGCTCATCCGCAATGTGCGCGACCGTGGCCTGCCGGTGGTATTGATCAGCCACAATATGCCGCATGTATTTGAAATAGCCGACCGCATCCACGTCGCCCGCCTAGGCCGCCGCGCCGCCATCCTCAACCCCAAAGCCATCACCATGAGCGATGCTGTAGCGGTGATGACGGGGGCGATGAAGCCGGAAGATATACCGGCGGAGTGGCTGGCGAATTAGGTAAATGATGAGGATGAAAAAAACGGGAAAAAGCGGTTTTAGCCCGTGTGTACTAACTAGTTTTCTTTTGCATTAGCAAACAACGGAAAAATGCACTGACCATGCTCTCTGCACGGGGCTTAGGAGTCCCCTTGAAGCAGGCCGAAACGAGGAACAAGCGGGGCGGGGTTTCGGCGAGGACTGTCTGAGCGAAGCGAGTTCCGCAGCCGCCGACTCGATTGTCCGCAGTGAGGGGCCTTCGTGCTGGTCGGGGCGGCCTTCTTTGCTTCCTTTCTTGGCCGTTCAAGAAAGGGAGTCCCCAGCGGGGATGCCGCACCAAAATCAACGTGCCGAAGGCACTAAAAAGATCTTTGTGAATTTACTTTGAGGCGGTGCGCAAGAAAAACGACTTGCACACCCTATGTAAAACTGCCGATAAAACGCTAAACACGGCGGGTTTCACCCGACCTACGTAGGACCAGCCCCAGCCAGAAAAACCCAAGGAGAACACGATGCTAAAAGGAATAGACCCCCTCCTCACCCCTGAATTACTCAAGGTACTGGCTGAAATGGGCCACGGTAATGAGATTGTGATTGCCGATGCCAATTTTACGGCGGCCTCGCTGGCAGCGGGCAAGCCCCTGATCCACCTTTCTGGCGTTGGTATTGCCCGTACGGTAAAAGCGGTGATGAGCTTGCTGCCCCTTGATCAAGATGTCAGCCAGCCGATTGTTTTTATGCAAGTCAGCCATCAACCCGCCGGATGGTGCAGCGCACTGCAAAAACATGTTATCGACGAGCTGCAAGCAGACGGCCATGCAGAAGAAAGCCAATGTAAAGCCATCGAGCGATTTGCTTTCTATGAACGCGTGAAGCAAGCTTACGCGATTGTGCTAACGGGCGAATTACAACCTTACGGCAATTTCATACTAAAAAAAGGAGTGATTTGTGAGCCTCTCGCCGGATAAAGCATCCGCCGCAGCCAGTAATCTCAAGCCTAGGGGCTCGTCTCAGGGCGGCATGCGCCAGTACAACGAGCGGGTTGTGCTGCAAGCCATTCGCCTCAATGGCCGTCTGCCAGGTGCAGAGATTGCTCGGCTTACCCGCTTAACGGCGCAATCGATCTCGCTAATTACCAAGCGGCTGCTCGAAGACGAGTTACTCATCAAAGAAACACCGCAGCGCGGCAAAGTCGGCCAGCCCTCGGTGCCGCTGGCGCTCAACCCGGATGGTGCGTTTGCCATCGGCGTAAAAGTAGGCCGCCGCAGCTTAGATATCTTACTGGTCGATTTCACTTGCACGGTGCGTGAGCGCTGGAATCTAAGCTATGACTTTGCCGATCCTGAACAAATTCTGACGCATCTTGCCGATTGCCTAACCAAAATCAAAGCCAAGCTCAGCCCTCATCTGTGGGAGCGTGTGCAAGGTATCGGCATTGCAGCACCACTACATATCGGCGGCTGGCAACAACTGCTTGGGCTGGATGCTGAAGTCGTTGCCCGCTGGGAGCGTTTTCAGCTCAATGAAGAAATAGCCGCCCTCACCGGTCTGCCGGTTCAATCAATAAAAGACACCACCGCCGCCTGCGTGGCCGAGCTAGTGGCTGGGCGTGGGCGCGATGTGCGTAATTTTATCTATGTATTTGTCGATACTTTTATCGGCGGCGGCTTAGTGCTCGACAGCCATTTACATATCGGCAAACACGGCAATGCCGGTGCTTTAGGATCGTTACCCTTAGGGCTGGCTGGCAGCGGCAGTAATAGCCCTCAGCTGCTCAATGTGGCCTCGCTTTACAAACTAGAAAGCCGCTTTATCGCGGCAGGGTTGGATGGCAGAGCCACCAGCGATGAGCGCGCCGCCAGCGCCGCCTATTGGCCACATACCCAAGCTTGGATCGCCGAAACCGCCCCGCCCATTGCCTTTGCCATGCTAAACAGCAGCTGCCTACTGGATTTAGAAGGCGTAATTTTAGACGGCTGCTTTTGTAGCACAGTCAAAGAAGCGCTGATTCAAGCCGTGATCACGTCCATGCAAGATTTCAACTGGGAAGGCGTCGTACCGCCGCAGGTCTTAGCGGGGACAATAGGATCTGACGCGCGTGCCTTAGGCGGAGCACTACTGCCGCTCTACGCCAACTTCGCCCCCGACCGCGATTTGTTTTTAAAACTAGATGGCTGAGTCAAGATTACGGAGCAGAACCCACATATTGAACCACCGAGTACACAGAGGACACAGAGGACACAGAGGACACAGAGGACACGGTGGTTCACGGAGAAAACCGAGGCTTCATGTCATGAAAAAACTGGTTTTATAGGGTGTGCAAGTGTTTTTCTTGCGAACCACCCTTGATGGCTTAACAAAACCCAAACCTTGAGCCACAGAGAAAACAGAGAAAACAGAGAAAACAGAGAAAAACTAGATCTAAATTAAGCGGCTTGCTTCAGATATTAAATATGATCAAACCCAGCTATTGCTCCACTTACCCTACTACTTCTAATGATTACAAGGCCTGCACATGCCCTCCTCCACCCCACGTACTTTTCCTATTTTTATAGCCGCCGGTGAGGCGCTCACCGATATGATCCGCGCTGATGGCGAAAACTGGGTCAGTAAAGTGGGTGGCTCAACGTGGAATGTGGCGCGGGTATTGGCGAGCTTTGGTCTGCCCAGTGCATTTGCCGGAGCCATCAGCAAAGATTGCTTTGGTGATAATTTGTATCAGGCATCGCTCGCTGCGGGGCTGGATTTACGTTTTTTACAGCAGCTCGATAAATCCCCGCTATTGGCGATGGTGACCTCTGCAAATCCACCACAATATTTCTTTGTTGGGGATAATTCAGCCGATTTATATTTTGACCCGCAAGCACTGCCTTCCGGCTGGAAAAGTGCGGTGCGTTGGGTACATTTTGGCGGGATCAGCTTGGCTCGCCAGCCTTTGGCCGGCAAATTAGTGGCGCTAGCGCAAAGCCTAAAAACTCAAGGGGTGAAAATCAGCTACGACCCCAATTTCAGAAATTTGATGGATGAGCGCTACGACGAGACTTTCAAAACCATGAGTCAGCTGGCCGATGTAATTAAGGTATCTGATGAAGATCTTGCAGGATTATTCCGTAGCACAGATATAGAGCTTGCCTTTAAAACCCTGCAAAGCTGGAATCCGCAAGCAAGCATTCTATATACCCGTGGAGCCGATGGCGCATCGCTGCATACACCCAATGACGTCGCCAATGCCTCGGCGATACAAATCAAAATCGCCGATAGCGTGGGTGCTGGGGATGCATCGATAGGTGGCTTGATTTATAGCTTGATGACTTGGCCAGAGCGGAGCGCACAAGAGCATCTGCGCTTTGCCATCGCCAGCGGCGCTGCCGCCTGCATGCATCACGGCGCAACACCACCCAGCTTAGAAACCGTTATTACACTCTATTCACAGGCTTAGCATCTCGGCGAGACTGCCCCTAGTTTCGCACCTGTGCTGAGCTGGAAAACGACTAAGCGCCACTTAAAAAAAACATTAACAAAACTAATGTCCGCTTGGCGCTTTTTCAGACTCGGCGGCTTTGGCCGAGCCTTCGGGCTTAGCGCCGCCGCTATTTTGCTTCATACATTCTTTCCAAGCCGCGCTGCCCTTGCCACCGCCAGCGGGTAGTACGCAGTCACCCCCGCCAAACTTCACATAGCCGCCACCGGCTGGCTTAATATCTGCGCCTTCTTTGGGCGCTTCACCATGAGCGGCAGGTGCGGCGTGCTCGCTGCTGCCGGTCGCTTTGCCCCCACCACGGCGCTCTAAGTCTTCGACTTTAACCTCAAGCTCTTCGACTTCTATTTTCTTTTCTTTTACTTCTTTTTTAAGCTCGGTAATTTTTTCTTCTAACTCTTTACGTGTTTCGATCGTTTCTTCAAAAGAAACTTTTAGGCGAGCAATTTGCTCAACATATTGCCCTCGCTCAAAATTACGCTTGGTCATGCCAATTGCAATACCAATGATCAGCACAAACAGAAAACCAAAAAAACCACCAGCCATCATGAGCTTTAGGCGGTTTTTTTGCATAAACGAAGGGCTAGGCGAGCCATCATCGGCATGATCATCGTGTGGATGCGCTGGTGCTGCGGCATGGTCACTCATCGTATTTTTTTCCAAATTAAGGTAAGTTTACTTCTCCCTGACGCTCAAAGCTTACACCATCAGGGCGTAATGGTAGAAACAGTTTACCTTTAATACGATAGGCGATTGGCTTGCCACTTGCTTGCAGAGCGTTAAATTGTTGGATGAAAGTATTCAACGATGTGCTGACATGCAATTTAATAATTGCCGATCCTAAGCGCGGCAAGGTGGTCGCTTCACTCGACACCCCATTTGCAAATGGCTTGTCATTGATATCCAAGCTCAAATTCAGCCCATTCAAAGAAATATCAATATTATTAGGATTTGCCACACGTAAATTAAGCACGAATTGCTGCTCAAGTAAGCCAATAGCCCCCACGCTCACTCCTGCCAACGTGACGGTCGGTTTTTCAAAATCAGCGGGAATGCTGCTGCAGCCCGCCAAAAAAACCAGCAAGGCCCAGCCACTTAAGCGGGATAAAATTTTAAACATTCATCATCTCTTGTAAGCGGCGGCCTAATTCACCTTCTAAAGGCATTGCGCCCGGCGTTGTGGCATGAATAACCGCAAAGCTCACATCGGCTTCGGCCACTACTTTATCGTTATCCACCCGCAAAATACGCTGGTGAATCACGCCTTCTTTTTCACCAAGATGCGCCATACGCGTTTCAATTTTAAGCACGTCACCCATGGTGGCTGGGCGC
This sequence comes from Janthinobacterium sp., assembly GCA_025360045.1. Lineage (GTDB taxonomy): Bacteria > Pseudomonadota > Gammaproteobacteria > Burkholderiales > Chitinibacteraceae > Iodobacter. The sequence goes on along the minus strand of JANYCY010000026.1, from coordinate 18,304 downwards.
TTATAACGGATATCAATTCGGCTAATCACCAAGGCTAAACGCTCTTGAGTAAACCATTCTAAGCCACCACTTTCATCCACCAATGCCCAACGCGCTTCTTCTAGAAACTCTAAATAGCGTGCGTTATTCACATGCCCATACAAATCTAAATGGTAACCGCGAACTTTAATTTCAGTAGCCTGCGCCATATCAATCCCTTTATGTGAAAATTTATTATCCATTGAATGCCCTCCAGCAATCCTTGCGAAGAAGCCCAATAACAGCACTGATTACAAACCAAAAATAGCGTTTCAAAGCCATTCTTTCGATTTAAAACGGCCATAAAACCAGCCCAAATTCTGCTTAGTAAGCACTTTTATTTGCTATTTAATCAATCTTAACTTTGAAATTACTCCAAGTCTTCGGGATAATCCCCGCATGCATCGTCCTACCATAGATTGGCGACACTCTCGCCCTTTCCGAATTTGCCTGCTTTTGCTCGTCATGCTTGTGACGCTGCTAGGCACGCTGCCGTACTTTATTTCTTTTGATCTGATCAAAAGTGAGCTTTCCAGCATGCTGGAAAAAGACACCAAACGGCAACTCACCATTCGGGGAGATGCACGCTTTGTCTTGCTGCCCCAGCCCGCGCTCCTTTTAGATAATGTCACGCTCACCGAGCCTAGCGAGGCCACTATTTTCTCGCATGCAGATCGGGTGCGGGTAGAGCTTAGCCTTTGGCCCTTGCTGCTCGGCAAAGGTAAAATTAAAGCACTCGATTTTGAAAAGCCTGAGCTCAATGTGATTCGCCGTGAAGATGGTACTTATAATTTTGAAGATTTACTGACACCTAAATCACAAACCAAAGAGCTCAGCTTCTCACTAGATACCGTTCATTTTAGCGAAGCTTCATTTAAGCTTTCTGACGAGTTTCTAGGCGAAAGTATTCGCCTTTCTCGACTTAATCTGACCATGAAAAATCTATCTGACCCCAAAGCGGGCCGATTAGATTTGGATGGCATGCTACTCATTGGTGATGGTGATCGGCCCGTACAATGGCAGGGCAGCTTAAATGCCAGCGCCGCTATGCGCTATCACGAGGCAGATCATCGCTTACTTGTGGCTGATTTACTGCTTGAGTTAGAACAAAAAGGCGGCAGCTCACCCGAACTACGTCTGCAAGATGTAAAAGTCAGTACCGTAGGAAATTTGGTTTATGGCTGGCAACCGCTGCGATTTAATGGCGGTGAGCTAAAACTCACCGTGTCCGGCCAACGAGCAGGCCAGCGCTGGAAAGGCGAGCTTGATGTACCAGAAATTCTGTTTTCTAAAGAAGCGATCAGCCTTAACCGCCTCAAGCTCAATGTGGATATGCAAAGCCCAAGCGGCCAGCTCAGCGCTAAAGCCACCATCCCAACCTTGGCTGGCTTAAAACAAGGCTTGCTGCGCACCGAAACAGCCCGCTTTGAAGTCAAACTAAACAGCCCTGAGCAAAACCTAGCCCTGTCTTTTGCCAGCCCCTTAGAATTACTCAATGGCAGCGTGGCCAGGCTGCCCGCCTATCGCCTAATTGGCAATTACACCAACCGCAATTTGCCCCGAGGCGCGATTAGCCTTGATTTAACCGGTGCGGGCACACTTAATTTGCAAGCAGAATCACTCAACCTCAACAGCCAAGGCCAGCTAGATAAATCCCCCGTTAAAGCACAGGTCGAAGTAAAAGACTTTGTTCGCCCCCATTACGCTGTCGATATTGATCTGAATAAACTCGATCTATCGCCCTATTTGCCCGTCGTTGCGGCTGGTGCAAAAGCAGTAAATCCCGATAAGCCTTTTGATTTTTGGTGGCTGAATAATCTGGATGCCAGTGGCAAATTAAAAATTGGTGAGCTGGCGATGCAAAAACTGCATATCAATGATATCTCGCTAGAATTTGCGGCTAAAGATCGAAAATTAAATCTAAACCCTTTGGCCGCCAATCTTTATGAAGGTCAGCTCACAGGTAGCTTAGAAGTCGACGCCAGCAAGAAAAATACTTATTTTCACGTGCAGCAAAAACTCGCCAATATGAATATCAATGCGCTGCTGGCCGATGTATTTGATACCCGCCGCTTTGAAGGCCGTGGGCATGTTGATTTAGATATCTCCGCCGTAGGCAATCAGATCAGCGATTTACGCCGCACTGCTGGCGGCAATGTACGCTTGCTATTAAATCAAGGCGCGGTGCGTGGTATTGATTTAGAAGCATTGCTACGTACAGCTAGCCACCAAATTAGCTTAATGAATGGCGATACCAGCCAGCCACTTAATCTAGATGCTAAAACTAGCTTTAGTGAATTGCGCTCCACTTTAACGCTAAAACACGGCATTGCTAGTAATAATGACTTAGCCCTTACCGCAGGGATTCTTAAATTAAATGGCGGCGGTATATTTGATCTAAACACCAATGCCATTGATTACAATATGAATGCCAGTGCTAATCCTAAAGTACCTGAACTTAAAGGCTTATCCGGGCTAAGCTTGCCAATTAAGCTTTCAGGCCTGCTCAACGCCCCTGAATACCATATCGATTACAGCAGCTTAAAAGAGCAAGTTTTACTCAAGCAAAAAGCCACCGCTGAAGCCCAAGCCGCAGCAGCAGTCGCCAAACGTAAAGCCATCGCCCAAAAAGCGGCCGCCGTAGAAAAAGCCGCCGCCGCAAAGGCTGCTGCAGATAAAAAGGCCGCTGATGCGGCTGCGAAAAAGACCAATAAATCCCCACCTAAAAAGACAGATAAACCCCATAAATGAGCGATTTTTCCCAGCGTTTAATCGCTTGGCAGGCCGTACACGGCCGCCACAATCTACCTTGGCAAGTGTCTGACCCCTACCGCGTTTGGCTGAGCGAAATTATGCTACAGCAAACACAAGTCGCCACGGTCATCCCCTATTACCAGCAATTTTTAGAGCGCTTTCCTGATGTGGCCAGCCTAGCAGCGGCCAGCTCAGACGATGTGCTCGCCAGATGGAGCGGCCTTGGCTACTACAGCCGCGCCCGCAATCTGCATAAAGCCGCACAAATGGTGATGGAGCGCTTTGAAGGCCAGTTTCCCTGTACACCAGCACTACTCGCCGAACTCCCCGGTGTGGGGCCATCCACTGCAGCAGCCATTGCCGCATTTAGCTTTGGCGCACAAGCCGCCATTTTGGATGGCAATGTAAAACGCGTGCTAGCCCGCTGGGCCGGCATCAGCGGCTATCCGGGCACCAAGGTGGTTGAAAGAGAGCTATGGCAGCTTGCAACAAAGCTGCTGCCCGATAGTGGCATTGAGCGCTATACCCAAAGCCTGATGGATTTGGGCGCCACCATTTGCACCCCCAAAAAACCAGCCTGTATGGCCTGCCCAGTGCAAGCAGATTGCATCGCCCGCCAACAAGGCCGCCAAGCCGAGCTACCCACACCCAAACCAAAGAAGACATCGCCAGAGCGGCAAACCGTGTTGATGATGGTAGAGCGTAACAGCAAAATCCTACTCGAGCGTCGACCACCTAGCGGCATTTGGGGAGGACTGTGGAGCCTACCAGAAACGACATCCACGCTGGATGCCAGCAGCGCCTGCCAGCAGCGCTTTGGCCTCAATGTAGAGTTTGATAGTGCTGGAGAAGACTTTGTCCACGTCTTCACCCACTTTCGCCTCACCATCACCCCACTCCCTGGCAGCGTAATCAGCCAGATCGCCCTCACCCACGAAGATCATCTGGGCTGGTTTAGCAAGGCGGAAGCACTGGAATTGGGCCTGCCTACACCGGTGAGAAAGCTGCTGATGAAGGGAAGCTAGGCGAAGCATCACTCAAGCAATAAGTCGCACATGGGGCAATTTTCATAGGATGTGCGAGTCGTTTTTCTTGCGCACCGCGCCATTAAGCCAATGCCAAGTAAATCGCGTAGGGCGGGTGAAACCCGCCGTTTATGAGCTTTTGAGACATAAATCTGGCGGGTTTCACCCGCCCTGCGAATGCAGCAAAATCAAGCCGCTTGATCAGCCAAGCGGCTCGCCTTCCAATAGCTCATCAAACCCGCTGCAGAATAAATAATCAACGCGGCCCAGATGAGTGAGAAGCCGATGATGCGATCCATGCCAAAAGGCTCTTGATACAGCCATACGCCTAGCAATAATTGCAGGGTTGGGCCGATGTATTGAATGACGCCCACAGTAGCCAGCTTCAGCGTTCTGGCACCAGAAGCAAACATCAACAGTGGCAAGGCGGTCACCACACCTGCACCCATCAATAAAGCATCAATATTCCAACTGATATTGCCTAGCGCGCCCAGCCCTTTTGAATGAAACCAAAGCAAGGCAGCCAGTGCAAAAGGGGCCATCAAAAACGTCTCTAAGGCCAAGCCCTCTAAAGATGGCAAGCTGGCTCTTTTACGCAGCAAGCCGTAAATACCAAAACTCAAACCCAAACACAGCGCAATCCACGGCAAAGTGCCAGCGGCAATGGTAATCCACAGCACGCCGATGGCCGCTAATCCTACGGCAAAGCTTTGCGGGCCAGTTAAGCGCTCACCCAAAAACAATCTGCCGAGCAAAACATTAATCAGCGGATTAATAAAATAGCCCAAGCTGGCATCCACCACGCGGTTCTCATTCACCGCCCAGATATACAGCAGCCAATTTACAGACAGCAAAAAAGAAGACAGCGCAAATACGCCCAACACGCGAGGGTTTTTAATACTCGGCAGCAGCCAGCTCCAATTTTTTTGCAGCATCAAAATCACCGCCACAAAAACACCAGACCAAACAATACGGTGCGAGATAATCTGCAAGGCATCAATGCCATGCAAAGATTTCCAGTAAAGCGGAAACAAGCCCCAAATAATAAAGGCCAGCACAGTAAACAAAACGCCGCGCGAAGTATTGGGAGTAGACATAGAAAAACCAGAGGAAGGAGCCAGAATTGCAGCAAAGAGCTACTTTAATGGATAGTAGATGGCGTGCTCAAGGATAATTAAGCAACAAACTGTAGCTTTGGGAATTAAATACTTAAAATACGCGGCCCCAATCTTAGGGTGGGCAGAAGGCAATCCTATCAACTTAAGCAATGCGCCATGGCATGCCACACAATAACAAGCATTGAATCATCGTAGGGCGGGTGCAACCCGCGTATTTTTCAACATTGCTCGCGGGTTGCACCCGCCCTACGAAAATCATTTCGCTTAAATTGATAGGATTGGGGCAGAAGCGCACTCAATACTCAAGATTAAAAAATCAAAGACCGCCATCCATTAGGGAGCGGTCTTTGATTTTATATGGCTAAGCGATCACTCGCCCCATGCTTTGCTTAGCCTACAAGGAAGGCTATCGACTATTTGCCAGCAAAATCAATTTAAAACCGATATTCAACATTCATGCCTACCGTGCGTGGGCTGCCAACGTAATAGTCATTACTGCGCGCCCCGCTAAAACGGCGAGTCACCACATCATCGTCAAATAGGTTTTTCACATAAGCGCGTACTGTCGCATTGCCCAAGGCATAACTTGCCTGCAGATGAGTCAGGACATAATTACCCGCAGCCCCTTTTTCGGTATTGTCTAAATCAGTGAAATACTCGGCTACATAATTTGTATCCACGCCAAATTGCCAAGCGCCCCATTGCTTGCGTACACCCAAGCCTGCGGTGGTTTTGGGTGCGTAGCTGAACTGATTCCCGGCCACTTTGCTGCCCCAAGCGCCTGTTTGTTGCACTTCACTATTGAGTAATCCAAGTGAGCCATATAGCTGCCAGCCATCGGCGAGCGACATATCGGCACTGAGCTCAAGCCCGTAGGTGCGGCCTTCAGGTAAGTTTTGCAGCCGACCGCCATGCAAGACTTGGTAATCGGTGTAATCGTTATAAAACAGGTTACCTGACACCAATAAGCCGGGCTGCACTAGGGATTTAGCGCTCAATTCGTAAGTCCATACCGATTCGCTCGCGTATTGATAGAAGTGATCATCCTCATCAAGCGCACCTGCGCCAGGGTTGTAGCCCTCACGCACGGTAAAAGCTAGGCTACTTTTTGGCGCAAATTCCCAAGCTAGGCCCAGTTTAGGCAGAAATACTGTTTTGCTAATATCAGCGTTAATTGGGACGTTTCCCCAGCCCATCACATTGCGATCTTGGCTTTCTCGCTCGACACGCGCCCCCAGCAAGACGCGGAGTGTATCGCTAAGCCCCCACGATAAATCGCTATACATCGCCAGCGTGCCGAGTTTATCAGTGCCATCAAATACATTATTGACGGCGCTGCCTTCTTTACTACCGGCCTTGAGCAATTGATCGCGTTGATAGAAATACAAGCCAGCTACCCCTTCGAGGCGTTGTTGGGGCAAATTAAACACCATTCGGCCTTCAACAGTATGGCTTTGCTCATCGAGCTTTAGGCGCATAAAACCGGTGCGCTGCTCGAAACTAATCTGATTGTCTGCATAGCTATAAGAGACGTGAGCAGTGAAATTCTCGTTCAGGACGTAGCTTGATTCCAGCGTGGCGGTGGAGTTGTTTGAATCCTGACGGCGCACATTCGAGGCTTTATTTTGGGTGTACAGCATATCGTGCGGATCGGCGCTGTTAATCACGCTCATATATTGCCCCACATAATCTCGATGCGAGAGCGTGAGTTTGGCTTCTAAACCAGCGATGGCCTCAGGCTTCCACAATAACTTGCCGCGTACGGTGCTGTGATTAATTTCGGAAGGATTCCATGGCCATTTTCCGGCGTAGTCGATTGGGCTATTACCACGCACCAGATCAGCGGCAAGGCGGAAAGCCAGCTCATTTTCAACGATAGGCGCAGAGATCATGGCTGCTACGTTGGCACGGCCATCTTGATTGGCCCAGCCTAGGCGCACCGCGCCCTCGCGATGAAAAGTTGGATTCTTGGTGTTCATCACTACTGCGCCGCCAATCGCATTGCGACCCAGCGTGGTTGATTGCGGGCCGCGCAATATTTCAACCTGTTCAACATCCCACAGACCGGCATCCAGATATTGCTGGCCGCCCCAGACTTCACCTGCACCATCAATCACGGTGCTCACGCGTGGGCGTCCGCCAGAAACAAAGGACTGCACACCAATTGCTGGGCCCGTGCCCTCAACACCACGGATGTTTACGCCGCCGGTTGGATTGGTCACCACATTGGGCGCGCGGGCAGATAATTCATTGATCGATTCATGCTGGCCCAGATCAACATCGTCACCGACCAAAATCGTTACGGCGGTGGCGGTATCGATGATGGATCGCTTGGTTTTTTCACCGGTCACCGTCATGGCTTCCAGCTGGACAACAGGCGGCTCGGCGGCGTGGCTGGACGTGCTGTAGAGCGCAGTGCCGCTCAGCAGTAAGAGCAGAATCTTTGTGGCCTGATTAGAATGGGCAGCGCAATCATAAAACTTCATTTCAATTTCCTTGCAACTAAAAATAACGGTTTTAATTAAGACTTATCGTGAATTAAGGAGCTTGCCAAACAGGCTGAAAGGCCAGCTCGGTGATGCGATCCAGTGCGTACACATGGGCTTGGCCATGATCGTGATCAGCAATAATTCGATGATCGAGCACAATGCCGGGCCTGCCCTGTAATTGATCGACTAAGTCGACCACATTGCTGACCATGCGGTTTTTCTGCAGCAACTGGAGTCGGGTGCGATTAGGGCTCAGCCTAAGTTGTTCTTCTTCACTGCCAACCCAAAGCGCCAACAGCGTTGGATGGGCTTTTTGTTCAGGGCTAAGCGGGGTAAGGAAATGATCCTTATTCAGTTCAGCAAGAATGGCACGTTCACCAAACCAAATCGAAGGGCTGATGGCAAAATACTGCGCAAAGCGCTTGGCTTGCTGCTGACGTGTAAAGAAGTGATAAAGCGTAAATAGGCCACCGTAGGAATGGCCCAGCAGGCTTTCACGCTTAGGGTTGATATTCAGTCGTGCGGCAATCGCGGGGCGTAATTCTTCATCAATAAATTGAGCAAATTTTTCTGCACCACCATGCTCGGGTGACAATTTATCGCAAGGCTGGCAAGCGGCGGGAACGGTGTAGTCGCTGGCTCGCAAATCCGTGGTGTCGGCATAATCCACGCCATAGCCAATACCGACGACGATGCCGGGCTCGGCTTGAATACCGCTACGTTGCGCCATACGCTGAAAAACGCTCGCCGCTCGCGGGTTATTCAGATGCAAGATCGGAAAGCTAAAATCACCATCGAGTGCGTAGAGCACGGGGAAGCCGCCCTTGGGCGCAGCGGTAGCAGGCTTAGAGATATACACCCGATAGGTTTTTTTGGTGTGCACCGATTGCAGCGTGAACTGCTCCGCGCCATGAAGTTGCACCGGCTCGGGAGGCAGTGTGGCGGCAAGCGAAGATGCGCAAATGGGTAGTGCAATCAAAGCAGTCAGCATGCTGCGTAATTTGATCATAATTAGGCTTTCCTTTGACTTTAAACGCAAACGATTCTCAATAGCATGTATGAATGGTAGTATTACATACATGTTATTTGTCTATCTTTGCTAAGCCGCCAAAAGCGTTTGCGCAACACGCAGCCTTGCTGCAGGAGTTTTAAATCATGCAGTTCCCGATTTTTCCACCAGCAAAATGGCAACTTGAGCTTGCCGGCGGCTGCAGCATTTTTGCCAGCGCCATCAGTAGCTCACACGCACACAGTGGCGCGAGTGAAACGGGTTTACGCTTAGTTTTGTTGTTGCAAGGTGAGCTTAATCTGGGCTTTGGATGCAAAAACTATGCTTTAACTCAGCATGCCAGCCGAGGGGCTGACGTTTTATTGCTGAACTTAACCGAGCAGGAAGAATTTCAGCGCCGCGCCGTCGCCACAGAGCTTGAGAAAAAAATATGCCTGCATATTCCGGCCGGCTGGCTACAAGAATATGGTCTGCACGAAAGCCAAGAAGATGTTTCACTACAGCGTTTTACCCAGCAGCATTTAGCAGACGCGCAGTGGCACGCCGATCCGCAGCTCACTGGCCTTGCCGAGCGTTTGCTCGCGCCCATCAGTAGCTCACCCTTGATCGAACGCTTACGGCGTGAAAGCCTTGCTTTTGAGCTACTTGCAAGCGTGCTAACACGCTTGCAGCAAACCAGCCCCAACGTGCCCGCCCACATTTGCCGCCGCCTACTGGAAATCCGTGACCTACTTGATCATGGCACCGCCGACGAATGGAGTTTGGCGGAGATAGCCGCTCAGGCCTGCATGAGCCCAACGACTTTGCAACGCCATTTCCGCCGCCAGTTTGGCAGCAGCGTGTTTGATTATTTGCGGCAAAAAAAACTGGAGCGGGCGCGGGATAAATTGTGCCGAGGCCAAGAATCCATCACCACGGCGGCGCTGGAGGCCGGTTACAACTCCCCTGCCAATTTTGCGACCGCCTTTCGCCGCGCCTTTGGTATCTCTCCTAGCGAATGCAAATAGCGCTTGTTTTGCTGCTTTGGCAAACAAAATCACTGTGCCCACAAATGCTTACTGACGTGGGCACAGGCAGAATACCAGTAAAGAAACGAGTCTAATTCTCATTACCTAGAATGGGTTGATTTCGGCCCCTAGCAACGCCGCGCCTTCTTTATTTATCCAAGGAGGCAGTGGCCTATTCGTATGTGTTAATAAATCAAGGTGAAAGAAAAATGAGAAGCATCGTGCTGATGATGTGGGGTTTATGGCTGGGCCTACTCGGTATGGCTAGCCATGTGCAGGCTGCCACGGTCGTTGATTTGGCCGGTCGCACGGTGCAAATACCCGCAAAAGTAGAGCGAATTATTCTCGGCGAAGGTCGGATGCTTTCTACATTAGCCATTTTGGATAGAGATCTGCCTAAGGATCGCTTAGTGGGCATGCTGGGCGATATGGAGCAGGTCGATCCCGGTGCTTATGCGCAATACCTTAAGGTCTACCCCAATCTGGATCGAGTCGCACGATTGGGGCGTAGTGGCCAAAGCTTTAGTGTGGAAGAAGCCATCAGCCTGAAGCCGCAACTGGCTATTTTTAGCCTGCGTGGGCATGGGCCAGATATGAACGATCAGGCCACCATGCAACGATTATCTAAGGCGGGAATTGCCGTCGTTTATGTCGACTTTAGTAAAGATCCGCTGAAAAACACCGAGGCAAGCATGCGGGTCTTGGCGAAGGTGCTCGCTAAGGAAAAAGAAGCCGAGCAATACATCGCGTTTTATCGTGAAGAAATGGCGAAGGTCACGCAGGGGTTAGGGAACATCCAACGCAAAACGACGGTGTTTCTGGAGAGCCGCGTTGGCTTGGGCAATAGCTGCTGCGAAACCTTGACGCATGGCATGCTGGGCAGCTTTATTAGCACCGCGGGTGGCGACAATATCGCCAATGAGCTGGTGCCTGGTAGTCACGGCACGGTGAGTTTGGAATTCTTACTGCAAAAACAGCCCGAAGTTTACATCGCAACAGGGATAGGCAACCCGCAAACCGCCCAAGATGAGCGTAATCCGCGCATTGCACTCGGTGCTGGAGTAGATCTTGCCCATGCGCAAAAATCATTCAAGCGCGCACTGAGCCGCACCGGTTTTGCCCAATTCAAAGCGGTGCAAAATGGTCGCGCCTATGCCATTTCGCATCAATTCAATTACAGCGCAGCCAATGTGGTGGCCGTGCAGGCCATGGCCAAATGGCTCTATCCACAGCAGTTTGCTGCACTCGACCCACAAGCCACTTTGCAGCGTTTTTATCAACGCTTTCAACCTGTCCCACTGGCGGGTACTTTCTGGATTGAGGCGCCCTAATGCACGCTGAAATAATGCACAGCGGCGCTTTTAATGACGCGCCAGCCCAATCTGAATTAGCACAGCAATATCGACGTAAAAACCGTGGCCGTCTGCTCTGCCTTTGTGCACTGCTATTGGCCCTGCTGCTCAGCGTGTGTGCAGATTTGGCGACCGGTAGCGCCAACTATCCCTTAGCCACCGTGATTGCGGGTATTTGGAACCCTGCCGCGCTAGATGCCAGTTTAAAAGTCATCATCTTCGATGTTCGATTGCCCTATGCACTGATGGCCTTGGCCGTGGGTGGCGCTTTGGGCTTGGGCGGCGCGCAGCTACAAACCGTACTGAATAATCCACTGGCCAGCCCGTTTACGCTGGGGGTAGCCGCAGCGGCCACGCTGGGCGCTTCTTTGGTGATTGTGTTTTCACATTTTTTACCTGCTTGGGCAGTGCTCGCACAGGATGCCTTATTGCCACTGGGGGCATTTACCTTTGCCCTGATCACCACCAGTTTGATTCTGCTACTTAGCCGAGTGCATGGCGGGGGGAGCGATACGCTGGTGCTATTTGGTATTGCACTCTTATTCGCGCTTGAGGCCTTGGTTTGGCTGCTGCAATTTATGGCCGATGCCAATGCACTAGAGCAGATTGTGTTTTGGTCTATGGGTAATTTAAGCCGCGCCACCCTGCTACACGTCGCCATTGTAAGTAGCGCATTACTGCTGTGTTTTGTGTGGGCAATGCGCCGTGCTTGGGCGCTCACTCTGCTGCGTAGCGGGGCGATGCATGCGGCTAGCCTCGGTGTGCCAGTCGATAAATTAAGCCGCCGCGTTTTAATTGAAGTGAGTTTTCTGACCGCGGTGGCCTTGGCTTTTGTCGGCACGATTGGTTTTGTTGGCTTAGTCGGGCCACATATTGCACGACTATTAGTGGGCGAGCAGCATCGCTATTTCTTACCTGCTAGCGTGATGTGTGGTGCGCTCATGTTGTCACTCGCGTCCATTGCCAGCAAAAGCCTGATCCCTGGCTTACTTATTCCCATCGGCATTGTGACGGCCTTGGTGGGTGTGCCCGTATTGCTGGTCTTGATATTGCGTCGGAGGGCTTAAAAAATGAGCCTAACAATCACTAATTTGCAAGTGACTTACGGGAAAAAATCCATTCTGCATGGGCTGAATTTAGAGCCACTGGCAGCAGGCAGTGTCACCGCTTTGATCGGCCCCAATGGAGCAGGAAAATCAACGCTGATCCACGCGCTGGCGGGCCTGGTGGCTGCGAGCGGACAGATGACACTGCATGATCAACCCTTGGCAAAAATGTCGCACGACGAGCGCTGCCGCCGAGTTGGCCTCTTGCCACAAGGCATACCACAGGCAGCAGGTTTAACCGTGTATGAATTGATGCTGGCCGGTTTGTTAATGATAGGCCTAAGAAAATCCGAAGCAGAAGCGCGGATCGAGCACTATCTGGCGAGCTTGCGGCTGAGCGAATTAGCAATGCGCTCCATGGCGACCTTGTCTGGCGGGCAGCGGCAAATGGTAGCGCTCGCGCAATTATTGGCGCGTCAGCCCCAACTGCTCTTACTTGACGAGCCCAGCAGCGCACTTGATCTGCACTGGCAGCTCGCATTGGTTGAAGCCATACGAGCAGATGTTCGGGAACGCGACAGCATCGCACTCGTGGCGCTCCATGATTTGAATCTGGCATTGCGCTGTTGCGATCGAATTGTCGTGCTCACTGATGGCGCTTGTATTGCAGAAGGCGCTCCGCTGAACGTTCTTGATTCAAGATTATTGGCCGAAGTCTATGGTGTCGTTGCACGCATCGAGCAATGCAGCCAAGGACGGCCTATTTTTGTGCTTGACCAGCTAATCGCAGCCTAAGGAGTGCCCAGCATGCAAACGATCACCAGCCAAGTTGAAACAACACTGGGCAAACAATACCTTTTTAAACTCTGTAAACACTTTGCGCGCAAGATTCGCGTCGATTTCGATACCGATTACGGCATTGCCTATTTTCAGTTTGGCGAACAAGTACTAGGGTCTGTTGAACTACGCGCAGATCCGCAGCACATTGAATTTACCATTCAGGCCAGCGATGCCGCAGCGCTGACGCATTTGAAAGCGGTGATTGAAGACCACCTGCAATTAATGCGCCGCGCTACAAACCCTGAATTAGTTTGGAATGAGATCAAATTCGCCCAGTCCACCTAGCAGCCTGTCGGACTTAGGCGATCGTAGCGAGGGAAAGACCGGTTTGAGACAGACTTCATGCGTTTTTGAGGCGAATAGCTGGCTATTCAACGAAAAAATGCGTGAAATATGGCCAAATCCGGCTTTTCCGCAGTAGATCAGCCCTAAGTCCAACAGGCTGCTAGCCCTTAGTGACAAACCGCAGGGGTAGCTGTGAATCACGAAGCGGGCACGAAACCTTGCCCCCCCTAAGATCCACCATCCTTTTTGGCTTTTACTAATCCACATCGATAGCGAGGCCTTGGCGGGTTACAATGGCGGGTTGTGGCGGCCCCCTATTCTGGCCGCCGATTGACCCCTATCTGGATCTTGTTATGCTAACGCCCCGCGTGCTGTCTGTTATCCCGCCGATGACTCAGCTCAACACCCCCTACCCTTCCACCGCCTATATCACGGGTTTTTTGCGCTCGAGAAATATCGATGCGGTGCAGGAAGACTTAGCGCTGGCGCTGGTACTCAAGTTGTTTTCTAAAGCAGGCTTGCTGGCCGTCAAAGCCTGTATTGACGCCTTGCCCGAACATCAACGCACTTTTCAAGTACAGGCCTTTGTTGACCAATTTGATCTCTACCTAGCCACCATCAGCCCCGCCATTGCCTTTTTGCAAGGCAGAGATTCCACCGTCGGCCACCGGATTTGCTCGCGCCAGTTTTTGCCTGAAGGTTCGCGCTTTGAATCCTTGGATGTGTATGTGGACGACGAAGGCGGCGATCCGCTGGCCTGGGCTTTTGGTGCGCTGGGCATGCAAGACCGGGCGCGGCATTTAGCCACGCTTTACTTAAACGATATTTCGGATGTATTGCGCGATGCGGTCGACCCGCGTTTTGAATTTGTGCGCTACGCAGAATCACTGGCATCCAGCCAACCAAGCTTTGATCCTCTGGCTCAAGCGCTAGGCGAGCCACTCAATCTGGTCGATGCCACGCTGCTGGAACTCACACTGGCATCGGTTAAAAAGCACGCCCCCACCATTGTTCTGGTATCTGTACCCTTCCCCGGCGCGGTGTATGCAGCGTTTAGAATTGCCCAAGCGATTAAGGCGCACGATCCAAGCATCGTGCTGGCGCTGGGTGGTGGCTTTGTGAATACCGAGCTGCGTGAAATGTCTGATCCGCGCGTATTTGATTATTTTGACTATGTAACGCTGGATGATGGCGAACGCCCGCTTCTCGCCCTACTCGACCATCTGGCAGGCAAACGCAGCCAACAGCGCTTGGTCCGCACCTTTGTTAGAAACGATGGGGCAGTCAAATATATTAACTTTGTAGAGCCCGATATCGCCTTTGCCGAAGTCGGCACGCCAACCTGGGATGGCTTGCCGATTGATCGCTACCTGTCGCTGCTGGATATGCTGAACCCCATGCACAGGCTGTGGTCAGATGGGCGCTGGAATAAGCTGACGGTGGCCCATGGTTGCTACTGGAAAAAATGCAGCTTTTGCGATGTGAGCCTCGACTATATCTCACGCTACGACGGCGCATCGGCCGCTACCTTGGTCGATCGCATCGAAGAAATCATTCTAGAGACCGGCCAGACCGGCTTTCACTTTGTTGACGAAGCCGCCCCGCCCAAAGCACTGAAAACACTGGCGGCCGAATTACAAAAACGCAATCTGGCGATTTCATGGTGGGGCAATATCCGCTTTGAAAAATCATTCAGCGCCGAGCTATGCCAATCACTGGCCGATAGCGGCTGTATTGCGATCTCTGGCGGGCTAGAAGTCGCCTCAGATCGATTGCTGACGCTGATGAAAAAAGGCGTATCGATTGATCAGGTCGCCCGAGTTACCCGCTCGTTTACCGACGCCGGTATTCTGGTGCACGCTTACCTAATGTATGGCTTCCCCACGCAAACCGTGCAAGATACGGTAGATGCTTTGGAATACGTGCGTCAGCTCTTTGCCGAGGGCTGCATCCAATCCGGCTTCTTCCACCGCTTCGCCTGCACTGTGCACTCGCCAGTTGGCCAAAACCCGGAAGAATACGGCATCACACTGCTGCCGCTACCCGAAGTCACCTTCGCTAAAAACGACGTCGGCTTTATCGACCCAACCGGAGTCGACCACGACGCCCTTGGCGTAGCGCTGAATAAAGCGCTGTACAACTATATGCACGGCATTGGTCTGGATGATGATGTGCGGGTGTGGTTTAGCGGAAAAGTACCGCGCACCACCGTGCCAAGAAACAAGATTGCCAGAGCGCTGGCGGCTAAGGGCTAGCAGCGGACGATGTCGGGCGTATTCGACGCGGAGCGGCAATACGCCAATTACCCGTAGAGATAAAGCGTGCAGCTTGAAATTGCGGCATACGCTCATTACATGACATGCGGCGTAATGCCTCCGGCAATTACGCCGTACCACGCCGCATATTGCATACCACATCAACACATATTCCCTTAAAAAACAATAAGTTCACCTTGCGCTGATTTTACTTCTGCGCCATGATGTACTATCTTTTGTACATAGATAGCAAGCTCAGGAAACATCATGCACGCCCTTACCTACAGCTACACCCGCCAACACCTCGCCGACGTCATGCGCCAAGTCAACGATGACCGCAGCCCCGTTGTTGTGACTACACAGCGCGGCAAACCCGTGGTAATCATGGCACTAGAAGACTACGAAGCGATGGAAGAAACCGCCTATCTAGCACGCAGCCCCGCCAATGCTCAGCGCCTCAACGAATCTATTACACGAATTCGGGCAGGAATCAGCCAAGAGCGGAATCTGATCGATGCAGATTAGATGGGATGAAGCAGCATGGGATGATTATCTGTACTGGCAAAGCACGGATAAAGCGGTACTTAAACGAATTAACCTACTAATAAAAGAAACCCAACGCCAACCCTTAGCGGGAATAGGCAAACCAGAGCCGCTAAAACACCAATACAGCGGCTTTTGGTCACGCCGCATCACTGACGAGCATCGGCTGGTGTATTGCATACACGATAAAGCACTGGTGATTGCGCAGTGTCGATACCATTACTAATTAACGCCACCACGCACAAGCTCCAGACATGCAAAAAGCCAGCATGAGCTGGCTTTTTTATTCTCATAATCTCTTAGCTATTTAAGCGCTTTAAATCGCGGTAATAGTTTTCATGCGTCCCCAAGGCCAAAAGCAATAAATCCTCCCCAGATACGCTGTAGGACAAGAGCGTTTCTTGGCGGTTTATTTTAAATTTATACACAAACACACCCAGCAAATCGCCCTTCTTCACCTCCCCCACACTAGGGTCGGCCACAATCGCCCGCACAGCATCATCCAAGCTGGCTTTCTCTTGGGCGTGTAATTTTTTAGCTACTTTATCAAACGTCGGGGTAGTACGAATACGCATCCTTACTAAACCCCGAATTGATATTCAGCAGTCTGCCCAGCTTCGGCTTGCGCTTTGCCAAGCAATGTTTCTTGAATAAATGGCAGCGGCAAATCAGGGTTTTCTTCCACCATTTTGCCCAAGCGCGCCCAATACTCAATCTGTTTAGGCACAGAGCGATGCATCACAATGGCATGCGCCCGCGCCAAATCGACCAGTTCATCCGATAACTTCAATGCAATGGACATATCACTACTCCTATGTAGGGAGGTTTTATAATGACTCAAAAAGAAACCTTTTGCAACCAAACGCAGGCATTTTATCTTGCCATAAAGTCAAAAAAGCCAGCATTGGCTGGCTTTTTACTTGCTATTTTGCAAAAACGCAAAAACGGGGTCAGTCCTTGTCTTTTGCCTTGTAATCAAAAAAATAGTCAACACTACAAAATGGCATTTTGCAAAAGACAAGGACTGACCCTAATCTCCGCTAATCTCTTTAAATGGCTGAGGTGTTGGGCTGATAAGGCTTTAGCCCAACCTTGTATCTTGTCCACTGTGGTGGTTAGCTACTACCACACGAGGCAAAGTGAGTTTGGGCCCAACCTTAAGGCATTGACCTTCTCTTGTAGATCAAACCCTTCGCCTCACTTTTTTCGCCAAATCAGACACTGAACGGTAGCCAAGGGCGCTGACCCTGTATGCACAAGGCAAGTGGGCGAATTAGGCTTTTTTACAGGAAGAATTCTCATGTTTTATCTCGGTATGGATGTGGCTAAAGCCAAACTCGATTGTTACTTGCTGACCCAGCTTGACCCCTTCAAAGGTAAGGCTAAAGTCGTTGCCAACACTCCCAAAGGGCTCGCCGATTTACTGGCTTGGCTGAGCAAAAACCACATCCCTCATGGCCAGTTGCACGTCACCATGGAAGCCACGGGCGTCTATCACGAACTGGCCGCTACGCTGCTACATGATGCTGGCGTGTGCGTTTCGATTGCCAATCCCGCGCAGGTCAAACACTTTGGCCAAGGCCTCGCTGTTCGCACCAAAACCGATGGCGTTGATAGCCAAGTGCTGGCACGTTACTGCGCCATGATTAAGCCTGCAGCGTGGCGGCCTCCACCGCCCGAAGCCCGCATTTTGAAAGGGTTTCTTGCCCGCCGAGAAGCGATTCTGCAAGACTTGCTGCGCGAACAAAATCGCCAAGAAAAAGCACAGTCGACTGTTACACCAGCGCTGATTCATCAGTCGATTAACGACAGCATCGCCTTTCTAAACGCGCAACTCAAAAAGCTGCAAAGCCAAATCGACGATCACATCGACCGCCATCCAGGACTGAAAAATGACCTGGATTTACTACAAAGCATCCCTGCAATTGGACCGCAAAGTGGTACACAATTGTTGGCTGTGATGCACATGCATCAGTTCAATACAGCCGAACAACTATCGGCCTATTTGGGCTTGGTGCCGGTCGAGCGACAATCAGGTTCGTCACTATTAGGTCGCGCTAAACTGTCCAAAGCAGGCCCTTCGCAAATACGTGCAGTACTTTATATGGCCGCTATTGTTGCCACAAAATATAACCCGCACGTCAAAGCCTTATTTGAACGTTTACTTGCCCGAGGCAAGAGCAAAATGTCTGCCTTGGGCGCTTGCATGCGCAAATTGGTTCACCTGTGCTTTGGCGTACTGAAAACACAGAAAAAGTATCAAGCTGAGTATCAAAATGCTTGACCGGCAAGACGGTATCTACCGTGCTCCATACCGCGGCCGAAGCACACCAGCATAAGTCAATAGAGCGACTTAGCTGAAGGCGTAAGCCACCAATCTGACGCCGATATCACAAGGGCAATATCCCAAAAAACACAATAAATGTCGGGTTTCGGGTCATTCTGTTCCTATTCGCAGCTGGCCACTTTTCCAAGCCAGAGATCTACTGCATGATCTGATTCAATCACTTTCAACCAAGGCATCAACATGAGCACAATCCATCCGCTAGCCAGAACCACACCG
>JANYCY010000037.1 GCA_025360045.1 Janthinobacterium sp. | reverse complement strand
TGCTTCGCCAAGAAAGTAAGCAAAGAAGGCGACCCCACGAAACACGAAAGCCCCTGCGCTGCGGACAATCGAGTCGGCGGCAGGCGGGATTGGCTCGTTCCTCGCTCCCTGGCCGAAACCCCGCCCCGCTTGTTCCTCGCTCCGGCGTGTTTCAAGGGGACTTTAAAGCCCTATGCAAAGAGCGTGGCCATTACGTTTTTCGCTGTTTGCTAATGAAAAATCAATTTGGTTAGCGCATATGGGGTGAAACCCGCCGAGCTTTACTGAAACACGAAAAACGGCGGGTTGCACCCGCCCTACGATGCTTCAATGCTTGTCATTGCGTGGCAACAACATGACATATAGCTAAGTCAATAGGATTGGGCTCCCTCCCTAGCAGCCTGTAATTGAGCCACTTAAAACAAGCGCACCAAAGCCTCACAAACCTGCGCCAAATACTTGGCATCGACATCATCAAAGGTCGCTAACTCAGCCGAATCCACATCCAATACCGCCAGCACCACGCCATCGCTATTGATCAGCGGTAAAACGATTTCCGAGCGGGCCAAAGACGAGCAAGCGATGTGCCCAGCAAAGGCGTCTACATCAGGCACCACCAGCGTTTGTGCCTGAGCCCAAGCACTGCCGCAAACGCCTCGCCCCTTTTGAATGCGGGTGCAGGCAATCGGCCCTTGGAATGGGCCGAGCACCAGCTCATCTTGCTTCACAATATAAAAACCCGTCCACAGCCAGCCAAAGGTGTAATGCATGGCGGCGCAGACATTGGCCATTGCAGCAATCAAATCGCTCTCGCCTTCAATTAAAGCCAAAGCTTGCGGAATCAGGTTTTGATACAACTCTTCTTTGCTACTACCTTGAATCAGTAAATTTTCTGCCATTTTTTATTCCAATGAATATTGATGATTCATTCGTAGGGCGGGTGAAACCCGCGTACTTTTCAGCATTGCTCGCGGGTTTCACCCGCCCTACGATATTGTTAACATCCTAACAATAATTCCCTGTTTGTATCCAGTATGATGCTGTCAAATCTAGTCAGATCAACCCGAGACTTCTATGATCCAAATTTCTGGCCTTACCTTTGATTACCCCGGCCATCGGGCCTTGAATCAATTGAATCTAAGTGTAGAGCGTGGCAGCGTTACGGCGCTGGTGGGGGCTAATGGCGCGGGTAAAACCACCTTGATGCGCTGCATTGCCGGCCTTGAAACGCCACTTTCTGGCTCGATTGCGGTAGCTGGCTTAGATGTTCAGGATCAGCCACGCGCGGTGCATAGGCAGATGGGCTATTTATCAGATTTCTTTGGCCTTTACCAATATTTAACCGTGGCGCAGTGTTTGGAATACGCAGCAGCATCACAAGGCTTGGCTAAAGAGGCCATTGCAGCTGCCATCCATGACACGGCGCAGCGCTTGTCTTTACTAGATCGCTTAGGGCAAAAAGCCAGCAGCTTGTCGCGAGGTTTACGTCAACGAGTCGCCATTGGGCAGGCGATTATCCATGCTCCGCAGGTATTGCTGCTGGACGAGCCCGCATCGGGCCTAGACCCAGAAGCGCGCAATGAGCTGGCGATCTTATTCAGGCAATTACAAGCTAGTGGCATGACGCTGCTCGTGTCGTCGCATATCCTAGCTGAGCTGGAAGCCTATTCCAGCCATATGCTGGTGCTAAAAGACGGCAAAATCCTTGAGCACCGTGCGCTATCAAATAGCTCACACAGCAGCAGAGCCTTGCAGCTCAGCCTAGCCAGCCCCAACCCGCGCCTTGCCGAAATACTGGCCGCCCACGCCAAAGTTGCGCTCAGCAAACATCAAGATAATCATGCCGAATTTGATTTCAGCGGCACAAGCAATGAGCAGGCTCAATTACTAGCGGAACTAATCCAATCCGGGCTCTCCATCAGTAGCTTTGGCGAGCAAAATTTGCAGCAAGCTTATCTGCGCACCATCGCTAGCAAGGACACAAAATGAATCCTGAATTCAAACGAAATCTCTGGCTAAGCTTTTCCATGCCACGCTTAATCGGCATGCCAGCCATCCTTGCGCTGATTTTTTTAGCCGTAGGAATGAACACCGAATTAAGCAAACTGGGTAGCACCGCAACGGCGCTATTTATGGGGATAGTCTGGCTGTGGGGCACTAAAAATGCCGCAGCTTCCATTGGCGATGAGCAGCGCGATCACACATGGGATCAGCAAAGGATGAGTGCGCTTAGCCCATGGGAAATGACCTGGGGCAAGCTATTTGGGGCAACGCTATTTAATTGGTATGGCGGCGCGCTGTGCCTGCTGCTGCTACTCGTGGCAGAGCTGCCCGCCAGCCCAAGCGACGCTATCAGTAAGGCACTGGCACTCATTGCTATCGGCCTGTTGCTACACGGCACGGCGCTGGTGATCAATCTGCAACTGGGTCAGTCCGATCTGGCACAAAACCGCAGAGGCAGCTTTAATTTGCTGCTGGCCATCCCTGCTTTTTTTATGATGCCCAGCCTGTTTGAGATGAGCGACACGCCGATTACCTGGTGGGGAATTCCCTTTCTGCCGCTGCAATTTCAACTACTGGCGGGCTCTTTCTTTGCATTTTGCAGTGTGTTTGCGGCATGGCGGCTAATGCAAAATGCGCTGCAAGTCCGCACTCGTCCATGGGCATGGCCGCTGTTTGCCTTTCTGCTAACCGTTTTCTTTGCTGGTTTTAAACATGATCAGCTGGCAATGCTCGGGCTGATTATTTGCAGTGTGATGACATACGCCATGCTCTTTGCAGAGCCGAATGGCTTCACCGTCTGGCAGCGGGTGATCACCCGCATCCAAAGCCAGAACTGGCACGGGGCACTGATCAATCTGCCGCTCTGGCCAACTACACTAGTCCTGTCTTGTGTTTTTGCACTACTGGCAGGCAGCCAAGGCACTGGCGACTTTGCTGACAGCACACCGATATCAATCTCCCTGATCCTGCTGCGGGACAGTGCCATCTGCTTATTCCTAGCATTAAATAGCAATAGCAAACGGGTGCTCGCCAGCAGCCTGCTCTATCTGGCCATCATCAACGGCCTACTGCCCTTCTTAGCCCACAGCAGCGGCTTGGAAAGCCTAGCCTCTATCCTAATGCCTATCGGCCATACATCCGCGATTGCCAGCATTTTAATCAGCGCAATCCACGCGGCAATCGCCATTTGTTTATTGATTTGGAGATGGCAGGCGGTGGTAAAGCAGAAGGGTTGATGTCGCCTTTTTAGCTACGAACGTAGCTTTAAAAGCTACGTTCGAGCAAAGAGATATCCAGCATTACCGCCCCGGTGGCGGGGTGATTTGTTTGGGTTTGTAATCGCACACATCATTTACCACACAGCTCCAGCACTCGGGTTTGCGGGCTTTACATACGTAACGGCCGTGCAAAATTAGCCAATGGTGGGCGTTGAGTTTGAATTCGTTGGGGGTGACCTTGAGTAGCTTGTCTTCAACCACTTTTACGTCTTTGCCCAGCGCTAAGCCGGTGCGATTGGATACGCGGAAGATATGCGTGTCGACGGCAATGGTCGGTATGCCAAACGCCGTATTCATCACCACATTGGCGGTTTTCCGGCCGACACCTGGCAGCGCTTCGAGCGATTCTCTATCTTGCGGTACTTTGCTGCCGTGCAAATCAATCAGCATCTGACAGGTTTGCAGCAGATGCTTGGCCTTGCTGTGATAAAGGCCAATGGTGGCGATATAGGATTCCAAGCCTTCCACGCCCAGCGTCAAAATCGTTTCGGGCGTATTGGCGACGGGGAACAAACGTTTGGTGGCTTTGTTAACGCCCACATCGGTGGCCTGAGCCGAGAGCAAAACAGCAGTGAGCAGCTCGAATGGCGTACTGTAGTTCAGCTCGGTGGTGGGGTTGGGGTCTAGATCGGCAAGGCGCTGATAAAAAATACGCCGGGTTTCTTTATTCATTTTTTATTCCAGAAATTCATTTCTGGCTCGAAACAGCTGCCTGGCATATCCAAGGCTCTGTCTTGCATATAGCTTTGCGCATCAGCAATGGCTTGGTTGTAAACGCTAGGCGCAATTTCTTTCATAAAGAAATCCAGCAGCATGCCGGCCTGCAAGCCACCAATCGGCTCATCCATATTTTCATCGAAATAACGGCGAATCGACTTCACCAATAATGCTTCAGCTTCTTTAGATATTTTTAATGCCATGAGGGACCTATTTATTTAAAGAAAACTATCGTAGGGCATAAGAATCTACACAAATTCAGGCAGCATGTCCTTGTAGCATCCCCCTTTTCAAAGGGGGATTGAGGGGGATTTGCCTGTGAATTGGCGTTGTTTTTGCCTTTTCATCAAAAGATGCAGAGCTAAATCCCCCCTGCCCCCCCTTTTTCAAAGGGGGGAACAAATCAAACTTGTGTAGAAACTTATGATCTTAGGGCGGGTGCCCTACTCATCTTCAGACATTTCATCCCACTCATCCCAGGGCATGCTCATTATCTGAAAGTAATAATACAGCGCCACGACAAGCGCTACTGAGCCCAACACCAATACCGCCAGCTTGCCCCAAAATCCCATGCTCATCAGCCACCAAACCAAGCAGGCCAGCAGCAGATAGGCCAAAAACTCAGTGACTCGGCACAGCATCTGGCAGCCGTTCAAGTTGCGCCTTGGTGGCGGCTCTTTTATCCATTGCGGTTTTGCATGCAATCAAAAGCCCAAGGCCGATAAATGCGCCGGGAGGGAGAATGGCGAGTAGGAACTGATAATGCATATCAGCGGGAATAATATAAATCGTCCACGCTTTGGCAGCGGGGCCAAACACTAAGTCGATACCAGAAAGCAGTGTGCCCTTGCCTACCAGCTCACGCATCCCACCCAATACCGCCAGCACCATGGTCAGGCCAATACCCATAAAAAAACCATCAAGCGCCGAGTCCCAAACACTATTGCGGGAGGCAAACGCTTCGGCACGGGCCAGCACAATGCAATTGGTGGTAATCAGCGGAATAAAAATCCCCAGCAGCACATACAGGCCATGCGCGTAGGCGTTAAACAGCAAATCAACCACCGTCACTAGCGCGGCAATAATCAGAATAAAAATCGGGCTACGCAATTCATTGGGTACAAATTGCCGGATCGCAGCAATGGCCGCGCCAGAAACCAGCATCACCAAGCTCGTCGCCAAACCCAGCGAGACACCATTCACAATATTGCTGGAAACCACCAACACAGGGCACATACCTAAAACCTGCACCAACCCCGCATTCTGCTTCCAGATGCTATTGCTGATAATTTCTTTGCTCACTTGCTACTCCATGACGTGATGCAATTAAATGCAATGACGAATACACAGCAAAGGAAATTTCTCCTTCGCGTAAAACCCAAATCTTAAAACACGGAGCACACAGAGAACACGGAGTTTCACGGAGAAAATCTATGGCTCAAAACAACTCACCACTAACGAAAACAGTCATCCCCGAGTGTTTTTATCGGGGATCCAGTCACCACCAGATTTTCGCCCAAAGCACGCAGGAATGACTTTATTTAGAAGATGGGAACTCAATCATGACCACATTTCATTATGTTTTCTCCGTGCCCCTCCGTGTTCTCCTTTTCCTCCGTGGTTCAATATTTAGGGTTTCAGCTGTGTACCTAAATACTGAGCTCTGTGTCTGCAGACCTTGTTAATTCACCGTACTCCAAAGCTGAGGCTTACTGGCCACGTATTCCAGTACTCGTTTTACCGCTGCGGTCACGGCTCGCGGGCTGATGGTCGCACCCGCCATGTAATCGAAACCGCCGCCGTCTTTTTTAACTTTCCACGCGGCAGCATTCTGGGCGTTCAGCTCTTTGCCTTTAAATTGCTCTATCCAAGACGATTTGGCCGCGTCGATATAGTCACCCAGCCCCGGCGTTTCTTTATGCGCTACGACCCGCACGCCCAACACTTGGCCGTCAATATCCACGCCCACCAGCAATTTAATTTTGCCCGCATAACCATCTGGCGCGGTGGCTTCAAATACGGCAGCAACGGTTTTACCGGCTTTTTTTGCCAGATAAAAAGAGCTATCACCCTCATTACCCAAAGCTTTGCCGTCCGCAGCAGATAAGGCGTGGGCATCTTGCAGCAGATTGTTATCAAAGCTTTTGGCAGGCAGCACTTGGGCAATCAGCGCCACTTTGGCTTTTTCTTCATTAAACAAGACTTTCTTACGGGTCAGCTGATAAGTGCCGGCCATTAAGGCCGTAAACACCACCGCAAACAAAAACAGCGTCGCCGCACCACGCACCCCATTGGCAAACATGGTTTTCATTAAAAACTCCTAAAATCTATTAAAACCCAAGGTCTGTAGACACAGAGAGCGGCGAGAACACAGAGCACACAGAGAAAAACAAAAAATACTCCGCGATTACTCAACAGCGGCAACAACAAAACACTCTGAAAATACTACTGACACCTTCTTAAGGTTTTCTCCGTGTGCTGCTTTTAAACTCTGTGTTCTCTGTGTCTACAGATCTTTTGTTCTGTTTCTACGTTTTTTAATCAAGACTTACGCCCAAAGACTGGCGGTTGGGTGTATTGGTCGATAAAGGGGGTGGCGATATTCATGATGATTACTGCAAACGCCACGCCATCAGGATAAGCACCAAACACGCGAATCATATAGGTCAGCACGCCCGCTAAAGCGGCAAAGATCAGCCTGCCGCGTGGTGTGGTGGGCGCGGTAACCGGATCGCTCACAATAAAAAACGCCCCCAAGATGGCCGCGCCGCTAAATAAATGAAACCACGGCGGGCTGTAATGGGCGGGGTCCACCCCATAAAACAGCGTGGCGGTTAGCGCAAAAGCGCCAAGAAAGCCCACAGGAATTTGCCATGGGATCAGCTTAGACCAGAGCAAATAAAGCCCCCCCAGCAAAAAGCCTGCCGCCGCCCATTCGCTGCCCGAGCCCGCTACTGCACCAAAAATAGGCTGCTGAAAAATATCGCTTAGAGCATGCTGCTGCAGCAACCCCGTTTTAACTGTATCCAGCGGCGTGGCCGAAGCCATGGCATCAAAAGCGTGTGGCAACTGGCCGCTAAAAATAGTGATGATCTGCGCCAGGCTATCTAAATGCGGCATATCCAGCGACAAAGGCGCTGCCCAGCGCGACATTTGCGCGGGAAAAGACACAATCATCACCGCAAAGCCCACCATGGCGGGGTTAAACGGATTCTGCCCCAGACCGCCGTAGAGATGCTTGGCTAAGCAAATTGCAATTAAAGTGGCCAGCACCACCATCCACCACGGGGCGAGCGGTGGCATAGAGAGTGCCAGCAAAACAGCCGTCACCGCCGCTGATCCATCACAGATAAAAGGTTTAATCGGATAGTTGCGCAGCTTTAAACAAGCAGCCTCTGCCAGCAAGGCTGTGCCAAGAGCCAGCGCAATTTGCACCAGCACGCCCACGCCAAAAGCCCAAGTCAGCGCAATAATTCCCGGCAACAAAGCCGCAGCCACTTTGAGCATGACCACTTGCAAAGGCGTCGGTTTAATAAAAAATGGCGATGTGTTCATTTGATTCCAAAAAAGTTAAAACTCAGCAAAAACCTAAGATCTGTAGACATGGAGAACACGGAGAAATCATAAAAGGCGGAGCTCAAGAAATACGTGTCGCTCTACCCCTCTCCGCGTGGGCACGTTAAAGCTGTGCCCTATACACATCGAGCCAGATTTTCGGCATAAATCGGTCATCTATTTGCCAGCATCGAATCACCGTAGGGCGGGTGAAACCCGCCGTTTTCTAGCGTATTTCATACCAAATCTGGCGGGGTTCACCCGCCCTACAAATGATGAAATCCAAGTCATTCGCTTAACTTGATTGCGGTAAGGCACGATCAACGCTAAAAATAACTTGCTCCCCAAGCTGCTCTTTGCAGCGAAATCATTCCAATCCTTCATCCTTAGCCACCTTGGCTGCTTTTGCCGCCATTGCCGCATCAATTCGTGCCTGACGCTCTGCGGCCAGCGCAGCTTTTTCTTCAGGGCTCATGGCGGCAAGACGGGCTTTTTCTGCGTCTCTTTTAGCCATAGAGGCCCGAATCTTGGCGGCTTTTTCTTCATCCAAAGTAGGCGGAGCAACTACCACCGGCGCGATGCTTTCTGCTTTTCTTAATGCGGCAGCTGCTTTCGCTTCCGCGATTTCTGCCTGCTTGGCAGCTTCCCACTCACTGCGCTCTTCAGCACTCATGGCCGCAACGCGGGCTCTTTCTTCACGGCGCTTATCAAGAATTTCTTTGGTGCGGTCGGTTTTATCCATGCAGCTGGCAGGCAGGGTTTGCGATGGGGCCATAGGTGGCTCTTCATTACGCGATACTGGCACAGCGGCTTCTGCCTCAGCTTTTTTCGCGGCGGCTCTAGCCATTGCGGCGGCAATTTTGGCTTTCTTCTCGGCGGCTAATTGCGCAGCCTGATCAGCATCGGCTATAGCAACGCCCGCATCACTGACTGGCGATTCGTTTACTGCCGCCGATTTAGTGATCGCGGCTTTAATCTTAGCGGCGCGAATGGCATCTTCAGGATCATCAGACGCCACCGCTTGTGCTAGCTTTTGTGAGGCTTTGGCGGCTAGGCGCTCGGCTTTTTCTTGTTTCTCGCGCTCGGCCCTGAATTCTCTGAACTCGAAACGCTCACGGGCTAAATCGGCGGCGTGTTTGGTTTTTTCAGCGGCCCAGATTTCAGATTTAGCAAAGCGATAGTAATCCACTAGGCGAATATTGCTGGGACACACATAGGCGCAAGCGCCACATTCGATGCAATCAAATAGATTGCGCTCCTGCGCTTTGCCAAAGTTTTTGCTTTTGGCAAACCAGAATAAATCCATCGGTTGCAGTTCGGCTGGGCAGGCTTCGGCGCATTTACTGCAACGAATACAGGGCATTTCACGGGGTGGCTCGGGAAAATCAGCTGGCGTTTTGGCGATCACACAATTGCCCGCCTTGCTCAGCCCCACGGCTAAAGACGGCAGCTCAAAGCCCATCATCGGGCCACCATAAATATAGCCGGAGCTACCCTTATCTCCTGCTTCTTTTAAGAGATCTTGCAGCGGCGTGCCGATCAACGCCTCGTAATTACCTGGGCGCGCTACATTGCCAGTGATCGTCACCACGCGGCGAATCACCGGCTCGGCATGGGCCAAGGCGCAATAAATACTGTGGATAGTAGCCACGTTAAAGCATTGCACGCCTAAATCTGTGGAGCGCACACCGCTTGGCACTTCGATATTACATAGCAATTTAATCAGCTGCTTGGCACCGCCCGATGGATAAAGCGTAGGCACTTGCACCACTTCAATGCCGGCAACCGCTTGGCTACGGCTGGCTTTAATCGCATCCCGCAAGGCAGCGGTGGCTTCGGGTTTATTGTCTTCAATGCCAATCAGCACCTGCTTAGCATGGAGTAAAGACTGCACCATTAAAATGCCAGCGATGATCTCGGTGGCGCGCTCACGCATCAGCCTGTCGTCGCAGGTGATATATGGCTCGCACTCTGCGCCGTTAATAATCAGCGTATCAAGCTGAGTTTTGCTACTTAATTTAAGGTGCGATGGAAACACCGCCCCGCCCAAGCCCACCACACCCATATCGCGCAAATAAGTGCGTACTGCATTCGGCTCGGCATTGCGCCAGTCAAATAGCGGGCGCTCCTGCCACTGATCCTGGCCATCGGGGATCAGCACAATGCAGTTATCGCTTAAGCCCGAAGGATGGGCCACCGGCTGCAACTCTATCGCTTCAATCCGCCCCGAAGTCGGCGCGTGTAAAGCGGCCGAGATCATGCCATCGGCCGCAGCAATCAACTGGCCCTTAGCGACTTCATCCCCAACTTTAACCACGGGTTTGGCAGCGCTGCCTATGCTTTGTTGCAGGGATAAAATTAGCCGCGCAGGTAGCGGCGCTGTTCTGATCAGATAATGGCTGGATTCGGCTTTATGCTCTGGCGGATGAACGCCGCCGTGAAAGGTGATGATTTGCCTAATCATGATTGCAACTTAATTGGGATAACAGGATAGCGCCAACGCCAGTTATTCACCGTTGAGCCTAGCGGAACAATATCGATGCAATCCACCGGACAAGGCGCTACGCATAGCTCACAGCCCGTGCATTCAGCCGCAATCACGGTATGCAGCTGCTTGGCCGCCCCCACAATGGCATCCACCGGACAGGCCTGAATACAAAGCGTACAGCCGATGCAAACGGCTTCATCAATTAGCGCGACGGATTTGGGTTTTTCTACGCCATTCTCTGCATTGAGAGGCTTAAATTCTTTGCCCAGCAAATCGGCCAATTTACGAATGCCATCTTCACCACCCGGCGGGCAACAATTGATATCGGCTTCTTCATTGGCAATCGCCGTGGCATAGGGCTTACAGCCAGGAAAACCACACTGGCCGCACTGGGTTTGCGGCAGGATCGCATCAATTTTATCGACTAATGGATCTTCATCAACCTTGAACTTGATCGCAGCAAAACCCAGCACCGCACCCAGCGCCAAAGCAAGAACAGCCATTAACAAAATGGCCAGTAAAAAAGACATAGCTTTCCTATAAATTAATTGCAGATCACTGCCAAGACTTACAAACCCAAATCTTGAACCACAGAGGACACAGAGAACGCGGAGGGGCACGGAGAAAACCCAGGGATAATGGCTTAAAAATATACAAATGCCCCCCCGAAAATGACGTAGATTGAAAAGTTAATCTATTTCTACGAAATACCTTCAGACCTTGATATTAGTGTTTTGGTTTTCTCCGTGTAACTCTGTGTCCTCCGTGCTCTCCGTGGTTCAAGATTTGGGCTTTACCGCACCAAGCCAGCGAATCCCATAAACGCTAAGCTCATCAGCCCTGCGGTGATAAAGGCCACCGGTGTGCCTTTAAAGAATTCGGGGATATCTGCGCCCTCTAGTCTTTCACGCATGGCGGCAAATAGGATCAGTACCAAACTAAAACCTACTGCCGAGCCAAAGCCAAATAATAGTGACTCAACAAAGTTATATTTTTGCGCCGAGCTAATCAACGGCACGCCCAATACCGCGCAATTGGTGGTAATCAGGGGCAGATAAATTCCTAGCGCTTGGTAAAGCACAGGGCTGGCTTTATGAATAAACATTTCTGTAAATTGCACAATCGCGGCAATCACCACAATAAAAGCAAGGGTGCGCAGGTATTCCAGATGCCAGAAGATCAAAATCTGATCGATCATCCACGATGTGCCTGAGGCCAGCGTCAGCACAAAGGCGGTGGCAAGCCCCATGCCGATCGATGCTTCCAACTTTTTAGACACGCCCATAAACGGGCACAGTCCCAAAATACGCACCAGCACCACATTATTAACCAGCACTGCGCCCAGAAGCAGCAGTAAATAGTGTTGCAAATCCATGGTTTAAAATCTCTCCGTAGGACGGGGGTAAGCCGTCATTAAACTCAATGGCTAAAGCGGCGGGGTTCACCCACCCTACGGTTTTGTTATCTATTTACAAAGCAGCAATCACCTCAACATAATCACTGACTATTTTCGGCCTTCGTAAATCAAGCCGCTATGCACTTGTACTTACTTGCTTGCTTACAAAGCAGCAATTGCCTCAACGCAATCACTCACCATTTGTGGGCCTTCATAAATCAAGCCGCTATACACTTGCACTAGGCTTGCACCTGCGCGGATTTTGTCGCAGGCGTGTTCGCCCTTGAAAATCCCACCCACACCAATAATAGGCAAAGCACCATCTAGGGCCTCGGCTAGATCACGAATCACCTTGGTTGATTTGGCCCGCACCGGCGCGCCGGACAAACCACCCGCTTCTTGGCCGTGTTTTAGATGCTCTACGCCAACGCGGGATAAGGTGGTGTTACTGGCAATCACAGCATCGATGCCGCTGGCCACTAGGCGCTCGGCGATATCCTGAACTTGATTGCTATCTAAATCGGGCGCTATTTTGAGGGCAAGGGGCACATAGCGGCCATGACGATCCGCAAGTTCTGCTTGCTTTTGCTTTAAAGCCGTCAGCAAACGACCTAACTCATCCGCGCCTTGTAGCTGGCGCAAGTTCTTGGTATTAGGGCTGGAAATATTGACCGTGACATAGCTGGCGTGTTCGTACACTTTATCTAAGCAGATTAGATAATCATCAGCGGCGTTCTCGATTGGTGTGTCCGCATTTTTGCCGATATTGATCCCCAAAATGCCCTGATAATTGCTGTTTTTAACATTCTCGATCAGCTTATCCACGCCATCATTATTAAAACCCATACGGTTAATAATGCCCTCGGCTTCTGGCAGGCGAAACAAACGCGGCTTAGGATTGCCCGGCTGCGGGCGAGGTGTGATGGTGCCTATTTCCAAAAAACCAAAGCCCAGCTCAGCCATGGCATCAATATGATCGCCATTTTTATCTAAGCCTGCAGCAAGACCAACAGGATTAGGAAAATCCAAGCCCATCACAGAAACAGGGCACTCAGGCACCGTAGGCGTAAACGTGCGCAAAAATCCTAGGCTATGCAAGGCATGCAAGCCGGTAAACGCCGCAGCGTGCGCTTTTTCGGCGTCGAGCAAAAAAAGAAAAGGTTTAGCAAGCTGATAAGACATGGGGCAGGGAATCCGGCAATTGATGGGCAAAACTGCGCCTAAGACGCGGCTTGTCACCCCTTTCTGCCATGCATAGCGCATAGCAGAAAAGAGTTAGATTAGATCAAAAAAAACGCTTTAACCCTTGCGATTGACGCAAGCATCAAAGGTGTTTTGCATCAGAGTCGCCACGGTCATCAAGCCCACACCACCTGGCACCGGTGTAATCCATGCTGCTTTTTCTTTAGCCACATCAAATTCAACGTCACCACAGAGTTTGCCGTTTTCTAAACGATTGATACCCACGTCGATCACAATCGCGCCCGCCTTAATCCAATCACCCTTTACAAAATTAGGGATACCTACGCCAGCTACTACAATATCTGCACCACGTACTTTGCTTTCTAAGTCTTGCGTTTTGCTATGGCAGATAGTGACAGTAGCGCGAGCCAGTAAAAGCTCTAAAGCCTGCGGACGACCCACGATATTAGATGCGCCCACGATGACAGCGTCTTTACCAACGATATCAATTCCGGTGCGCTCTAATAAAGTCATCACACCGCGTGGGGTGCACGGGCGCAGCAAAGGCATTTTTAAAGCGAGACGACCAATATTATAAGGATGGAAACCATCCACATCTTTTACGGGGTCGATCAGCTCAATCACTTTCTCTGCATTAATATGTTTTGGTAAAGGCAGCTGAACCAAGATGCCATCGATCTCGTCGTCCTGATTAAACTTAGCCACCAAGGCCAGCAAGTCTGCCTCTGATGTGTCCGCTGGTAGATCTATATCAATAGAGCGAATCCCAGCATTGGCACACTGGCGCTTTTTATTACCGACATAAACTTGGGAAGCAGGATCTGCTCCAACCAAAATCACGGCAAGTGCAGGAGCACGTAAGCCACTTGCCACACGGGCATCTACTTTGGCGCGAACATCACTAACAATTTCGGCCGAAATGATTTTTCCGTCGAGAATTTGGGCTGTCATGGGTAAAACTCCTGCTGTTTCTATCGCAAAAAACGCATTTTCTCATGCAAAAGCATCTAGCCCAAACATTTCCTGCATATTTTTCAAACTAAGCAATATTGAACCCGCTAGGAAATATCAGAAAATTTAGCCTATATTTTAAATATTTTTCACTGCAAAAATCACCATAAAAAACAAAGAGTAGCGTAAGAATCACCCCCATTAATGAGTCTTTTCCACCCGAGCCACAAGAAAAAAGATCGCGAAGATGCTTGACGCCAAAAAGTCCACACAGTATATTGCGTCCTCTGTTCGGGGCGTAGCGCAGCCCGGTAGCGCATCTGCTTTGGGAGCAGAGGGTCGTGAGTTCGAATCCCACCGCCCCGACCAGAACTTATCCTTATACGATAAGTTGTTTTAAAGTAAGAACTTATTCACCCAGATAAGTAGATTTACAGTACGGTTGTACAGTGTGCCCGTAGCTCAACTGGATAGAGCAACGGCCTTCTAAGCCGTAGGTTACAGGTTCGATTCCTGTCGGGTGCGCCAAGTGTGTGATCGACTATTAAAACGGACCAAAATTTTAGTTTTAGACTTGTCATTTCAAGTCTTGAACACACCGCTCAGCGGTGGCTGTAGCTCAGTTGGTAGAGTCCAGGATTGTGATTCCTGTTGTCGTGGGTTCGAGCCCCATCAGCCACCCCAGTATTAAAAAAACCCAGCTTCGGCTGGGTTTTTTCATTTCTGCTATATACCTTCACATTGTTTTTATGGCATTGCGCATGCACTTGCCATACGATGCTGCTCATTCTCGTATTTAGAGCACGACTCGTGAAGCTTGCCCTTATTTCTTTCTTTATTTCCGCATCACTCTGGGCAGCTCCGCCCAAATTACCTTTTTATCAGCTCAACGCCAGCCAATTGGCGGTGGTGGTGAATCGTAATGATCCGCTCTCTGCCGATATTGCTCGTTATTACGCTGAAAAACATGGCTTAAAAGCTGAGCAGATTTTTGAGATTAGCCTGCCGACTGATCGTACTTGGGTCAGTGAGGGGGAGTTTTCTCAGGCAAAGGCGGAACTAGATGCAGCACTCCCCGGCCATATTCAAGCGCTAGCGCTGGCTTGGACCAAGCCTTATCGCGTGAATTGCTTGGGCATTACTTATACATTTACTCTGGGCTATAAAGAGGGGCTTTGTCAGGATAGTGGCAAGCCTACACCCGCCTCGCCTTACTTTAACCATGTCAGTACCCAGCCTTTTAGCGATTTGGGTATACGCCCCAGCATGATGTTGGCGGCGAATAATCTAAGTGATGCGAAAAAACTGATTGATCGTGGCGTAGAGGCTTGGGGGAGTTTTCCTCAGGGCACTGCTTATTATTTAACTACGAGCGACACCACCCGCAGCGCCAGAGCGCCGCTATTCCCGCGCAGCCAGACGCTACAACACCCCCCTCTCAAGATTGAGAGCCTGCGCAGCGATGTACTCAGCAATAAAAAAGATGTGCTGATTTATCAAACAGGGTTAATTAAGGTAGATAAGCTAGAGACCTTACAATTTTTGCCTGGCGCACTCGCCGATCACCTCACCTCTTATGGTGGCATGCTGACCGATAGCAGCCAAATGAGCAGCTTAAAATGGCTAGAAGCAGGTGCTACCGCCAGCTATGGCACGGTGAGCGAGCCTTATTCTTATCCACAAAAATTCCCCCATCCACAGGCTTTGCTCTATCACTATCTGGCAGGCGCCACCGCCGTAGAAGCCTATTGGAAAAGTGTGGAATGGCCTGCGCAGGGGGTATTTATTGGCGACCCACTGGCTGCGCCGTTTCGTAGCCTTAGCCCGCGCAAGCAATAAATCACCTTAGTAAAATCCAAACCTTAAACTACGGAGAAATGGGAGAACACGGAGAAAAGCAAGGCTTCCTCCATCAAACCCCGTGCTCTCTGTGGCCGAAGTGTTTCAATTGTGAGTTTTACACTGGGGTGTACTCGCTTAGGATACTGTTTACATTAACTTCCCGATTTTTAAACAGTCGTCATTCCCGTGCGCCTTTGGCGAGAATCAAGCTGCACGGCTGGATTCCCGATAAAATCATTTGGGAATGACGGGCTTCATTTCAGGAAGTCATTTCGTGCCACATCCTTAAAGCGCCATGCAAAGTCAAAAGCCTTATAATCGAGCAGCGATTCTTTGAGGCTCTATCTATATGCATACCTTTTACTGGCACGATTACGAAACATTTGGCATCAACCCACGCCGTGATCGCCCTTCGCAATTTGCTGGCATTCGTACCGATGCTGAGCTAAACGAAATCGGCAAGCCACTCAATATTTTCTGTAAGCCTGCTCCTGACTACCTGCCCGATCCTGAATCCTGCCTACTTACAGGCATTACGCCACAGCAGTGCTTAGAAAATGGCGTGGATGAATTTGAATTTTCGGCCCGTATCGAGACCGAGCTGGCGACGCCTGATACCGTGGGGCTGGGTTATAACTCGATTCGTTTTGACGATGAAGTCACGCGCTTTATGTTCTGGCGCAATCTGATCGAGCCCTATTCACGTGAGTGGCAAAATGATTGTAGCCGCTGGGATTTACTCGATGTGGTGCGCACTACCTATGCGCTGCGCCCCGAAGGCATTGTCTGGCCAACACACGACGATGGTCGCCCTTCATTCAAATTAGAACATCTCACCAAGGCCAACGGCATCAGCCACGAAGCGGCGCACGATGCGTTATCTGATGTGCGTGCCACCATTGCATTGGCACGGCTGATCCGTGAGAAACAACCCAAGCTATTTGATTTTTGCTTTTCACTGCGTAAAAAAGACAAGGTGCTTGAGCAAATTGGCCTCCGGAGTCATTTGGAGAAGAGCAAGCCTTTTCTACATATCAGCGGCATGTTTTCCGCAGAGCACGGCTGCATCGCGCTGGTTTGGCCGCTCGCCATGCATCCCAGCAATAAAAACGAAATCATTGTTTGGGATTTAGCATTTGATCCAAGCGAGATTTTTAGCCTAGATGCAGAAACTATCCGTCTGCGCATGTTCAGCAAAACGGCAGATTTACCCGAAGGCGTCACTCGGCTGCCAATTAAAAGCATCCATATTAATAAGTCACCCATTGTGATTGGCAATCTCAAAACCTTGAGTAGCGAGCGTGCTGCACACTGGAATATCGATGTAGAGCAGGCCTTAGCGCACGCCAAAATAGCCGAAACCGCCCCCGATCTAAGCGCCATCTGGCAACAGGTATTCACCACCGAGCATGCCAAAAATGATGTAGATGAAGATTTATACGGCGGCTTTATTGGCAATAATGATAAGCGTCTTCTCGCCAAGCTACGCCACTTTAGCCCTGAGGAGCTGGCTAAAGAGCGGGTGAGCTTTGAAGACAGCCGCCTTGAAGAAGTGTTTTTCCGCTACCGCGCTAGAAACTTTCCGCAAAGCCTAAGCCCTGCCGAACTACGCCGCTGGGAGCAACATCGTGCGGCTAAATTATTCGATGGTGCAGGCGGTGCGCGCACCTTAGAAGCCTTTGGTGACGCGATTGATACGCTATCGGAAAACGTCAATGAGCAGCAGGCTGATATTCTTTCTGCGCTCTTTGATTACGCCGAAAGCATTATGCCGGATGAGGAGTAATGATCGGGGAGAGGAGCGTTTCGTAGGGTGGGCAAAACGCTTTATCTTGCCCACGCGAATGATACACAACAGCAATTCGTTTCCTATGGATTATTGCGTGGGCACAAAAACGTGCCCACCCTACGAGCTAACACCCAAGCCCTAGCTCCTAATCCCTAACCTCCCCCTTGAAAAAATCCAATATTTTTCTCAAGCACGCTGGCATGCATCGCCAGCTCTTGGGCGGCGCTACTGAGTGAATCGGCGTCATTGGCATTGGCTTGGGTGCCTTGGGTGAGTTGCTCTACCGAGCTGCTAATGCTGTCTATTCCCTGAGCCTGCTCTTGCGAAGCGAAGGAGATTTCCTGAATCAACAAGGAAGTCTTACGAATTGATGGCACGATATCTTCGAGTAACTTACCCGCAGTCTCGGCCTGATTCACACTATTGGCGGCCAAATCGCTGATTTCCTGTGCCGCCAGCTGGCTGCGTTCTGCCAGTTTCCTGACTTCAGCAGCCACCACCGCAAAGCCTTTGCCATTTTCGCCGGCTCGCGCCGCCTCGATGGCGGCGTTCAGAGCCAGTAAATTAGTCTGATAAGCAATATCATCAATAATGCCGATTTTCTTGGCGATTTGCCGCATGGCATTCACAGTTTGCTTGACGGCCTCCCCTCCATTGACCGCCGCGCTGGCCGCTTTTCCGGCCATCCCCTCAGTCATTTTGGCATTTTCGCTATTTTGACTAATGGTAAAGTTAATCTCTTTCAATGCACTATTGGTGCTTTCAATATTGACCATTTGCTCTGATGAGTTTTCCGATAGCCGCTGCGCAGAAGCATTCACTTGCGCTGAGGTCAGCCCCAACACCGCCGATGTATTCTTAATATCACCAATCACCAATCTAAAACGTTGCGTCATTTTATCCAGCGCACCGAGCAGGCTTTGTGAATGGCTTGCATTGAAATGCACATTCAAATTGCCTCCCGCGATGTCCTGCACAATCTGCAAAGCCTCTCTAGGTTCGCAACCTAAAATACGAATCAAACGGCCATACATCCAGATTAATACCAGCAATAAGCCTATTCCCAGTAAGCAAATCATGCCTAACATCGTGTACAAATAAAATTGTTTGTCTTGCTCGGCACTTAGCACCTGCGCAGCCGTTCTTTTATCCAGCAACACAAAAAACTCGTCCACCGGACGCATGATTTGCGCTTTGTACTGGTGATAAGCCACGTTATGCATTAGATCGGCAGCTAGTTTTAAATCAGGCTCACCCTGCTTGGTAAAACCACCCGCATCATCGGCAAAGCGGCCTTTCACCGCATTCATTGCAATCGTTTCACTCTTTACCAAGCCATCTGAATTGGCTTGCGCTTCTTTTAATTTGGCAAATTCGCCAAAGGTAAAGCCGGATTGCTTCATTAATTCTTGTAGCGCAATTGGGCGGGCATTAGGCCGAGGAGGGCGATCACTTACCGCCATAAAATCCCAATAAATTCGCTGATATTCCTGAGGACGGGCTTTTTTTCCGTTGCGTATATCGAGTACATCCCAATACTGTTTTTCATACTTTGCATCCCCCGTAATCACATAGCTGCGTGCAAGACGGGTGAGATCGTCTGAACTTTGCCTTAGCTCATCGGCCAATAAATAGGAGTTATAGCGCTGTAATTCCGCCTGACTATGCACATCCGCGCTTTGTTTAAGCAGCATAACAATGCTCATTAATAAGATAAGTGTCAGCACCACCAATGAACCAAGCGCTAAAAACATACTTTTCACACTACGCATACAGTAAGCCCCATTGAGCGAATGACTCCATTCAAGAATAGGACAGCTTTTTGCCAAAAAAACTGCGAAATACTTTATCCAATCTTAGTAGCGTAGTACGGTAAAGCAGGGAGAACATGTAAACATTGAAATTGTATCTACGCAGGCCAAGGTATTTACTGCAAACGAAGCCATCCAGCAGCAAATATCGCGTGATTAAGCTTATTCCAAACATACAACGTCAGCATAATAGTAAGGCAGCATAATCATCTAGACATATTGACTACATCTTCAAACACCATACTGCAGCGCTTTCATACTGCGTGATCTTCAAATGGAAATTGGTAAAAAGCTAGCCTTGATGGTTGCAGGGGCCACTTTAGCTATGGCCGTAATTAGTTTCGGTAATTAAAGAAGTAGCGGAGCAAACTAATTTACTCGCACTCAATGCCGCCATCGAAGCCACCCGCGCGGGCGAATCGGGCCGAGGCTTTGCTGTTGTCGCGGA
Source organism: Janthinobacterium sp. (assembly GCA_025360045.1). GTDB lineage: Bacteria > Pseudomonadota > Gammaproteobacteria > Burkholderiales > Chitinibacteraceae > Iodobacter. The sequence continues at coordinate 14,110 of JANYCY010000037.1, read as the reverse complement.
TGAAGTCAGAAAACGAGCCGAGCGTACCCTTAGTCTTTTACAAGCCCAGAACGATCAGATTACCGATGTTGTTAGCATTATGGCGAGAGGGAGCGTGAGCCGTCATGCAGAAAGTCGTGAATTAGTCAGCCAAGTCAACTCACTGGGCAGTATCAGCCAGCACAACCACCAAGCCGCCGATGAAGCCGCCAACACGGCCGCCAGCCTGCGTGATATGGCCCAAGATATGCAAAGTATCGTATCTCGCTACCGGCTCGATGCGGTGGCAAGCTAGGTACAAGGGGATGATAAAACTGCGTCCAGCGTACATCCCCGCTACGTTCTAGCTTAAAATGGCTTTTTTGCTTCTAGCCGAAACTGACCCGATGAAAATCGCCATTGCCCAGCTCAACTCCCTCGTCGGCGATCTTGCCGGCAATACCGAAAAAATCTTTGCTGCTGCCAAGCAGGCCAAGGCCGAGGGCGCGGATATTTTGCTCACGCCTGAGCTGGCATTAAGCGGTTACCCACCTGAAGACCTGCTGCTACGCCCCGCCTTTTTGGCCGAATGCGCACAGTGCGTTGGCCGCTTTATTGATGAGCTAGACGGCATCACGCTGGTGCTGGGCTATCCGCGCGCCAGTGGCGACGAGCGCTTTAACAGCGCCATCGTCATTCGGGATGGCAATGTGCTGGGCCGTTACGACAAGCTCTTGCTGCCAAATGATCAGGTGTTTGATGAAGTTCGCTACTTTTCCCCTGGCTATTCACCCTTTGTATTCGAGCAAGATGGCGTGCAGATTGGCTTAGCCATTTGTGAAGATATCTGGGATATCGAGCCTGCATCGGCAGCTGATGATGAAGGCGCTGAATTACTGCTCATTCTGAATGCATCACCGTACAACCAAGCCAAACAATCCACGCGCCGCGAAGTTGTCGGCCAGCGTGTAGAAGAAACCGGCATGGCTATGGTGTACTGCAATATGATCGGCGGGCAAGACGAGCTGATTTTTGACGGCCAGTCTTTTGCACTGAATAAATTAGGCGAGCTGGTGGCTCAGTTGCCGGCATTTAGCGAGCAAGTCGCCATCGTTGAATACCAAAAAGGCGATTTACAAGCCGCCACCATTACCCCAGATTTAAGCGATGAAGCCAGCGCTTATCAGGCGCTTGTTTTGGGCGTGCAAGACTATATCGGCAAAAATCGCTTCCCCGGTGTGCTCTTGGGTTTATCTGGCGGGATAGATTCGGCGCTAACGCTCGCCATTGCCGTGGATGCACTCGGTGCAGACAAGGTACACGCGGTGATGATGCCTTCCCGCTACACCGCCGACATCAGCGTCGATGATTCGCGCGAAATGATCAAAATCCTAGGCTGCAAATATTCAGAAATCGAAATCTGGCCGATCTACGAAGCCTTTATGAATGGCTTAGCCGGTGAGTTTGAAGGCTTGGGCGCAGACACCACCGAAGAAAACCTGCAAGCGCGCGCACGCGGAACGCTCCTGATGGCGCTCTCGAATAAATCGGGCAAGCTGGTGCTGACCACGGGCAATAAATCCGAAATGACTACCGGTTACGCTACGCTCTACGGCGATATGGCGGGTGGCTTTGCGGTGCTTAAAGACGTAGCGAAAACGCTGGTTTATCGACTTTCTAGCTGGCGTAATACACAAGGCGTGGTGATTCCAGAGCGCATTATTACTCGCCCCCCTTCGGCGGAACTTCGGCCAGACCAAACTGACCAAGATTCATTACCTGCTTATGAAGTCTTGGACGCCATTTTGCAAGCCTATGTAGAAGAAAACCTCAGCCGCGTCGAGATTATTGCTAAGGGCTTTGCCAAAGCGGATGTGGATCGCGTGGTGCATTTACTAACCATCAATGAATACAAGCGCCGTCAGGCCCCCGTAGGCCCGCGTATTACCCACCGCGCTTTCGGCAAAGACTGGCGTATGCCGATTACCAATCGTTTTTCAATGTAACGACAAGCTGGAGAGTGGGCTGCGGGGAGTTGATACTCAATTTACAACTCCTCACTCTCACCTCCTACTTCAACCCCGGTCATCGGACAAATCATGCTAAAGCTCGACCGTTACTCACGCATTGCCAGTTATTTTATTATTTCGCTGTTTCTGCTCTTGGTGATGCTCAATCACCTACTCCCAGCTTTGCTTATCGGTCTTTTAGTCTACGAATTAGTTGCCCAAGCGGCCCAAGCGCCTTTTATTTCTCGCTTAGCACCACGACGAGCCAAACCCGTTGCACTGATTATTTTTTCGGCAGCCATCATTTTGCTGCTGGTTTTAATGGGTTTTAGCTTGGCTTCGGTCTTTCATGGTGAGTCGGCATCCATGCCCAGCATCATGCGTAAATCAGGAGAAATCGCCGAAGCGCTGCACCATGAGCTAGGCAACTGGCTACCTGCATGGATGCTCGAAAGCCTGCCACAAGATGTAAGCGCATGGAAAACCGCGTTCTATCAATGGTCAGATAAACATATCGCCCAGTTACAGCAAATTGGCGCACGCACCGGACATACACTGGCACAGATGCTGATTGCGATGGTAATTGGCGCAATGCTGTCTTTACACCATAACAGTGACGATAAAGCGCCTTTACTCGATGCATTACAAACCCGCTGTGCGCGCTTAGCGCATTCTTTCCGGCAAATTGTATTTGCCCAAGTGCGTATTTCTGCCCTCAATACTTTTTTTACCGTGATCTATTTAGCATTAGTTCTACCTAGCCTTGGCGTTTCCTTGCCTCTGACCAAAACTTTAATTGTGATTACCTTTTTGGCGGGCTTATTGCCGGTGATAGGCAATCTGATCTCCAACACTGCGATTGTCGCCGTCAGCATGAGCGTTTCCGCCTCGGTGGCCGCTGGATCATTAGCGTTTTTAGTCGTCATCCATAAATTAGAATACTTCTTAAATGCACGCATTGTCGGTGGCCGCATCCACGCATTTGCATGGGAGCTACTGCTTGCCATGCTGGTTATGGAGGCCATTTTTGGCTTGCCTGGGCTCGTTGCTGCACCCATTTTTTATGCCTATTTGAAACAAGAATTGAAAGAAGCTGAGCTTATTTAGTTCATCTAAATTACTGGATGACTCGCATGAGTCATCTGTAACGCGAACGTAACTCTCCGCTGTTATGCTTACAATTCACGTTGCATATTTGGCATTATCATGAATGAATCACCCAGCCTAGAGACACTCAGGCACGAGCTTGAAAGTATCATTAGCCAAAATCAATTGACGGCGCACTTTCAACCGATTGCATCAACCAGAGATAGCGAGATCTTTGGTTATGAAGGGCTGATTCGTGGCCCGTCCAATAGCTTTTTGCATTCCCCTATTAATTTGTTTAGAACAGCAGAAAAACTAGGCTGCTTGCATGCTTTGGATTTTGCCTGCCGCAAAGTGGTGATTCAGGCCTTTGTGCGTGAAGACCTAGCTGGGCGACTTTTTCTAAATGTGATTCCATCTTGCTTGGCTGAACAAGACTTTAAACCCGGCGCAACGCTCGCCCTCTTGAGCGCTGCGGGTCTTGCGCCTCAGCGTGTGGTCATTGAGCTGACCGAAACCCAACCCACTCACGATTACAATCTGCTGAAAGAAGCCCTGCTGCATTACCGCGAAATGGGCTTCAAAATTGCACTCGATGATTTGGGAGAGGGGTTTTCTTCTCTCAGGCTATGGTCGGAGCTCAAACCTGACTTTGTAAAAATTGATAAATACTTTATTCAAGGCTTAGCGAGCGACGCACAAAAGCGGCAATTTGTACGATCCATTCAGCATATCGCACTGAACACCGGTGCCCGCGTCATTGCCGAAGGCATTGAAACCCAAGCTGATTTACAAGTGGTACATAAGATTGGAATTAGCTATGTACAAGGCTATTTAATAGCCCGCCCCCATCCTCACCCCCCACGGCAAGTTCAGCTTAATCTGCTTGAAAAAGACAGCCGCGTGGGCGTGCTGAATGAGCAAACGGCAGGCCAATTATTAGTCGAAGTACCCACCGTTTTACCTAAGCAAAGTGGAGCAGAAATCTGCCGTATTTTTAGTAAATACCCGCAAATACACGCCTTGCCTGTGATCGATGAATTTCGCCCTGTTGGCTTATTGCGCCGTTATGAAGTGATTGAGTTTTTTGGCCGGCCCTTTGCCAATGAGCTGTATGGCAACAAGCCCTGCAAAGCCCTGATGGATTGCACACCACTGATTGTGGAGCACTCCACCAGCTTGCAAGAATTATCCCAGCTAGTAACAGCCGCCGATCACCGCCATCTGGCCGATGGTTTTATCATTACCGAGCAAGGGCATTACTTAGGCATGGGAACGGGGCAAGATTTAATGCGAGCCATTACCGAATTACAAATTCGCGCCGCCCGCCATGCAAATCCACTCACCCTCTTGCCTGGCAATGTACCCATAGAAGAGCACATCGAGGTTTTACTGGCTGAGCCATGCGACTTTACCGCCGCCTACATCGATCTAGACCACTTCAAACCTTATAACGACGTTTATGGCTATGCCTGCGGTGACAAGATGATACGCCTGCTAGGCGAGCTGCTCCTGAGCATTGCCGACCCGCAAATCGACTTTGTTGGCCATATCGGCGGCGATGATTTTATGATTTTATTTCGCTCGACAGACTGGAAGCAGCGTTGCAAAACCTTGCTCAAAGAATTTGAGCTGCGAGTGCAAAGCCTGTTTAAGACAGAGCATCTGCTGCAAAACGGCTATAGCAGCACAGACCGCCGTGGTGAGCTGCAGCATTTCCCGCTAAGTAGCTTATCGATCGGCGTTATTGAAGCCCGTAAAGGGGTGTATTTGACGCACCATGAGGTCGCGGCAGCCGCCACCCACGCCAAACATCTGGCAAAAAGCAAAATGGGCAATAGCTTATTTGTAGAGCAGCGGAAAATTGAGCATTTAGACGTACAAATGGCCTAATCAGCGTGCGGCAAAAAATCTAAAGACCATTCCTGTCCATATTCTTCATTAACTAACTGGATAAGGGGCTGTAATGCCGCCAATAAAGTGGGGAGATGCGGGCGCACCTCCTCCTTTCGCCCCTTGTGCAGCATCAGCAAAGCATCCGCAAGAGGCAATAAAGGTAGGCGATTCACATTTTCATCGGGCATCAAAATACGACCATCACCCGTTGATCCATATAGGCGCGTCGTCGCCTTACTAAACAAAGCAGGCGCCAAGTGGGTGTCATCGTGCCAAGAATTAGCCACAGCCACACTCGCACTGACCTCCAAGCGCTCGTCGCGAAAGTTAATCCTTGCCGTTGCCACGCCCTGTCTTAAGCGATCGGCCATCACTCGGACTTCAGTCAATGACGTACCCGGCGCAACAATTGCAAACTGCGGCCCCTCAACGTGGGCTAAGGTATCTTCACGACGTAATTTAGCCGACAACAGCTTGGCTAATAAATTGAGCATTTGCTCTGCCAGCCTGTCGCCTAATTTTTGTTTTAATGACTGATAATTATCGATTTCTAGCAGCAGTAAAGTCACTTCAGAGTTATGCCGCAGGGCATAAGCCATTGATTGCTCCATTTGCAACATCAGCAAATGCGAGCTCGCCACGCCAGTTAGGCTGTCACGAGTAACTACCGTTTGCTCGGTACGCATCAAGGCTAATTCACGTTGCATGACCGCTAATTGGATATTCGCGGCCACACGCGCCAGCATCTCGCTACGATCCGTTGATTTAGTAACAAAATCGGTCGCACCACACTCCACACATTTTTGCTTAGTGGCATCGTCTTCTTCGCCAGAGATAATGATCACCGGCAATAAATAAAGACGCCCATCCCCTGCACTACGCACCCGCGCCAATAAACCTAGCCCATCAAGCACCGGCATGGTTAAATCAGAAATCAGTAGTTGAATTGTTTCGTCAGCCAATAGGCGCTGCCAACCCGCCTCACCATTGGCCTCTTCGATCACATCATAAGTTGCAGCGAGATGTTTCTTAATCGTCGCACGGACGATACGGGAATCATCTACAACCAAAATGCGCGATAAAGGAAGTTGTTCTGAATCCACTTGCGACATCAAATCAGGCTCATCTTGCATCGTTGATAAAATTTAGCATAATCGCGTCAGCTCTGCCGATATACGGTCTAGAAAGCAGCTATAAATCCTATAAGATCAAGCCAACTCAAGGAGCGAGCATTATGTCCGTTAACCTGCAGCTTCAACTCAGCATTGCCCCACTTTCTTGCTATGAAGCGAAACGCTGCCTCTATCACTTGGCGCGAGAAGGCATTGTAACGCTATGGCAAGATCAGCGCCCATTAACTAGCGACACATGCTTGCTCAATCTAAGCGCAGAATGCACGAGCTCTGAAAGCCCAGAGTGGCTAAGCGAGCGCTTAGCGGCAGCAGTTTGGAAAGAAACCAGCCGTTTTGTGCGGCTAACTTGCCTTGTTGATAACGATGAAACCGAGCATCTCTTCACTTTTGAAGAGCCAGACTATCAGCGCCTCATGCCCGCCTTCCGACTGAGAATGCCGCCTTTACGTCGTTAATCCATAAGTAGCAGGCAAACAAAAACCCCAGCCGAGGCTGGGGTTTTCTTCACTCGAACATCTACAGAATTAGGCCATAGCCTTGATTGCTGCAGACAGACGGCTCTTATGACGAGCTGCCTTGTTCTTGTGGAAGATTTCTTTGTCTGCGATACGGTCAATGATGCTGACTGATAGCTGGAAGACGGTCTGAGCCGCAGCTTTATCACCTGCTTCCACAGCCTTCAGCACCTTTTTGATCGCGGTGCGGAAAGCGGAACGCTGGCTAGTATTGTGCTGGCGGGCTTTCTCAGCCTGACGTGCACGCTTGCGAGCTTGGGCACTGTTAGCCATGTTTTGAAACTCCTGACGGGCTTGCCCAAAAATCGGGCTAATTCGGAAACCGGCGATGATAGCCTCACTTTTACCTTCTGGCAAGCATATATCCACTCGAACTTCACTACCTGGGCAAAAAAACCTCATTTTCCTATGTTCACTGCATCGCGGTTTGCTTGCGACAGCGATAAGCTACGGCCTTATAATTGCACCCTCACTACTCAAACCTTCCGGCATGAACCTCCTTAAAACACTGGCTGCCGTCAGCTCCATGACGCTGGTTTCACGCATATTAGGCTTTGTTCGCGACACCATCATTGCCCATGTATTTGGCGCAGGTGCTGCCACCGACGTCTTTTTTACCGCATTTAAACTGCCGAATATGCTGAGGAGAATTTTTGCCGAAGGTGCATTTTCGCAGGCCTTTGTTCCCACGCTAGCAGAATACAAAACACGCAAAGGCGAAGAGGCGACCAAAGAATTTGTCGCCAAAATTGCCGGAATGCTGACCTTAGTTTTAGTTTTAGTCACCCTGCTCGGTGTTTTAGCCGCTCCCGCAATTATTTATTTTTCTGCGGCAGGTTTTGCTAAGAACCCAGATAAATTTAATCTAGCGGTCGAGCTACTCCGCTATATGTTTCCCTATATTTTGCTGATTTCTCTATCGTCCTTTGTCGGCAGTATTTTAAATGCCTATAACCGTTTTTCTGTCCCAGCCTTTGTCCCCACGTTGCTCAATATTTCATTTATTGCCTGCGCACTGTGGCTAGCTCCGCTGATGGATCGCCCTATTTTTGCCCTCGCCATTGCGGTGCTGATTGGTGGCGTGGCCCAACTTTGCTATCAACTGCCCCATTTAGCCAAGCTAGGCATGCTGATGTGGCCCAAGCTGGACATGAAAGACGAAGGCGTGTGGCGAATCATTAAGCAAATGGGTCCCGCTCTTTTTGGCGTATCGGTCGCTCAAATCAGCTTACTTATTAATTCCAACCTCGCCTCTCGCTTGGATTCAGGCAGTGTTTCATGGATTTACTATGCCGACCGCCTGATGGAATTCCCGACCGGCGTGCTTGGCGTGGCCTTGGGGACGATTCTACTGCCCAGCCTAGCCCGCAGCCATGCCAGCGGTGATCAAGCCAGCTACGATCGTTTATTGGATTGGGGCTTGCGTCTGTGCATCATGCTTTGCCTGCCTGCTACGGTAGCTTTAGCTATTCTTGCAGAGCCCTTAGTGCTCACCCTATTCCAAGGCGGCAAATTTTCTATGCACGATGCCTTAATGACCCAGCAGGCACTGGTGGGCTATAGCGTGGGTTTAATTGGGCTGATCCTGATTAAAATCCTTGCTCCTGCGTTTTATGCAAGGCAGGAAATTAAAACCGTAGTGCGTATCGGCATCATCACGCTCTTAGTCACACTGGCGATTAACCTAATCTTCTTGTACACCCTGCCTTTCAAGCACGCAGGGCTTACGCTGGGGATGAGCCTAGGGGCATGCCTGAATGCAGGCTTGCTCTACCGCACGCTGCGTTTACGGGGCTATTACACCCCACAAGCAGCATGGAAGGGCTTTATGCTGCGTATCGTATGCGGCGTAGTCGCCATGAGCGCCTTGCTCTTTGTACTGCTGCACTTTATGCCCGCCTTTGCCGAAATGAATAAACTGGTACGCGTTGGCTGGCTTAGTGTCTTAGTTGTCTCTGGGGCAAGCGCTTACTTTGCCGCACTTTTTGCCTTGGGCTTTAGACCCAAAGACTTTTCACGCAAGGCGATTACGGATTAATTCATGTAATTGATAAAAAACGCGAACAAAACACCATTGATTAAAAGGATTAAGCGCTAAACCTTGAACCACAGAGTAAAACGAGGACACAGAGTTTCACAGAGAAAACCATCCAATTATTGCTTTCCTCTGTGAAACTCTGCGCTCTCTGTGTTCTCTGTGGTTCAAGATTTAGCTCTGTATGACATCAGCTACAATAAAAAACCCACGAATCGCTTCGTGGGTTTTTTATTGGGCAAGAGCTAAATTACAGCACTTTAGCAATCGCATCCGCGACGTAATCAATGTTTTTAGTATTGAGTGCAGCCAAGCAAATACGGCCAGTCGATACAGCGTAAATGCCGTATTCGTCTTTCAACACTTCAACCTGAGCCGCTGTCAGGCCGGTATAGGAGAACATACCGCGCTGAGCCGCTACAAAGCTAAAGTCTTGCGCTACGCCGCGCTCAGCCAGTTTGGCAACCAAGCTAGTGCGCATAGCGCGGATACGATCACGCATGCCAGCTAATTCGTCTTCCCACTGCTGACGTAATTCTGGGCTAGCCAATACCGCAGCCACCACAGCACCACCATGAATCGGTGGGTTGGAGTAGTTGGTGCGAATCACGCGTTTCAGCTGGCTTAATACTCGACCCGCTTCCTCACGGCTTTCTGTCACGATAGACAAAGCACCTACGCGCTCGCCATACATCGAGAAGCTCTTAGAGAAAGAGCTAGAAACAAAGAATTGCAGGCCAGAAGCAGAGAATAAACGCACAGCAACTGCATCTTCTTCAATGCCATCGGCAAAGCCTTGATAAGCCATATCGAGGAAGGGGACCAAGTTGCGTTCACGGCAGGCTTCAACCACTTCGGCCCACTGTGCATCACTCATATCTGCGCCCGTTGGGTTGTGGCAGCAAGCGTGCAAGATGATGATCGAACCCGCTGGCAGGCCAAGCAAAGCCGCCTTCATCGCGGTGAAATTTACACCGCGAGTCGCCACATCATAGTAAGGATAGTTTTCTACCTTAAAGCCTGCCGATTCAAACAATGCGCGGTGATTTTCCCAGCTTGGATCGCTGATATAAACGCTGGCGTTGGCGTCGAGGCGTTTTAAGAAATCAGCACCGATTTTCAAAGCGCCCGTACCGCCCAAGGCTTCTGCCGTCACTACGCGGCCCGATGAAACCAGCTCGCTATCTACACCAAATACTAGATTTTGTACGGCTTGATTGTAAGCACCAAGGCCCTCGATGGCTTGATAGCCACGTGGCGGCTGAGCGTCCATACGGGTTTTTTCTGCCGCTTTTACTGCCGCCAACAATGGGATCTTGCCATTGTCATCGTAATACACACCTACACCCAGATTAACCTTGCCAGTGCGTGTATCGGCATTAAAGGCTTCATTAAGACCCAGAATCGGATCGCGAGGTGCCATTTCTACTGCGGTAAAAATCGAGGATGTCATCCTGTACTCCAGCAAAAGTAATTGGGGAAGGCGTGAAAGCAATCTGGCCCTTCTAAACCGCATGGTGACGGTAACAAAGCAAGACGGCTAGCAATGCGCTAAAAGCACACTTTACAGTCGGCAATTTTAGCATGGACAGGCCCAAATACGGCCTTTTCCTTGTAAGCAAAAGCACTGCTCGCGCAAATCTTTGCCCATCTTGCCGACCATCGGTCATGATTTTTATGCAGTGCAAGCGAGCCTATCAGCTCGCTTTTTAATAAATATCCCCAAGCATTAATTTCCAGCTAAAGGCTCAACCAGCTTCACGACCTGCCGCACGCCAGATACACGGCTAGCAGCACGGGCTGCAGATTCGGCGATATCGGGCCTGCTTACCCCCATCAGATAAACCACGCTACGCTCGGTAATCACCTGCAAATGGAGCGCATCGGCATCATTCGCATCCGTCAATAGCGCTGTTTTCACCCTTGCAGTCAGCTGCGTATCGTATAAGCGATTTGCGGTAGTGGAAGGCACTGAAACAACGGTTTCATTGTAGATTTTGCGCACCCTTGGCTGGCGCTGCGCAATTTCAAAAGCTTTTGCTTTAGCGGCCTCATCAGGCACTTCGCCGGTCAGCAATACCATGCCATTAAAGGCAGTAACGTTTACATGGGCCTTTCCTGCCCACGCCTCAACTAGATCGCTGCTAATTTTTGCGCCTAAATCAAAGTCCACTTTAATGACTTCTGATTTACGTGGATCCGAGCCCACCATCGCGCCAACGGCTACGCCGCCTACTAACAGAATCGGCACGCAAGCAGATAAAGATGCTGCCAGCCCCAAGGCGAGTAGTGCGCTTTTTAGCCGCATCATTCGCCGCCCAGCAGCATAAAATCAACCGCGTCGCATAAGGCATGAATCATGGTGATATGTACTTCCTGAATCCGCGCCGTGCGCTGTACAGGCACACACAAATGCACATCGTCACCCGAAAGAATCTCGCCAATCTGCCCACCGTCCCGCCCAGTAAAGGCAATGACGTTCATTTGCCTATCATGCGCAGCATGAATTGCTGAAATCACATTGGCCGAATTGCCCGATGTAGAGATCGCAATCAGCAAATCGCCTGGGCGACCCAAGGCATGTACTTGCTTAGAGAAAACCAGATCGTAGTCATAGTCATTAGCAATTGCGGTGATGGTCGAGGTATCAGTCGATAAAGCGATGGCCGCTAAGCCTGGGCGCTCGCGCTCGAAGCGACCGACCATTTCAGCGGCAAAGTGCTGCGCATCGGCAGCTGAGCCGCCATTGCCGCAGGTTAAAATTTTGCCGTCCGAGATAAAGGTTTGCACCATTTTCTCGGCACCAATCCGAATCCCTGGGGATAGCAACTCCATCGCCATTTGTTTGGCGTCGATGCTATCTAGAAAATGCTGTCGAATACGTTGTGCTAAATCCATTTTTATCCCTCAGTGGCGTCTATACAGTTTTTGAGCCAGTTGATTGTTTCCCCTTCAAAGCAAATTGCATCGAAGCGGCAAGGTGGTATAGGGGAAACTTTTAATAGGTAATATTGAGCGGTCGCCCGCAGTTTAGCGCGTTTTGCTGGGCTTATGCTGGCTGCTGCCCCGCCAAATCGCGCATTGCGACGTTGCCGCACTTCTACAAATACTAAGGTATGACCATCCTTAGCGAGTATGTCAATTTCACCACAGCGGCATTGCCAGTTGCGCGCAATGATTTTTAGGCCCTGCTGCTGCAAAAAAATCACGGCGGCATTTTCGGCGGCAAGGCCTAATTTATTCATGGATTAGGAATGACGGGTGTGCTTTCTTCCGTAGCATTAAAAGTATTCATCGTTAGCTCGCGCACAATCAAGCCGCCACTGCCCAAACTAATACTGCCACTTAAGCCATCAAAATTAATTTCTTCTTTCTTGCTTAATAAAGTGGCTAATTTCCAAGCATCCACACCCAAAGCAAATAAACGCTCAACATCATTTGATTTAGAACGAGTGCGGTTTAATAAGGCGTAATTACTATTTAGTGGGTTCAGAATCCATGGCGTTTCTAAATAATGAATTCCCGCCATATCCACTCTGGCTGTCCTACTTAAAGGGCCTGGATTAATTTGGCTAGTGGCGTAGACAGGCCGCTCATTACCCACAAAGGGCCGAGAAATACGCGTTTGCCTTGAATTTGCGGCAAAAAACACCGAGTCATGCTCGCCATCTTTCAACTGAGCACGCAAAGCCTGCGCCTGGCTACGTGCATCTTTTAGATTAAAGATGGTGGGTTGCGAGCCATTGGCCTCGGTCCAACTATCCACAAAGCCCTGCACCATTCTGGCTGACAAGGGACTATCACCCTGTAAAACCAGCGGCATCCGCAGTCCTTCAGCAAACATTTGCTTAGCAATTTGCTGCGCTTCTTGCTCTATAGATAAGGAAAAACTATAGAGCTGCGCACGGCGTAGCGTTTTTTCATCAAAAGAATTCAGGGCAATCACAGGAATATCAAAATCACCGATGTCGGCCAAATAATTAATCGATGGCTTAGTTAATGGCCCAATCACCGCCACCGCACCCTGCTCATGCAGCTGCTGAAACTGCTCAAATACATCGGCAGGAATATCTGCGGTATCAAAAAATTTGACGGTAAGCTGATCGGCATTACCATTCGTTGCCGCCAACACACCCGCCTTAATCGCATCCACCGCAGGGCGCATCGCTTTGCTCTTGCCAGGTAACAAGACCGCGATAAAGCCACCATCACGGCGCGGGGGTGTTGACTTAGTTACGACGGGAACAGCCTGAGCCGCACTCGCTTGGGTGGCGGCAGTTTGTGCTGCAATCGTAAAAGTAGGTTTTGCCGCCACAGGTGCAATAACAGGCGCAGCAGCGCAGCCCGCTATGGCAGTAAGCAGTACAGCACCGTATAGTACGGACCCTAGCGCACTGCGCAATTCCGAAGCAAAAAGGAGAGCCTTAGCGTGCATACAGAATCCAATCCTATGATTAAGTCCGCATTATATGTGGTGGCCACCCCAATCGGTAACCTTAACGACATGACGCCTCGCGCCATTGCCGCCCTCAAGGGGGCCGATGTGATCGCGGCCGAAGATACCCGCGTCACTGGGCAGCTACTTAAACATTTTAATATTTCAACACCAATGGTGTCTTTGCGTGAGCACAACGAACACAGCATGGCTGAAAAACTCGTTGCTCGCATGCTAGCCGGCGAAACTGTCGCGCAAGTATCAGACGCCGGAACACCTGCCGTATCTGATCCGGGTGCCCTACTTGCCGCAGCAGCACACGCAGCAGGCTGCAAGATTATTCCCGTTCCAGGCGCTTCTGCACTGACAACAGCCCTTTCAGCCAGCGGCTTTAACTGCCCGCATGCCTTGTTTTATGGCTTTTTACCGCCCAAAACCAAGCAACGCTGCGATGCACTCTCCGAGCTCAAAGATCAAAGCTTTATTAGCGTATTTTATGAAGCACCACATCGTATTGTGGATTGTTTAAACGATATGGCCAGCGTATTTGGTCCAGAACGAGAAGCCGTGCTCTGTCGTGAAATTACCAAAACCTTTGAAACCATCCGCCGCCTGCCTCTTGGCGAGCTAGCCGCTTGGGTTGCCAGCGACAGCAATCAGGAGCGTGGCGAATCAGTAGTGGTAGTGAATGCAGCACCCCGAGCGACCAAAGCGGATGGAGCCGATTACGACAGCGTTTTACTGCCCCTGATTGCCGAGCTACCGCTCAAACAAGCCGTAGCTCTAGCCGTATCCATCACCGGCGCACCTAAAAACACCCTGTATGAACGTGCTTTAACGCTTAAAAAAGAAGCATAACTGCTACCGGAGGCTTCGCAGGCAATGCGCTGAATATAAGCAATGTCACCGCACAGGCCGTGACGAATGCAATGATTGGTAACGCCGCCTCGCAGGGCATCAATATTGCACTGGGCCAGCAACAGCAGTTTAGCTGGACACAGCTGGCGATGTCTGGCGCATCAAGCTACGTCGTCAGTGGCACG
>JANYCY010000035.1 GCA_025360045.1 Janthinobacterium sp. | reverse complement strand
TGCTTCGCCAAGAAAGTAAGCAAAGAAGGCGACCCCACGAAACACGAAAGCCCCTGCGCTGCGGACAATCGAGTCGGCGGCAGGCGGGATTGGCTCGTTCCTCGCTCCCTGGCCGAAACCCCGCCCCGCTTGTTCCTCGCTTCGGCGTGTTTCAAGGGGACTTTCAAGCCCCATGCAAAGAGCGTGGCCATTACATTTTTCGCTGTTTGCTAATGAAAAATCAATTTGGTTAGCGCACACGGGGTGAAACCCGCCGGTTTCTTCCTTTTATGCGCGATGAAAAAGGTCACCGTAGGGTGGGTTAGGCCGTTCTTGATGCTCATGAGGGCGCAGATCTATTCCGGCCGTAACCCACCATGATACTGCGCTGGGGTTACTAAGAAAAAAAAGACCTTTTTAGTGCCTTCGGCACGTTGATTTTTGAGCGGGAGCCAGCGTGGGGCTTTCCTCTCTTGCTTCGCCAAGAAACGAAGCCAAGCGACAACAGCGAACCACGAAGGCCCCTCGCTGCGGACAATCGAGTCGGCGGCAGGCGGGATTGGCTCGCTGCCTCGCTCCCAAGCGCCCCCCGCCCCGCTTGTTCCTCACTCCGGCGTGTTTCAAGGGGAGGATTAAACCCCGTGCGGTGAGCTGCGATAAAAATTAAATGCTTGTGCGTTGTGAAAATACTTCAAACCAAACTGAGTGTTTTACTCTGTTTTTCTCCGTGAAACTCCGTGTTCTCAGTGCCCTCCGTGTTTCAAGACCTAGGTTTTTTTCGCCTCTATAGCTCGTATGTAAATATTTACTAATATACTACTTAAGAAATTCCACGGGCTTGTCGCCTTAGGTAGGTAGAGGCGCCCAATGGCGGGTGCCGTTACTTTGTCATTTGGAGTTCTTCCCCATGTTGAGCCTGCACACAAACGCCGCTGCCCTTTCTACCCAACGTAACTTGGGCACTAGCCAATCTGCTTTGACCACATCCATGACTCGTCTGGGTACAGGTCTGCGTATTAATTCTGCAATGGACGACGCTGCTGGCTTGCAAATTGCCACACGTATGGACGCACAAAGCCGCGGTATGCAAGCTGCGATGAAGAATACGCAAAACGGTATCAGCATGTTGCAAACAGCTGAAGGCGCTTTGGGCGAAGTAAGCAGCATCTTATTGCGCATGAAAGACCTTGCTACTGAAGGCGCCAACGGCACAGCTTCGGCAGATGACAAAGTTGCGATGCAGTCTGAGTTTGATGCGCTGGGTAAGGAAATGGGCAATATCATGAAGAACACCTCCTTTGGTGGTGAAGCTTTATTAGATAAAACGACTGGTAAGCTGGGTAGCGCTACAGTTGATTTCCAAATTGGTGCTAGCGCTGCTGAAAAAATGACTGTAGACCTGAAAACAGGTTTGACAGCATTAGATACAGCCTTGGGTAATGCAGCGGCTACTTACACAACACCCGGCACACCAGGTACAGAATTAGCAACTGGTGCAAATGCACAAATTACTAAGCTTGAAGCTGCACTGAAAGCAGTAGGTACAGTTCGCTCAGATATGGGTGCAAACGCCAACCGTCTTGACCACGTTTATAACAACCTGGGCAATATGGATAGCAATACCAAGATGGCTAAGGGTCGTATCATGGATACCGACTACGCTACTGAACAAGCAAAAATGACTTCTAACCAGATGCTGATGCAAGCGGGTACTTCGATGCTGAAGCAAAGCGGTTCTATGAGCCAAATGGTGATGTCTCTGATGCAATAATCCGGTTTTTTTCCGGATCAATAAACCAGCTGCTATTTGCGGCTGGTTTTTTTTTAGCTTAGGACTTAAAAATGCTGGGAAGAGTGTGCAGCACAGGCCTTACACCACGGATGCAGGAAACCCTGGCCAGCCAGTTTAAAAGTAATGAATTGCTCTTGCTGGATATTATTGCCCGCCAGCCCTGTGGCGAGCTGCATTTGCGCAGTGCTGCCGGGGTGGAGCTGAATATCTGCCTGCCGGAGCTGGCCGCAGACTGGCCTTTAAGTAAGCCACTTTTATTACGTGTTCTGGAAAATAAGCCCCGCTTATTACTCGCACTGGAAACTAAGCCAGGGCAGCAGGTATCAACAAATGAAGGCTTGCTGGATGCGCTGGTTTTACGGGATAACCCCAGATTTTCCAGGCATAAGCCTCAAATTGCCGAGCTGGCTAATGCTTGGCGAGTGCAGCTATTAGGAACGATTTCCTATCTGGCGATGCGTGTGGCGCAAGATGGCGGGCAGTATGCATCGGGTAGTTTATTTAGCGCGCAATTAATCAGCCAGCCAGCGCCTGCCGAATCGGCGAATATCCCGCTCTGGCTATGGGGCGGCCCCATCTTACGGCTGTGGTTTGTAGAAGAAGACGAGCCGCAACATTGCGCTGTAAAGCCTAGGCCATTGGAGCTATTGCTAGAAATTGTTTTGCCCAAGTGGGGGCGAATTAAGCTGGTACTTAGCCAAGAAGCCAAGACTTTAGCACTTAGCCTGTGGGCTGATGATATTTGGCACGATGAGCTAAGTGCCTTGGAATATCACTTTAAAGCTGCAGCGATTCGGCTTGGCCTACGCTTAGTCCGCTTTAGCGTCGCGGGGCAACAGCGCCCGCGCAGCATGCCCACCAGCAAAGCCGCCACGCTTAGCGCCGCCCAGCTTCCACTTCCTCTGTTTAAATTTGCAGCTGAAGTGTTGGTTTTGTTGGAAGCGATGGATTATTGACTGATGTCACGCAGTGCTTATCTTTTTAGTGCCTTCGGCACGTCGATTTAGGTGCGGGAATCCCCCGCGTGGGACTCCCTTTCTTGAACGGCCAAGAAAGGAAGCAAAACCGCAACCCCAAAAGCACGAAAGCCCCTCACTGCGGATAATCGGCTCGGCGTAGAGGCTGCTCGGGAGCAAGCCCGCTACCCCTTTTCCGAAACCCCGAGCCGCTTATTCCTCGTGTCGCGGCTTCAAGGGGATTTTTAAGCCCCGTGCTACGAGCAGGGATACAAATCCAAATGGCTGCATTTGAAAGTACCTAAAGTCTATTAAAACGCATTAATTCAACCTTTGCTTTCCTCAGTGAAACTCCGTGCCCTCCGTGGTTCAAGATTTGGGTTAATAAACGCCATCACCCCATCGTCCCCACCAGACTCACATCATAATTATCCGGAATCTCATTATAAGAAAGCACATGCAGCCCTGGTGAAAACAAGCGGCCGTAGCGGGCCAGCAGGGGGCGGATTTGCGGCATCACCAGCAATATTGGCGGGGCGCTTTGTTGTTTGAGTTGCTCACGCACCAGCGGCATATTGCTTTGCAGCTGGCTGAGTACATTTGGATCAATTGGGAAGCTATCCAGCGCTACCTTGCCATTTTGTTGGGCTTGGCTGAGCGAGCCGAGCAGCATGTTTTCCAGCTCGGCGCTAAGGTTAAAGGCTTTGATTTCGCTCTTATTGCCTAGAATGGCTTGGGCGATTTGCCGCTTTAAGGTGCAGCGTACTTCGGCGGCCAGCATGATGGGGTCTTTGGCGTTGTCGGCGGCGTCGACCAAGGTGGTGGCGATCGGAACGATGTCTTTGAGCGAGACATTTTCTTCCAGCAGATAGCGGTAAACGCGCAGTAGCTGGTTGGCATTCAGTGCGGTATTCAGTGTGCTGGCCAGCTTAGGAGCCAGCACGGTGAGTCGTTCGGACAAGGCGCTGACATCGTCGTGGCGAAACAGCTCGGCCAGATGGCTACGGATCACTTTATTTAAGTGAGTGGCAATCACGCTTGGGCAGTCGATGACCTGATAACCCAGCCCTAGCGCATTGGCTTTATCACCGCTGGCAATCCAAGTGACCGGCATGCCGTAGGCAGGATCTACGCCGGGAATGCCGTCCAAATTGCCATACACCTCGGGGGATGGAATCGCCATTAAGTGATCGCTAAACACTTCGGCCTGAGCGACCACGCTGCCATTGAGGCGAATGGTGTATTGCGATGGCTTGATGCGCAGATCGTCGCGCATGGCGATATGCGGCAACAAAATACCCATATTTTCACTCAGCGTTTGGCGCACGCCACGGATGCGTTTACTTAGCGGCGCACCCTGTTCCTTATCCATCAGGCCGACCAATTTATAACCTAGCGAAATCGCCAGCACGTCCACATAGGGCAGGGCTTGCCAATCCAGCTCGGCCTCATCGCTGCTGAGCAGTGCCGATTCGATGGCTTTTAAGTCTTGGGCAGGCTTAGGGTTTTTTTCTGCATTCAGATGCATTTTCCAGCCGGAATAGACCAGCAAGGCAGCAAAAGCAAGGAAGGGTACGACAGGCATGCCAGGGATAATCGCCAGCACAAACATAATGCCCGCAGCGCTCATCAGCACTGTTGGCGAGGCCAGCAGCTGCTCGCCAATTTGCTCCTGCATATCGCCAGAATCGCTGACGCGAGTGACCACAATGGCGGCAGCGGCAGACAGCAGCAGGGCGGGGATCTGGGCAACCAGACCGTCACCAATCGTCATCAGTGCGTAAAGGTGGAACGCTTCACCCATACTTAAATCGTGCATGGCCGCGCCGATGGCGACCCCGCCAATCAGATTGATCAGCAGAATCAAAATACCAGCAATGGCATCCCCGCGTACAAACTTGGATGCGCCATCCATCGAGCCATAAAAATCGGCTTCTGCGGCAATATCGCGGCGGCGTTGCTGGGCTTGTTCCTGATTAAGTAGGCCCGCGTTTAGATCGGCGTCGATTGCCATTTGCTTGCCGGGCATGGCATCCAGCGTAAAGCGTGCCGATACTTCGGCAATGCGCTCGGCCCCCTTGGTGACCACAATAAAGTTAATGATCATCAGGATGACAAACACCACCATCCCCACCACAAAATTACCGCCGATCACTACCTTACCAAAGGCCTCGATCACCCTACCTGCAGCTTCCGTCCCCTGATGGCCGTGCAGTAAGACCACACGGGTAGAGGCCACATTGAGCGTCAGCCGCAGCAGGGTGGTGGCTAGAATAATGCTTGGAAAAGCCGAAAAATCCAGTGGCCGTTTCACCGAAACCGCCACCAGCATCACAATAATCGCCAGCACAATATTAAAGGTGAATAAGAGATCCAATACCACCGGCGGAATAGGCAGAATAATCATCGCCAGCATGGCGAGCAAAAATAATGGTGCTGCCAGCTTGAACTGCTTTAGGGCGCTTAAATAGGGGTCGAGTGATTTCATGCGGGTTCTTTAATCTCTGCAAGTTCTGGCGAAATGCCCAAGTCATTGGGTAGTTGGGGAGCAATACGGCGGCCGCCGCTGCGAAAAGCTTTGAGTTGTAATACATAGGTCAGCACCTGTGCTACGGCTTTAAATAAAGGCGCAGGAATTTGCTGGTTCACTTGGGTGGTTTTATAAATGGCGCGGGCTAAGGGCGGAATCGGCACAATATCTATTTTGTGCGCGTCGGCCAGCTGGCGAATATACATCGCCATTTCATCCATGCCCTTGGCCACAATAAAGGGCGCTTGGGCACGGTTTTCGTCGTACTTTAAAGCCACCGCATAATGGCGCGGGTTGACGATAATGACGTCGGCATTGGGAATCGCTTTGCGAATACTGCGCTGGGCTAATTGCTGCTGAATCTGCCGAATACGCTGCTTAATCTCTGGCCGGCCTTCGCTGGTTTTATATTCGTCTTTTTGCTCTTGCTTGCTCATTTTTTGTTTGCGCATAAACAAAAAGATCTGCAGCGGCAAATCAATTGCGGCAAATAAGATAAATACAAAGCAAAAGCTAAATAGCGCATCAAATAATAATTGCGCCGCGCCGGTGAGTGCTTCGGTAAGAGTCAGTTCTTGCAGGCTAAAGAATTTTGGCAGGCTATCCCGGCTAACATAAAACAAAACAACGGCTAAAATCAGCACCTTAATAATGGCTTTGATTTGCTCGCTGGCATGCTGGGCAGAGAATATCCGCCCAAAATGAGAGAGCGGATTCATGCGCTCAAATTTAGGCATCAGCTGCTTGCCAGAGAATATCCAGCCGCCTGGATAGAGCGAGGCAATGATAATCATCAGCGGAATAATGGCTAAAGGCAGCAGCATTTTGAGTAGCAATAAAAAGCTGCCACTAAATAAATTAGACCATACCTCGTCCATACTGCCGGGTTGATCCAAAGAGCTAAACGCCAGATTAAACAGCGCATTAAAATCGACTAAATAGCTGGGAGCCAGAATGGCAAATACTTTTAAGCTGGCGAGCAAACCCACGGCAGAAGCCACTTCGCGCGAGCGGACAATTTGCCCTTCTTTTCTGGCGTTTTTTAATTTCTGCTGACTGGCTTTTTCTGTTTTATCGCCATTGGACGCTTCAGCCATGCACCCCCCCATGCAGCATTTGCTCAATCATTTGCAGAATTTTGCCGCTGAGCTGGCTGTAATGGCCGGGAATAAAGCGGGTAATCAGGGTGAGGGTAAAGAGGCCAAACAGGGTAACCAGCGGAAAGCCCAGCGAAAACAAATTTAAAGCCGGGGCCACGCGGTTCAGTAAGCCCATGCCCAGCTGCACAATAAAGGTAGAGAAAATACTCGGGATCGCTAGCAGCAGGGCTGCGGCAAACACCCAGCTCAGGCTTTGTGCCAGCATTTTGAGCGATACAAAGTGAACCCCATCTGCTACAGGCCACAGCTTAAAGCTGCCGTAGATAATCTGCACCAGCACCAGATGCCCATCCATAGCAAAAAACAGCAGCGCACCTAATAAATACAGCAGGGTGGAAATCACATCTGACGAGCTACCACTCATAGGATCATTCATCACCGCCATACTCAGGCCCATTTGCGATGAAATCAAAAATCCTAAGATGGATAGAATCGTCATCACCAGCTGAAACGCCATCCCAAAAATCAGCCCGATAATCACTTGTGCAAAGGTGGCAACAATCCAGTGCATAGAGAAGGGATCAATACTGATCTGGGTTTTTTGCATGATGGGCAGGGTGATGACGCTCAGCACCAGTGATAAACCAATTCGCGCCCGCACCGGCACCATGGCCTCACCTATCAAGGGCGCAAAACTAAACCCCGCCATATAGCGGCAAAAAGGCCACCAGAGCAGGGGTAGGATTGCGAGTAATTCCTTAATCAGGGCGTCCATTGTTTTCTTGTGGTTTCGAGCTTAGGGTGGGTTAGGCTGCGTGTTGTGTTTATTGGGGCTGTGGGCATTTTCGGCCGTAACCTGCCATTGCGCTGTGATGTGTACCAAGCAAAAAGATCTTTTTAGTGCCTTCGGCACGTTGATTTAGGAGCGGTAGCCACCGCGGGGGCGTTCTTTTCTTGAACGGCCAAGAAAAGAACCAAAAGAAGGCCGCCCCACGAAACACGAAAGCCCCTCATCTGCGGACAATCGAGCGGCTGCTGCGGAACTCGCTTCGCTCAGACAGTCCTCGCCGAAACCCCGCCCGCTTGTTCCTCGCTTCGGCGTGTTTCAAGGGGACTCTAAAGCCCCGTGCACAAAGTGTGGTTAATAAGTTTTTGGACTGTTTGCGCCTAGTGCCGTTATGGGCAATCTTTTTCGCTACCCCACCAACATCGCCGCATTATTAAAAATCTCGATGCAAAACGTCATCAATTGCCCCACGATCCAATGCCCAGCAAGGGCGATGATGGCGAGGGTGACCAGCAGGCGGGGCAAGAAGCTGAGGGTTTGCTCGTTAATCTGCGTAGCCGCCTGAAACAGGCTGACCAAGACGCCAACAATCAGCCCCGGCAACACCAGCAAAATCACCAGTTTCACCACCACATAAAGGCTTTGGTTGACCAGATCAACCGCGGTATCGGGGGTGATCATTAGTAGGCCTGTATGCTGGTAACGAGGGTGTTTACAGTGAGTGACCAGCCGTCTACCAGCACAAATAGTAGTAATTTAAGCGGCAATGAAATCACCAGAGGTGACAGCATCATCATCCCCATCGCCATTAATACGCTAGAGACCACCAGATCGACCACCAAAAAGGGGATAAACAACATACAGCCGATTTGAAACGCGGTTTTCAGCTCGCTCAGTACAAAGGCCGCCAGCTTTACGGTAAAGGCGTGATCGCTGGGTTTGGCTACCGGGCCTTCGCCAGCGAGGCGTGATATTTGTGCTAATGCCGATTTATTCGTTTGTGCCAGCATAAATTTAGACATCGGTTTTTCGGCGATTTGCAGTGCGGCCAGCAGGCTGATTTTGTCCTGATCGTAAGGTAGCATGGCGGTTTGCCAGACTTCCACCCCCACGGGGCGCATTACCAGCAGCGTTAAAATCAGCGCCATGCCGGTGGTGATTCGGTTGGGCATGCCTTGCTGCAAGCCCAGTGCTTGCCGCAGCAGCGACAATACAATCACAAAACGGGTAAAGCAGGTCATCATTAAAACCAGCGTGGGAATCAATCCCAGCAAAGTCATAATGATTAAAACCTGCGTTTTAACCGTTAAATCACCTGCCATCGCGCTATTGGATAAGATCTTAAGTGAATCTTCGGCCCATGCTGGGGCGGAGGCCAGTAGCAGGGCACTTAATCGCCAAAAGAGATTCATGAGGCCAGAGTTTGTAAATCGAGGTGATCTAATTCAACCACACGTAAGCCATAGCTTTCGCCGGTAATCACCACTTCGGCCTTGCCGATGGTGGTGCCATTTACCTTGATATCCAGCGGCTCACCCGCGAGTTTATTCAGCTCTAATACCGATCCGTATTCGATGGCTAATAGCTCGGCCAAGGAGATATCGCTCGCACCCACTTCTAAAGTCAGCGTAACGGGGATTTTTCTTAAAAATGGGTTGAGGTCGCGCTTGGTGGCTACGGGAGCTGGGGCTTCTGTGCTCGCTTCCATGTCTTGCAGCGCATTTTCTAAATCAAAATCGTCATTCATATTCATGGGATTAATCTGCATCTTCAAAGGATGTGAGGCATAAAGCGCCGTTATTTTCGGCGACGCTGGCGGTAAACAATTTGCTTTTGCCGATATAAACATTGGCTCGGGCTTGCAAGCTAATAGGCATAATTTCGCCGATTTTTAGCTTGAGGACATCATCCAAAGTCAGCGATTTTTCTGCCAAATGCACATGGCATTTTATTTTGAGTTGATCAAAAAAAGCAGTTTGGGTTTTGCTATTCGTTCGTGGCTTAGCCACCATTTTTAACAGCAAATCAAATAAGGCGTGGTCCAGCACTAAGCAGATTTGCGTTTTGAGCTGATCAATTTGATCGCATATTTCGATTTCAATTTGCCATACCGCTTCAGGGCGCTGTCCACCGTGAGCCTCAGCGTTTTGATTTAAAAAATCTAAAAAAAGCTGGGCTATTTTATTGGCTAGGCCGGTTTTTAAACGCTGCTCGGTGCTGGTCTCTTCGCTCGCTAAAACCTGCTCATTTATTTCTGCTGGCTTGGCTTTTGCGCCATAGCGGTAATCTAGCGTGCGTAGCAAAAATGAGCGCGACATCTCAACCGCTAATTGCCCGACTCCTAAATCTACCCATTGCACAGGATTGGCTTTACTGGCGGATTGGCTAATTTGGCTGACGCCCAGCGTGGCACGGTAGGGGCGATTGAATTCGCTCTTGAGAAATGCATCTACTTCAATTCTTAGCCGCTCGTTCAGCCCTGCTAAAAGATGCAGAGGCCTACCTAGAGTGCTGTGATCTAGCTTGGTGCTATTTTTTTCGTGCGAAGTACGTTTGGCTATGGACACGCTGCTTTCTACCGATCGGGGAAAGAACAAGGATTTATTTGGCATTTCGCGCGCATTGTACGTTAACATTAGAATTTTATGATATGTTCATGTATCTATTTCGCATGGTAAAAATTCACACATCACTATGCCTGTGTACTGCTGTTAGAATCCGCGCCCTGTAAGTGATTTGTAAAAATAGCGTCGTTATTTATGGATCAAAACTGGATGTTTATATGGTAAATGCAATCGCTTCTGCGCTAAAAACAGAGCAGGAAAATATGCTGAGTGAGATGTCTGCCATCTCCCAAAACAGCTTCCACTCGCCTACTGACAATGGTCAGCATAGCGGCGGATTTATGGCCATCATGGCCGATGCGGTGCGTGGTGTGGATGCCAAAGATCAAATGGCGGCAGCCAAAATGGCGGATGTGGATAGCGGTGCCAGCAACGATTTAGTGGGCGCAATGCTGATGAGCCAAGAGGCCAGTTTGTCGTTTTCAATGATGATGCAAGTGCGCAATAAGGTCATGGGTGCTGTTGATGATCTGATGAAAATGCCTTTATAAAGGCAGCAGGAAAATATGTTTGCACAATTAAAAATGGGATTTGAAAATTTACGCTTAAAAAATATTGAGCGTAGTAGCAATCCTGCGTCATTTATTAAGCTGGTTTTGCCAATCATTGTATTGGCGATTGCCATTAGCGTATTGCTGATGCTGTATTTATGGCATGACGATTCTAATTACAAACCCGTATTTGGTAATACAGAAAAAATTGCCGCCGCAGATATGATGGCGGTGCTAGATGCGGAGCATATTAAGTATCGCCTGCATCCGCAAAGTGGCCAAGTTCTGGTTGAAAACGGTGATTTAGGCCGTGTGCGTATGCTATTGGCCGCTAAAGGCGTGGTGGCTAAATTGCCAGCTGGTCTTGAATTGCTGGATAAAAATGATCCTCTCGGTGTGAGCCAATTTGTGCAGGATGTGCGCTTTCGCCGTGGGCTTGAGGGCGAATTAGTGCAGAGCATTATGGCATTAGAGCCAATTGCTAATGCGCGGGTGCATTTATCTATTGCCCGATCTTCTTCATTTGTTGATTCGGGAATTGATAAAAGCTCGGCATCGGTGATTGTTTCTTTAAAGCGTGGCCAGAAATTAAATCAGGAACAAATTGCTGCCATTGTTAATTTAGTGGCTGGCAGCGTATCTAGCCTTAGCCCGCAAAAAGTCACCTTGGTGGACGAGGCGGGCAGTCTTTTATCTGCGCGCCTTGATACGGCGGCCAGTGGTTTTGCAGGCAACGAGAACGACAGCGCCAGCCGCTACCGAGAACAAACCCTTAGCAGCATTCGTGATCTGCTTGATCCGGTGTTAGGTGCAGATAATTTTAAGGTGAGCGTTACCGCCGATGTGGATAACGATCAGGTGGAAGAGACGCGCGAGCAGTATGGTGCTGATCCAAAAATTACCAGCGAAGCCACCCGTGACGAGCAAACCAGCGAGAAAAGCGCCATCGGCATTCCAGGCTCTTTAAGTAATCGACCGGTTAATGCTGTGCCAGCCAAGCCTGAAGCTGACGCTAATGGCTTTAAAAAGAATGCGATGACCCGCCAGTATGCTTACGATAAAAGTATTACTAGCACCAAAAAAGCCCGTGGCGTGCTACGTCGCTTAAATGTGGCGGTGGTACTTAGCAATGCAGCAGCGCCTTCGGTGAAGGCTGGTTGGTCGCCTGCGCAAATTGCCAATATTGAAAAAATACTCAGAAATGGTTTAGGCATTGATAGCGAACGTGGCGATCAGTTGATGGTGTCTTCTTTGCCGTTTACACCTCGTCCATATGCAACGCCGTGGTGGCAAGAGCGCAGCACTATTTATGATGCTGCCAGTGTGTTGGGTTATGCCTTAAGCGTATTGCTGGCGTTTTTATTCTTGGTGCGCCCCGCTTTCAAGCTGTTAAAAGAAAGGCTTAATAAGCCCGCCACTCCTTTAGCTTTGACGGCAGCTGCCGAGTTAGATATCACGCCAGCTAGCCCTGCTACTGCCGAGGGCTATACCGCTGCCGTACCGAAAGGCTCGGCGATGCCGGTGGTGCCGCTACTAGAAAACTATGATCTTCCTCCGGCTGGCTCGTCGGTTGACGTGCTGGTCGATCACTTAAAAGAGTTGGCCGCCAAAGAGCCAGAACGCGTTGCCGAAGTGGTTAAACAATGGGTGCAAAAAGATGGACGCAATCAATAATCAGGCTGAAACCGTGCTGACTCCGGTTGAGCAGGCGGCCATTGTTTTATTAAGCATGGGCGAAGAGCCTGCTGCCAATGTGCTGCGCTGCTTGGGCCGTGAAGAATTGCTGGCGGTGACGCAGGTGATGTCGCGCATGAGTGGTATTAAGGTGGATACGGTAAAGGTATCCATCCAGAAATTCTTTGATGAGTACCGCGAGCAAAGTGGCGTGCACGGCGCATCGCGCTCGTTTTTGCAGCGCTCGTTGGATTTGGCCTTAGGCGGCGATATCGCCAATAGCGTGCTTAACAGTATTTATGGCGATGAGATTCGCCCGAAAATGGCGCGGCTGCAATGGGTTTCCCCGCAGTGGCTGGCCGATAGAATTGCACACGAGCATGTGCGTATGCAGGCGGTGTTTTTAGCTTTTCTGCCCCCTAACTTAGCAGGCCAAGTGATTGAGGCGCTGCCGGTGGCGACGCAAGATCATGTGCTGGTTGGTATTGCCCGTTTAAAAGAAGTGGATAGAGAATTATTGCTCGAGTTAGAAGAGCTGGTGAATCGCTGCTTGGATAATCTGCATACCCAAAGCACTGAAGTGGCAGGCATGCAGCAGACCGCCGACATCATTAACCGCTATTCGGGCAATAAGCAGCAAATGATCGAGCTACTCCGTGCCCACGATGCCGATCTGGTGGCAGAAATCGAAAGCCGTATGTACGACTTCTTTATCTTGTCGCGCCAGACCGAAACAGCCTTGATGCGGATTGTGGAAGACGTGCAGCTAGAGCAGTGGGCGATTGCATTGAAAGGTGCTGAGCCGGAAGTGCGTCAGGCGATTACCCAAACCATGCCACGCCGTCAGGCTCAAAGCTTCGAAGATATGATGCGCCGCTCCGGCCCTGTGCCGCTCAGCCGAGTAGAAGAAGTGCGCAAAGAAATTATGGCCATCGTGCGCGAATTAGCCAGCACGGGCGAAATCGATTTACAACTCTTTCCTGAGGCGGTGGTTGAGTGAAATCGGTTCGCCCTCATCGTTTTCCTTCTTTGCAGCGTTTACAAGCGGTGCAGTCCAGCCATACCGGTGAAGCTGCGCCCTTATCTGCCGAGGCTTATCAGCAGGGTTGGGATAGCGGCCATAGCGATGGTCATGCCGAGGGTCTGCTCAGTGGCGAGGCAGCAGGTTTTGCCGAAGGCCATGCGGCGGGTCTTGCCCAAGGCGAGGCCGAAGCAAGGTTGGCTGCCTTAGCGCGCTTTGATGAAAAAGCCGCCCTGATGGAGCAGCTACTGCAACAGGTGCAGCGGGCTAGCGATGATTACCAACTGGCCTTGCGCCAAGAAGTGGTTGATTTGGTAGCCAAGGTCGCAAAGCAAGTGATTCGCTGCGAGCTGACTTTACAGCCGGTGCAATTGCTGGCCTTGGTCGATGAAACCCTAGCGGCTACATCGCAAACGAATACCTCGGTTGCCGTGCATTTAAATGCCGAAGAATGCCAGCGCGTGATTGAGCTGGCCCCAGAGCGCGCCGCACGCTGGCAGCTGGTGGCTGATCCGGATCTTGCACCTGGCGAGTGCCGAATTCGCAGTGCAGAAATGGAAGCCGATGCGGGTTGCATGCAGCGTTTGGATCTGTGCATGGATCAATTGAAAGAGCAGCTGGTGCAGGTTGCCGAATGAGTGTGATTGGTGACGCGCTGCGCCGCTTAGATTTAAATGACGTTCCCG
This sequence comes from Janthinobacterium sp., assembly GCA_025360045.1. Taxonomy (GTDB): domain Bacteria; phylum Pseudomonadota; class Gammaproteobacteria; order Burkholderiales; family Chitinibacteraceae; genus Iodobacter. The sequence continues at coordinate 8,603 of JANYCY010000035.1, read as the reverse complement.
TTGCTACGATGACTGGACGCCTGATTGGCGTGACGGGCATTTTATTAGAAAGTATTGGTTGCCCCTTAGAAACCGGCCAGCGCTGCCTGGTTGAAACCTCATCGGGGGAGTGGATTCAGGCGCAGATGGTCGGCTTTCGCCGTGAAGTTTCATTTTTAATGCCCTTCAAAAAGCCAGTCGGATTGCAAACGGGCGCTAGGGTGCAGGCCGCACCGCAAACCAGCTCCTTGATGATTGGTGAATCGTGGCTGGGCCGAATTGTGAATGGCTTGGGCGAGCCGATGGATGATCTTGGCCCGCTGGGTGGAGACAAACCGCTGGCCGCCGCGCCCCCTAAAATTAATCCCCTGCGTAAACAGCCGGTGGTCGAGCCGCTGGATATTGGCGTGCGTGCCATTAATGGCTTGCTGTCTTTAGGCAAGGGCCAGCGTGTTGGCTTGTTTGCCGGTAGTGGCGTGGGTAAAAGCGTGCTGCTGGGAATGATTACCCGTAATACCTCGGCCGACATTGTGGTGGTGGGTTTGATTGGCGAGCGTGGCCGTGAAGTGCGTGAGTTTGTTGATCACTCGCTGGGCGCAGAAGGCTTGGCAAAAGCCGTGCTGGTGGTGGCCCCAGCCGATGAGTCGCCGCTGATGCGTTTGAACGCCACCGAACTTTGCCACAGCATTGCAGCTCATTATCGCGATCAGGGTCATCGTGTTTTGCTACTGGTAGATTCGCTCACCCGCTACGCTATGGCGCAGCGCGAAGTGGCGTTGGCTCTGGGTGAGCCACCCGCTACCCGTGGTTATCCGCCATCGGTATTTGGGCTGTTGCCTAATCTGGCCGAAAGCGCAGGTAATGGTGAAAACCCGCAGGGCAGTATGACGGCAATTTATACCGTGCTGGCGGAAGGGGACGATCAGCAAGACCCCGTGGTGGATACCGCCAGAGCCATTTTAGACGGCCATATTGTGTTATCGCGCCAGTTGGCCGAGCGCGGGCATTTCCCTGCTATTGATATCGCACAATCGGTTAGCCGCTGTATGAGCCAGATTAGTAGCGGCGAGCATAACGCTGTGTCGCGGCAGATTAAGGCGCTGTTATCGCGCTACCGTGAAGTGCGAGATCTGATTCCCTTGGGCGCTTATGTGCCGGGCATCGATGCAGAAACCGACCGAGCGGTGCGTTTATTTCCGCGTATCGAAGCCTATTTACAGCAGGCCGTGAATGAAGCCGCACCGCTGGCCGATTCACTGGCCGATTTAAAGGCGCTATTGCAATGAGTACGCCCCAAGCCGTGCAGCGCTTAGAGCTGATGCTGCGTTTACGCCAAAGTGATGTGGATAAACAAGAAACCGTAGTGCGTGATAAGCACCAGCTGACGCAGCGCTATCAAAAAAACATCAGCCGCATGGAATCGCTTTGCCAGCACTTAGGCGCAAGCGCTGTGCCGCACCCCGCTTTGGCGATTAATGCTGGCGCGTTTAAACATTCGCTACTCAATTTAATTACCCTGCAAAAGCAAGACTTAGCTTTGGGTGATGCCGATCTGGCGGTAGCACGTAAAGATTTATTAGCGGCCGTATCGCGCCGTGAAGTGATGGATAAATTAGGTGAGCAAGAGCGTATGGCCTTGCAAAAACTGCGTGAGCGAGCGTTGCAAAAGCAATCAGATGAAACGGCCACGCAGGCGCATTTGCGTAGAAGGGTTGGGATTGGTGCGTAGCCATGATTTTAGTGCCTTCGGCACGGTGATCTTGGTGCGGGAGCCCCCGCATGGGCCTTCCTTTCTTGCGCGGCCAAGAAACGAAGCCAAAGAAGGCCGCCCCGGCGTCTGCGCCCCGCTACGCGGGGTTCCCTCGCTGCGGATAAACGAGTCGGCATCAATTCAACTCGCTTCGCTCAAACACGAATTGATGAAAGCCCCGCCCCGTTTATTCCTCGCTCGGCTTGTCTCAAGGGGTGAAAAAACACCAGCGCAACGATTGCTGATTTGAATCGGAACCTCTGGACGCGAATGTTAGTTAACTGGATGTAATTATTTACATTTTTTAATGGCAAGGCTTTGGTCGCCTTGTTTAATTAGAATCCTCTAATTTGCTTTTACGGAAAAAACGCCATGGCAGAAATCAACCCCCAGCAACTGGCTAGTCAAGTTGCCAGCTACGCAGTACAGCAGGCGCAAAGCCGTAATGACACGCAGACCAAAGATAATAAAGCGCGTTCTGATGCCTTGGTTCAGCTGCAAAAAACGCTGCAAGATTTTAAAACTACGCTGGGTGGTTTAAGTGGCAAGAAGTCGGTCTTGGCCCATGCTGCGGCTTTGAGCCAAGAAGGCATTGCCACGGTAACGGCCGGTGCTAAGGCACAGGACGGTAATTATTCGCTGTTTGTAAAACAAGTCGCCACGGCAGAGCAGCAGGCATTTGCTCGCCTCGATGGAATGAGTGTGGCCGCTGGCGACAAGCTCAGTATCAAAGTGGGCACCGCAACCATTACCATTGATTTAGCCAGCGCAGATAAAGATGGCGACGGTAAGTTATCGCTCACTGAACTCGCGCGCAGTATTAATCAATCCAAAGACAGCTCGGGCAAAGTAAGCGCCATGGTGCTGACGGCTAATGGCCAGTCGCAATTGGTGCTGACTTCCAGCCAAACCGGCGAAGCCAATAGCTTGCAAGTGAGCGGCAGTGGCGCAGGGGTCGAGGCTGCTTTGGCACTTGAAGCGCCTAAGGTTTTATCTAAGGCGCAAGACGCCTTGGTCTTTTTAGGTGACGAAAACACCGGTGTGCCGATTAAGCAGGCGTCGAATACTTTTACCGGTATCGAAGGCGTAACGGTTAATTTAAGCCGCGCCATGAAAAGCGGCGATCCAGCATTAAAGCTCACCGTTACCACCAGCAATAACGATACTGCGGCCAATTTGCAGACCTTTATCGATGGCTTTAATGCAGCGAAGAAATCGCTCACGGCCATGCTGGCCAATGCCAAAAACGATAAGAATGACAGTGGCAAACGGGACGCAGGTGGTGCATTTGCCTCTGATTCGGGTATTCGTGCGCTGCGGGATAAATTAAACGGCTTGGTCAGGCAAAGCTTTGATGGCGTGCGCCTGATGGACTTTGGCGTAAAAACCGATCGCGACGGCAATCTATCGCTTGATCGCACTAAGCTCGATAAAGCGCTGATCGAAAACCCAGCGGGGCTAGAGAAGATTTTTAACGCCAGCACGGGTACCGATCTAATTAAAGAAAATAATGATTACCTCGGCAAATGGCTAAACGCCAGCAATGGTCTGTTAAAAGCGCGCAAGGAATCGGTGTCTAAAGCAGGCATTGATCTGGCTGCTGCGAGCAATAAGATTTCTCAGCAGTACGATCAGGCTTACCAGCGTGCATTAAAGCAATTTACCCAGCTAAAGCAGCTGCAGGCGCAAATGGGTGAGACATCCAATATGTTTAATAATATGTAATAAGAGACAGCGGTCTTTGTAGGGTGGGCAGCTTATTTTGCCCACGCGGACTAGTGCAGCGTGGGCAGAAAAACGTGCCCATCCTACAAATGCTTAAATTGGTAGGATTGGGTTCAACCGCCATACGCCATATATATATACAGAGTACAGGAGCTTAGATTTTGGATTACGAAGCTTATAGCAGTTATCACTCGGTGAATTTGGAAGCGCAGACTTCTAATGCATCGCCAGTGCAATTGGTTTTGGTTTTATTTGATGGCCTTTTGGAAGAACTCGCTCGTGCCAAAGCGCATATGGAACACAAGCGTTTCGAGCAAAAAGGCGAGAGCATCAATAAATGTATTGATATCTTAAATGGCCTGTCTAGCGCACTTGATTTTGACCAAGGCGGTGAGGTGGTTACCAATCTGGCGCGCTTATACGATTTTTGCGTTTACCGCCTTTACAGCGCCAGCAGTCAGTTGGATATCGAAGCCGTGGTGGAAGTTGAACAATTATTAGGCACTTTGCGTGGTGGTTGGCTGGGTGTGCGTGATGCCAAGGCTTAAAGTAATTCGCAGCAAAATAAGCCAGATGCAGGGCGCATTGGCAGCGCAAGATTGGGATCAACTGCTGCTGCTGGATGAGCAGTTCTCCACTTTGCTGGCTGGACAAGTTAGGGATCAACAGGAGCAGCTTGCCCTGCAAGAGGTGCGGGATGCATACGCCACTATGCAGGAAGCCTGCCGCCTAGCGACTAAAGAATTGGCGGATAAATTGGCGCAGTTTGCCGTGCAGCGCGATGCCAGCCTTGCCTATGCGGCGGAGGCGCTATGAACTTGCTCGCAACTACGCCGGCTGCTCCGGCAGAATTAAGCCCATTGCCCATCTCGATTCCTGCGCTTGATCCTAGTTTGTTGGTTATGTCTTTTAGCGCTGAGATGCAGGACTGCGCAGCGCCTGCGGCTGAGGTCACAACTGCAGAGTTTACAGAGCCGACAGAGCAGCCTTTGGCAGCGACTACGGATACGTCCCTCTTGAGTATGCCCGCGTTCTTCGCGCCGATTATTCCTCAGCGGCCTCAGCCACCAGCATCCGCGCCTGCCGCTGAGTGGGGGCTCGCTGAGCAGATATCCGTGGCCCCCGCAGCGCCAGCGCTTATTGCTGCTCCGCTGATGAGTCAGCCACGCCAAGATGCTGATGCGCCTGTACTAAAGAATGATGTTGTGGCAGTGATCGCCAATGATGCGCCAGATCAGCCTATTGCTATGCGCCCTTTTGAATTAAATACGCTGGCCGTCAGCAGCGCGCCAGAAGCCAAGCCATCTGAATGGGCACCGATTAAGCTGGAGCCCACTCAGCCCGCTACTTGGTCACGCCAGTTAGAAACGGCACTAAAAGATCGCATCGATGTGCAGCTTGGGCATGGTATTGAGCGCGCGGTGATTAAATTATCCCCGCCTATGCTCGGCTCATTAGAAATCAGTATTAAACACGAAGCGGGTGCTTTATCGGTGCAATTGCACGCCAGCAATAGCGATGTCACCAAGCAGCTGCATGCAATTACCGAGCAGATGCGTACTGATTTAAGCCAAAAGGAATACAGCAGCGTAGCTGTTGAGGTGAGAGATTCATCTACAAATGGCTCGCCAAATAAAAAACATCAGCAGCAGCCGGATGAGGTTGGTAAAGCTTTAGCAGAATTAAACGAAGAAGCGAGTGAGTTTGGCTCCATTCTGGCGCGCATTTAATCGATCTGGAAATCACCATGTCTAAGAATATTATTTTTATTGTTTTAGGTTTATTAGTTGCTGCTGGAGTGGGCGGTGGGGCGGCTTATTACTTTAAGCAAGATAGCGCCCCTAAAGTAGTTAAGCATGAGCCAATTGAATATAAGTTTGCCACGGTGGATAAGATTATTGTCATGCTGCGTAATGACGATGGCAGCTCTTTATCTACGCATTATATTGCGGTGGATTTGGTGTTTAGAACCAGTAAGGAAAAAGAAGCTGAAATTAAAAACCATCTGCCTTTTTTAAAGAGTACCGCCGTAAAGGTTTTATCGCATCTTAATCTCACTATAGCCAATAAAATGACCATAGAAGATTATCACAGTTTATTAAATAAAGAATTTGCGACTGCCTATATTGGCGGAGGTTCAGAAAAGCCATTTTCTGATGTGATGGTTAGTAAATTGATTGTTGAGTAAATTGTGGATCTTGCCGACGCATACATTCATTTGGATAGCACCTTAGATGCTAAACAAGAAGCGGCTTTACTTGCGGAATATACGCCTTTGCTGAATCGGGTGCTTAGGCAGCTTTCTTCCCAAGTGGGTGCTGTTTTAGATCGTGAAGATATGGAGCAAATTGGCCTGATGGCCCTGCTTGATTCATTACGCCGCTATGGCACACCTGATGATCAGTTCGTTGGCTTTGCAATGCTGCGCATGCGTGGCGCTATTTTGGATGAACTCAGGCGCTTAGATTGGCGGCCGCGCTCGGTCAGGCAAAGTGCGCATCGGATTCGGGATGAGATCCGCGCCTTAAGGAAAAAACTAGGCAGAGAGCCTAGCGAGGCGGATGCCATCGCAGGTTTGGATATCACAGCTAAAGAATACCGTGATTATCAAATGGCCGAAAACGCCGAAGTGCTGGCAAGTTTTGATGATTTACTCAGTGAGGGAGTGCATGAATCAGGCGGAGCAGAATCACCAGAAAACGGGGTGATTAATCGTCTTAGCTTAGTGCGGGCTTTGTCTGGTTTAGATGAAAAAGAGCAGCGTGTTATCCAGATGTATTACGAGTTTGAGCTGAATTTAAAAGAAATTGCTTTGGTGCTGGATTTAACAGAAGCACGGGTTTGCCAAATTAATAAATCGGCAATTAAGAAAATGAAAATCGCCCTAGGTGGGGCTTAATTAGAGTTGGAATAAAGCATGCAGCTGTTCTTAGGTATCGGCATCGTGATGATGTGTGTGTTTGGTGGCTTCTTTATGATCGGGGGGACTTTCCATCTGATTTGGCAACCGGTTGAGCTGCTTATCATTATTGGTGCAGGTTTTGGTGCCTTGGTGTTGGGCAACCCTAAGCATGTGCTGGCAGAAATGCTGGGGCAAATTCGCCGTGTGGTGATGGGCAAGAAGCAGGGGCCAGATTTTCAGCGCCAATTATTATTACTCATGTACGAGCTATTAATTACTGCGGGCCAAGGGCTAAAAGCACTCGATCAGCACGTTGAATCGCCAAGAGAAAGCGCCTTGTTTCAGCGCTACCCGCTGGTCTTAGAGCAACCAAAGCTACTCGCCTTTATTGTGGATAACTTCCGCCTGATGGCGATGGGCAAAATTAATGCGCACGAATTAGAAGGCGTATTGGAGCAGGAATTAGAAGCGATTCACGAAGAGCTGAATCAGCCGTCCAAATCCCTACATAAGATTTCTGAAGGTATGCCGGGTTTTGGTATTTTGGCTGCGGTGCTGGGGATTGTGATGACCATGCACACCATTAGTGAAGGCGCTGAAGTGGCCGAAATTAGCGAGCGCGTGGGCGCTGCAATGGTGGGGACATTTATTGGGATTTTCCTCTGCTACGGTGTGTTGGATCCGCTGTGCAATATGATGCATCAGCAGGTAAAAGAAGAATTATCCAATCTGGAATGCGTAAAAGTGGTGCTGGTAACGCATGTATCGGGCAAACCGCCTTTGCTGGCGATTGATGCGGGGCGTCGTTTAGTACAGCTGAATATTAAGCCAAGTTTTTCTCAGCTGGAAATGTGGATCAACACGCTAGAGGGAACGGCTTAATTGAGTAATAATAAACACGAAGAAACAATTATCCGCCGCGTTTCTCGCAAGCAAAGCTCTGAAGCGCACGGCGGAGCTTGGAAAGTGGCCTTTGCCGATTTCGTATTGGCTTTGATGTGTTTGTTTCTAGTGCTATGGGTTTTATCTGCCCGAGATAAAGAAAATATCGAGCGGGTTTTGCGCAACGGTGCGGGCCGCTCTTTGGCCAGCAATGGTAACCGCGAGCTAATCGATCATCAGGGCAATCCTAAGGGCAGTTTAATTGAACGTGAGCCGGTGCCGGGTAGTAATCAATCTGGCTCGATTCAGACCACACCAGGGCAGGGCGGTGGCGCGCAGGCCTCTTTGCAATATTCAGATAATGCCTCGCCTAAAAAGCATTACGACACCCCGCGTGATATGCAGGAGCTGGCGCAAACGTTTGTTCAGCTATTTAAAGAAGCTGGGCTTTCAGAAAACATTCAAACCATTATCACTCCCTATGGCCTGCGCATCATGCTGCACGATACCGATAAGCAGGGCATGTTTGAGCGCGGCAGCCAAGTGCCTAGCGAGCGCTTTCGGCGATTGCTACTTAAAATGGGGGCGATCTTCTCCCGCATTGATCACCAGCTCTTGGTGATTGGGCATACTGATTCAATGCAATATAAGAATGCCAATTACGCAGCGTTCTCTAATTGGAGCTTATCTAGCAACCGAGCGATGGCCGCCAGAGTCGGTCTCTTAGAGGGCGGTATGCCGGTAGAAAATATCTTGCAAGTGGTCGGCATGGCCGATCGAGCCCCTTACGACGTACAAAATCCACAAGCCGCATCCAATCGCCGCATAGAGCTATTGGTGCTCACGCAAGACCAAGCCCAACAAATGGCCGATATGTTTGGTATGCCCAATGGTGGAAAGAATGAAATCAGTGTGGATCAGTTAAATGCATCGCTAGAAAAGCCTAAAGCAGCGCCTTAGCTATCTATATATGTAGATTCGCGAGCTTGATTTTTGCTGATTACTGAATAAATGATCGAAATCTGCAGGTTTTTTGAGAACTTTTCAATATTAAAACGGCGCTGGTCTGTGGCTTTACGGCGTGACGGTAAAAAAGAAACAAAACCGCTGTTCGTTAAATCAATGACTTAGCGACTTAATCCGTTTTATCTCAGTAAGGGTATTGACCGAGTGAGGTCCCGCCGGTATAGTTCGGCCTCTCGCTGCAGCACACACAGCAACACAGTGTTCTAGCCGCAGCGAATGATCTTTAAAAAAATACAGTCGATGAGTGTGAGTGCTTGGTTTGAAAGACTAAGTTGCTTGCATTAGTAAAGAGTAACCAGCGATGGTTGCTCTGAATAAAGTAAGCCAGTAAGTACTAGC
>JANYCY010000022.1 GCA_025360045.1 Janthinobacterium sp. | reverse complement strand
ATGCTCATCACTCATGTAAGCACTTGTTTCGCTTCCGAACCAAGCACTCACACTCATCGACTGTATTTTGTTAAAGATCGTCTCGCTGTGACATCACCGTGTTGCTGTGTGTGCTGCAGCGAGAGGCCGAAATATACGGGCCTAGGCCGCTTCGGTCAACACCTTACCTTCGATAAAACACAAGGAAGTCGCTAAGTCATTGATTTACATAAAGTCGACTATCACAGAAAATTTCGACTTGTAGAATCACATATCGCCCTCATCTATTATTTAATCTAAAAGACGGTTTTAAAGGACCCAAAATGGCCAATGTTTTAATGTATAGCACCGGGGTCTGCCCTTACTGCGTGATGGCTGAGCGTTTATTAAACAAAAAAGGCATCACCGAAATCGAGAAAGTCCGTATTGATCTAAACCCAGAGCGCCGCGATGAGATGATGACGCGCACGAACCGCCGCACTGTGCCGCAGATTTACATTGGTGAGCGCCATATTGGTGGTTTTGATGATTTAGCTGCGCTAGATCATGCGGGTAAGCTGGATGCTTTATTAGCCGCGTAATACAATCAAACCAAGACAGACGGTAGTAATCTACATACAAATCGTGCGATGATTTCGCCTCACGTTTTACCCCACCTATATAAATAGAAAATAAGGATTTGCCATGAGCGAACAACAACAAGAGCTTCAACCCGTTTTTGCTATTCAAAAACTATATGTAAAAGATATCTCTCTTGAGTCCCCAAATTCACCGCAAGCCTTTCTAGAGCAAGCTGAGCCTGAGTTTAATATTCAGTTCCGCAATCAGGCTCGTAGCTTTGACAATGGCTTTTATGAAGTGTCTTTAACCGTAACCGCTCAAGCTACCGTAGAAGATCGTACAATTTTCTTGGTTGAAGTCACCCAGAATGGTTTGTTCAATATTGAAAATGTACCCGAAGGTGAAATGGATCCGCTCTTAGGCATTGGTTGCCCAAGCATTCTGTTCCCTTACCTACGCGAAGCGGTTTCTGACTTAACCACGCGCGCGGGCTTCCCTCCGCTGATGTTGCAACCGATTAACTTTGAAGCAATCTACTTGCAACAGCGTCAGCAAGCAGAAGAGCAGGCCGCGAATGCACAAACCACTCATTAATCTGAGTGTAATCGCTGCGTTGGCCTTATCCGCCAACGCGGCTTTTGCTCTTGAATATCGATCCATTGCTCGCCATGGCGTCGTTTTGTCTGAAGCCCCTACTGACGAAGCTAAAAAATTATTCTTAGCCAGCAAGGGCATGCCGCTTGAACTCCTTGCCGAACAGGGTGACTGGGCCAGAGTTCGTGATCGAACGGGTGGCTTAGCTTGGCTAAAGAAAACAGACCTAAGCAACAAGCACACGGTGCAAGTATTAAAAGACGCCGCGATCTATAAATCGGCCGATGCAAAATCCGCCATTATTTATCGTGCAGGCAAAGACTTACTGCTGGAGCTTCAAGAAAATACACGTACGGGCTGGCTTAGAGTGAAGCATCGTGATGGTGTCGTTGGATTTATTCGTATTGAAGAAGTGTGGGGCGTATGAAATTAGCCATATTGGGTGCAGGCTCTTGGGGTACTGCACTCGCCATTCGTTTTGCCGACCGGCATCAAGTCACCCTTTGGTCACGCGATGCCAATCAAGTGCAAGAAATGCAAGATGTGCGAGCCAACCCTCGCTATCTGACTAATGCGGCCTTCCCTGCCTCATTATCTGTTACAGCCGATCTAGCCTGCGCCGTACACGATGCCGAACTGGTTTTAATTGTAACGCCGATGTCAGGCTTACGCGCTTCACTAAAAGCATTGCGCAACTTAGATTGCAAAACCGCCGTACTTTGGGCCTGCAAAGGGCTGGAAGCTGGCACGATGCTGCTACCCCACCAAGTTGCCAAAGAAGAAATGGCCGAAGCCGTGCCACGTGGCATGCTATCTGGCCCAAGCTTTGCTCAAGAAGTGGCTCAAGGCCTGCCTGCCGCTGTGACTATTGCTGCGAGCGATGCACAATTTGCTCGCCACACCGTAGAAGAACTCAACACCTCGGTCTTACGCCTCTATGCTAGTGATGATTTGATTGGCGTAGAAATTGGCGCAGCCGTTAAAAACGTGATAGCGATTGCTGCAGGCGTGTGTGATGGCTTAAATCTTGGCCTGAACGCTCGAGCAGCACTACTGACCCGAGGCCTTGCCGAAATGGCACGCTTTGCTGCCGCCCTAGGTGGCAAAACAGAAACTATGATGGGCCTCGCTGGGATTGGCGATTTGATGCTAACCGCGACCGGTGATTTATCGCGCAATCGCCGCGTCGGTTTGTTATTGGCTCAGGGTTTAAATCTGGACGATATCTTAAAGAACTTAGGCCATGTCGCAGAAGGCGTGCCTACTGCACGGGAAGTCTTACGTCAGGCCAATGCGCTAGGGATTGAAATGCCGATTACTGCGGCCGTATGCAAAATGCTGTTTGAGCATATGCCGGTACAAGATATTTTATCTGAGCTGATGGGACGCAGCCCAAAGATGGAATCAGAAAAAAGTTAAGCCACCTTGTGGGGCGTACTCGAAGCTTCGCTGAGCGACCCTGTTGTCGCTCAGCTCTGCGTGCGACTGTATTTAGTCGCTCAGCGATAGGCGCAGTACGCCACAGGACACAAAAAACCAGTTTTAGAATCTCCCCCTACTCATGGCTTATGGCGCACTGCGCTTCGCTTCGAGAGCGCCCTACCTCATGACCTTCAAAGCATTTTCATCGAATCTCGCCAAAGTAGGCAAAACGAGATAGCGATCCGCATCTGGCACACCAAACCACTTAGCTAAGGGCCATGCCATCTGCTCCACAGATAGGTCAGGAATATAACGCCCCTGCCCCACATCGTCGCCCCCACCAATCACCGGCAAGGGCACTCGCCCATAAATCTGCCCACCCGCTACAGCGCCACCCATCACAAAATGATGACTCGCCCAGCCATGATCTGACCCATCCCCATTGCTACTTAAAGTGCGGCCAAATTCAGACCCCGTAAAGGTAGTCACTTGGTTTTGCAAGCCCAGCTCTGTTAATGCGCCATCAAAGGCCATCAACGCATCATTGAGCGTCGTCAGCAGCAATGGATGCTTCGCCACCAAACCATCGTGCAGATCAAAGCCACCCAGCTGCACCATAAACACCTGCCGTTGATTACCCAGCTGCCCGCGAACACTGATGAGTTTAGCCACCATTTTCAACGAATCAGCCAGCGTATTCCCCTTAGGAAATACCGTTGTTAATACCGGCGCGCCTTTGAGTGCCGTATCCAGTTGAGAGGACGTATTCAAACCACGCTGAGTCACTTTTACATATTCATTTTCTAGATGATTGCTTTTACTGCTCGCCATCATCGCTTTAAGTTCGCTCACGAAACTCGGGCCCAATAGGGTATTAGAGCCACCTAAAAGCAGAGGATTGCCATTAACACCGACAGAAAAACTTCGCGCCTCTTTGCCACTTAAATACAAGCCAACCCCACCTACCGAAACACAGCTGAGCGCCGCATTGGTATTGCCACTCAGAAATAGATCCCCTGCCCGCCCGCCCCAGCCCGAATCAGCGCCTTCTGCCATCGAAGACATCCAGTAACTCTGCTGATCATTATGCGAAAACAACTTAGGCGGCAGAGGAACACTTCGCGCTTGATACTGCAATTTAGTCGTCGGCTGAATAAGCGGCCCTATATTCGCCACCACGGCCAAACGCTCCGCTGCAAATAAAGCAGACAAGCCCGATAGCTGCGGGGCCAGCGCCATTTGCCTGCCATCACTTAATAATTTCGGCAACGCATTAAGCTGTGCACGGGGTGTGGCCAAGGCTTGGCGGATCGCGGCATAGGCATTGTAATTAGGTAAATCATAAGGAATCATCGTGTTTTGATGATCATTCCCCCCAGCCAAAAACACACAGACCAGTGCCTTATAGTCGCTAGGATTCGCCGCAGCAGCGGCCTCACTCATTAATGCCAAATTAAAAGCCATCGGTGCCGCTACACCCGTGGCCGCCAACATCCCTGCGCGACGTAAGAACTCGCGACGTGAAAGATCCTTATCCATCGGAGTTCCTTATTTTAAAACCAAATATTCTGGATTGCTCAGCACCATTAACAAGGCCGCAACAACGCGATTTTGTTTTTGAATATCGAGTTTGACGGGATTGGGGTCGCTCATCGCCAGCTTACTAATACTGGCGACAATCGCCGCTTTCACCCCCTCACTGAGTTGCCCACAAGCAAATAAAAGATTAAATCGCTCGACTAAGACTGCGGGCTGATCGGCCAAAGCTTTTTCCTCATTTAAAAACAAGGAAAGCCCCGTTTCTTTTTTATCATTTTGACTTGCACCATTACTATCGTTATAGGTACGTAAGGTATTGCTCTCAGGCGCTGTCAACAAGCCATACCAATAGTTAAGCTGCACAATCGTGGTGATTTCCGAGACAATTTGCATTTCAGGCGCAAGCAAACCCTGCTTGGCCAGCTCAGAGCCTGGTGGAGCGTAACCCGGTCTAAAAAAGTTAAACACGCTACTCGCCCCTAATGGCCCCTGCCCCAAACGCCACGCCGGATCAGTGGTGTTTCCCAAGCGCCATGCGCCATCTGGGCTTCGGTAATCCAGCGTTTTAATCAGCTGCACCAAGCGAATCATCGGCTCGCGATGTTTACCCGCAAACACATTGCCATCTGGGGCTTGCCGCGCTTCAGGATCAAGCAAAATAGCAGAAAGCACGTTTTTCATATCGCCCCGCGCGCCCTGAGCGCCGCCATTAAAGGCAGTTGCAACGCGTGCAATATAAGCTGGGCTAGGATTGCTGCACACAAACCTTTGTATCAATTGCTTGCCAATAAACGGTCCAACATTGGGATGATTAAAAAGCGTTGTCAAAGCGATTTTAAGTGATTCAGTACCATTGCTTCCGGCTGAGATCGTAACCCCCAAAAAACTCTTTTCTAAAAGCGAGTGATTGGTGCTTTGCAATGTCATCGGCTTTCTTGTTATTTCAATATCAGGATTAGGCACATTAAATTGCAAAGGCGCAGTCCAGCCGGTAAACACACGCGCCAGATTGCTGACCGTATCGAGGCTATAGGTTTCAATCGGCTGACCCTTAGTATCTTTCTTTAATGATCCATCCAGACTTAATTCATAAAGGCCAATCGTAAAGAGCTGCATCACCTCACGCGCATAATTTTCATCGGGGCGACGGCCTTTGTTGTCTTCTTTTAAATTGCCCAAGGTGCCCAGCATCCGCCCCATCGCTAGGCTTAGCGTGACATCGCTCAGTAAATTATAAAAATTGCCAAACGCGTTCTTTTGCAAAATATCCATAAAATCAGCCATCACTAGCGCTTTAAGTGGCCCCGGCACATCCACCCCTGCATAGCTAATCACAAAGATTTCTGACAAAGCCAAGGTCATCCGCTGCTGCAATACATCACTTCCTGTCAGCATGCTTTGCCACAAAATATTGGGCAAAACCTGCCAATTTTGATACGCAGGCAAGTCTTTATTACGCAATTCATTGGCATACGCCCAACGGGACGGTGGGGGCGCGGTATTAAACTGCTGGGTCAACCATGCCTCATAGCCAGATTCTTTCAGGGCATTGATCTCTGACTGACGGCCACCAAAGCCTGCTTGGGCAAGAAAACGAGCCGCCTCTGTGTCTGTTTTCGGCTTAATAATCACGGGAACAGCAACACTAACAGGGGCACTTTGAGGCTCACCTTGAGAGCCACCACAGGCCGCCAAGGCCAAGCTCGCCGCCAGCACAGTGGCAAGCTCTGCACTTCCTGTAGCCGATACAAGGATTTCATCTTGGTCAGTTTCCACAGCATCCTCACTCTGTTAAATATTAGTTTTTACTTATACTAATGCGGTATCTCACTAAATACACATGAATGTATGATGAATAGATACTTTAGTTTTACACAACAATCCTAAAGTGCCCCTCATTATGTCTATTAGCTTATAAACACGGAGGCTAACGATCGTTTGTTACTGCCCGCTTAACCCCCGCCAACAGCCCTCTCGTTTTCAGTTACAATTAGCGCTCACTATTTTCATCAATGCTTTGGGCAGGAGTTTGCAATATGTCGATGTCTGACCGCGATGGGCTTATTTGGTATGACGGTAAATTAGTACCGTGGCGTGATGCGACCACACACGTTCTAACCCACACCCTGCATTACGGCATGGGCGTGTTTGAAGGTGTGCGCGCTTATGAAACCCCAAAGGGCACTGCCATTTTCCGCCTGCACGATCACACTGAGCGTTTATTTAACTCAGCCAAAATTTTTCAAATGAATATTCCGTTTAGCTTTGAAGAAATCTTCGAAGCGCAAAAGACGGTCGTGCGTGAAAACAAACTCGCTTCTTGCTACCTGCGTCCGCTGGCCTTTGTTGGCTCTGAAAAGCTTGGTATCGCAGCGACCAATAACACCATTAATGTGATCGTTGCGGCATGGCCGTGGGGTGCTTATCTGGGCACTGAAGGCTTAGAAAAAGGGATTCGCGTTAAGGTATCCAGCTTTACTCGCCACCATGTGAATGTATCCATGGTGCGTGCCAAAGCCAGCGGTTATTACGTCAACTCCATTTTGGCGCACCAAGAAGCGGCTGCTGATGGCTACGATGAGGCCATGCTGCTCGATACCGAAGGCTATGTATCTGAAGGCGCAGGGGAAAATCTGTTTATTGTTAAAAAAGGTAAACTCTATACACCGGATGTCTCCAGCTGTTTAGATGGCATTACCCGTAATACCGTGATTACGCTGGCGAAAGAAGAAGGCATCGAAGTCATCGAAAAACGCATCACCCGCGATGAAGTCTATACCGCAGATGAAGCGTTCTTCACTGGCACTGCCGCCGAAGTCACGCCGATCCGTGAGCTGGATAATCGTCCAATTGGCATTGGTAGCCGAGGCCCGATTACCGAACGCTTACAAAAACGCTATTTTGACTGCGTGAAGGGTTTAGACCCTCTCCACGAAGATTGGCTGACACTGATTTAATATTAATATTGAAGCAGGGAGTGGAGCCCATCTGCTCCCTTGAACTATGGTGATTGAATCACCCAGCATGAAAGAGAAAATCCATGGAACTCAAAGAAAATACCCAACGTGAAATCGAAGTACTGGCCAGCGATTTACCACTACATTGCCCCATGCCTAATATGCTGAGCTGGAATTCACACCCACGTGTATTCTTACCTGTTGCCAAAAATGGCGAAGCGCTTTGCCCGTACTGTGGCACGCACTACCGCCTAAAAGCCGGTGAAGTTGTGAAGGGGCATTAAGCAGCACCGCAATATGATGACCTTCCTTGGTGGGTTTCACCCCAATCCTATCAACTTCAGCGAAATGTTTTTGTAGGGCGGGTGAAACCCGCGAGCGATGCTGCAAAACACGCGGGTTTCACCCGCCCTACGATGATTCAATATTTGTCATTGCGCTAAAAACGTAATGACATCTAGCTAAGTTGATAGGATTGGGTTTCACCCGCCTTACAGGACAATACCCCCAGATGAATTGACCGAATAAGGTTTCATGGCCAATTCGTCCCTCCTGAGCTTATGAAAAAAATTCTGATTATTGCCCCAGCGTGGGTTGGCGACGCCATTATGGCCCAGCCTCTTTATCGACGCCTGCATCAACGCCATCCCGGCCTGATTCTGGATGTACTCGCCCCTGCTTGGACACGCCCTCTGCACGCCCGCATGCCCGAAGTAAGCGAATCATTTGATACGCCTTTTGGCCATGGCGAACTAAAACTGGGCACGCGCTGGACATTAGCGCGGCAAATGAAAAAGCGTGGCTACGATCAAGTGATTGTGCTGCCGAATTCGCTTAAATCTGCCCTGCTGCCACTCTTTAGCGGCATCAAGACCCGCACGGGCTGGGTGGGGGAATCGCGCTATGGTTTTCTGAATGACACCCGCGTGCTCGATCCGCTGGCCTTGCCGCAAATGGTCGAACGCTTTGCGGCGCTGGCCGAAGACGCCAATCAGCCTATCGCTCGCCCCGTTCCCTTCCCGCATTTAGTGGTGAACGACCAAGACCGCGCGGCCAGTGCTGCTAAATTGGGTTTTGATACCAGTAAGCCGATGATTGCACTCTGCCCCGGCGCAGAATATGGCCCGGCAAAACGCTGGCCGGGCAGCCATATGGCCGCCCTTGCCCAAACCCTGCTCAACCGTGACTTTCAAGTCTGTATTTTCGGCTCGAATAAAGATCGGGAAATTGCTGACGAGATTCTGGCTGGCGCGCCAGAAGTCATTGATTACTGCGGTAAAACCTCGCTGGCTGAAGCCATCGATATGATGTCGCTGGCCCGCGCCGTAGTCAGTAATGATTCTGGCCTGATGCATGTAGCTGCCGCACTGGAACGCCCGCTGGTTGCCATTTATGGCTCCAGCTCACCCGAATTCACCCCGCCTTTATCGGCTAATGCCGAAATTGTGACTTTAGATTTGGAGTGCAGTCCCTGTTTTGAACGCGTCTGTCCGCTTAAACATATGAACTGCCTCAATCAGCTAGGACCAGACAAGGTATTGGCAGCCTTAGACAAACTACTGAACTGATATCCCAACTTTTACACGGAAGGCACTATGGAATACCTCGATCTCGCCCCTATCGCCCGCGTCAACGGCACCGTTGCTCTGCCCGGCTCCAAAAGCATTTCAAACCGCACCCTTTTGCTTGCAGCACTCGCACAAGGCACAACGGAAGTGAAAGGCTTGCTGGCCGCAGACGATATCCATTACATGCTTGAAGCGCTGAAAGCATTAGGGATTAAATGGCAGCAAATCGGGGAGAGCCGTGATTTTATTGTGCACGGCGCAGCAGGTGCGTTTCCGGTTAAAGCAGCAGAATTATTCCTAGGCAATGCAGGTACCGCATTTCGCCCACTGACCGCAGCCTTGGCGCTCAGCCAAGGCCATTACACCCTGAGCGGTGTGGCCCGTATGCACGAGCGCCCGATTGGCGATTTAGTCAATGCCCTGCGTGAAGCGGGTGCAGAGATTAGCTGCACTGGCGTAGAAGGCTACCCGCCGCTGAGCATTAAACCTGCTGCATTTAATGGGCAAGTCATCAAAGTAAAAGGCAATGTTTCCAGCCAGTTTTTAACGGCACTCTTAATGGCGCTGCCGCTCACCGGCCAAGCAGTCACCATCGAAGTGATCGGTGAACTCATCTCCAAGCCTTATATCGACATCACGCTCAAACTGATGGCGAAATTTGGTGTACAGGTTAAGCAAAACGGCTGGAGCAGCTTTAGTATTGCCGCTGGTCAAACTTACCAAAGCCCTGGAATGATCGAAGTAGAAGGCGATGCCTCATCTGCATCTTACTTTTTAGCCGCAGGTGCAATGGGTGGCGGAAAGGTGCGCGTGACCGGCATGGGCAGCGACAGTATTCAAGGCGATAAACGCTTTGCCGAAGCACTGGCCTTGATGGGCGCAGAGATCACTTGGGGTAGCAATTTTATTGAAGCCGCACCACCAAAAAGCGGCCAGTTAACTGGCATTGATGCGGATATGAACCATATCCCCGATGCCGCGATGACACTCGCTGTAGCGGCGCTGTTTGCCAAGGGCCCGACCACACTCAGAAATATCGCCAGCTGGCGCGTTAAAGAAACCGACCGCCTCAGCGCCATGGCCACCGAGCTGCGTAAAATCGGCGCAAGTGTGATTGAGGGTGAGGATTTTATTACCGTTACACCACCTGAATCGCTGATTGCCAATGCGGCTATCGATACTTACGACGATCACCGCATGGCGATGTGCTTCTCGCTGGTAGCCGTCAAAGGCGTAGCGGTGCAAATTAACGACCCGCAATGCACGGCCAAAACTTTCCCCACTTACTTTGAAGAGCTGGCCAAGATTTCTTCATAACGTAGCGCACAAGCAATCCATTTGAAACAAGACTTTCAATGGATTGCTTTAGCGATAGCGCTCTATCATCTTTCGCAGCGCTTGCTGAGTTTGCAAAACTGCGATCGTCTGATTGACCTCCGCCACACTCACCTGCCCTCGGCGAGAAACTGCACACTGCCCTTTAAAACTTCTGAGCACCGTAAACGGGTGTAAAGGCGTTTTAAACTCGCCCTGCCTTTGTAGATATTCAAGCTCAAACTGATTAATCACCAAATGCTGTACCCGTCCTGCGGCCATTTTTAATAAATTATGATGCATGCTGGGCGCATCATCCCGTAAAAAATGCAGGCCAAGTACTTCATCAAGCTCTGAATAGACATAACCCAATACCGTACCAATATGCACATTGGCAAAACCGCCTAAGGTCGCGGGTTTTCTGGCTCGCAGATCGCTAATTAATAGCTCCGCATTAGGAATAAAAGGCGCACTCCAATCAAAATCACCAGGCAGCCAGACGGGCACGTAATTACAAATCACATCTGCACTCCCCTCCTCCAACGCATGGATCAGCCTTTTTCGAGGCAATAGTACAAAGTGGGCCTTGCGCCCCATTTGTATCGCCAATGCCTGACCAAGATCGAAATATAGCCCTGCACTCAGCTGATTATTTCTCACCTCAGCCCAAGGCATTGCATCGCCTTCTGAAACCAAAACCCTTAAGTCAGCAGCCCACAATAAGCTAGGCATACAAAACAAGCAGGCAATGAGTAAGCAACGACACGGGAGCATACCGGTACCAAGCGTTAGACAAGCGTAATAAAGAAAGGTTGTTCAGTAGATCATAGCACTATGATCTACTGAACCCTAGCGCAAGGATTATGACTTTATTAAGCGATCACGCAATAAAATTGGCAGCCCGAAAGCTGCCAATTGCACATGATTACACCGCTAGCGGCGTGTTTTAATGCTTTTTAACTGTGTTCTGCTTGTTATGAGTGGGCTGTTTTTTATGTACAACGCCCTTAGGCTTCACAGTAGAGCGCTTTTGACTCACCTTCGTGTTTTTCTTACTGAGCACGGCGAGTGATCGAATGCCCTTCGTTTTCTTCACCACAGCTGGCCGCGTGCCTTTCTGCTTTTTAGCCACACTTGCAGTACTCGATTTTTTAACTCGGGTAGCGTGTGCCGAGCGCTTATTGCGATGCGACTTAACGGGCTGTACCGCAGGCTGCTGAGCAACAGGACGATAAGCCACTGGTTTGCTAACAACTGCAGTGCGCTGAATCACGGGCGCGGCAGAAGGCACGTCAAAAGGCAGCGGGGCATCTTCAGCCTGAACGCTAAAAGGAAAAAGTGCAGCACAAAGCAATAAAGGAAAAAAACCACGCATGAACATCTCGTCAGCAAGTGAATCAATGGCTGCAAGTATACCGGATTCAAACCTCGTACTAACGCCGTTCACCGCCAATTAAGTAACAACCACAAACTCAACTTACGTAATACCACTTCACGCCATTTTTGTTGCTTAGCTCGGGATATTGCCCTTCATTTGCAGTGTCACATCAGCCAAGTCAAGCATCCTGCGACTCTACCTCCCCTCTTGCTTTCAATATCCTTTCATAACAATCACTTAGCAAGTATGAGCATAAAATTGTGCCGAATTGCTCTATATCATCAGAATATAACAACGTCTAAAGTAATCATCAAATACGTGCCTGTAATCATTGACACGGTAACTACAACTGCTACTATCCGCAAACCTTACAACGATAATTGAAGATACCACTTCAAACAAAATTAGACGGGCGAAAAGCCTGCAAACCTCTCTAAACCTGATTTGTGCTACTACCTACCCTAGGTCTTAGCCAACAAATCAGACTTTATTTTGGATGGAGCGAGACACAATGAAAGCAAAGATACAAGTCACGGCACTCTTAGCCGCGATGTTTATGAGCGCCACCTTAATGGCGGCAGATTGGAGCGCCAGCAGCACGTATACGGCGGGAGCAAGCGCCACTTACAAAGGCCAAGTCTGGAAAGCCAAATGGTGGACACAAGGCAATGTGCCAGGCGCCGAGCAATGGGGCCCTTGGGAATTAGTTAGCGGTACAACGCCTGTGCCGACACCTGTACCCACCCCTGTTCCAACCAAAGTACCAACGCCGGCTCCAACACCTGTTCCGACAAAAGTACCGACGCCAACGCCTGCACCAACAGCCGTTCCAACAGCCGTTCCAACACCAGCCCCAACACCAATACCAACAGCCATTCCGACTCCTGCTCCAACACCAGCTCCTACCGCTGTTCCGACTCCAGCTCCGGGCACAACAGCCTGTAAAGCAGCTTGGACATCCAGCAGCAGCTATACCGGTGGCAGTGTGGTGAGCTACACCAACCACAACTACACCGCAAAATGGTGGGTAAATGCCGCAGAAGAGCCAGGCAAGAGCGCCACATGGGCCGATAACGGTGCATGTAGTGGTGGCAGCTCGGGTGGTGGCGCAACCCCACCTCCTACGCCCTCAGACGGTGTGCCAACGCTGAGCCAAGCTTTGGCCCGTGAAGCCGACCTTACTAATAACGATTTTTTCCGTAAAGTAAAAGCATCGGTACGTACTGCCAGCAACGCCATTGTGGATGCCGTTGCCCCTGGCAAAAGCGATAACCCGCTGAATGTAAAAAGGGTTGAAGCGCTCGTGCCTGAACAAAAGTTTCAATACTATTTCTCAGTGCGTCACCCAAGCTACACCTACCAGCGCTTCTTGCAAGCCATCGCCAAATTCCCAGGCATTTGCGATGACTACAGCGATGGCCGCAATGCAGACCAAATCTGCCGCCGCTCGCTAGCCACCATGTTTGCTCACTTTGCCCAAGAAACCGGCGGCCATAGCGTCACCCAATACGGCATTGATGAATGGCGTCAGGCGCTGGTGCATGTACGTGAAATGGGTTGCACCGAAACCGGCACAGGCTGCGGCTACAACACCGAATGTACCGATCCGGTATTTAACGGCGTATGGACCTGCGGTAAGAACGCTGACGGCAGTTTTAAAAAGTACTTTGGCCGTGGCGCTAAGCAGCTTTCCTACAACTACAACTATGGCCCGTTCTCGCAAGTGATGTTTAGTGGCGACCAAACCAAGCTCCTGAATGACCCTGATCAGGTTGCTGAAAGCTGGTTGAATATGGCTTCTGCCACCTTCTTCTTTGTGTATCCACAGCCACCAAAACCATCGATGCTGCATGTGATCGACGGTACATGGGTGCCTAATGCACAAGATAAGGCACGTGGCCTGGGTAATGATTTCCCAACCACCATTCAAATTATCAATGCCGAATGCCAGGACGCAACGCTCAAACCAGCGGCTAAAAATCGCATCGACTACTACACCGAGTTTGCACGTGATTTAGGCTGGGATATCAAGCAAGAATCGATGAACTGCACCAATATGCAGCGCTTCGAAAAAGGCAGCTCCGCCGCCTACCCTATTTTCTGGGAAAAAACCTGGAGTGCGGGGCAAGATAATCAGTGCCAATTGGTCGATTACCAAACGCCATACAACGCACTGATCGAAGGCAATTATGTGAAGTGTGTGGAAAAAAACTGGAATGTGAAGCTAAAATAAGCCACTTTTATTAAGCCATCACAGGGCAATAGCCTACGAAGCCCCCGCTTTAATAGAAGCGAGGGCTTTTTTATCTAGAGCTACCTACCATTGATAACGCAGCGAAGACAAGACGGTGCGGCCACGGCCAAAGTAGCAATAATTGCTGCTATAGCACGATGCAACATAGTCTTTATCCAAGACATTATTCGCGCTTAGCTGCACGGATGCGCCTTTAAAGCGGCTATCAATCAAATTGCCGAGTTGTAAATTAAGTGAAAAATCGAACAAGGTAACGGCGGGTACTTTTAGGGTATTACGGGTATCAGCCCAAGTGCTGCCGATATAGCGCGAACCAAGGCCCAATTGCGCCCCATTAACGGGCGTGTAATTCAGCCAAAGCGAGGCCTTATGCTCAGGCGCTTGCACAGGTGTTTTACCCTGAGTCTCCGCATCTTTTCCCTGAGTTTCCATGCGCGACAAGGTATAGCTGGCCAGCATAGTAAGCTGATCATTCAGCGGCGTATTAGCCTCCAGCTCCAAGCCACGCGAGCGCACCGTGCCCACAGGGATGGAGTAATTGGTGTTCGGCACGGTAGCCGCTAAATTGCGCTGTTCCAGATCATAAATAGCGGCTGTCAGCAAAGTGCGGCTATTAGCTGGCTGATATTTCAGCCCCACTTCATATTGCTTACCACGCAGCGGCTCTAGCAATGAGCCATCTTGCTGAGTATTGGTATTCGGATCGAACGACTCGCTAAAGCTGGCATAGGGTGTAAGGCCATTATCAAATAGATAAAGGGCACCGAGGCGCTTAGTCCACTGCCCACCTTCCCAATTGGACTGGGTATTAGCACTTAAATCTTTAGTTGCCACTTTGGCATGATCGTAGCGCGCGCCTAGCGTAAAGCGCCAACGATCCCAGCTGATCTGATCCTGCACATACACGCCGCTCTGGTCTAAATCTCTTTGCCAATCGGTTTGCCCCGGGTCAGTCAACGCAGTCTTGCCATAGGCAGGGGTAAAGGCATCCACATCGCTCACCGACGCCCAAGACCAATAGCCTTCATTGCTCCTTGTTTGGTAATCAAAGCCAGCCAGCAGTGCGTGTTGCACGCTGCCCGTTGTTAGCGCCCCTTCAACTTGGGTGTCCACTGCCAGCCCAGACAGGCTCTCTTTTGCGCCCGAATAACCACGTCCCAAGGTGCGATCGCCCGTCCAGCCGTTTTGATACACCGAGCCGGTTTTTACATCGGACGAAACATAACGCAAGTTCTGGCGCACCTTCCAATCGGGGCTAAAACGATGTTCCAGCTGATAGCCCAGCATGCGCTGCGTGCGCTCAAACACATCGAGATCGGCCTCGCCATCATAAAAACTGCGTTTGATTTTTTGCCCTGCGTGCTCAGTCACACTGCCTTCATAGGGCACGCCGCTGTGGTAACCGCCCTTAGGATCTTTCTGCAAATAGGCTTGCAGCAAAAGGGACGTATTTTCATTGGGCTGCCACAACAGCTGCGGCATCAGCGCCAAGCGTTGTTCTTCTACATGATCTTGCATGCTGTCGGCACGCTGAGCCAGGCCTGTCAGGCGATAGCTGAGTGTGCCCGATTCATTCAGTGCATTCGTGCTATCAAACGCCAACGCTTGGCGAGCATCTGTGCCCAAATCTACGCGTACTTCATGCTGCTCTGAGGCTTGCGGGCGTTTACTGGTGAGCGCAACCAAGCCCCCCGGTGAAGATCGGCCATATAAAACCGAGGCTGGCCCACGAATCAGATCGATACGCTCTACAAAATAGGGATCAATCTGCATCGCGCTAAAACTGCCCGAATCCGACATCAGCCGCAGGCCATCGAGCACGGTGTTTTCAACGCTATTATCTGCAAATCCGCGTAATGCCACGTAATCATAGCGATTGCCTCCCCCTACTAAGCCCGAAAAAGCCCCCGCCGAATAATTTAAAGCTTCACCGATCGTTTGCGGCGTTTGCTGCTCGATTTGCTGGCGATTCACCACAGAAACCGACTGCGGTAATTCGCGCAGCGGCGTATCTGTTTTGCTTGCCCCTTGGCTACTACGGCTAAACCAGCCCTGAGTTTGCTCCTTGGCCCCAGCTTGCTCAGGGCTGGCCTTTACACTTACGGCAGGCAAAGTCACCGCGTCTTCCGCAGCAAATACAGGTGCAGAAATGAGGGTTGCGCTGCATAAGGCCTGACTTAATACCCTGAGCGTAAACAATGGTGATCGCTGTTTCATTAAGGATTCCTATCAAAAAGTAAAGCCTGTCAATGAGCAATAATTCCCTCACTGATCTAGCTCGAAGTAAGATTATAATGATTCTCATTACTGTTTGTAATGAAATATTTCACCCCACAAGCTGAGGCACACCCAGCAAGACTAGAGCGCGATTAATCCGTTTTTGTATTTTAAGTAAGGCAAAGCGCAAAGATGTTGCCAACGCTTGCCAAGATAAATTCACAGGAAGGTGTCCGCATGAAAGAACCCATTTATGACTTTATTGCCGTCGGGCTGGGGCCATTCAATCTAGGATTGGCTTGCCTAAGCCAGCCACTGGATGAGCTTAACGGCCTCTTTATTGATATGGCCGATGGATTTAACTGGCACCCTGGCATGCTGCTTGATCAGGCCACCATGCAAACCTCATTTATTGCTGACTTGGTGACGCTGGCCGACCCCACCAGCCCTTACAGCTTTCTCAATTATCTAAAACAGAGCGGCAGAATGTATGCCTTCTATATCAAAGAAGACTTCTTTCTACTGAGGCAAGAATACAACCAATATTGCCAATGGGCCGCAGCACAGCTCAGCCCTATCCGCTTTAATCAATTTGTTAAGCTAGCCAGCTATAACGAAGCCGCGCAATGCTACGAGCTACTTTGCATCTCCACCCAAAGCGGTGAGCAGATTCGCTATCGCACCCGCAAGCTGGTGCTAGGTACAGGCACTAAACCTTGCTTACCGCCCTGCTGCGAGCCGGTTCGATCGCATCTTATCCATAGCTCGGAATACCTTAAAAATAAGGCCCAGCTACAGCGTAAAAAATCCATCACGCTCACCGGCAGTGGCCAAAGCGCCGCAGAAATTTATCTCGATCTACTCAAAGACAGCCGCAAACTGGGCTACCGCGTCGATTGGCTTACCCGCTCTAGCCGATTTTTCCCCTTGGAATACACCAAGCTCACACTAGAGATGACCTCACCCGACTACGTCGACTATTTCCACGCCCTGCCCGAAACCAGCAGAGACGAGCTGCTGCAAGCGCAAAAAGGTCTTTATAAGGGGATAAATCGCAGCACCATTAACGCTATTTATGACGAGCTCTACGCACAAAACCTGCATGGCACGCCGCAAAGCCGCCTGCTCACCAATACCGAATTGCTCGGCTGCCAATATCAGGACGGGGAATTCATCCTCGATTTACAACACGCCGAACAAGACAAGGTAGCCACTCAGCAAAGCGATGCATTGATTGTGGCGACCGGCTATTGCTATCAGGAGCCGGCGTTTTTACAAGGCATCGCCCACAGAATTAAGCGGGATAAACGCGGCCGCTTTGATGTGGCGCGTAATTACAGCATCGACATTAAAGGTGGCGATATTTTTGTGCAAAATGCCGAACTGCACACTCATGGCTTAGCCGCGCCTGATCTCACCATGGCCTGCCATCGCAATTCCATCATCCTGCGGGAAATCCTTGGCCGCGACATTTATCCGATAGAGGAACGCATCGCGTTTCAAACTTTTGGCCTGCCCTCCTCTATGCAACAGCAGGCACAACACGCATGGGCTTGAAATTTTATTTAATCATGATGACGGCCGTGGCCGTGCTCAGTGATTCCATGCTACTGCCTTTTTATCCGCAATATTTTGCGGGGCGCTTTGGGCAAACCAGCCCCGAACACGTAGGCAGCTATATTGCCGCCATCTGCCTTACCGCCATGCTGGCCCTGCCTTTTTGGGCAAAAATCGTGCGGTCCACTCATACGCTGCGGCTTTTATGCTGGACTCAGCTTGCAGCAGGCTTGCTCTGCATCGCATGCAGCTTTGTCAATTCACTCTGGCTATTTTGGCTGCTGTCTTTGGCAATGATTGTATTTAAAGCCAGCTATCTGCTGGTTTATCCCTACATTATGCAAAGAGAGGAAGAATCAAAACATGCCCACACCATTGGCGTGTTATCGATCGTGGTGCACTTTGGTCATATCGCAGGCGCTGTCATAGGCGGCGCAATGCTCAGCTACTGGCCGCTGGAACAGGCATTTTTACTGATGGCCGCAGGTGATTTTATCCAGATGGCCCTATGCCGCTATGTACTTAAAAAAGGGCTAGACCGAGACCCTATCCCCGCCGCCCCTGTAAGCCACTCGCCAGCCACAGGCGGTGGGCGGCAAATCTATTTGCTGGGCATTTTGATGCTGCTGTTTTACTTCAGCGAATACCAGATCGTGCCCTTCTTTGTTCAATACTGGCAGGCCATCGCGCCGGAACACGGCATGCAGCTAGCCGCATGGGTCTACGCCATTCCCGCCGCAGTAGGCTTAGCCGCACTTTGGCTGAATCACAAACGTAGTGGTTTTATGGATGGCATTTACTTCTGCCTCTTGCTGGGCTTGGCAGGCTTAGTGCTACAGGCCAGCGGACAAACCGGCTGGGTATTACTGGGCCGCTGCCTATTTGGCTGGGCATCGTTTCAACTGACGGTAAGGCTGGATATGTTGCTGTTTGAAATCAGCACACCGGATTCCTATGCGAGCGACTACAGCAAAATCAATTTATTCCAAAATATTGGCGTGCTGCTGTCCTCCTACTCAGCCGGAATAGGGGTCGCCAAACACGGCCTGAGCATGCCCTTCTGGCTAGCCGCTGGCGGCTTTGCCCTACTGATCATGCTATGGCCGCTACTGATGCCCGCCCGATACACCCTCAACCGGAGCACCGCCGATGCCTTGCAGTGAAAACCCAAATCTTGAACCACAGAGGACACAGAGAACACGGAGTTTCACGGAGAAAAGCAAAGAAAGAGGGAAAACATTTGCGTTACGTTGCGTTGGAAAAATTGTATATCCGTAGGGTGGGTTAGGCCAGAAAATGTATTAAATATGGGCGCTACCCTAACCTGGCCGTAACCCACCGCAGCGTAGTGTCATGGTGGGTTACGGCCGAAATAGATCAGCGCCCTAATGAGCATCAAGAGCGGCCTAACCCACCCTACGATGACCTTTTTGAATTGTGTGGATACTTATGCACGCGAGGACGCCCGCACCTAAACACCGTGCCGCAGGCACTAATAAAAAAGGTCTTTTGACTTTGATTAGCGCACATGGGCTGCCGCCGCCCCACGATAACTCGCTCTTTGTAAGCACGAATAAAAACTCACCCTCAACCGGAGCACGGACTATGTTGGAGCCTCTATTACAAGCCAGCCAGCCACGCATCAATGCAGCCCGCATCAGCGAGCTAAGCGGCAAATTCAGCCTGCGCCCGCTGATTGCCGAGCAAGACGCCGCCTTAATCCATCGTTGGGTAAGCAATGAGCGGGCGCGCTTTTGGGGTATGCAAAACGAAACTATGGAAGGTGTAGCGGCGTTTTATCAGCAGCAAATCGATAGCCCACATAGCTGGCCCTATATCGGCTTATTTAATGGTGAGGCCGCATTTTTATTGGAGAGCTACGATCCGCAGCACGATGAGTTGGCCCGCCATTACCCCGTACAAGCCGGGGATAGGGGCATGCATTTTTTAATTGCCCCAGCCAGCGGCCCACGCATACACGGCTTTAGCCATGCGGTGCTCACAACCATTTTAAGTTTTTTATTTGCTGACCCAACAGTGCAGCGCGTGGTGGTTGAGCCTGATGTGCAAAACGACAAAATCCACCCCCTTAATCGTGCCGTGGGTTTTGCCTACCAGCGCACGATTGATCTGCCCCATAAAACAGCCTGGCTGGCCTTTTGCCAACGCGAGGATTTTCAAGCCGCCCTCAACCAACCCGAGAGAGACGTATGACTGCCCGCCTACCGCTTCCCATCCATCCGGCCAATTCCCATCTGCAGCCTGCAATCTGGGCCAAGGTAAATCGCTTACTGGTGCGCAAGGCGCTCAGTGAGTTTGCCCATGAATCGCTCTTGCAAGCAGAGCCCCTCACCCGTGAGGGAGCATGGCAAAACTTCAAATTGCATAGTGACGACAAGCGGGCGGTATATCTTTTTAAAGCGCAAATATTGGCGCTCAATCACTGGCATATCGATGCGGATTCGATTCAGCGCCACTATGAAGGCGCCGCCAGCGAGCTGGACGCGCTAACGCTGATTATTGAGCTGCGCGAAACGTTGCAGCTAAAGAAAGAAATCATCCCTGTTTACTTAGATGAAATCAGCAGCACGCTTTACGGCAGCGCTTACAAACACCATCGCAACAGCCCCTCGGCGCATGAGCTAATCAACGCTGATTTCCAGCAAATTGAAACCGCCATGACCGAAGGCCACCCCTGCTTTGTGGCGAATAATGGCCGCATTGGCTTTGATGCCACGGATTATCCGCAATACGCGCCAGAGGCCGCCACGCCATTTTCTATTATCTGGCTAGCGGTGCATAAGCAACGCGCCACGCTATCGCTCGCTAGCGATTTGGATTACCAAACGCTGATTACGGAAGAGCTAGGAGCCGCCACGCTGGCAGCTTATCAACAGCAAATCGCCACTGCCGGCGTAGACCCCGACGATTACTGGCTGATGCCCGCCCACCCTTGGCAATGGAAAAACAAGCTGTCGATGTCTTTTGCTGCCGAGATTGCCAATCAGCAAATTATTTATTTGGGTGCCAGCCAAGATCAGTATCTGGCCCAGCAATCAATACGCACCTTTTTTAATATCAGCCAGCCGCATAAACGCTATGTCAAAACCGCGCTTTCCATCTTGAATATGGGCTTTATGCGCGGCCTGTCGCCCTATTACATGCTGGCCACACCGGCCATTAATGATTGGGTAGCCGAGCTGGTTCACCACGATAATTATTTAGTCAGCAAAAGCTTTCGCATCCTGCGCGAAGTAGCCGCAATCGGCTATCGCAACCCTTACTACGAAGCCGCTATTACAGAGAACAACGCTTACAAAAAAATGTTCTCCGCGCTCTGGCGCGAATGCCCGCTCACCCAATTGCAGCTAGGCGAAAAGCTGATGAGCATGACAGCCTTGCTGCACTTAGATAATGACGGCCATGAGAGCTGATCAAGGCATCAGGGCTGACGCCGCAAAGCTGGATTGCATCCTATCTGGACGCCTACTTTGCACCGCTTTTACACTGCTTTTACCAGCACGATCTGATCTTTATGCCGCATGGCGAAAACCTAATTATGGTGATGGACGCGCACCGCCCTGTGCGGGTGCTGATGAAAGATATCGCAGAAGAAGTCGGCATTCTGAACCCAGAGGTCGCCCTGCCCGAAATCATGCAACGCGTTTCAACCCATATCCCGAATGAGATGAAAACGCTGTGCTTGTTTATCGATGTATTCGATGGCTATTTCCGTCACCTAGCGGCCATTTTGCATACCCAGTGTAATTTCTCTGCAACCGCTTTCTGGCAAGAAGTAGCCCGCTGCACGCACCGCTATCAGACCGAGCATCCCGCCTTAACTGCCCAGTTTGAACGCTATGATTTGTTTGCTGCAGACTTCTCGCACTCTTGCCTAAACCGCCTGCAAATCGCCAATAATCAGCACATGCTCAATCTGGAAGACCCCGCCAGTGGCCTGCAATTTGCAGGCAGATTACGCAATCCGCTGGCTGCATGGGCCGATCCTGCCCGCTTGGATCAATAATGAAAGCGCCACCACAATCACTTGCTGAGCTGCTCGCCACCGTGAGCCAAGCACTATCGCTTTTGTCTGGCCGGACTCGTTCAGACGACAGCGAGCAGACTGATTGGGTGGCGCAACTTTATAGCGATTTACAAACAGCACACCCAGAAGCAGGCCCACATTATTGGGCCACACGCAGCTGGAGTTTACTGATCTGGCAACCAGCCTATTTGAGTGTGCTATCGGTGCATTTAGGCCAATCGCTACCCCAGCTAGATCAGCTGGAGCAAGACCTAAAACCCTGCTATGTGGCGGGCTTTAGCCTGCCCGAACATCAAGTCGAAACAGGCTCGCAATCTGCATTGATTGCCCTTGCTGGCCAGCAATTACAAGCCATCCAACACAGCAGCTTGGAGCAACTACGCCAGCAACGCCCGTTTTCCGCCAAGCTAGCCGCCTGCCTGCTCGCCGATTGCCTGCTCTCCGCCTTAATGATGCTATCCACTATCGATGCCCGCTGGAGCACCGAGCAAATACGCACGCTAGCAAACGACTGGCTAAACGCCTGCGGCCTCAGTAAAAACGGCGGCCTGCATACCATTGATCTAAGCCCCAAAAAACCAAAACTCGCGCTCGATCGCAAAGGCTGCTGCCAACACTTTCGCCGCAGCGACGGCGAACTATGCAGCAGCTGCCCCAAACATCCACTGCCGCAACGCTTACAACTGATCCGGCAGGAATTACTGCAGCAGTGAGCTTAAAAACCCAAATCTTGAACCACGGAGGCCACAGAGAACACGGAGTTGCACGGAGGAAAACAGAGAAAAATTTGGTTTTGCTTAGGATGAGCAAGCCGTTGCGCACCGCTTTCATTTGCAAGCATTACATCATTCGTAGGGCGTAATAAAGCCAAGCGCTTTTTGCTTGGCTGCATTACGCCGCATGGTAGTTAACCCACATACGGCGCAATGCGTCTGAATAAAGCCTCAGACTTATTGCACCCTACGGTTTGTGGCATGAAATAGCCTCCCTGATGCACACCAGCATACCCACCTCACCCCACCCACACGCAGGCCCTATGTACCATCTTTCAAATATTCAAATCACCCGCTCTGGGCGCAGTATTTTGCAGATTGATGATTTAAAGCTGCAACCCGATGAAGTCACGGTGATTATTGGCCACAACGGCTCAGGCAAATCGACGCTGATGAAGCTGCTGGCGGGCCAGCTCAAGCCCGATCAAGGCTCGGTGCAATTAAATGGGCAGGAGTTAAATCGCTACTCCTCACGCCAGCTGGCGCGGCAGATTGCTTTTATGCCGCAGCAGCTACCGGATGCCGCCAACTTGCAGGTGCAAGAATTAGTACTGCTGGGGCGTTATGCTTGGCGGGGATGGCTGCAACGCTGGCATAGCGAAGACTATGCGTTCTGCAAGCAGGCCATGCAGGCCACCGAGGTAGCGCATCTGAGCGAGCAGATGCTGGCCGACTTATCTGGCGGCGAGCGCCAACGGGCGTGGATCGCCATGTTGCTGGCTCAACAAGCGCCTTTATTGCTCTTGGATGAGCCGAATGCTGCACTCGATCTGGCCCACCAATATTCCTTGATGGCCTTACTCACCCAGCTTAATCGCCGCGAGCAGCGTGGCGTGCTGATTATTCTGCACGATTTTAATCTGGCGATTCGCCATGCCAACCGCATTATCGCCCTGCGCCAAGGCCAGCTTTGGTTTGATGGCACGCCTGCTGCATTACTCGCTCATCCGCAGCTTTCTGAACTCTACGGCATCGACTTAGAAATCATTTCCCGAGGAGCGGGCAAGCATCCGGTGGCGGTGGTGGCATGAAATTCATCGCACCTTTACGCCATCCCAGCCTGCAAATTTTGCTGCTCATGCTGCTATCGCTGCTCTACTTGCAGATTGCCACGCCCTTATCCATCACCGATCAGCTGCATACTTTAAGCAACGCAGCACCACTCACATTTGAGCAAATCAAAACTCCATCATCGCAGCTCAGCTTTGAGCAAATCGAATACCTACACGGCAGCTGGCCACGGCTGATTTTAGCGCTGGTATTGGGCGCGGCGCTGGCGGTTTCTGGCAGCCTTTTACAGCAGCTCACACAAAATATCTTGGTGTCGCCCATGACCATAGGTGCTTCGTCCGGCGCATGGTTGGCGGTGGTCTTGGCCAGTATTTTAATGCCAGCATTACTCGCCGATTATGGTGAATGGCTGGCGCTAGGCGGTGCAATACTGGCCGTGGGGCTGGTGCTGTTATTGGCAGGCGGGACTTCACTCCAGGGCATGCCGCTGATTTTGGCGGGGATGGCGATTAATATCTTGCTCGGCGCGACGGCTGCGCTGGCCGTGATGATGAACGATCAATACACCCGCTCCTTATTTATTTGGGGCGCGGGCGATTTGGCGCAAAACGATTGGCACTGGGTGAGCTGGTGCCTGCCCCGCCTTTTGCCCGTGCTTATCCTTATTCCGCATTTACAGCGGCCTTTGCAATTAATGCGCCTAGGCTCTGGCGCTGCCCGCTCTGCCGGAATGCAAGTGGGCCTTGCCAGTGCGCTTATTTTTTTGGCTTCCCTTTGGCTGACCGCCGTTTCGATTACCGCCGTGGGGCTGATTGCTTTTATCAGCCTCTTAGCCCCCAATTTGGCTCGGCTATCCGGCGCACGCAGCAGCCGCGCCGAGCTGGCTTTATCCGCATTTTACGGCGCGCTATTTTTATTGGCAGGCGATGCTTTAGCGCTGCTGGCGTCCAGCTATTTCACTGATGCCGTGCCCAGTGGTGCGGCGGTTAGCCTATTGGGCGCGCCGGGCTTAATCTGGCTTTGCCTGCGCCAGCGCATCGTTGGGCCTCGCGATTATGGTACGTGGTCTCGCAGCTATCCGCCAAAACGCTGGCAGTTGGCACTATTTGCGATTGTTGCAGCAAGCCTGCTTTGCATCGCCTGCCTTGCCAGCCGCAGTAGCGATGGCTGGGTCTTTACGCTGCCGGATGCCTTGCAATGGAGCTTGCGCTGGCCGCGTTTATTGGCCGCGATGGCGGCAGGCTTGGGGCTGGCAATGGCGGGCTGCGTCTTGCAAAGGTTGATGCAAAACCCCTTAGCCAGCCCAGATTTACTCGGTATTTCATCGGGTGCCAGCTTGGGGCTGCTGATTGCCATTGGTAATTTTCCTGATTCCAACCCTGCGTCGCTGGCTTGGCTGGGGGCGATGGCGATTTTGCTGCTGATGTTCTGGCTGGGTAAGCGCCACTCGCCCGCCAAACTCATCTTGCTGGGGGTGGGGTTGTCTTCCATGCTCGAGGCGATTTTGCAATTTGTGCTGGCCAAGGGCGATGCAGATAGCTTCAGAATATTAAGCTGGTTGGCCGGATCAAGCTACCAAGTCAGCGCCAAGCAAGCCTTAATCAGCAGCGCCCTGATTATTATTTTGGGCTTAGCCACCTTGCTATGCGCACGCGTTTTATCGCTGCTGATGCTGGGTGACGATGCTGCCCGCGCCAGAGGCCTCGCCATTACGCCAACTCGGATGATTTTGCTGATGCTCAGCGGCTCGCTCTGCGCCATCATCACCAGCCAATTTGGCCCGCTGGCTTTTATCGGCCTGATGCTGCCGCATTTAGCCAAGCTATGCGGCGCGCGAAGCAGCAAAAGTCAGCTTATTGTTGCCGCTGGGCTAGGGCTAATTCTGCTGGCCTGCGCCGATTTAGCCGGGCGAACGCTGATTTTTCCAAGGCAAATACCGGTTGGCATTGTGGCCTCGGTGAGCTGCGGTGCGCTGTTGATTTTGGCTCTGCTCACAATGCGAATCTTTAAGGAAAAAGCATGAGATATTTATTAAGCGCTCTGCTCGCGATGCTATTAATTCACCCAGCCAGCGCCACAACCATTACGCCGCCCCAACGCGTAGTGGCGCTCAGCTGGGAGGCCACCGAATACCTGCTCACCCTCGGCATTACGCCGCTCGCCGTAGCCGACAAAAGTGATTATCAAACATGGGTGGTGCAACCCACGCTCCCCAAGCAAGTGCTGGGCGCTGGCGGACGAATGGAGCCTAATTTAGAACAGCTGGTCTCGCTCAAGCCCGACCTCATCATCATCAACCCAGCGCTCACCGATCTAAAACCCACACTAGAGCGCATCGCCCCCACCCTACTGCTCGATGCCTATCGCAGCGATCACGATAATGAAGCCGCCAGCTATCGTATCCAGCGTGAGCTGGCGGTTTTATTCGGAAAAACCGCGCAACTGGATCAGCTGCTTGCCGCCCAAAAGCAACGCTTTAGCCAGCTAAAAAGCCAGCTTGCCGCGCATTACCAAGGCCAGCTACCCAAGATATGCGTGATCCGTTTTGCCACTCCCACTACCGTCTGGGTGTATGGAGAGAATTCCATGCCGCTGGCCGCGATGCGCCAACTTGGCTTAGAGAGCGCCTGCCCGCAGCCCAAAACAGCATGGGGCACCGCCCAGCGCAAGCTGACTGAGCTAGGCAAAATACAGGACGGCATCGTGCTGCACGTGTTGCCGTTTAATCAAATGGCCAAACTCAGCAGCACCCCCATCTGGCAAGCCATGCCCTTCGTCAAAAAACAAAACTTCCTCACCATGCGCTCCACTTGGACCAACGGCGGCGTGTATTCCATAGGGCTTTTGGCAGAGGCCATGAGCGAGGCTTTGCAAGAGACACCTTCAAGACATTAATCTGTCAGCGAATAGCCGCTTGAGCGCAACACAGTTTTTGCAGCCTTGCTTCCGCCCAAGCCCCTCGGGGGCAAACTATTACCACTGGTACTAAATCCCTCACGACCTACGCCAACTTGGCTTAAAATCCTGCCCTCTCTTGCGCGCGCGGCTCAGCAAATGATGGCCTTTGGCTTTGATTCATTGTGCAATTAAGCAAGCCCGCACAGAATCCGCCCGCCCCGCTTCGCGATTAAATCCGCAGCCCGCATGACACCGAATACGATCAATTATTTAGGAAATACCGACATGGCTCCGCAAGAAATTTCTCTGGATGTATTGCTAGAAAAGTACGCCAAAGGCGAAGAAGCCTCGATTGCCGACGTACAAGCGCGTGTTGCCAGTGCTTTGGCCAGCGTAGAGCAGCCTGATTTAAAAGCTTACTTCGAAGAGAAGTTTTTGTGGGCGCAGCAAAATGGTTTTGTACCGGCTGGCCGCATTAACTCTGCCGCCGGTATGGATTTACGCGCCACGCTGATCAACTGCTTTGTGCAGCCGGTGGGCGATTCGGTTTCGGGCAGCACCGATGGCAAGCCAAGTATTTATACCGCGCTCTCTGATGCGGCAGAAACCATGCGCCGTGGTGGCGGTGTGGGCTACGATTTCTCGACCATTCGCCCTAAAGACTCCTTGGTGCGCGGCACACGCTCGCGCGCGTCCGGCCCCGTTTCGTTTATGCAGGTGTTTAATGCATCGTGTTCTACGGTTGAATCTGCCGGTGCGCGGCGCGGCGCTCAGATGGGCGTATTGCGCGGCGATCACCCCGATATTCTGGAATTTATCCGCTCTAAAGATCAGGGCGGGCTGACCAATTTTAATATCTCGATCGGCGTGACCGACGAGTTTATGCAAGCCGTCAATCAAGACAAAGACTTCTGCCTCGTGCACAAGGCCGAGCCTGGACCAGAAAAGATCGCGGCTGGCGCTTATCAGCGTGAAGACGGCCTGTGGGTGCACCAAACCATCCGTGCGCGCGAGTTATGGGAAGAGGTGATGAAATCCACTTACGACCACGCCGAGCCGGGCATCTTATTTTTGTCGCGCATGAATGCGGATAACAATCTGTATTACTGCGAAACCATCGAAGCCACCAATCCTTGCGCCGAACAGCCTTTGCCCGATTATGGCTGTTGCTGCCTAGGCTCGATCAACCTCACCCGCTTTGTCACATCGCCGTTTAGCAAAGAGGTTGGGTTTGATTTTGAAGGCTTCCAAGCGGTGGTTAGCATCGCGATCCGCATGTTGGACAACGTACTGGAAGCCACAGCTTGGCCGCTGCCACAGCAAAAAGCCGAAGCTATGTCTAAGCGCCGCATTGGTCTGGGCTATTTAGGATTGGGCAGCACGCTGGTGATGATGGGCCTGCGCTACGATTCCGATGCTGGCCGTGCGCTTGCACAAAAAATCTCTGAAGTAATGCGCGATACGGCCTACCTTGCATCGGTAGATTTAGCCAAGGAAAAAGGCGCGTTTAGCCTGTTTGATAGCACTCAATATCTGGCGGGTAACTTTGCTAAACGTCTGCCTAAGGCGATTCGTGCGGCGATTGCTAAGCATGGCTTGCGCAACTCTCACCTCTTGTCGATTGCCCCCACTGGCACCATTACGCTGGCCTTTGCGGACAACGCCTCCAACGGTATCGAGCCTGCTTTCTCTTGGGTGTATAACCGCAAAAAACGCATGAACGATGGCATCACACAAACTTATGAAGTGGCCGATCACGCATGGCGCTTGTATCGCCATATGGGCAATGATGTCTCGGATGACAGTAAATTGCCTGAGCCTTTTGTAACCGCGCTGAATATGTCGGCCAGCGATCATATGAAGATGCTGGAAGTCGTGCAGCCTTTCGTTGATTCGGCAATTTCTAAAACAGTAAATGTGCCCGCCGATTATCCTTACGCAGATTTCCAAAACCTCTATATGGATGCATGGCGTGCGGGCCTGAAAGGCCTTGCCACTTATCGTCCGAATAGTATTTTGGGCAGCGTATTGTCGGTCGCTGAAGCGCCGGTTGCGGTGGCAGAAGAAGAGCAAATGCCCGATGATGATTTGCTGCGCAAGCAGTTTGATCGCCGCCCGAATGGCGATCTGGAATCAGTGACTTCTAAAGTGGCTTATATGACGTACGAAGGTAAAAAAGTGGTTTACCTGACCGTCAGCTTTATCCATATCACCGGCATGGTCGGCGGCGAGTTGGTCACCATTGAGCGCCCATTTGAATTCTTTATGCCAGCCAGCCAAAAAAGCGAAGATCAGCAGTGGATCACCGCCAGCATGCGCCTCTTATCGATGGCGGCACGCTCGGGCGGCTCGATCGCTAAATCGCTGGCCGATATGCGCGAAGTAAGCTGGGGCAAGGGCACCGTCCGTTGCGGCATGATTAATAAGGAAGACGGCTCGCAAGCGCCTTTATTCCACGAATCTGAAGTGGCGGCGATTGGCTATGCACTGCAGCAAATCCTCACCAAACGCGGTTTCTTAGATGCATCCGGCAATCAAGTACCGACCAAGCTACTTGCATCACGCTTTAAAAATAAACATATGGCCTATGTGATAGACGATAGCCAGTATGAAGCCCCCTTGGCACCGGTCAACCCGATCGCCACAGGCAAAAAATGCCCGGAATGCGGCGCTTACGCCTTACAAAAAATCGACGGCTGCAGCCGCTGCGTATCCTGCGGCTTTGTTGGAGCGTGCGGTTAATCTAGATCATCTGTAAGCATTAAAAGGCCCGCTATTTGCCAAGAAATTGGTTAAATAGCGGGCCTTTTTACGTCAGTAATTCTACATCAGTTAATCCAGTATTTTTAATGCCAAATCTTGTGAACTCTTAGTGTGTTCACGTTTTTTTCTTGCGCACAGGCATTTAGATCCTATAAAAATCAGCTATTTTCTTAGCCTGTCAGAATAAATATTATTACCCTCGCCTTAATGTAGCTTACAAATACTCACAACATTTTTAACTTCCTGCCCCGAAATGGATAGCTGAGACCCATAGAGATATGTCATAAGCCTGTCATGTAAACACGTTACCTTACGCAGAATGAATGCCACTAGTACTCAATTAGGCATTTGACAAGAACGTTTTTCTTTCTGTGACCGGAAATACTGAGGAGTTATAAATTGTTAGATGAGATGCAAGCTGCCCGCCGCCAAGCCCTAAAATTATTCTCCAGCATTCCACTTTTACCACTGGGAGGTGCTTCAGCAGCATCTCTACTCATGACCGCCTGTGGTGGGGATAGCGATACAACGACTGTCGCCCCTGTTACCCCGGTAGCACCAGCAGTGGTCAGCTTTGAATCTGCTAGCTTTACCGGCATGGCAGCCCCTGGCATTGCAGACCCATACGCAATGGGTACCACCAGCGTTGGTTCTGCTCTGAATGTAAAACTTAGCGATGGCACCACACAAAGCTTTAAATTGGCTTACAAGCCTTTCTTTATCACCGGTGATTACGTTCCTGATGGTAAAGGCGGCTACAGCTTGTCTGGTGGCTATGTTGATATCAACAACAAGCCTATTCTAGATACATCTGTAGTTGGCCTTGAAAGACAATTCTTCTCTGATTGTGCAGATGGCACATCATTGATTAATCTGGATAAAGCAACGGTTGCCGGCATCAAGGGCAAAGCGGTATTTGCAGTTGTTCAGTTTGAATACACCACCAACAACCAAGCTGGCCTAAGCATGTATGGCCAACTGCCTTCCCCTATCGCTGTGCTGACGCTAGATCAAGATCAAGCCACAGGTAAGCTGACACTGGTTAAATACCATAATGTAGATACCTCAGCAGCACATATGTTGTGGATCACTTGTGGTGCCAGCATGTCACCATGGAATACCCACCTTTCCAGCGAAGAATACGAGCCAGATGCTTTTACTGCCGCAACAGATGCGCAATTTAAAGGCTTCAGCAAAAATGTATTCGGCGATGAAACCAAAGCTAACCCTTACCACTATGGCCACCTGCCAGAAGTAACGGTTAATCCAGATGGCACGGGTTCGATCAAAAAACATTACTGCTTAGGCCGTATCTCGCACGAGCTGATCCAAGTGATGCCAGATAATCGCACCGCTTTAATGGGTGACGATGCAACCAACAGCGGCTTATTTATTTTCGTTGCAGATAAAGAAAAAGATCTGTCTTCAGGTACGTTGTACGTGGCTAAAGTCGGTACAGGTTTCTCTATCGACCCAGCAGCACCCGGTGCCGCACTGACTTGGATTAAGCTTGGTTCAGCCACCAGCGCTGAAATCGAAAAAATGGCCGATACCCTGAAGCCAAGCGACATTATGACAGTTGCAACAAAAGATCCTGCGGATGCAAGCTACACCAAGATTTTTGTAAGTGGCAAAACACAATGGATCAAAATCAAGCCAGGCATGGAAAAAGCAGCAGCCTTCCTTGAAACCCACCGTTACGCCAGCTTTGTGGGCGCCAGCATGGCCTTCACGAAGATGGAAGGCACCACAGTTAACGCAAAAGACAAAATCGCCTACTCTGCACTGCAAAACATTCAGGGTTCGATGATTACTGGCGATGCTGGGAATAACCCAGCTTACAATGTTTCTCTTGCCAAGAAACTGGTTGCGGGCGGCGTGATGGCGCATACCTTAACAGGTGGCCAAAAAGATTTGGATGGCGCAGCCATTAACAGCGAATGGGTACCGGTACTAACCAAGGCGTTGATTATTGGTGAAGATATCGCAAAAGATGCTTTGGGCAATACCGCAAATGTAGACAAGATTGCTAACCCAGATAATCTGAAATTCTCTGAAAAACTGCGCACCCTGTTTATTGGTGAAGACAGTAGCCAGCACGTGAATAACTTTGTGTGGGCTTACAATATCGACACTAAAGTGCTTTCACGTCTGATCTCTATGCCTGCTGGTGCAGAAGCCACAGGTCTGGTGGTTGCAGATGATGTAAATGGCTGGACTTACATCATGAGCAATTTCCAACATGCTGGTGACTGGATTAGCACCATGGATGCAGCCGCCAAGGCACTGGTTAACCCAATTGTTAATAGCAATTACAAAAACAAATTTGGTTGCGCTGTAGGTTATCTGACTGCTGAAGCAACAGGCATGAAGCTGTCTAAAGTTTAATCATTACGGCGGTCTACTCGGCCATCGTTAAACAGCAGCAAGTAGCGGCCAGCCGCTACTTGCTGTTTTTTTATCCATCAAATCAAAGCGTAAACAGGCGTCAAGCTCAGTAGCAAGGCGGCCATACCTGCGACTATTTTGCTCATCAGCACATCCAAAGCCGCAGCTTCTAGGGCAAAATCCGCCACCACCCTATTTGCCGTATCGGTAACAACAACGCCCTTGCGTACTTTTTTATGATTGGCCTCAAGCGCAGCCAAGCGCTCCAGATTTGCCGCCACTTCGGGGTAATGATCTTTGGCCGACCGAATCACAAAAGCGTTTCCGCCACTGCCCTCACACTTGTCGGCCTTTAATAATAAAGCAGCCCCAACCAGCCGATGCGCCTTCTCCACAATGCCCGCAAAACGCATAGCAAAGTGCTCATCGTGATAGCCATAAATGTCGTGGCTCTCTGCTAAATCGGGCGCTAAATCACGAATAAAACACGTCGCCCGCTTTAGATTACTCAAATCGTGCTCTAGCTCATACAGCCTTTCAAACTGCTTAGCCGCATAGCTTTCCTGCGGGCTGGCATGAAAACGCCCACCTGCCTCCACCTCTTTCAACATGCTTTGATAAGAAGCCCAAAAGGGGCGTAAATGATGCAAAGCATCGTGTTCTGTAAGCATAACTATTCCGTGTTTGTGTATTGTGCCCATTCATTTGGACTGGCTGAGGGCAAGGTCTCATCGCCAAGCCGCTGGAGATCATCAAACTGCAACTC
Source organism: Janthinobacterium sp. (assembly GCA_025360045.1). Classification (GTDB taxonomy): domain Bacteria; phylum Pseudomonadota; class Gammaproteobacteria; order Burkholderiales; family Chitinibacteraceae; genus Iodobacter. The sequence goes on along the minus strand of JANYCY010000022.1, from coordinate 82,573 downwards.
CCGCCCTAGCCCCAATTAATAGATAGCGATGCCCCACAAGGACTTCATTATACTTCGTGACTTACCGCTCTTTGCTCAACGACAGGCCCACCCCATGGATCAAAGCTCATTCTTCCTCAAAACCCTCGCCCTCTTTAGCGCCACCGCCATTGCAGAAATCGTCGGCTGCTACTTGCCTTATCTATGGCTGCGTAAGGGTGGATCGGTGCTTTTATTACTGCCCGCTGCACTCAGCCTGATGATTTTTGTTTGGCTGCTGACCTTACACCCCGCAGCCAGCGGACGTGTTTATGCGGCTTATGGTGGAGTGTATGTCAGCGTAGCGGTGTTATGGCTTTGGCAAGTGGACGGCATCATGCCAGATCGCTGGGATATTCTCGGCAGCCTAATTAGCCTAACCGGCATGGCGGTAATTTTGCTGGCCCCAAGAGCAAACTAAGCAAATTAAAAGAGGACAAAAACCACAAAATAGAACGATCGTTCTGTTTTAATTGGCGACCCAATTGATTCATGCCATACTCCATAACACATCTTTGATTAAACATCATGTAAGGAGAAAGTTATGCAAAACTATGTCACTTTGGGTGCCAATGATCACGAAACATCATGCGCTTTTTACGATGCGGTATTAGCCACCATTAATTGGCGCTCGCATATGAATTTTCCTAGCTGGAAAGCCTATTCGAGTGAAGGGTTGGGCGAAGGATTAATTGTTTGGGTAGCTAAACCATTCAACTCGGCTGCTGCCACAGCAGGCAATGGCGCGATGGTTGGCTTTGCAGCCAGCTCACACGAGCAAGTCGATACTTTTTATGCCGCTGCTATTGCCAACGGCGGAACAGATGAAGGCGCTCCCGGACTGCGGCCTTATGGCCCCAATTGGTATGCCGCCTACGTGCGAGACCCTGTTGGTAATAAACTAGCCATTGTCTGCACAGAAGCAGTTTGAGTTTGGGGGTAGGAACCGCCATGCGGTTCCTACCCCCAAAGCAAATCAACTTAATTTTAAAAATTAAGCTCTTTTAAATAACGGTAACTTTGCTGAATGCTATCAAATGGAAACTTTGCTACATCGTGCTCAACAAAGTAATGCTGAACTCCTGCGCTTAATGACAAAGATAATTGCTGTTTCCAATCAATCACCCCTGGCCCTACTTCACTTAATTCAGGAAAAACCTGATCAAAAGGTAGTGCGACTCTAAAATCCTGAGTGGGTAATCTTTTTAACTGCTTCAAGTGAACTAAGGGAAATCGCCCAAGATAGTGCTGAAAATAATCTTTAGGGTCCTTTCCAGCCAGTGTAATCCAACATAAATCCAGCTCCATCTTTACTAAGTTTGGATCGCACTCCTGCAGCAAAATATCGTAAGGCAGCTCCCCATTGAGCGGCACAAATTCAAAATGATGATTGTGGTAGCAAAACTGAATTCCGGAGCGCTTACACTGCTCTCCCGCCCGATTAAAAACTTCAGCAATACGCCTCCACCCATCTGGCTGTTCACGTATGGGTTCATCAATCCAAGGGTTGACCAAATATTGATGGCCAAGTAGCTGCGCATTTTCAATGGCTTCAGCAAGAGATATCCCTAGATCTTGGTAGGCAATATGTGCCGCAGGTGCAGTTAAACCTAATTCATCTAAAAGACGCCGAATGTCATGGGGTTTATTTTCAAAATAGCCTGCAAATTCGACTTCTTTAAAGCCAATATCTGCAACTTTCTCCAGTGTTTCCTGAAGGTTTTGTTTCATTTCTGCACGTAATGTATAAAGCTGAACCCCGATATTTTTCATAACCCCCTCTTTAGCCATGTGCCCGAGTATTTTTTACTGGCTACATTACGCACTCATGCTATTGCATCAACATGATGGAACTGGCGATTGAAGCCGCCACCGTGCGCATCACCATGCCACCGAGTATTTCGCCAAACAAAACATGCTTGCCGCAGTAATGGACTGTTGCTGGCGCATCTGCACAGATCATCGCCACCGAATCGGTGCCGGTGCCCGTCGCGATTTGCTTGGAAATCGAGCTCGTAATACCCGCATCTTGCAGTGCAGCTGATTTGGCCTCGGTCACGATTATGAGCGCCTCAACCATGGCCGCATCACTTAAACCGGCCGAGCTCAGCACGATAATATTGATGGTGCCGACCTCCTCAACTTGCGCGCTCATTTGCCGGTACTCAGCATGCTCACCCACGCGCCGAGCATTGGATAAACCCGCAGTCACTAGCACCGCGATCGTCACACCTTGCACGGTTTCGACGGCGACGCGCATGGAGCGCATTGAGGCCGCCGTCATCATTCCCACACATGCACCGTGCCAGCCCTGCGCTGCGGCGTATTTTTCCAGGCTCACTGCCGGTGCCTCGGCAAACGAGTAAGTCGAAGGGACGCGTAAATTTACAATGTGGCTCACCATTGTGCTCCCCCCATTAAGCACAGCCGAGCTGAGCGCTTTATGCGGAACACTCAAAGCAATATGAAGGTGATCTTGCGTCTGCTGCAAAACAGCACAGGACATTAAGCTGCGTTCAATCATCTTATTCATTCTCTATTTTACTGCTAAGTATTAGCCACTGAATCGATAAGTACATCAGCACCCAAAGCCCTTGCTGGCAATGCCTCATCTTGTACCCCCCTGTTAACGGCCCTTATATTTAGAGCCTATCGATCTACTTACATGGCATCTAAGTATTTGAAGGATAGGGTTAGATACGAGCAAGCAAATGTCATAAAAACTCATCAAATACTTACCGCAACTTGAACAATATTCATATATTGAGCTATGATCTGCCTTAGGTCTGCAGCTCACCTAGGCGTCGCCAGTTCATATGAACCACGCTAAACCTGCCATGGCGAAAAAATTATCTAGTTTTTGCTTGGCCCGAACCCTAGTGCCAAGCCGTAACGGCGACCAGCGGCAGTCTTTCAGACTTAGGCACGACAGGAGATTCGACCATGTCGCGTACTAGCTACCCTTTTTATACCTCCGATATTTCGGCACTCGCCCGCTCGCTCAAACAGCAATGGGCACTCGAGCCTGCTGCCCCCGGCCACTTGCAAATCCTAAATATGCTGGCACGCGCTGCTGGCTTTAGTAATTTTCAGCATCTCCGTGCGGCAACAGAAGCGCCTATCCCCGTAAGCAATACCCACTCCCCGCTGACCAAACGCTTGCTTCGATATTTTGATGAGCAAGGGCGCTTGATGCGCTGGCCTACGAAGTTTTCTGAGCAACTACCCTGCATCTGGCCAATCTGGGCCAGCTTCCCCGCCCAGCTAGAAATGGACGAGAAAGCGGCCAATGAATGGATTAAACGTGCAGAAGCCATCGGCGATCATGTGCTGCTGCGCCGCGAGCTGGTGAATTACCAACTCATCACCCGCACGCCAGATTGCCGTGTTTACCAGCGGCTGGAGCAAGATATTCCGGAGGAGTTGCGGGAGTTTATGGCGGAGATTGAACGGCGTAAGACGGCGATCGTGAACGACCATCGGCCATCCAGTTAAACCAATCTCATGTATGAGCACTCTCGTAAGGCGGGTGCAACCCGCCTTACACATGGTTAGATGCTTGAAACCACTGGTTTATTCCCTAAGCGGAGAATAAACCAGTGACCAAACGGGCAAAAGCACCCGCTTTGCCATGAAGATAAAGACGGCCCCTAATCCCCCGCCAAAGGCGTTAAATCTGCGGTATTCACGCAATTAAAATTACCCACGGCCCAGTAATTTTGCCCTAACCAGCCCTTAGCATATTGATGGATATATTCAGGCGTGAAGCTCGCAAAATCAGGTGCGCTACCTTTTACAGAGCCATCGATCAGCCAATACCAAGATAAAGCTTCGGCATTTTGTATGGGCTTATTTTTTCGCTCTTGCTGTGTTTTAAGCAGCACAGCACGCACACTTTTCACTTCATTAATCGTCGGTGCTTCATTACGCAAACGGGCAATTTCAGCGACGGTGATTTTAGCGGCCTGATCACATTGTTTAATATCGGTTTGATAAACCACAGAAAACAGCAAGCCTTGCCACGCAGTTAATTCAAAATTGCTATACACACCGTAAGTTTCCCCCGTATTTTCACGTAATGCTTGCCATAGGCGCTGCTGCATAAGCTGGCTTAAAAAACGAGCCACACCATCACTACCAGAGTTGGCAGGGACCGGCACATAAGCATGCCAAAAGCGCATGGATAAAGGGCGAGCAAGGGTTTGATGAATCTCATTGCCACGCCCATGTGCAAGCGGCTCTGGCTTAAACTCCACCACATCTTTAGTCGGCAAGCTGGCAATGTACTGCTCAATCAATGTCCTATTGTGCAGATTGTTCGATACCCCGCTCAGCACAAAACGAAACGCGCGCGGATTAGCAAATAAGATATTTCTCGCCTCAAGCAAATCATTTAATGCCGCGTCAAAATGATAGGTTTGCCAAAAATCAGGGTAGGGCCACAGTGCGCCATAGTGCTTTTCATTCAGGCCGGTATATAAAGAATTTGAAGTGCTAACCATCAATTGATAGGCCAAATCCTGACTTAACTTGGCCGCTGCTTTATCGTCTTTTGCTGCTGTCCAAGCTAAATATTGCAGCTGCAGCAAGGTTTCGATATCTACCGCATCGACTTCCCCCCCTAGCCCCTGCTGATCAGCATATACAAAGGGATAAAACTTTAACTCGGTCTGTGACGATAATCTTTGCCTTAGCTCGCTACCGCTAAACTCACCCAATCCAGCCTGATTTAAATACTGCACCAGCGTTAAACCCGCTGGATACAGCTTTTTAGTTAGCGCCGCCATACCTCCAGCGGCTCGGGCAGAAAAACCAACTCGATCACCACTCGCTTTAGGCGGCGTGATCAACACCTCAATCCCATTACTTAATTTAAATAAGGTGCCCTCGGTCGTCGGCTCATCTTGCTCTGACACAATTTTTCCAGCCACCGGCAGGTGAGCAATAAGCGGCTTATTACTCACTTCCTGAGTCAGATTTTCTAATGGCTCGGCTCGTACCGCATCGACAATATTTTGGGCCGTTTGCTCAAAAAACACCGAATAACTACTCACTGCGGGCGGCAATAAGATCGTAGCCACTTGATCTGGCGATACAAGCAGACGCTTTAACTCGTCTTGTAAAACACTTGGGGTGGTTGCTGCAAAAAATATTTTAAGCTGCTGAAACATTCCAAATGAGTCTCTGGCTGTTTCACCGAATTGGGCGTGCATCTGTAGCCGATGAATCCAATCGCTATGGCTTGAGAAGCTAGACTGACTTTTTCGATAAATCTCGAAGCTGCGATAAAGCTCCTGCTGGCTAAAGCCAAAACGCTTAGCTCTTTCCAGCTCGCGATATAAGGCCTGTAGCGCCTCTTTCATCTGCTTGTCTTTAACCGACAGGGACAATGTAAATTCTGTTTCACGAGTCGGCAAGCTTGAGCCATGCCCATTAAAATAATTGGCATCAATAAAGGGACTGCCTTCTTTTCTGGCTTGCACCGTCAGGCGTTGCTGCAATAAGGTACCCAACATACCGCGCTTAAAATTGCTAAACGCGGCATCTGCATCACGCATCGATTCCGCAGGCAAAGTCCAGCCCCACACCACTTGCGGGTGAGCGATCCCAGGTACATCTCGGTGGCTAAAAAACCGCAAACCACTTGCCGCGGTCGGATGCGCATAGCCTATCGGCGCAGTGCCTTTTTCTACACCCGCAAACAGGGTCTTAATTTTATCCTCGGCTTCTTGCGGCTTCATATCGCCCGCAATCAGCAGCGTCATGCGCTGAGCTTGGTATTCGCGCTTATAAAAAGCTTTGATTTTTTCGAGAGGAATATTTTTTACAATATCAGCATCGCCAATCGCTAAACGCTTTTGATATTGCTCTTTAGGGTAAATCGCTTTAAGCAGCGACTGGTAAAAATCAGTGCCAGATTGGCGAAGGCGGCCTTCATCCAGCACCACTTCTCGCTCTAGCTCCAACTCCGCCGCATCCAGCTCGATGCCATTTGCCCAATCCGCAAGCAGTTGTAAAGCCTGCGGTAGCGCTTCCTGAGCCACGCTCATTTGGTAGTTGGTCCACTCATGATAAGTGAACGCATTGAAATCACTGCCGATGCGCATGCCTTGGCTTTCTAGGAAAGCTTTAAGCACCGTAGGCCCAAAATGCTTAGTTCGGCGAAACGCCATATGCTCTAGCAAATGCGCTACACCCCGCTCATCATCCGCTTCGCTGAGCGAACCCGCGTTCACCAATAATCGCAATTCCACCTTACCCGCTGGCTCGGCATTGGGCTTGATATAGTAATTCAAACCATTGGCTAGCTGACCATGGCGGACATCCGGGGGTAAAAGGGGAAGAATTTCAAGCTTGCTCTCCGCCGCATATGCGTGACTTATCAGCCCAATCAGCAAGAAAAAACGAGGTAATATTTTCAAAACGCCCGCCACAATCTTTCAATGATTGCAAATATTACGGCAGGATATGTTATTAATCAATTGACATTAAATATTTAATATTACTAAGCACATTGAAGCAGATCGAGATACAAACAAACACCAAGCAATCATCTTAAGCAGCAGGTATAAAAAAACGGCAGGTTTCCCCGCCGTCTTCTAGATTTTTAAAAAATCAGCATTCCACAATATTTACCGGCACTTCAATCATATTAATCGCCAAGCCACCCCTAGCGGTTTCTTTGTATTTGGTGTTCATATCTCGGCCAGTATCGCGCATGGTTTTGATGACGCGATCGAGCGATACAAAGTGTTGACCATCACCACGTAATGCCATGCGAGCGGCGTTAATCGCTTTGATCGATGCCATAGCGTTGCGCTCAATGCAGGGTACTTGCACAAGACCACCAACAGGATCGCATGTCAAGCCCAAGTTATGTTCCATGCCAATTTCTGCGGCGTTTTCGACTTGCTCAGGCGTGCCGCCTAAGACTTCTGCCAGCGCACCTGCGGCCATCGAGCAAGCAGAGCCCACTTCCCCCTGACAACCCACTTCCGCGCCAGAGATAGAAGCATTCAACTTAAACAAAATACCGATTGCGCCAGCCGTCAGGAAGAATCGCACAATGCCGTCGTCACTAGGGTTAGGCGTAAAGCGGGCGTAATAATGCATTACGGCGGGGATAATCCCTGCTGCACCATTGGTAGGCGCGGTCACTACTCGGCCACCGCCTGCGTTTTCTTCGTTAACAGCCAGTGCGTATAAATTCACCCAATCGAGCACGGTGAGCGGGTCACGCAGCGCAGCCTCTGGGGATGCCAGCAGTTTTTGGTACATATCGGCGGCGCGGCGTTTTACTTTTAAACCGCCCGGTAAAATACCTTCACGCTCGCAGCCGCGTTTGACACAGGCTTGCATCACCGCCCAGATCTCCAGCAGCCCCGCGCGAATTTCATCTTCGGTGCGCCAAGCCAGCTCGTTCTCTAGCATGATCTGACTGATGTTTTTGCCGTGGCGCTCGCACAGCGCAAGTAGCTCGGCTCCGCTCTTAAATGGGTGCTTTAGCTCGGTGACGCCGGGCGGATTAAAGCCCGCATCCACTGCTGCTTCGTCCACCACAAAACCACCGCCTACCGAGTAATAAGCACGCTTAGAGACGCTCTCGCCAGCGGCATCAAAGGCTTCAAAAATCATGCCATTCGGGTGAAATGGCAGTGTTTTGCGCTTATGCAAAATGAGGTGTTCGGCCTCAATAAATTGAATTTCATGCTTGCCAAGCAGGTTTAGTTTTCGGCCTTCACGAATAGCGGCGACCATCTCATCCACTTTTTCGGTGTCCACAAGGCGAGGCGATTCACCCTGTAGCCCCAGTAAAACTGCGATATCCGAGCCGTGGCCTTTGCCCGTTGCACCGAGGGAGCCAAATAACTCACTTTTTACTTTTGCGACTTTATCAAGGATGCCGTCTTTCTCTAAACGACGAGCAAAGGTGCGCGCAGCCCGCATCGGGCCAACGGTATGCGAGCTGGATGGGCCTAGGCCGATCTTAAATAAATCAAATACGCTGATTGCCATTTTATGTATCTCGGGTAATGCCTGCTGCTGCGCCGAGTACATACTCGAATCGCTTACGGGCTATTGTTAAGTCTGTTTTTTAATAGATTGTTTTTACGGTATATCGTTCAGCTTAATCGCAAAATGAGGCGACTAAGCGTTGTTGTTTTTCACATGCTGGTAAGCAAGCTTCACGACTTAGGGGATGTAATCCATAGTTAGAGGTGCAAAGCGGCTAAGTTTGAACAGGGCGTAGAGGATGACAGTGCCCGCTCAGCGTAAGCCGAACGATGCCCCTCTGTCCTTTTGCCTGAGAGATTGCGGCGCGATGCAGCACATCGGCCATGCTTCCTTCGGCGAGGCGGCGGTAAAAACCGCGCCTTCTCTCCAGATTACCAACGCCATCACAGTTCTTTTGCCTGAGAGTTTCTGGGGCGATTCCCCTTCGGCGCTGCTCTCTAAGAGCAGTCTCTCCTGCAATGGCTGCGGCAAGTCTTGGCGATTAAACCAAGCTCAGCCGCGTGGCAAGCGACCAATCTATTGAAGCTTGCAGCGGCTGTCAATTCATGATTAGCACTAGAGTCCAATAAAAATCCCCTATGCACATCAACGCGGGGGAAACCCGCCAGACGGTTAAGTCTCGCCGGGTTATCAGCTATTTCTTAAAAGTGGCTCTTTTACCCCGCCACGGAAGCAAAATTTGCATCCAATCTTCCGCACTTATTACACCTTTCTGGCTATGCAATAGCCCCTAGCCCAGCCACATAATCTATTTCACTTAGCTAGTCGCAATGCATACTTCCCCCACGGTATTTTTCCATCTAGGCAAAAGCTAAGAAAAAGGCTTGATCCCGCAAGAAGCGCCGTATTACGATGCGGGGATAGAAGATGAAAGGCGGCTCCTGCTAGCCTTCACGGGAAGAGACAAAGACATGAAGAATCGCCGCCTATCCAGAGGTTTCACCCTGCTGGAATTACTGGTTGTTTTGCTGATTATTGCCCTGCTTGCGGGTTACGTTGGGCCCAAGCTATTTGGTGAGGTAGGCAAAGCCAAGACTAAGACTGCGGCAAGCCAGATGAAATCAATTGCCGATGCGCTCGATCATTACCGCCTTGATACCGGTCACTACCCAAGTACCGAGCAAGGCATCAATGTGCTGACCAAAAAGCCAAGTGACGAGCCAAAGTGGCAAGGCCCTTATTTGATGAAAGATGTGCCGGTTGATCCTTGGGATCGGCCTTACGTTTACAGCAAACCGGGGGAAAACGGCCGCGACTACGATTTGCTGACCATGGGCGCAGATGGCAAAGCGGGTGGTACAGGGGAAGATAGCGATGTTAGCTATTAAAGCTTAGGACATCGATGCACACACGATGCTCCATAACTAAACGGCGGGTTTCACCCGCCCTACCTTGCTTATGACGGCGGGTTCCACCCGCCCTACAAGACGAAGCCCCCATGCGCTACACCGTTAAAGCCTTGCAGGCAGGCAAGCTGCTGCAGCTGGATATCGACGCCGCTAATGAAAGCGAGCTACGGGATAAACTGACGGCGCAAGGGCAGCAATTCCTCTCTGCCAAGGCGCACAGCTCATTTAAGCTTTCTTCCAAAGCCTTTGGCCTATCGCTATTTACCCAAGAGCTGATCGCGCTTTTGCAAGCGGGGCTGACGCTGGTTGAAGCCGTAGAAACACTTAAAGAAAAGAGTGCGCAAGATACTAATGGCGATGTATTAAGCCGCATGATTGAAGGCCTGTACCAAGGCTTACCATTATCTAAGGTACTGGCACAAATGAGCCAGCACTTCCCGCCTTTATATATCGCCACCGTTAGCTCGGCAGAAAAAACCGGCCACCTTGCCGATGCGCTAGGGCGCTATCACCATTACGAATCTCGGCTAGCGGCAGTTAAAAAGAAAGTCATTGCGGCGGTGATTTACCCGCTGGTAGTGATTGGTATTGGCGGCGGAATTATGCTGTTTTTGCTGTTTTATGTGATCCCAAAGTTCAGCCAAATCTATGCGTCGATGAAAAACCTGCCCTTTGCCGCGCAAGTCATGCTGTGGTGGGGAGATTTGGTGCATCAACATGGCTTGATGATGTTTGGCGGCTTGGTGCTTAGCGTGGTGTTGGCGGTGTTTTTGCTGCGCACCGAGGCGGCGAAAAGTGCTTTGCGTGAGGCCTTTTGGCGCTTACCGCGTTTAGAGCAATACCGACGCTTATTTTCGCTGACGCGTTTTTACCGCACTGTGGGCCTGCTGCTGGCGGGTGGGATTTCGGTGGTGCATGCCATGGAGCTGGCGGCACAATTACTGCCGCTCAAAATGCAGCTCGGCTTACAACAGGCCTTAGTCGATGTAAAATCGGGCCAAGCCCTTTCGCAAGCCCTACCCCGCTACCAGCTGACAACTCCTGTATCAGAGCGCTTACTGCGCGTTGGGGAGCAAAGCGGTGAGCTAGCCACCATGTGCGAGCGCTCGGCGCAGTTTTGCGATGAAGAGCTGGAACGCGCTATCGATATGTTTACCCGCCTTTTTGAGCCGATATTAATGCTGATTATTGGTGTATTAATCGGCGGAATTGTTTTTCTGCTGTATATGCCAATTTTTGAGCTGGCTGGGAATATGCAATGACAGATGCCGTCGATATGTTTACCCGCCTTTTTGAGCAGACTTTTCTAATGCTGATGATTAGCGTGCTGGTCGGTGGAATTGTGCTGTATATGCAGATTCTTAAGCTGGCTGGGAATATGCAATGACAGATGCAATATATAAGCCCGCTGCAACTGAAGCGATCACCATCTCGTCGCCTAAGCTCAGCCTAGAATTAATCCAAACATTACGCCAAGACCAAGCCCCGCTTGCGCCGCGTTTGCAACAAATATTGCAACTGAGCGATGCCGATTACGGCGAGCAACTTAGCCGCTTTCTTGGCCTGCCGTTTTTAAGCTTAGATGCCATCAGCGCACTTAGCCCACGTTACGATTTGCTGCCTTACGGTGAAGCAGTGGCAAGGCAATGTCTGCTACTGGATGGTAGCGATGGGCTGTGCGTGGTGTTGGCCGATCCTTTCGATGCCGCGCTGCGTAACTGGCTGCGCCAGCGCTTATCTGTCAGCTATCAAACGGCCTTTGCTCATCATCAGGCGCTACGTACTTACTTAGAACAGTTTGAAACCTCGCACCGAGCGATGGATCAGCTGGGGGTGGGCGAGCAAAGCGAAGTGAATCAAGACGGCATCGTCGAAATTTCACTCGCAACTCTGGCTGCGGATACGAAACCTGTCGTCAAACTAGTGAACTCCACGCTGTACGATGCGCTCAAAGCTAAGGCTTCCGATGTGCATATGGAAAGCACGCCAAATGGCTTAACCATTAAATATCGTATCGATGGCGTATTGCTGCATATCGGCGGCGCAAATGGCCTGGAAACCGCCGAGCAAGTCATTTCGCGGATTAAGGTGCTGGCCGATTTAGATATTTCTGAGCGCCGCGTGCCACAAGACGGGCGTTTTAAGGCAAGGATTAATGGCCGCGAAGTGGATTTTCGCGTCTCCATCATGCCGTCAATTTACGGCGAAGATGCCGTGCTGCGGGTCTTAGATAAGCAACAAAGCGGCGACGCTTTTAAGCAGCTGCGTTTAGATATCTTGGGCTTTGATGACGGCACGATGGCGCGGATCAGAAGTTTGGCGCGAGAGCCTTACGGCCTGCTGCTGGTCACCGGCCCTACCGGCTCAGGTAAATCGACCACGCTTTACGCTACGCTTTCTGAGATTAATACCGGCGAAGAGAAAATCATCACCATTGAAGATCCGGTGGAATACCAGCTACCTGGCGTATTGCAAATCCCTGTGAACGATAAAAAAGGCCTGAGCTTTGCCCGCGGCTTGAGATCGGTGCTGCGCCACGATCCAGATAAGATTTTGGTGGGTGAAATTCGTGATGGCGAAACGGCCAATATTGCCGTGCAAGCCGCGCTGACTGGTCACTTGGTGCTCACTTCCGTGCACGCCAACAATGTGTTTTCGGTGCTCGACCGCTTTATTCATATGGGCGTAGAGCCGAATAGCTTTGTAGATGCGCTGATCGGCGTGGTGGCCCAACGGCTGATCCGCAAAGTGTGCCTGCATTGCGTGGTGGATGACGAGCCCGATGAAGAGCTACTCGCCACATCAGGGCTAAACAGCGAAATGGTGCAAGGTTGGCGCTTTAAGAAAGGCGTGGGCTGTAAGGCTTGCCGCAATACCGGCTACCAAGGGCGTAAGGCGATTGCCGAAGTATTGCGACTCAACGACGAGCTAAAGCAAGCCATTGCCAGCCGCGCGCCAGCCGTAGAGCTCAAACAACTCGCCGCACGCCTTGGGTTTTTGTCGATGCGCCAGCAAGCTTTGGCCGTAGTTGCCAGTGGAGAAACCACATTACAAGAAATCAATCGCGTGACTTTTGTGGATTAAACGATAAAACCTTAGTTTCCTAGGGTGCAAAACGCCGTAGGCGTTACGCACCGCAATAAAGCGGTGCGCAAGAAAAACGACTTGCACACCCTATAAAAATCAGCTTTTTTATCTGTTTTGCCTTTTATGATGCCTATTTTAAGCTTTTGAAAGATTTTAACGTTTTGGTATTGCCTAACCACTTTGCAGGAAAGCAATCGTGCCCCCTTTATGGATTGAGCATAGCGTTTGGCTGGCGAGTAAGAAGCTGACTTTAGCCAGCCAGCCACGCTTACAAAAAGCAGATAAGCAATGGGCGTCGACTACGATCGATGCGCAGTCTGCTGCGCTGGCTTTGCAGCAGCGGCTAGAGACTCGTCCTAAAAGCAGCATCAGCACATTAAATATGCTGCTCAGCGGGGATTGGGTACGTTACGCCGTGCTGCCTTGGCAAGATGGCTTGTATCAGCCTGCCGACTGGAAAGCTTACGCAGCGCTGGTTTTAACCCAACAATTTGGGGGCTCTACCGAAGGCTGGCGGCTGTGTATCAACCCGGCGGGCTTTGGTGAATCGCGCCTTGTCGCCGCCATGGATGAATCGATTTACCAAGTCATCATCGAGCTGGCACGCGTGAATAAGCTGCGTTTAAGCAGCGTGCAGCCGCTGTTTTCCGCTGTGCATCAGCAGTACCGCAAACAACTCAAAGCCACCGAATTTGCGCTGGTGATCACCGAGACCGATCAACTTTGCTGTGGGTTTTGGCGGGGTGCAGCGTGGCAAGGCATAGTCAGCCTGCCGCTTAATCAAGATAGCGAAGCACTACTCGATGGCGGTATGGCGGCGCTATTGCGCCAGGCGGCCATGCTGGCGCAAGTGAATTTACCACCGCAAATCTATATCAGCTCGACCGCACACCCGCTCGCCAAGCTCAGCTTGCCGCAGTGCGAAGTCAGCTATTTAGGCGCGGTACATCCCGTATTTGCTGGGGATTTGGCAATATGAGTGCAGCGCAAAAATACGCGGGTTGCACCCGCCCTACACAGGCTCCAGCCAAAGAGGTGGGGAATTCGCCAAATCTGTGGTTTAGCCGCAGATCAAATGACATCAATAACCGTAGGGCGGGTGAAACCCGCCATGGCGCTTTACCTAAAACAACGGCGGGTTGCACCCGCCCTACGATATTGCCCCCGCATCACGATCAACCGGACCTCGCCGCATGAAGCCCATGCAACTCGATTTTCATCGGCCCCCAAGCTCAACACCTTGGCTGGGTTTAGCCCTCGTCGTAGTGGCCGTGATTGCCCTGCTTTGGGTGATGACTCGCCTTGATATCAGCGATCAAGCGCGCCAGCAATTGGATGCGCGTGAGGATGAGATCAGCTGGCAGCGCCGTCGCTTGGATGAGGCGCAGAATAAAGAAAAAAAAGAAGCGCCAACCAACGCCAAGGTATTGGCTGCGCATCAGGCACAGCAGCAGGCCATAGTGCCAGTACTGGCGGTGCTTGAGCAGACTTGGCTGCCTACTGTGGCCTATACCCGCATCGAGCTAGCCAGCAGCGAGCATCTAATCAAGCTGGATTTAGAAGCCAAAACCCTCGCTGATGCGCTGGCCTTGGTCGATCGCCTCGGCAGCAGCAAGGGGGTAAAAGCCGTTTCTTTATCTCGGCATAATTTGCGCGCCAGCGATCCTTTTCACCCAGTGCAAGTAAACCTAGATATCGTTTGGGAGCCGCGGCTATGAATGCGCAGCGACTCATACAACAGGCCATTTGGTATCTGCGCCAATGGCGGCAATATGCGGGGATTTTGGCCATTGCAGGCTTGGTTTTGCTGCTACTGGCCGGAGCGCTTTATGTGCAAAAGCTCAAGCCCATCCAAAAAGACTTAGAGCGCCGCGAGCTGAGCTTGCTAGAGGCTGCAAGGAAACTTAAACAATCGGCATCGAGTGCATCTACCACCGCCAGCAGCGTGGCCGAGCGCCTGCCGCAGTCCAATCAATTTACCGCGTTTTTACTCAAGCTCAATGACCTAGCCGAGCAAAAACATATTGTACTGCAGCAAAGCGATTACAAAGCCACACCCGAAGTAGGCGGCGAGCTGCTGCGTTATGGTTTGCAATTTCCTGCCAACGGCACATACCCCGATACCCAGCAATTTATTGCAGAGCTGGAAAAGATGCCCGGTGTGCGCATCGAGAACCTCAGCCTATCTCGCCCGCAAATTGGCGAGGCCATGCTCAGCATTCAGGTACAAATGTCTTATTTAAGCGAGGTACAGCCATGATCTCGCGCCCTTTACAAATTGTGCTAGCCATTACGCTGATCTTGACACTCTATTCTTTCTGGCAAGATAGCCAGCCCGATGACACGCCTGCTGCCCGTCGCCAGCAACATGCGGTAGCGGCCAGTGAAGCCAGCGCTAAAGCGTCGGCCGTTGCGGCGCAAGCATCGGCGGCATCGACAGCCAGCAGCGTGGCGGTGAATTTATTCCCGATTCAAACATGGCAGCCGCCCCCACCGCCGCCGCCAAAACCCACGCCAACACCTAAGCCGACGCCCACTCCTCCGCCAGTTGCGCCACCTTTGCCATTTCAAGTGGTTTCAACTTGGCACGAGGGCACCACCGATTACGTGGTGCTTGAAGCAGGCGGCCAGCAGATGGTGGTTTGCCAAAGTTGCACAGCCCTTGGCCGTGTGCAAAAAGGGGAAGTTTTGCTGGGCTCTTGGCGAGTCGATCAAGTCACCCGCCAACAAATTATTTTTACATTTATGCCGCTCAATCAGCAGCAAGTCCTTTCCTTGGGAGCGACACCTTGAAGCGCACTTTTACCATGACCCTTATCGCAACCAGCCTATTACTGACTGGCTGCGCCGCCGACATGGCCCGCAAACAGGGTGAAACCTTGATTTATCAAGGTGAAGTAGAGCAAGGCTTACAATATTTAAAAGAGCAAGCCAAGCTTTATCCCGATGATATTAAGCTGCGCGCCAGCTATCAGCGGCAATTAGACAGCACGCTCAATCTGCTGCTAAAAGAAGCCGACAACGCCCGTGCGCGTGGTGATATTGAGCTGGCGACCAATCGCTATCAGCAGATGTTGTCGCACGATAAAGGCAATTACCGTGCCACAGATGGCCTCAGGCTGGCCGAAATCGCGGCGCGGCAAGATTCCATGCTGAAATATGCGCGTGAAATCAAAGACAATAAGCCTGAAGAAGCGCTGGATGTATTGGCGCAAATACTGATCGATAATCCACGCAACACGCAGGCACTTAGGCTGCGTGATGAGGTTGAAAGCCGCAAAACCCGCGAAGCCACGCTACGCCCCGGCTTAGCGCAATCTTTAAAAAACCCGATTTCTTTGCAATTTAAAGATCAAAGCCTCAGCAGCGTCTTTGATATTATTTCGCGTATAGGCAAAGTTAATTTTATTTTTGATCGTGATGTTGCACCTAATTTACGCACCACCATTTATGCGCACGATAGCAGCGTTGAAGATGTGATCAATTTAATCTTGACCACTAATCAACTCGATAAAAAAGTATTAAATGAAAACACCATATTAATTTATCCAAAACGCCCAGATAAAGATCGTGATTATAAAGATTTGGTGATGCGTACCTTTTATTTATCCAATGCCGATCCTAAGCAGGTATTGGCGATGATTAAGCAAATGGTTAAAACCAAAGATGTGTATATCGACGAGCGTTTATCCATGCTGGTCATGCGCGATACCGCCGAAGCGGTTGCTGTGGCCGAACGGCTGATTGCCGCCCAAGATTTACCGCAATCAGAAATCATTCTGGATGTAGAAATCCTAGAAGTCAGTAGCACCGATGTGCTGAATATGGGGATTCAATACCCAGATACGATTTCTGCCTCCTTAGCCCCCATCAATAATGTTACGGCGATCCCCGTCACAGCTGGCGCAATTAGCCTGGATCGCCTCAGCAATTTAAATAAAAGCGATGTGCTGGTTAATTTGGGAACCCCCATGATTAGCGCTAATTTTATGCACCAGAAAGGCAATACCAATATTCTGGCTAATCCAAAAATTCGCGTTAAAAATCGGGAAAAAGCCAAGGTGCAGATTGGTGAGCGCGTCCCTGTTGTGACCACCACCAATAATAATGGCACCACATCTGAATCAATTACTTATTTGGATGTAGGTCTCACGCTCAATGTTGAACCCACTCTAACGATTGATAACGATATCAGCGTCAAAGTCTCGCTTGAGGTGTCCAATGTGACGGGCAGCATCACCACCCGCAACGGCCTGATCGCCTATAAAGTGGGCACGCGCAATGCCACCACCAATATGAGCGCTCGTGATGGCGAGACGCAGGTCTTAGCGGGTTTACTCTCTCGCACCGATCAAGCCAATGGCAATGCGCTGCCAGGGCTGGGCGAGCTACCCGGCCTAGACCGCATCTTTGGCAGCAAGAAAGACGACAATAGTAAAACCGAGCTCATCCTATTAATCACGCCACGCGTCGTGCGCAATTTAGCGATTCCAGCACCGCATATCACCACTTTTGATAGCGGCACTGAAGGCGCAATCAGCACTAGCCCACTGCGCTTACGCAGCAGCTCTAGCATTAAAATTAATAGCAATGCAGTCGGTAGCGTGATGATTCCTGCACCTCAACCCATCATGGCGCAAGTCGAGCCTAGCCCAGCGCCGATTCCAGCCCCTGTGCCCGAGGAGTTTGTGCCTAAATCAACGCCGCCCGCAGCAGACCCAGCGGCCCAACCCGCTCCTCAACCCGCCAGAGGCAATGGTATGGGACGCCGCTGATATGTTGGCCCGTAAGCCATTGAAACATCGGCTCGCTCACGGCTTTACCCTGATCGAGCTGATGGTAACGCTCACCATCTTGGCGGTATTAGCCACCGTGGCCATGCCACTCACCCAAATTGCCGCCACCCGCCAGCGCGAAGAAGCCCTGCGCCATGCGCTATGGCAAATTCGTGCCGGCATAGATGCTTACAAACAAGCCGCAGACGAGGGGCAGATCAAAAAATCCGTAGAAGAAACCGGCTATCCTCCCAACCTAAACGTCTTAACAGAAGGGATAAAAGACGCCAAAGACCCCAATGGAAAAATGATCTACTTTCTACGCCGCCTACCCAGAGACCCTTTCTGCGATTGCCCAAGTAGCTCAGATGAAAAAACCTGGGGCCTACGCAGCTACACCAGCCCCCCCGACTCCCCCCAAGAAGGCCGCGACGTGTTTGATGTGTATTCACTGAGTAGCGGGGTGGGAATGAATGGCACGGCTTATAAGAAGTGGTAGATAGTGAGCGGTGGAAACCCAAGTCCTGAACCACGGAGGGCACGGAGAACACGGAGTTTCACGGAGAAAAACTGAGGGTGAATTAAGGTCTTTTAATATGTTTTAAATATTTTCAAACCCAGCTATCTGTCGTTTATCGCAACTTGTGGCATGGGGCTTTTTAAAGTCCCCTTGAAACACGCCGGAGCGAGGAACAAGCGGGGCGGGGTTTCGGCCAGGGAGCGAGGAACGAGCCAATCCCGCCTGCCGCCGCCTCGATTGTCCGCAGCGCAGGGGCCTTCGTGTTTCGTGGGGCGGCCTTCTTTGCTTACTTTCTTGGCCGCTCAAGAAAGTAAGGCCCCCGCGGTGGCTACCGCTCCTAAATCAAGGTGCCGAAGGCACTAAAATAATCTTTTGATCTTTTTGAATTTAGTGTCATGGTGGGTTACGGCCGAAATATATCTGCGCACTAATAAGCATCAAGAGCGGCCTAACCCACCCTACGATGAATTTTGATCTTTTTGAATTTAGCTACCGCGTAATAAGTAAAACCACATCATCAATAGGATCACCATGGCGCATGCGTCGTCTGCCAATAAAGGCCACACAAACCACAAAGGCTTCACCCTAATCGAGCTACTGGTCGTGCTCGCCATTATGGCCAGCCTGCTCACCCTTGTTGTGCCCCGCTATTTTCATCAAACCGAGCGCGCCAATGAAACGGTGCTCAAGCACAACCTCGTCGCCATGCGTGACGCCATTGATAAATTTTATGCCGATACCGGCCATTACCCCGCCACCATCGACGAGCTAGTCAGCAGCAAATACCTGCGTGAAATGCCCATGGACCCGATCATAGGCAAAAATGATGGCTGGCAAATCGTCAAATCTGAAAACGCCAGCGGCGTATACGATGTAAAAAGCGGCGCAGAAGGAAACGGCAATGATGGCTCGGCCTATAACAGCTGGTAAGCCACTCGGCCGTGCTTACGGAAAAGGGTTTAGTTCGATCATGCAGCAGCAAACAAAAACGCGGACAAGCCCAACTCTAGCCAACAAACAGTCGGGTTTCGCTTACGCATGGGCACTCATGGCCGTATTAATCATGGGCATTTACCTCGCCCAAGTTGGCGAAGCATGGCAAAACCGCGCCCAGCGGGCCAAAGAAGAAGAGCTACTGCGGGTTGGTGCTGAAATCCGCCGTGGCATCAAGCTCTATAGCGAGCAAAATATGATGCAGGGCGTGCAATACCCCAAAACACTGGAAGAACTGGTACTCGATCCGCGCAGCCCTACACCAAGGCGCTTTATCCGCAAAGCCTATAAAGACCCGATGACAGGGGACGACTGGGCCTATATCTCCGCCCCCGGTGGCGGCTTTATGGGTGTGTATAGCCAAGCCAAGGGTAAGCCACTCAAGCAACAACGCTTCCCCAGCGACTTTGCCAGCTTCGCCAATCAAAACACCTATCAAGACTGGAAATTTGCCAACT
Source organism: Janthinobacterium sp. (assembly GCA_025360045.1). Classification (GTDB taxonomy): domain Bacteria; phylum Pseudomonadota; class Gammaproteobacteria; order Burkholderiales; family Chitinibacteraceae; genus Iodobacter. The sequence goes on along the minus strand of JANYCY010000022.1, from coordinate 63,357 downwards.
GGCCCAATGGCAAAGCACTGAAAAAATAATACTAACTATCGAAGCTTAACGAGAGCCGCTTGATCATCAAAAATGCTCTGCCTCCAATAAAAACGGCCACGGGTGCAAAATTCATGATGTAGGTGGTGATTTTAAGCATGACATGGGCAACCCACGTCAATGACGTCAATCAAAGGCGTGGCACGCTCGCCCAAAGCTGCGCCCGCTACGCAAAAGAAAATAGAGAATACGACGATTTGCAGAATTCCATTCTTAGCCATCGCATCAAAAATGCTGGTCAGGAAGGCATGGCGCAAAAAGTCTTTTAAGTTCATTGCGCCTTTCAAGGTGCAGCTCTCTGTGCCTGCTGCAGGCAAGGCCAAATACAACCCAACACCAAGAATGTGCATTATTTACATAGAAAGGAGATAAGCGGCAGTTTCAAGCGATCCAATCCTACTGAAACATACCGCTAAAATTAGGCCGACTGGGCTTTTAGCCAGTGCAAAAGGATTTTATGGGAAGGAAAAAATTGCTTAAATAAGCCTAAAAGCGTTGCGCTTCCGATCAGGGTTAGCACCAGCCAAGGCAAACTTGGCATATTTAAGCTGCGGGCGTGATCCAGCAAAAAACCACCTCCGGTATAGCCAAACAGCCCGCCTACGGCCAAACCCATACGTCCCATGCCCATATAACTGGCACGCGCTTCTGATTGAGCAAAGCTTGCCAATAATGACTCTCTAGCAGGCTCAGTAATTAAGGTGCCAAGGTAAAAAAATGCCAGTACCACAAAAGCCCCTACCACCCCAGTGACCAAGCTCATTGCAGCCATACTCAGTGTCATCAAGGTAATACCTGCCAATACCCGCACTTGTAAACTAAAGTAGCGCTCCCCCAGTCGAGCCAAAGGATAGAGTAAGCAAAGTGCAAGCACAGCATCAAGGCTATACATCCAGCCTACCGCTTGCGCAGTGCCTGCCAGCTGCTTAATCACCACCGGCAAAAGCAGCATAATTTGCACACAGAGCACGTAATAGCCGCTTAAGGTAAACACAAAAAAGAGAAAAGGTTTATCGGCCAAAACCACGCGAATCGCGGTCACTGCCGCCGTTCTTTTAGTCGCTACCCGATAAGCAGGCAAAAACACCGCATTCAACAGCGCCACCAACACAAAAACAGCCGCACCACCCATGCCTACCCAGAAAAAATCAAACGCCAGCAACCACGATCCCAACAAAGCCCCAAGCATGGCCCCAGCACTTTCCTGCATCATGAGTAAGGAATAAAAACGGTTGCGCTCATGCGGGCGGGTTAATTTGATAATCAGCGCGCTCCTTGGTGGATCAAATAAAGTCCCGCCTAGCCCAGATAAGACACAGGAAAAAATCAAGGTACTAGGATGTGCCGCAACGGCCATTGCAGCCAAACCTGCAGCACGTAGCAACATGCCATACACAATCAAAGGCTTGGCCCCAAAGCGATCCGCTAAAGAACCACCAAGCAGGCCCAAGCCCTGCTGCGACAATTGCCTAATCCCCAAAGCCAAGCCCACCGCCGCTGCGGCCCAGCCAAGTTGGTCGACAAAGTGCAGGCTAATCAAGGGAAAAACCAGAAAAAACCCACAAACACCCAGCATATTGTCCAGCATAATAAAACGTCGCCCCAGCCGCCTTGCCCGCTCTGCCCCAGCCATTTTGCATCTCCTCTCATGATTAATGCATATTCTCGGCTGAGGCCAGTTATTATAGAAGCCGTGAACTGCTAATATTTAATATGGATTTTACTTATGGCTCTGAATATTGATGATTTGCAATTGCTGATCGATATTGTGGCTTGTGGCAGCTTTAGTCAGGCGGCGGCAAGACGCGGCTGGTCGCAGCCACAGGTCAGCCAGCGGGTTGGTTTACTGGAGGTCGATCTTGGCGCGCAATTATTTCAACGCCACCGCCGAGGTGCGATTCCAACGGCAGCCTGCCTGTCTTTTTTGCCCGCCGCACAAGAAGCACTCGCCACGCTAGAAGCGGGCAGAACGGCGATTCAAGGCGCTCCCGCCCTGCCCAGAATGACGCTGGCCTGTATGCCTTCTTTAGCTTCCGTGGTATTTGGCCCCATTCTGGTGGCCCTTGCCAAAGCGCCGATGGAAATCCGCTGCAGCACCGATCACTCGCAAACCATTATGGAAAACCTGCTTAGCGCCAAAGCGCAGTTCGGCTTTATCCTTAAATGCCCCGCCGTAGCAGGTATTCAAATGGAGCGCATCTGGCGATCACCCATTATTGCCGTGGTGCATAAACGCCACCCGCTCGCCAAATCCGGTGCGCTGACGCTGGCCGATATTGCCAACGAGCAGCTGGCACCGCAGTTTTGGGGCGATGGCTGTGATCAGCTGATTAATCAGCTGCGCAGCTTACGTAGCGCCAGCGGGCCGATTCACGCCATTCAACCCGCCAGTGCAGCGCGGGAAATGGCGATGGAACACGGTTTTTTAACTTTTATGCCAGAAGTGGCCGTAAAGCGGGATTTGCGCGAAGGGCGGCTGATTAAGCTTGCCATCAGCGATTTGCCGCTTTGGGAATGGGAAGTGATGATGGCTTGGCGTAGCGGCAAGCGTGCGGATGTGAGTAAGCAGCAGGTGATTGACACCGTTAGAGCGATGGCGGCGGATTGGGCTTAGCTAAGTTCAAAATCATTTCATCGCCCTTCAGCGTGACATCAAAGCGCTTCAGGACATTCATACCCAACAAAATTTCATCACCGAGCTGCGGCACAACGCCCACGGTCACGTTCTTGAAGTTGAAAGGGCCAAAAGAAAACGATGCCAGCTTCGATTGATAGCCTTCCGCCGCGCCATTCGCTGTTTGCGAGACAAAAGTCGCCCCCACCTTCAGTTGCAAACGCTCTGCCAGTGGTGCTCCCAAAGTCATCGCCGTTGCACCCGTATCAATCAACAGCAGCACCGGCTCGCCATTGATTAAGCCATTCAAGCGAAAATGCCCATCTTTAGAGCGCTTTAAAATTAATTGCTGCCCCTGCTCTGCACTCAAAGAACTCGCTGCATTGGGATTATATTGATAAGCAATTAAAATATTAAATCCCCAATAAATGCCACCTGCAACCAATAACCATAGCAAAAAAATTGAAAACGTAGAACGCATACCCTTCCTTATGCTGCAAAAGCGCAATACACCATCTTCTACAAATCCTCATTAGGAATCTAATTTGGACCAGCCACATAACCCACACAACTGAGCCTATGCCGCCCTGCCGCCTTCGCCTGATAGAGCGCCACATCGGCAGCACCAATCAGCTCATCAATATCTTGGCCATCTACAGGGAACCAAGCCAAACCGATACTCATTCCTGTTTTTAACTGCTGGTTTTCGATGAAAATAGGCTCATCAAAACTAGCTAAAAGGCGCTGACACAGACTGACTGCATCTTCCCGGCTGATAGGTGCCGTCAGAATCATGGCAAACTCATCTCCACCAAGGCGAGCTACGGTATCACAATGGCGTAATGTATCATTCAAACGTTGAGCGACGATTTGTAACAACTGGTCTCCCGCCGCATGCCCCATGCTGTCGTTAATTCGCTTAAAATAATCTAAATCCATCAATGCCAGTGCAAACTCTCCTCCTTGTCGCTGAGCACGGGTAAATGCCTGCGATAATCTATCTTGAAACATGCGTCGATTCGGCAGGCCTGTCAAAGCATCGCTATAGGCCATTTCTTCTAATTTGCTTTGGCTATTACGTAATTGCTCTAAGGTTTGCTGGTGCATTTGTATTTCTAGCGATAACTCCTTGGTTCTTTGTTTTACTTTTTCTTCTAACGTCATTCGATATTGCTCGGCCTCTTGTAGGCGTGCATTTTTTTTTACCACTGCCATATTAAGCGCTGCGGTCGTTGCCTTTTTAAGGCTATTTACTTTCTCAGCCAATGCTTGTGAGAATAAAATCGCGCTCCATGCTCCCGCCACAAAATAAAATGTAGTATTAAAACGATTTGCCTCAATCGCTCCCTGCGTAAGCAAAACCAAGAGAGTACTGCCAATTAAAGTTGGCCCCTCCCCTAGCAAATAGCATCTAGCCCATACAGATCCTAAATAGCTTAGATAAGCTGACATTCCTAATACCAGCGGCAACCATACGCCCCCTGCCCATTGGGTTAGTAATTCCGCCCAAGAATACTCTCCAATTAGAACAAGGATAAATACAGAGGAGTAGATGGCTACAATGGCATATAAGGTGTAATTAAACCATCTTCTTCTTTTTAAATCGCCCAGCAAAGAAATAGCAAACAGCACAGAAAAAATACCAGTTGTAGCAGAAATACACGAAGACAAACCTTTAAAGCGATAAAACCCACTGGTCCATAATATATTCAGATCTAGCCCATTGATATTAATCGAATAAAACATATAACTAACAATGGCAAAGAAATACAGCAAAAACATATTATCTCTTAATCTTAAATAGATAAATAAATTATATACAGACAAGCCAAGCATAATACCCAGCAATAGGCCATAAAATAGATATTCGCTTAAGGTTGCATCTATCCATTTTTCTTGTTGCCAAACTCTAACAGGGAAAATAAAAGCGCTATGCGATACAGAACGCCAATAAATCACCATCGGTTGTTGATCATTAAATATAATTGGATAGAAGAATGGCCTTCCAGATAGGGGATGAGCAGAGAATGGCTCATATTTCTTTGATACTTGCTCAATATATTTTCCATTTTGATCTGGAGAATAAAAAGCCAGCTCTCTAGGGCTAAAAATTTGATAATCCAGCCACCAGCGCAGAGGCGCATCAACACTTCGCTCTAGTTTTAAACGAAACCAGATCGGATGGTGAATTTGCGCCAATACATTGCGCCCTCCTGCTGAAATAAAATCAGCTTGGCTGCGCACCTCATCGAGGGTCATCTTTTCTGATACATCAACAAAATAATCGATATTAGAGTTGATATATGCGCCACTACTCTGAGATTGCACCAGAAAAGCCGAAGACGCTTCACCTGCCCATGCGCAGGGAATAAAGAAAAGCACATAAAAAATAAATGCCTTTAGCATTTAAAGGCGCAGCTTTTTAAATAACATACATGGATCCTATATTTTCAGCACATTGTGCAAATATAACAAAAACCAATACAATTAGCTGTCTTTATTCTTACATTGAAGATAAAAATAAGCCAAAATCATAAACAATGAGGTACTTCACAAGCAGTAGCAATTCATCACATTCCAAAAATCCCTTTTAATAAATCAACCGCATCGGGTGATTTAGGTTTTTCCTGAGCAGGTTTATCGCTCCCCCGCTCCATTGCAGGCATCCCTACCATGCTGGTTGCCATCGATTTCAGTCGCACTTTTGCCGCCCACTGCGGGTTCCAAACAACTTTGGGATCTTTCGGCCGGGGAGGATAGGCAAGATTTAGCTCATCACCGTAAGCAATCAACCGCAGCATGCCTTGGCCTAGCGCTTCTTTGGGCGCTTTGCATTCTATGCTTTGAGCTGGCAGCAATACCTTTTCTTTCAACCAACGATCAATTGCGGCATTGGGCTGGTAATCAAGCAGACCAAAGCCCGCATCGGGTAGCTCGCTGGAGCTCCAGAACACCATTTCATCTTGATTTTTCATGCTCATACTGGTCATAAACCACGCCCTAGCCTGCGGCATGGCCTGCCAATTAAACACCACCGCCAGCCCTTCATCTCGCTGCTTTAAATCAATCGCGGGCATTAAATCGTGCTGGGCATCTAGGTTAAATTTAAAGCCTTCTGGCACGCCATCGCCGCTAAATTCATGCTCACCTTGCAAGGACGCCCCATCAGGAATCATACGGCTATCGCTTTTATTGGGCCAGATCGGGCGACCTGGGCTGCTATGCGTGCCACGCGTTGTGGCGCGGCGGCTTTGGAATACCTTGGCAAAGTCCGCCATATCGGCTGTGGCCATATCCAGCACACGCGGCTGGCCTTTTCTCACCTCGCTGCCACAGCCCCAATAGAGCAACACTTTGCCCTTAGGACGTTTAAATTCTGGAGCGGGGCTTTCTTCTTCTGATTCGGTCACGGGCACTGGCTTGCCCTCTTGCGGACTAAGCAAATTCAGCTGCGGTGCAAGCTGGCTGCCCTGCGGCACCTTTTGCACGCCCTCTTGCAAACTTGGGTTTTTACGAGTGGAAAGCGTAACATCCATCCAGCGCCCAGCTGTTGCGCCTTGGGTATTTCCAAAACTATTCGCCCCCTTGCTAGCGCCAAACACCCCACCTAATAAGCCAGCTACAGAGCCCATGCCTGCAGGCATCATCGAGCCTGAATAAGTCGCCAAATCAATCCAAACCTGAGCCACAGGCGGCGTTGATTTAGGCGGGGTAGCCGCAAAAGTCATACCCACACAGCCCAATACACAAAAAGAAATAACACGCATAAAGACCTCGACTCAAGAACAGGGATTGCTCCTAGTTCTAGTCGAGAATAGGCAGGGGGTAAAGAAGAAGGACCTGTGTTTTTCTAGAATGGGGCTTTACCACTCGCCATCTACAGAGAATGGGCGACAAACGCCATACGACACTCTAAATTTCCACCGTCGTCACCCCCGAAGTATTTATCGGGGGTCCAGTAGTGCTACTGGATTCCCGACAAAAACACGCGGGAATGACGCTTTTTTAGTGCTTATGACAAGTTCAAATACTCACCGCATAGAACGCGTAATACCTTACTTACCCCAAGCACCCCGCCGAGCCTTGCCTACCGCAGCTGGCTTACGACTGGTGTTTTGCTTTTGCAGCAGCTTATCAATTTGCTCAGAAGTCGATTGCATTAAAGACTCGGCCATTTCGCCGCTTGGGAAGGTATCTGGCATTCTGAAGCCTAGCCATGCATAGGCGGAATATAGCTTGCAAGTGTCTTCCAAGTATTGCAATTCATTACGCCCGCCCATGCCATCCATGCGTAAGAGTGGCGCGGCACGGCGTTTGGCTCGGGCTTGCGTCCAGTCTTTAAAGGCCGATTCCAGCATGGCGAACTTAGTGGAGATGGGGCAAAGGCTGAATACAAAGCGATCGGTCAGCGGCAAAGTCAGCGTATCCAACCAGCGGGCTTTTTCGATTTGCTCGCTTAGATTGGCAGGCAAGAAGAATTCATCATGCACATTAATATGCTTGGCAAATAGCTCCAGCAAGGGTTGCAATTTAGTCTCGCCCGTCGCGCCAGAAATCTGCTGCAAGTAATCCAAATTTGGGGAAACAAAGAAACCGGTGCTGGGCAATGGCTCCGGCGCTTGCTTGAGTAATGCAGCAATCATTTGATGCGTTTTCGCGTCCAGCCCTGCCACAAAGCCTGCTTCGTGCTCACCAAAACGCCCTGCCCGCCCGGCAATTTGCTTCGCCAGCGAGGCGGCAATGGTGCCTTCGGCGTAGCCATCCCATTTATTGGCGGTGGTAAAAATAATCCGTCTGGCTGGGGTATTCAGGCCCATGCCGATGGCGTCCGTGCCTACAACAATTTTAGTCTCACCGTCGATAAATCGCTCGGCCTGCGCTTGGCGCACTTCGGGAGATAAATTACCGTAAATCGCCGACACTTTAAAGCCCTGCTCAATCGCCTGATCGCGCCAGTTCAATACTTCACGGCGCGAAAACGCAATTAGTACATCGCCGGCCTGCAAATTAGCTAAAGAGCCTAGCGGTTTTTTCTCCATTTCCAGCGGCGACATACGCTGTAGTTTGCGCACTTCTAATGTGCCGCCCACCCGCTTAACCAAGGATTCAATCGCAGGCTGTGCTTCCAGCGCGCCCAGCAAATACACGGTGCTGGCTGGTACGCCACAGACCGCGGCCGTCCAAGCAGCGCCTCGGTCTTGATCTTCTAAGAGTTGGATTTCATCAATCACCGCCACTTCAATCACACGATTAGGGTTGAGCATTTCTACCGTACTGGCCACATGGGTGGCTTCTGGATGCAGCTTTCTTTGCTCGCCGGTAATCAGGCTGACTGCCACACCTGCGTCCGTTAAACGACGATAGTTTTCTAAAGCCAGCAAACGCAGCGGGGCTAAATACACGCCAGATTTGGCTTTCAGCAAATGCTGCATGGCCGCGTGGGTTTTACCCGAATTGGTCGGGCCAAGAATGGCAATAAAATGCCGTGGCATGGCTTGCGCCACGGTGAATGACTCGGGGTACAGCGATAAATTCACCGCATTATGGGTTTTATCTGCTTGGCGCGTCGCCGCCTTACCGCCTTTCAGCGCATCAATCCGATCCAGCGCTAATTGGCAGCGAAACCGTGCCAGCTCATATTTGGCTTGAAATGCCGTCAGCGTTGCGGTGGGGTCGAGATCAAAATCCTTGGCAATCGCCAGCACTTGTTCGGCGCAGTGCGTAAGCTGCGCTTCTAACTTGGCACGGGCCTCGTCATTCCAGCGCGCTTTAAGCATGGCAAAACGCGCAGCGCTATCGAGCTTGCGCCACTTACTGCTTTTTCCTAGGAAACCTTCGTCCGGCACCAAGTGATAGGGAATATGCAGACCATTAACCATGATTTCACCCTGCACAGAAACCGCATAGCAACCATCGGTGGTCACCAGTGTGGCGTGATACGTGTGCAGGTAATCATGAATTAAAGAAATTTCTGGAGCATCACTGAGAGAGTCGGTCATAAGGTCTACTGTATTCGAGGTCAAAAATGGCTGAACGCCTTAGTCAGAAGTATACAGTAGCCCCTTCAATGCCGATGAAGACAGATTAAGAAGGCGGATTGGGCAAGGCATTTTCATCATCCAGCCATTCCCGCCACACCGCCAGTGCAAGCGCTAATATCACTGGGCCTAAAAATAGACCAACCAGACCAAAAGCAGCTAAACCGCCAAGCACACCAAACAGCGCAAGAATAAACGGAATATCCACAACCTCAGACAAAACCAAGGGCCGAACAATATTATCAACCCAAGAAACAACCATCACGCCCCAAAGTAGCAGGCCTATTCCTGCCGCAGTTTGGCCGGTAAAGAGTAGCCACAAGCCCGCAGCCCCCCATACCACGGGCGTACCAAACGGCACCATAGCCAATAAAACAGTCACCGCAGCCAAGGTAACCGGTGCAGACAGGCCCGCAGCCCAATAACCTAAACCTGCCACCGCCCCTTGAATCAGTGCGGTCAGCACGATGCCATAAACCACGGCTCGCGTAGTTAAGGCCACCGTTTTCAAGTAGCCATCGGCCCGCTCACCCAAGAGTGAAATACAGATAGTCCGAACTTGTTTGGCGACGTTTGCACCATGCAAATACACAAAAAACAGTGTAAATAGCGCAAGCAGCAGCTTAATGATGTTTTTACCAATCCCCCCCAGCGCGGCAAAGGCATAGGCATCAAGCTGACGTAATTGGTTTTTTAGCTCAAGGCTAATTCTGGCGGGCTCTGCCAGTAAAGCCCCGAGAGAGGCACTCAGCTCCGCACCCACAATCGGCAAATGGCTTATAAATGCGGGAGGCTTAACGCGCCCAGATGCTAGCTCAGAGGTCAGCAAGTCAATTAGCGGGCTGCTCTCTGCCCTTAGCAAGAACAGTAGCCAAATCACCGGAAAAACCACCAGTGCCGACATCAACAGCGTCAGCAGCAATGCGGCAACAGTCGGCCTTTGCCCGGTTTTATTTAACAGGTACAGATACAAGGGCCAAGTCGAAAAAGCCAAAATACCGGCCCACAGCATAGGAATAACAAAGGGGGCCAGTACGATGGACACGGACAAGCCGAGTAAGCCCACAAACATCCCTAGCAACACTCGCTGAGCCAGAGGGTTGGCGGTGAGCTCACGCATCATAAAAACTTGTCCGAGCGTAAAACCTCAACATCCTGCAAAAAAGCCACCATGGCGTAATTCGCAAAATAAGTGTCCTGCAGATGTAGTAGCGTCGCCTCCGCCACTGCCCGCGGAAAAATCATTTCAATGCGAATGTTTGCAGATTTTGTCCAGGCCCCTTCACGCATACCATGACTGCCTCGACCACGAGCGTCCGAAATGGTATAGCCACGCACACCAAGCCGGTCTAAATCGCGTACTAACACCTGCTCTATGGCCGCCTCTGTAATCACAGTCAGCAGCGTGCGTGCTTGGGTATTTAAACTCATCCTGAAGCTCCGACAAAGTAGCTCGCAAAGCGGTGGTACAAAGGAATGCCGATTAAAATATTGAAAGGAAAAGTAACCCCCAATACTGCGGCAAGAGAAATGACAGGGTTCGCCTCAGGAATAGCCAGCCTCATCGTAGCGGGCACAGCAATATATGAAGCACTCGCGGCCAGTGTGGCCAGCAATGTGACGCCACCAATCGACAGACCGAGCAAGACGCCACATGCAGTCCCAAGCACAGCCCCCAGCAGCGGCATTAATATTGCAAAGGACAAAATAAACAGACCGCGCTTTTTAAGCTCGTCAACCTGATGGCTCACAATCAGCCCCATTTCCAACAGAAATAGCGCCAACACCCCTTTAAACAAATCAAAAAACAAAGGTTTAATCGGCGCTAAGCCATCAGGACCTGCCGCCCAGCCAATCAACATGCCCCCCAATAACAAAGTCACGCCCTTGCCCAGCAAAGCTTCATGCGCCAGCGCCCCCCAGCGCGTTTGCTTGCCTAAGCCACGCATCAGCACAATCCCCACTAAAATGGCAGGGATTTCCATCACTGCCAAAAAAATGGTCAACTGAGATTCAAAGGGAATGTCCCGCGTCGTCAGCCAGTTCACCCCTACGGCGAAAGTGGCCACGCTGACCGAGCCATAATGAGCCGCCATCGATGAGGCATCAGCGCGCGAAAAACGCCCTGCATGCTGCAAGATGAAAAACGCAATTAAGGTGAGCACAACCCCCAGCACCACCACAGCCAAAAGCTGTGGCAATAAGGGTGCCAGAGGTTGAGAAGCAAGTCCTTGCCCACCTTTCAAGCCGATGGCAACAAGCAGAAAAACCGAAAGGGATTCGTATAAAGCGACGGGCAGTTTCAACGCTGAACGCAGCAAGCCCGCCGCCAAACCAAATAAAAAAAACAAGACCACTATATCAATCATCTAAAAGTCTCAATCAGGCTTACGCGTGACATAAAGGCTGGCGACCACACTACCAGCAATCAGTACCATCACCACGGTTAAAGAGATCGCGATCGGCATATGAAACCAAGGCATGATCAGCATCTTTGTACCGATAAAGGCCAGTACCAGCGCCAGACCATATTGCAATAAGTGAAAGCGATCAGCCATATCCGCCAATAGAAAATACAAAGCACGTAAACCCATAATCGCGAAGATATTGGAAGTAAAGACAATAAATGGATCGGTTGTAATTGCAAAAATAGCCGGAATAGAATCAACCGCAAATACCACATCTGAGATTTCAACCAAAATCAGCACTAAAAATAACGGCGTAAAATAGCGTATGCCGTCTTTCTTCACCACAAATTTTTCACCATGATGCTCATCTGAAACACGCAGATATTTACGCGCAATCCTCAGTACTGGGTTCTTGGTCATATCCGGCTCTTCTTCGGCCACAAACAGCATCCGAACACCGGTTACCAACAAGAAGGCACCAAACAGATACAGCACCCAGCTAAATTCTTGCACAACCCACGCGCCGGCCAAAATCATCACCGCCCGCATCAGCAATGCGCCCAACACGCCATAAACCAAGACACGGCGCTGAAATTCAGCAGGCACATTAAAAGCAGTAAAGATCAGCAAGAAGACAAATACATTATCGACGGAGAGCGATTTCTCGATCAAATAGCCGGTAAAGAATTCCAGAGCCTTACGATCAGCAATCTCTGCTCCCACCGTGCCACTTAAATACCACCACAAACCGGCATTAAACAATAAGGCTAAGCTCACCCAAACCAAAGACCAGCTTAAAGCTTCTTTTACGCTGACTTTGTGGACTTTGCTGCCACCAAACACAAATAAATCGAGGGCCAGCATGACTAATACAAAGCCAATAAAGCTGGCCCACATCCACGGTTCACCGATTGAGATGGCTGTATCCAATGTGATACTCCTTTAAAAATCCATAAAAAAAGGCCTACGCAGACCTTAACTACACACCATCATTCGCAAAGGTAGATTTGCATCGCGGCACCTTCATCGACAAAGTGCCGCTTATGCTTTTATTTCAATGCCTTCAGAATAGCGATTCTTTCGTTGAGCGTGGGATGCGACATAAATAATCGCCTCACCCCGCTGCCAATACTGCCTTTCATTCCCAATACCGCCATTTTTTCTGGCAAAGGCAGCCAACGTTCACTATTTAATCGCTCCAGCGCCGCAATCATGGCCCCTAGCCCCGATCGCTTTACCCCCGCTTGATCAGCGCTAAACTCTAGCAAGCGGGAAAAATGCATCAGCAAAGCCACGATAAACACATACAAGGGCAATACAAGCATTGCAATCAGTAGACTGACCATACTCAGCGACTCAAAAAACAATACCAACAGGCTATATGCGCTCAAAGAGACCAAGATAAACCCCAGATTTAACATCCCCTGATAGGCAATCAGCTTCACCATATCATGATGAGCAAGGTGGCTAATTTCATGAGCGAGCACCGCCTCCACCTCCTCTTTAGGCATAAAACACAACATGCCTGTAGACACGGCAATCATGCTTTGATACCTGCTCAAGCCAGTCGCAAAAGCATTAATCCCCACAGACTCATAAATACCCACTTTGGGGCTAGGAATACCCGCCAGCCTTGCTTGTTTGGCAACTGTAGCGAGCAACCAGCACTCCAAGGCATTACGAGGGGTTTCAATCAGCTTGGCCACGAGCGAGCGCCTTGCTTTATATTTTGACAAGGCAAATGCAAAGTAGGCGCTGAGCAGGGCTAAAGCCAACATCAGCAGACCCGCCCATAGAGATGGCAAGCTGAAAGCCACTATTCTGGGAAATAGATCGGTGCTAATAAAATAAAAAATCAGCAAAAGCATCATTGCCAGATTGCTTAAAAAGAATAAGCCCATTCTTTTCATCATCACTCCTTAACCATCGCCACTTATATGCTGCTTATTCTTTCACTACACGCAATACAAGTGGGGTTAAACACGAGCAAATACGGTTCAAACTCAAACAAAACCCAAGCCCATCATCCCTTGTCTACAGGCACGATCACGGCACAGTCACAAGCTTACCGCGTTTATTCTGCCCGTCCTTACTAGCCGTATTTTCTGATAAGTGAACGGTAGTTCCTTGTGGGCTAGCTCTCATAAAGCCGATTCAAAAATCGCTTTAGAATCCCTTATAAAAATAAGCGGCTGATTCAACTCTCAATTTATAAGAAACACATTTTTATTTATTTAGCATTAGGCGGACTTTCCCCATGCAAAAACTTAAAACGCTCTATCGCCTTAAAGCAGGTCGACACAAATCATAGCGCTATTCTAAGCTTGCTTTTCCACAAAGAAAAACAGATTATTCTTTGTGAATTGATCGTAAAAACTTGATGGAAAACAAGCATGCTAAATTACAAACAACTGTATTACTTCTGGAGCGTTGCCAAAGCAGGCAGCATCACCCGTGCAGCCGAACAGCTACACCTCACCCCGCAAACCATCAGTGGCCAGCTGGCAGAGTTAGAACGGTCCTTGGGCACAGATTTATTTCGCCGCACCGGTCGCCGCTTAGAACTAACCTCAGCGGGGAAAATGGCCAATGAGCATGCGCGGGAGATTTTTCAGATTGGTAACGAGCTAGAGCAAACACTCAAGAGAGGCGGCACCGAGCAAGCGTTTCGAGTTGGCGTGGCGGACGCCGTGCCTAAATCCATCGCCTATCAACTACTCGCCCCTGCCATTGCCTTGGCTGAGCCGGTGCGACTCATTTGTTATGAAGACAAGTTAGAGCGCTTATTTGCCGAGCTGGCCATTCATAAATTAGATTTAGTCATCGCCGATCAGCCGCTCCCCTCCGAGCTAGGCGTGAAAGGCTATAACCATTCACTAGGGCATTGTGACATCGCCCTCTACGCCGTACCTGAGCTAGCTGCCCTTTATCGAGAAGACTTCCCCCGCTCACTCAATGGCGCACCTTTCCTACTACTAGGCGATAACGTTGCCATGCAAACGCCGCTTATGCGCTGGTTTCAAGAACAAGACATTCAGCCACGAATTGTTGGTCAATTTGATGATAGCGCCCTGATGAAGGCATTTGGAAGAGCCGGAGCAGGCATATTCCCCGCTCCAGCCATCATGGAGAATGAAATTCAAAAACAACAAGGAGCCGAACTCATTGGCCATATCAAATCTGTAGTGGTGAACTATTACGCCATTTCGGTTGAAAGACGCCTCACTCACCCAGCCGTGCTGGCAGTGAGTGAAGCGGCGAGGCAATCGGTATTTGCCTCCACGTCATCTGTAGTTAGTCATAAAGCGGGGAAGAATAGATAAAACAGGGCGCTCTTCAAGCCTATACAAGAGAAAAAAATGACGCACACATACCATATCTCGCCAAGCTCGCTTGTTACCTATACAATTACTTACTAATTTAGAAATAAAAAACAAAGCTAATTAATAAATTCTTACAAAATACACGCCAAAAAAACCTCATTTACTCTTACTACAAAGGCACGCTGTGCGTCACTTTCTATACTGCGCCCTCCTACTCACAAGCCCTTGCTGGGCAGCTTTAGATATTAAAGAAGGCCAACTCGACAATGGCTTACGCTATCTCATCAAAGGGGATAGCAAACCAGCGGGCAAGGTTGAATTACGCCTCGTGGTTAAAACCGGCTCACGCCACGAGGATGAAGATGAAAAAGGCATTGCCCATCTAGTCGAACATATGGCGTTTCGGCGCACCACGCATTTTGCCGCTGGTGAAATCGCTACATTTTTAAATAGCCAAGGAATGCGCTGGGGCAACGACAGCAATGCTTGGACCGGGTGGGAAAGCACGGTTTATCAATTAAGCAGCAACACCAGCGCCTTGCCTAAAGCATTACAACTGACTGCAGATTGGGCTGGTGGCATTCAATTTGATGCCCATGAATTAGCGCAAGAGCGCAAAGTGGTTTTAGATGAAATGCGCCTCGGCCAAAACAATCAAAAAAACTGGGCCGAGTATGTAGATGTGCTTTACCCAGGACGCGAATACAGTAATCGTATGCCGATTGGGGAGCAAAGCGTTATTGAGAAATTACCCTTGCAACGTATTACTGCATTTTATCGCCGTCACTATATTGCACCTCGGATGACGCTGATTGTAGTAGGAGATATCGATGCGGCCAGTGTAGAAAAGGAAATCCGTAGCCAATTTGCCCACCTTGCCTCAGGACCTATTCCTGATGCGCCGGCCATCGCAACTCCGAATCGCCAGCGGCAACTCTTTAGCAATTATCAAGCCTACGGCCTAAGCAATTCAGCCGTGTCTTGGGGCTGGCAAGAAGAGTGGAATGGCATTCCAAGCCAGGCGGGAATGGAGCGCGACTATATGCGCTCTTTAGCGCTTTTGATGGTGCAGCGTCGTTTACAAGAAAAAAGCGATAAAAGCGCTTACTCACAAGCTTACTTTTTTTCTGAAAATGACATTCCACATCTACAGATCTGGTCCCTCGGCGCATCCCCTACAGAAGGGAAAGCCAAACAAGCACTAGAAGAGATACGATTTACAGCAGAACAAGCACGCCGCAATGGCTTTTCTGCGGCAGAAGTGGCCGAAGCATACAAAATAATGCGCACCAATTTTGAAACCGCCGCCAAACAGCCGCTTGAGCAAAACCAAATTATTACGCTGTTACTGGGTCATGTCATCGACGGCATGGTCGCCGACTCACCTGCAGACAATGTAAAAGCCTTTAGCGAGATTGAAAAAATAGCCACTCCGCAGCGCCTACAAGCTGAATTAGATCAACTCATGCAAAGCCCAGGCCAACTCATCAAAATCATGCGGGCGCAGAGTGATAATGCGCAGACCTTTGGTTTTTTTACTGACGACGATATTGAGCAAATTGAAAACAAGGCCGCAAAACGCCAATTTGGCAATGGCGCTCGTGAAATTAAATCCAGCAAGCTGATCGATAAGCTCCCCAAAGCAGGCACCATTACAGCCCGAAAAACCATCGAGGGAGGTGAAATTTGGACGCTCAGTAATGGCTTAGAAGTGCTATGGCAAAAAAACACCCGCGCTGATGAGAAAATAGGTATCGACTTACGCGCTCAAGGTGGCTTGTTGGGCCTAGCCGCTCAACAACGCCTTGCCGGAGCAACATTAAGTGCCTATCAAGCGCAAGCTGGCTTTCGTGATCTCAGCGGCATGCAGCTCAATGACGCATTACTTGGCCACTCGCTCAACCTCAACCACTGGCTCAATGAAGATCAGCATGGCATCAGTGGCACTAGCGCCCCTGATGATCTGGAAACCGCCTTACAAGTATTACATTTAAGCTTGCAAAGCCCACCGCCCCATCACAACGCCCGCACTTTTGCCATTGAACAAGTCAAAAATGTGCTCAGCCAACGACAAGACCTCAATGCCTTATTGGCGCATGGCGAAGCGTGGCCCTGGAAAAGCTGGTCAGATCAGGATTTTAAACTGCTGCTCACTGACGAGATCCAAACGGCCCATGCCTCGCTCTATGGTGAGCCAGCCATTTTGCGGCTCACGCTCACGGGTATTCGGCAAGCCGCGCAATTAGAAACGCTGATTACGCAATATATCGCCAGCATTCCTCCCATCGCAGATCGCCGCCCGCTAAAAGCAATCAGCCCCCTCCCCATCACGAACAACCATATCAGCTCAGGCATTCGCCAAGAAGAAGCATGGCTAAACTGGCGTTTTGTCTCGCCGCAAGCGGTCACGGCCAACGACGCGCTACTTGCCTCAGCACTGGCAGATATTTTGCAACAACGTCTACTCCCCATTTTACGCCACAGCGAAGGACTAAGTTATGACGTGTCTACCCATACTGAAGCAGGCACTGGCAGAGGGATTGTCATCAACCTACGCAATACGGGGGCATCTAAGCAGTGCGCTCTAATGTTAGAAAAAACGATTTCCACCCTCAAAACACTGGCCAAAGACGGGCCAAACGATGCCGAAATAAGCAGTGCAATACAGCGCGAGCAACGCTTACTTAGCGATGATGCCAAGGTCAACAAGCTAGCCTTTAATTGGACATTTGCCACTGATCTTAATCATATCAATCCTGACGCCAGCAAAACCATCAGCCGCTCGGCCGTGCACGATGTCGCCCAACGATGGCTCAAGCCTCAAGCCAGCTTTCTACAAGAAGACGGCTGCTCAAGCGCATTCAGCAGCGAGCAATTTTTAGCACTTTGGGATAAGTAGCCGTTTTGAAGCTAAATGCTTACATTATTCCTGCCGTTTTATTGGCAATCTCTTCCTGCCACTGACTTCCCGATAAAAAAATCGGGAATGACGGTTTAATCAGAACACAGCAATAAAAAATGGCCACGTCGTGGCCATTTTTTATTAGATGAAAATCCGCTTACTTCTCTACAAACGCACGCTCAATCACATAATCGCCAGGCTGGCCGATGCGCTTGGATACTTGGAAGCCACGCGCATCGAGTAGCGCGCAAGTGTCTTTCAGCATGGCTGGGCTGCCGCAAAGCATGGCACGGTCTGTTTCTGGGTTAAGCGGTGGCAGGCCAATATCGCGCTCCAACTTACCCGATTCAAACAAATCAGTTAAACGACCTTGGTTACGGAATGGCTCACGCGTCACCGTTGGGTAGTAAATCAGCTTTTCTCTGACGGCATCGCCAAAGAACTCATTGTGTGGCAGCTCTTTTTCAATAAAGTCGGCATAAGCCAGCTCGCTCACGGTACGCACGCCGTGCACCAAAATGATTTTTTCGTACTGCTCGTAAGCGTCTGGGTCTTGAATCAAGCTCATAAATGGCGCAAGACCGGTACCTGTTGAAAGGTAATAAAGGTTTTTGGCAGGCTTTAAATCGCTCAACACCAAAGTACCTGTCGGCTTACGGCTGACCAAGAGTGGGTCGCCTTCTTTCAAGTGCTGCAGACGGGACGTCAGCGGGCCGTCTTGAACTTTAATACTGAAAAACTCCAAAGTTTCGGAGTAGTTTGGGCTAGCAATCGAGTAAGCGCGCATCAACGGCTTGCCGTTTACTTCCAAGCCTATCATTACAAACTGGCCGTTTTCAAAACGCAGCGAATCATCACGCGTGGTGGTAAAGCTGAACAGCGAATCGTTCCAGTGGCGAACCGATAACACGTGTTCGGTAGCAAAAGCGCTCATGTTTTTCTCTTTTAATCTTTAAAATTGAATCATTGCAAAAACCCAAACCTTGAACCACAGAGTAAAAGGAGAACACAGAGGGCCACGGAGAAAAGCCAAAATATGATTTTTTGCTCCGTGAAACTCCGTGTCCTCTGTGTTCTCCGTGTTTTAAGATTTGAGTTTTAAATCGTTCAAATGATTAAGATGCCAGCGCAGCAGTCAGCGCGGGCACGGCTTCGAATAGGTCGGCAACTAAACCAAAATCAGCCACTTGGAAAATCGCTGCATCAGGGTCCAGATTAATCGCCACAATCACTTTACTGTCTTTCATACCGGCTAAATGCTGGGCTGCGCCCGATACACCTGCGGCAACATAGAGTTCAGGCGCAACCACCGTGCCGGTCTGGCCAACTTGCAAATCATTCGGTGCGTAGCCCGCATCCACAGCGGCGCGCGTTGCACCAATGGCCGCGCCTAGCTTAGCGGCCAGCGGATTTAGAATTGCATCAAAACGTGTTTCCAGCGGACGACCACCGGTTACCACTACCCGAGCAGAAGCTAACTCAGGGCGATCGCTGACAAGATGCGTGGCCGACACGAAACGTGCTTGTGCTTGGGCAGCAGGTGCGGCGTGATCCACAATATTTACAGCAGGGCCATTGCCTGCAGCATCAAAACCAGTTGCCCGCACCGTCAATACTTGCACCGCATCGCTGCTTTCTACTGTAGTGAGCACACTACCGGCGTAAGTTGGACGGATATAAGTCGCTGGGGCGCTGATGCTAATCACATCAGAAATCATGGCGACATCAAGCAGCGCAGCCACGCGTGGCAGGGCATTTTTTGCCGCTGCGGTATGCGGCGCTAAAATCACTTGATATTTAGGCGCTAAATCCAGCAGCAGCGCTGCCACATCTTCGGCCAGCGCGTGCGCCAGAGCAGGTGCATCGACACGAATCACTTCGCTGACACCGGCAATGCTGGCGGCTTCTGCCGTCACGGCTTCTAAACCATTGCCCAGCACCAGCAGATGAACAGGGGCATTCCATGCCGCCGCAGCTGTTACAGCCTGACGAGTGGCTTTTTTAATTTGCTTGCCGTCGTGTTCGGCCAGAATTAATACAGTCATTTTTAGATAACCCCTACTTCACGCAACTTGCTGACTAACTCAGCCACACTTGCAACTTTAATCCCGGCTTTACGCGTCGCAGGCTCGGCGGCTTTCAGCAGCTTTAAGCGCGGCGCAGCGTCCACGCCTAGATCGCTAGCGGCAATGGTTTCAATCGGCTTTTTCTTCGCCATCATCAAATTAGGCAGCTTCACAAAGCGCGGCTCGTTCAGACGCAGATCCGCCGTAATCACCGCAGGCAATTTAAGCGCCACCGTTTCTGTACCGCCATCCACTTCACGCACTACCAGCGCTTCGCCGCCCTCAATCGTGATGCTAGAAGCAAACGCGCCTTGGCCTGCGTTCATTAATGCCGCCAGCATTTGGCCGGTTTGGCCTGCATCGTCGTCAATCGCCTGCTTGCCTAAAATCACCAGACTAGGCTGCTCTTTATCGACAATTGCTTTTAATAATTTGGCCACGCCTAGCGGTTGCAGCTCAAGATCGCTCTCAAGCAAGATCACCCGATCTGCACCCATCGCCAAGGCATGGCGTAATACATCCTGACATGCGGCCGTACCAATAGTGACGGCCACAATTTCTGTAACCACACCGCGCTCTTTCAGGCGCAATGCTTCTTCTACGGCAATTTCGTCGAAGGGATTGATGCTCATCTTAACGCCAGCAATATCCACATCCGAGCCATCAGCCTTGATGCGTGGCCTGATGTTGTAATCCACTACACGCTTAACCGCGACGAGAACCTTCATAAATCCCTCCTATTTGCCGCACATTGTAGGGCAAGGTAGAATATCTGGTAAATACCAATCTTTGATAAAGATATTCCATTTTCCAGATATGCATGCTTTAAAGGCATGTATTATAAACAAAGCCTGTTTTGTAGGGTGGGCAAAATGCTTTACCTTGCCCACGCGAACTACACACTTTCTGTAAATCGTGGGCGCAAAAACGTGCCCACCCTACCTATTTCTCACCAATCGAATACCCCATGAACTACACCCTCAGACAGCTCGAAGTATTTACCGCCGTAGCCCGTGCAGAGAATGTTTCTCGTGCGGCGGAGCATTTGGGGATGAGCCAATCGGCCACCAGCACCTCGCTCACCGAATTTGAGCGGCAGTTTCAAATCAAACTCTTTGATCGAGTAGGTAAAAAATTACAACTCAATGAGCTAGGGCATATTATTTTGCCGCGCGCCATCGAGCTGCTCGATCGCGCCCATGAAGTTGAAGCTTTGTTTGAGGGCAAAGAAGGCCTAGGGCCGATGCGTATCGGGGCAACGCTCACCATCGGCAATTACCTTGCCACACTGCTGATCGGCGAGTTTATGCAAAACCACCCCGGCTGCCGCATCGATCTGGACGTGCACAACACCGCCAATATCGTTAAAAAAGTCGCAGAATTTGAGCTGGATTTTGGCCTGATCGAAGGCGATTGCTCGCATCCTGATTTAGTGGCGCAATCTTGGGTGGGAGACGAGCTGGTGATTTTTGCCGCGCCCGACCATCCACTTAGCCACAAGGCGGTAGTGACGCTAGATGATCTGGTTGCTACACCGTGGATTGCCCGCGAAACAGGTTCGGGCACGCGGCAAACCTTCGAGCACGGCATGCGCCATGTTTTATCTCAGCTCAATATCCGCTTGGCACTGGAGCATACCGAGGCGATTAAACGCGCGGTGGAATCCGGCATGGGCATAGCCTGTATTTCGCGCTTGGCATTAAAAGAAGCCTTCAGGCGCGGCAGTCTGGTAGAAATCCCCGTGGCGGGCTTAGATTTTAAACGGCAATTTCACTTTATTTGGCATAAGCAGAAATACATCACGCCGGGCATGGCGCTATTTATTGAGCGCTGCAAGGAAGTTGCGGCTGGGGTGACGAGCAGTGATCAGATTGTGCTGCGCCAGCCCATCGTCTAAAGTCCTGCCGCCATCAAGGCCGCTCGAGTAGTAAAGCGTTAAGCGCGGCTTCAATTTTTTGTGATTGCGCGTCACCAGAATGCGTTTCCCCAACAAAACGCTGACGAATCACTCCGCGCTTATCGACCAGATAAAAGCTTGGCCAATATTGGTTATTTAGCGCCTTCCAGTAAGCAAAATCATTGTCGATCATGACGGGATGCTTAAAGCCAAACTCTGCCGCCTTAGCAGCCACAGCAGCAGGTGCCCTCTCTCGATCAAACTCGGGAGAATGAATGCCCACTACTTTCAGCCCCTTGCCTGCAAAACGTACAGATAAATCGTTGAGCCATGGAAATGAGCGATAGCAATTCCAGCATTCAAAAGTCCAAATATCGAGCAGCAATACCGAGCCTTTAAAATCGGCCACTTTGAGCGGCGGGCTGTTAATCCATGCCGCAGGGCTACGCTGCGTAAACTCCGGCAGGGCCGGATCTGCATAGCAGTAAGAACAAAACAGTAAAACCCATAAATAGCGCATGACCCAGCTCCTCAAGAGACGCTCAAGCACTTTAGTCGCGCACTATTTAGCTATCTGACAGCAAAAATAACTATTTTCTTTGCTGTGAGTCGATATCCGCCAAAGACTCAGCACCCTTAGCCGTAATCTCGTAGCCTACTGCGCCTTCAATCGAGCTGATATGGGATTTTTTCAGCAGAAACTCTTTAACATTTGCATCCAGCAGCGCGATGGGGTTTGCTGCAATTTTGCGTAAACCATCGATGCAATGCTTCATAAACAGCGTTTGCGTGCCTCTTTCGGTGATTTTCATAATGCCGTTACGGCCATAATCTACATATTTCAGACCCGAAAGAAGTTTGGCGTGTTTCAACACCAGGGGGCTAAGCCTTTTGCTTTTTATGCCACGGCTTACTTCTTTAAGCGCTTCAAATTCGTCGTCTGTTAGTCCAGCATTCATATTGTTATCCTGCCTGTAAGGCTTAAGGGCGGCCATGGTACGCGCCCTTAGTCTGTTGCGTAAACGATTACACACGCTTTATGCATCGTGGCGAGACATCGCATCCACCAAGCCAAATACTTTATAGGACGAATTATTGACTCTATTCGCAAGCGAGTTTGACGCTAAGCAAAGCGCCGCCGCTCAATTAGACTTCGCCTTGTGCGATAATGCGCCCCCTGTTGCAGGGAAAACGCCCTGCCATATATAAATACAATGCAACAAGGAACACCCATGCAAGCAATCACCCGCGATGTGATGGAATACGATGTTTTGATTGTGGGCGCTGGCCCGGCTGGCTTATCGGCGGCGATTCGCATTAAGCAACTGGCGGCCAAAGCAAACCAGGAAATCAGCGTCTGTATTTTGGAAAAAGGCGCAGAAGTAGGCGCGCATATTCTGAGCGGTGCGGTGATTGATCCGATTGCACTGGATGAGCTCATTCCAGATTGGAAAGCACTAGGTGCACCGCTTAAAACGCCGGTCACTGATGATCGCTTTATGTTGCTGGATGAAGATCAGGCTTTTCGCATCCCCAACCCGCTCCTTCCCCCGCTGATGAATAACCACGGCGCGTATATCGTCAGCCTTGGCAATGTTTGCCGCTGGCTGGCGGAACAAGCCGAGGGCCTGGGTGTAGAAATCTACCCCGGCTTTACCGCGGCTGATGTGCTGTACCACGAGAATGGCGCAGTCAAAGGCGTGGTAACAGGCGATATGGGATTAGATAAAGCAGGCAAGCAAAAAGCTGATTTTGCAGCCGGCATGGAGCTGCACGCTAAATACACGCTGATCGGCGAAGGTGTGCGTGGTTCTCTGACCAAAATGCTAGAAACGCAGTTTAATTTGCGCGATCACGCCGACACACAAAAATACGGCATCGGTTTTAAAGAGCTGTGGCAAGTTGCGCCCGGCCAGCATAGGCCTGGCCTTGTCAGCCATACACAGGGCTGGCCGCTGGATAACAGCACCGGCGGCGGCTCTTATATTTATCACTTAGAAGACAATCTGGTGGCCGTTGGCTTTGTGGTGCATCTGAACTACAGCAATCCGCACCTCAGCCCCTTTGATGAATTCCAGCGCTTTAAAACGCACCCAAGTATTCGCGGCCTGTTTGAAGGCGGCAAACGCCTAAGCTATGGCGCAAGGGCCATTTCTGAAGGCGGCTTGCAATCGATTCCTGAGCTGACTTTCCCAGGTGGTGCGCTGATCGGCTGTGCGGCGGGCTTTTTAAATGTGCCGCGCATCAAGGGCACGCACAATGCCATGAAGAGCGGCATGCTGGCCGCCGAGTCGGTTGTTGAAGCACTGGCCGCTGGCCGCAGCAGCGATGAGCTAATTGCTTATCCGGCAGCGATTAAAGCCTCTTGGGTTTGGCAAGATTTAGACAAGGTCAGAAACATCAAACCGGCTCTGTCAAAATTCGGCAATATTTTTGGTTCAATGTACGGTGGATTCGAGATGTGGCTAGCCAGCTTTGGCGTGCGCCTGCCTTGGACTTTCCGTCATACGAAACCTGACTATGCTTGCCTGAAGCCAGCAAACGAATGCACGCCGATTAACTATCCTAAGCCAGATGGTAAGGTGAGCTTTGATAAGCTGTCGTCGGTTTATATATCCAATGTAAACCACGAAGAAAACCAGCCCTGTCATTTGCGCTTGGCCGACGCGAGCCTCGCGATTAGCGTTAATCTAAAAGACTACAACTCCCCCGAAAGCCGCTACTGCCCAGCGGGGGTGTACGAAATCATCAAAAGCGACAGCGGCCCACGCCTGCAAATCAATGCGCAAAACTGCATCCATTGCAAAACCTGCGATATTAAAGACCCGATGCAAAACATCACATGGGTCACACCAGAAGGCAGCGGCGGGCCGAATTATCCGAATATGTAATCGTTGTAAAAACGCAAGTCTGTAGACACAGAGATCGGGAAGAACACAGAGCGCCCAGAGGTAAACCAAGCCATAACAAATACTAGAGGCCACGAACATATTTTCTCAAAAACACCTGAGTCGTCATCCCCGAATGTCTTTGTCGGGGATCCAGCAGCCCCGCTGGATTCCCGATAAAAATACTCGGGAATGACGCAACAGTTCAGCTTCAGAGCTAGCTCGGTA
This sequence comes from Janthinobacterium sp., assembly GCA_025360045.1. Taxonomy (GTDB): domain Bacteria; phylum Pseudomonadota; class Gammaproteobacteria; order Burkholderiales; family Chitinibacteraceae; genus Iodobacter. The sequence goes on along the minus strand of JANYCY010000022.1, from coordinate 38,954 downwards.
TTTTGTTGGTTTTCTCTGTGTGCTCCGTGTTCTCACCGCCCTCTGTGCCTACAGACCTTTTGGTTTTTATAATTACACCTAGGAAAAACCATGATCATTCAAACACACGTCGTTGATCTGCCCACACCAACCGGCATCATGCGCTGCTATGTGCATCGCCCTGAAGGCGATCGGGCTTATCCGACGATTTTGCTGTATTCAGAGATTTTTCAGCAGACTGGCCCGATTGAGCGCTCGGCGCGATTGATGGCGGGGCATGGTTATGCGGTGGTGGTGCCAGAGATATTCCATGAGCTGAACCCTATCGGCACGGTGCTGGCGTACGATCAGGCGGGCAGTGACAAGGGCAATAATGATAAGGCGAGTAAGTCGGTAGAGGGCTACGACTCAGACAATCAAGCCCTGATTACTTGGTTGGGCGATCAGCCTTGGTGTAATGGGCAGTTGGGTGCGATGGGCTTTTGCATCGGCGGTCATTTAGCGTTCCGCGCGGCCTTGCAAAGCCAGATCAAAGCCACCGCCTGCTTTTACGCGACCGATCTGCATTCCAATGCGATTCCCAATCTACCCGGCCAGCACAGCATGGATAGGTTAGCCGATATTTCGGGCGAGCTACTGATGTTCTGGGGCAAGCAAGACCCGCATATCCCTGCCGCAGGCCGCGCACTGGTTTATCAGAAGTTAAGCGAAGCGGGGCTGAATTTCAGCTGGCATGAAGTCAACGGCCAGCACGCCTTTATGCGCGATGAAGGCCTGCGCTACGATGCGCAATTGGCGATGCGAGGCTATCAACTGGCGCTCGATCTATTTGGCCGTGTTTTAGCTTAACTTTCCATACCAAATCAAGGTCTTAACTGTAAGGTCTTGATTAATCATCTTTCAGCAAACTGTAATTACCACCGAGCCAGAATAAGATAAAGCGGCGATTGCTGAGCGGTACATTCAGCGCTATACCCAAGAGCGATGCACTTAAACAGAAGACGCCGATGATGCCCTCTTTCGCTTCCATCTTATCACTCAGCCTTATCGTTTTTCTCAGCACTCAGATAGCGGCTGCAGAGATCAAATTTTGCACTGAAAGTGAAGATTCCTACCCTTGGATACTCAAAAATCGTAAGGGACTGAGCATCATCTTGCTTGAGATGGTCGAGAAAAAAATCAATCAAAAAATACTGATCGACGCCATTCCGTGGAAACGCTGCTTACAAGAATTAAAAATCGGCCATTACGATGGTGCAGTCAATGCCAGCTTTAAAGCTGATCGAGCAGAGTTTGCAGCCTACCCCATGGCCGCAGATAAAGTAGACACCAGCAAAAGAATGCTGATCGATAGCTATAGCTTATATCGGCTTAAGGGCAGCAAAGTAGAATGGGATGGCAAAGTATTTAAACCTCAAGATGCCATTATTGGCGCACAATCAGGGTTTTCTGTGGTCGACCAATTAAAAAGCCTTAATTTAAAAGTGGACGATAGCAATGGCAGCACCGAAATCAACTTAAAAAAATTGCTGCTAGGCCGAGTCTCCGCAGTCGCCCTGCCTACGTTACAAGGTGATAACGTACTCGATAAAGATGCAGAATTACACAGCAAAATAGAAAAAATAGAATTACCACTGATTGAAAAACCCTATTATCTTATTTTCTCCAAACCATTCTTTGCCCAAGAAACAATCCTAGTCAAAAAGATATGGGACAATATCGAATCGGCAAGGGAATCGGTGGAATATAAAAAACAAATGGATCAATTTAAATAAAACCAAATTGATTAGCGGATTAAATTCTTTTTAAAGCCATAAGCACCAATAGCAAATAAAAGTAATGCCGCCAAAGATGCCGCACACAGCTGAGCAATCTGCCCCTGAGCCGTCCACATAAAAATAAGCCCTGCTGCCGCACATAGAATCAATGCACAACACCCCCATTGCAACAGCTTATGCAATAGCGCTTTATCGAGTAAGTGGCAAAGCAGCAGGCCTGTGCTTAATACGCCGCCCATGACCGCAGCAGCAATTCCCCATATCCCCAATAAATAAGGCAAGCTCAGTAAAAGCAGAGCTTGTATGGCGCTGCCGCTTAACTCGCAAATTAAAGGCGTGCGAGTGTCTGCTGCGGCATAGTAATAACGGGCGAGCAGCGCATTCCACGCACCAAAAATAATCGACACTGCAAACAAAGCCAATAAGGCGGGTAACGGCCCCTGTGCCAAACCTTTAGGTAAGAGCAAGTCAACCAAAGCAGGCGCTGCCGCAATTAAGCCCACGGCAGCAGGCAGCGTTAATAGTGTGCAGAGCAGCAGACCTGTATCGAGCATTTTGCGTCTAGCAATCTCCCCTTCACCGCTCATTTTTCCCAGCAAGACTTGATTCAAGCTCATCAGGGCAATCAGCGGAATATTGACCAGTTTGCGCGCTAGATTAAGCAAGGTAATCGAGCCCTCCCCCAGAAAAGACGCCACTAGCCGCTCGAGCAACGTAAGGCCTTGGCTGGCAGCGCTGCTGCTCAATAGCGGCCAAAGTTGCCGCCATACTGCGATATTGTCGCCGCGTGGAGAGCGATACCAAGGCCGCCAGCCCATGCGCAAAACAGAAGGCAGGAGGAGTAGAACCATCAAGATGCTACCCAAAATAAAACACTGGGCCAGCGTAATCGGGTCAGCGTTTTTTTGGGCTAAGCCAAGATAAATCACAACTGGCAAATTAAACAATAAAGAGCCTAGCCCCGGCAGCACAAAGCGACTATTTGCCTGCATAGGGATGGTGAGTATCGCTTGCAAGAACAATCCCGGAATCACCCAAGCCAAATAGCGTAAAGCCTGAGTGGCTTGCAAACCATCTGCTGCCGACAAACCCAGCCCGATCATTTTTACCAGATAGGGCGCACCCAGCGTGATGCCCAGCGCCAGTGCCAGCCCCAGCAATAAAAAATGCCTAACTTGCCCAGCCAGCCAGTAAGGCTGTGCATGGGCGGGCTGTGCCTGCCATAGCGGCAAAGCGGCAGCAGACAATAAGCCACCAGCCAGCATGGTGCGCAATGCCTCAGGCAAAAAAAGCGCGACCAGATAAGCATCTGTTCGCGCCCCCGCGCCCCAATCCGCCACCAGCAGCCATTCACGGGCAAAGCCCGCAATCAAACCCGCCAGCGTGGCTAAGGTCAGTAAAAACGCGCTACTCAGCACACATGGCCTTATCCCTAGTAAAACAACGTGAACAGGCCATTGCCGCCCACTTTATAAGTTAAATCATGCGGGCGCTCGCCCATCACTTTAGCGCCCGAGCCGCCGACAATTTTATACGGAGCAATTTCTTTGCTGACCAGTGTATTGGCCGTCACTACAGCACCACGGCCAATGCGTGCGCCATGGCCAATCAAAGCGCCGGTGGCAATCCATGCGTAATCTTCGATATAAATAGGGGCAGACACCGACCAAAACTCGGGCGCGGTTAAATCGTGGCTACCCGCAATAATTTTGGCATGCGAGGCAACCGCCACATGGTCTCCAATAATCAGCCCGGCGCGTGCATCGATCTGGCAGTGCCATGCAATGCAGCTATCGTCGCCAATCACCAAGTTTTCTACGCCTAAAATCTCGGTAGTGCGCCATACCGCCGAGCCTTTACCAATTTTAGCCCCGCCCAAACGCAGCCAAGCCAAACGCAAATGATGGCTAGGAATTTTATTAATTAAAATGTTGTAGCACTGCTCCCAAGCCCGCAACCAACGATCTTTAAAAGTGGGCCAGTTAATACCGTAGCGAGGAACCAGCGTGGTGGGGATTTCATCTCGCAGCAGGGCATAAAAACGCCGTGCCAAAGGGGGATCGATCCGCGTTTCAATATTCACAGAGCAGATTGATACTCGAGGATTTGCCTCATCGCCTTCTTCGAAAGCCACCTCATTGGCGAGCATCCAGTCGTAGCTATCCGTAAGCTCAGTTAATGTGACGCCCAGTTGTTGCGCATAAGCCTCTAAACGGGCCCGCAGCGCGGTGGAGTGATAAATACGATGTCTCATGCTTCTGTTTTCCTATAAGGCGAGTCACCCAGCAACGGGTCCTGACTTTGCCGCAAGCTGCGTGCAGACTGAAGATTGATCGCCATCATCAACCAAAAAAGTGCAATCAAAACCATGGTAAAACTGTAGTAGTGATCAAACAGCCCTGTCAGCAAAGCCGCTAGCAGCCCCGCGCCCGAGCCTATCCATATGCCCCGCTCCGAACTCATTTCGCTTAACTTGGCATGTGGCCTGCACTCGCGCCACCATGCAAGCGTAACCGCAATAAACAACAACATGCCGGGGATGCCCAATTTATAAATAAAATTGAGCCATAAATTAGAAATCCCCAGTAAATTAGTTTTAGGCGGTGGCGGGTCAACCTTAAAGCCAATTCCTAGGGGATAACGCGCCATGGCTTCAGGAAAGCGGCGGTATTCATCCATGCGAATCTCGGTACTGGCATTGCTGCTCGAAAAAGTCGTCGCCAGCCGCGCTTGCAATGGTGGGTAAAACAGCACCAAGCCCACACCGAGGGCCAGTGCTACACCGATCACTCGCCCTGCATAGGGCACTCGGTAGGAAGTCAGCCACAAGAGCACCAAGACCAAGCTCACAATCGCCCCACGAGAGCTACTAAACAACAAGCCCGCAGCCCCCAGCGCCACCACGCTAAACCCCAGCAGCCTGCGCCAGCCTTGCTGCACCAGTGCATAAAAGAAGGCCAGCGGCAGAAACAAAACCAGCACGCCCCCCGTTAAGTTTGGATGCACCCAAGGGGAAGCCATGCGCGAAAAATTAGCCGAGAAAATATCTTTAACCGCCTCAGGGTGAGCGTATTTCAGTTTTTCTAAAATCACGATAAAGGTATTAGCATCATGATCTTTTAAAAACATCCCCACCGACAGCAATAGCATCACTAAAGAGCCCAGCAGCAGAGAAACAATTAGCTGATCGCGGCGAAAACCATTGTCGACCAAAATGGGGAAAAGCAATAAAGGCGATAAATTTAATAACCAACGCACCCAGTTCACTGGGCCATTGCCTTCTGCACCACTCATGATGAGCTGGCCGAACAAAAATGGCAGCGCACTGTAAAACATTAAGTAGCGTAAGCGTTGCTCTGTTTTACCAAACTGCCAAGCCAGACGGCCTTGCATCATTTGCCAAAAAACGCCCAGCCACACCAAGCCCAAGAGCGCCTCAGAAATCGTTACGCGTATCCCTAAATTCACCGTGGTGTAGGGAATAAATGTTGCCACAAACCCAAACAGAATCAGCCCTAAAAAAGGCAGTCTTACAATATTGAGCGCCAGCACAATGGCTACTAAGGCCAGCACCATCATCGCTGCCGAAGTAAAAGTCAGAAGAATAGAAAAAACCAGCGCACAAAATAATGCCAGCAGCAGCCGACTCATCAAGCTAATCCCTGCAAGGCCGCAAGCAACTGCCCTACTCGCTCGCTATATGCGGGCATTGCAAAACGCGCAGCCCAGGCTTGCCGAGTTAAGAGATCTGTCGCCTGAGGCGTCAGCGCTAAATCCAACATCAAGCGCTGTAGAGACTCACTATCGTAGGGAGAAAAACGCGGGGAATTGGGCGGGGTAATTTCATCCAGCGCCGAGCCACGGGCCACCGCTACGGGAGCGCCCTGAGCCAGCGCCTCGATCACCGGCAGGCCAAAACCTTCCGCCAAGGAGGGCTGCCAAAGGCAAGCCGTGCGGGCATAGAGCGCCATTAATTCGGCATCGCTAATCCCAGATACAACGATCAAACCATCCAGATGGAGTAAGGGCGCAGGCAAATCATCCATGCTCCCCACCAAAACCAAGGGCGGCACCCTGCTTTGTTGCTGGCGAGCCGCCTGCCAAGCAGCCACAAACCAAGGGATATTTTTACGTGGCTCACGCGTGCCCACCACTAGCCAGTATTGCGCCGGAATTCCCGCTGGCAGGATCAATGGCTCAGTAGGCAATACACTAGGCACGGCATTGGGCAGCACCGCAATTTTTGTTGCCGCCTGCGGAAATAATCTGGCGACCTCTGAGGCGGTAAAGCGCGAGGGTGTCCAGATGGCATCGGCCAGTGCCACCGAGCGGCTCATGCCAACACGATCAATTTGCAGGTAAACCATGGCTTTTAAACGACTCGTGTGGTGATTATCCATCGTAAGCTGAAACACATCGTGCAGCAGCAAAACATAGCGAGTATTGGGCGGCGTTTGCCACACTGGCAAACCGGTATTGGCCGTTGCAATATACACATCCAGTTTGCTGGCTTTAATAGCCTGCGGCAAAAAGCCTAGCTCAAACTTCACGCGCTCACGCGGGCGATGTAAGCCGTGGCTAGGACTTGCCGATACAGGGCAATGTGCAATTTGGCGATGGGGATGATCTATAGGCGCCGCAGTAAAGCGCTGCACTTCGCCCACGGCTTGCAGCGCCTGCTCTAGCGCCAATACTTGCCGAGCAATCCCCGAATAAGGCGCTGCCGTTACGGGGCGATAATCAATTCCGATCTGCATGATTTATTTTCTGATAAAGAGTTTCAAGTTGGCTGGCGCTGATCTGCCAATCATTATTCTGGCAGGCGTAGCGGCGGCCCGCTTCGGCCATTTCGCGCGCACCCTCACCTTTATCCAAGAGATCAATCACCGACTGAGCCAGCTCATGTGCCGTTTGCCCTGCGCTATAATCCTGCCCCGCCTGCAAAGCCAGCCCTGAAACGCCTTGCAAGGTACTCACCAAGGGCAGGCCTGCGGCTAAAGCTTCCAATACTTTCAGCTTAGAGCCCCCCCCTTCGCGCAGGGCCGCTAAAAAGAGCGCTGATTTTTGCTGCTCTAGCGTTAGATCAGACACAAAACCACACCATTCGATTCTTGGATCTGGCCAGCGCACACGCCATGTTTCGGGCATGGCGTAGCCGCAAATCACAAACTGCGCACTCGGCCGCTCTGCCCACACCTTGGGCATAATTTCATCCAAGCTCCATGCCACAGCATCCCGATTCGGCGGGTATTCAAAGTTACCAATAAACAAAATACGCTGGCTGTTTAAATCAGGCAGCACATGGGCGAAGGCGGCCGTATCAACGCCATTAATCACCACATCAACCTTACGCTGAGCAATTTGCGCCATACGCAGCGCATCCTCAGGCGTTACCGCTGCCACGCACTTTGCCGCAAGCAAAGCTTGTTTTTCCCAACGACGGTAGCGCCATTGATCGAAACACACATAGGGCCGCATCCAGAAAGGCATTTGCTGATAAGTGGCCGCCCCAAGCGAGGATTCCACATTGTGCTCAGTCAGTAAAAATGGCTGATTTTTAGCTTGCAACTGCCGCAAAAAGGGCTGCAAGCCGTAGCTATGCTCAATTTGCACCACATCCCAATCATTTTCTAAAAGTGCGGCAAACACACGCTCCAGCTTGGGCGCAAAGCCATTCACGCTGGCTAATAGGGGATAGGGGGCAAATGCGGCAGCGGCCAGCGTAAGCGGGTGCTTTAACGGCCGGCGAGGCAAAACAATCAGCCGCTCCACAATTCCTTCTAAATGCGCTTTTACTTCAGGCAATAGCCGCTCCTTGCTTTGCACAAGCAAGGTAATGCGATGGCCACGATTAGCCAGCGTGCGCAATAAATGATACTGACGCAGCTTGCCACCGCTAGTAGTTGGCCACGGCAAATAAGGTAAGGTCCAAAGAATATTGAGTGAGGTATGCGATGAAGCAAGCAAAACAGCACTGATCGCATGAGGTGTATCTAAGGACGTAGCCATCAGCGCCATTCCAAGATTTGCAATTGACGCGTCACGGCAAGGCTGGATGATTTCAGCGACGTTTTAGCCCCAGTTAAAGGCTGATAAAGCGTGAACTCCCCTGTCGTAGCAAGCTCTAGCTTACCGGGCTGATTAGCCCAGAACATCCAGAGGTGTGTGCCGTCGGGCTTTTTCCAGGCAATGCTATAAAGCCCCTCCACCGAGCCTTTATAGGCAGGCGCTTCACCCGGCAAAAGCTTTGGCCCAGTAATTTTTAAAAAGCGTGCCAAAGCGATATAAGCAGGCTTGGGCTTGCCCTGCAAATTTAAAAGCCCATAGCTGCGATCTCGCACCCCAGCTCGGCTATCCAAATCAGATAAGGCAAATAAAAATACCCGATCAAAATCAGCCACGCTCATCAAGGCCAAACGGCGCAAAAGATAATCTGCCTGCCCCGCCTCGCCAATAATATTTTGCTCTTCCTTTGGGCCTGCATAGCTAGACCAGCCCCACTCCGTCGCCCAAATTCCAGGCACTTTCATGGCGCGCAAACGCTGGTTTATTTCTTTAGAACGCAAAATAAAATCGCGCTCTTTTACTTCGTCTCCTTCCGGCTCCTGACTATAGGGGTGATAAGCCACCACCGCCCCCAAGCCCAGTGCGCCCATTTTACCTAGCTCTTCCAGCATCAGACCCTTTTTGACTGGCATTTGGCTGTAATACGCCATTCCCGCCATCACTACAGGCTTGCTAGGTGCTGTTTGTTTTAATACCCGCAGCGAAGATTGCAAAAGCTTGCCGTAATCGGTGGCATTTTCAACAGGTCGCCAAAAACTAGGTAAATTAGGCTCGTTCCAAACCTGCCAAGCGTCCACAGATGGATAGCGCTGCGCCAAAATCCCCATACGCTTCGCAAACACTTCTATATCTTTTGGGGGGTATTGATCTTTATTACTTGCCGAAGCAGGCGCACTACTGGCAAAGGGGGCCGAGCCTACTAAATAAAACACTGATTTCAGCTGCTTTTCTTTTAAAGCATCCACTACGCTATCAATCGGCTTAAATAAATACTCATTTTCTTTGGCTTCGTGCCTATCCCAATGCAAATCAACGCGAGTCCACTCCAGCCCTAGATCACGCAGGCTGTCCATTTGCTGTGCGGCTTGCTGTGGGCTAAACCATAAAAAATGCGCATTCACCCCTAGGAAATCACGCCAGATCACAGGCTTTGAAGCCACCAACTTGGTTTCTACCCCCCAAGCGGGGCTGGCCAGCAAGGCGGCAAATAGGCAGCTACGAATGAAGCGCATTGGTTTTTCCTTGCTTGAGGCCCGCAAATAATTTTTTAAACTGCTGAGCAATATAAGGCCAGCGCCGTGCCACACCCAGCGCCTCTGCACTCACACTTCTTTGCACTAGCAGCTCAGGCTGATCAAGCAACTGCAGCAGCAGTGCAGCTAAAGCCGCCGTATTGCCTTGTGGGTAAACCGCCCCATTACCAAAAGAAATCTCTTCAGCAAAAGAGCGCGCATCGGAGCTAATCACACTGCGCCCACATGCCGCAGCCCAGGAAAGCACACCGCTAGTACCCCGCATCTGCCCTAGGTAAGCCAGCTTTTTAGACTCCTGATACGGCAAAATTAAGGCATGATTCGATTGAATCAACGGCACAATTTCTGCAGTCGGCACATCTAGCTGCCAGCGCACCATATGGGCAGGCAAGCCAGCTGCCTGTAATTGCGTTTTTAATTCATCTAAATAAGATCGCCCATTCGCAAAAGTCATTTCTGGTGCCGTGCCGCCAGCAAGGGTCAACTCCACCAGCGCCGCTGGGCGCTGCGCCATCAACAAAGCCAGCGCAGCAATTAAATCTTCAATCCCTTTACCTCGATAAATAAATCCAAAATACAGTAGCTTTAAAGGGCCGTGCGGCGGCAACAGCGGTAAAGCCTGAGGAGCAACGATCTGATTGCCGTGCGCGATTTGCTGCACCTTTCCTTCGGGCAAGCGCATACGTAAAGCTAAGCGACGCGCGCCTAAAGCCGTTAGGGTAATTAAAATGCTTAGCTTTGCAGCAAGGCGGCGTTCACGCGCCAATGTCCAAGGATCACACAGCAAGACCAGTGCCTGATAAGCACGGCGGGGCAGGTATTGGCCTAGCTTATTAGGCCAGCCAAGCGGCCGCCAGATTAAGCGCTCAGGATCATGCACAGTGGCGCTTAATGGTAACAAGGGGTAGTGCTTGGCCAGCCATTCTAAAGCCAAAAACTCGCCATTACGTCCACCACCTAGCTCGGCATGGACTAAATCCACATGCTGCCAAGGGATGCTTTGCATTTGCGCATGAATTTGCTGCGCCGTACTACCCAAACGCTGCCCCTTAAAAGGCAAAACCATCTCTACGCCTTCCTGGCTTAGATAATTTTGAAACGCATCTGCGTAATCAGCAATCCCACTTTGCTCTGGCGGCAGGGGCGCAATCAATGCGATACGCATAAAGCCCCTTTAGCGAGAAATACGGCTGAGTAATCCGGAAGAAATCTCAAATTGCCGGCGATTAATAATAATGCCATCTACCTTTTTAAACGCCGTATTCAAAATAGACAGCGTATTTTCAACCATAGGCACGGTAGATTGCCTTGCCTCAACGACCAATAAAATTAAATCGGCCTGTTTAAGGCGAATAAAAGCAGCTTGGTTGCTTAATAAGGCCGATGCATCAATCAAAACGACTTCGCCCGGATGAGCACATTCATCATCGGCCATACGATTAGGAATGCCACGCTCATTTAAAATACGCTGGAATTGCCCAATCAAAAACCCCACCCCTTCACCATGCCGTGAAGACGTCATTCCAATATTTAAGCCCTGATCTTTGAGCGTTGCCAATGGCAATTGGCTATACAGCCGGTAAATACTCGCCTCAAAAGAAGCAGATAAAGCGCTGTCTTTCTGTTCCATCACCGTCGTCCATAAAGGCACACCAAAGTGGCTCTTCACTCTGCCACCATCATGAATACGCTGATCTAATAAATAACAGAGATATACCACAAATAAACCCACAGCAAGACCCGCTGGCAGTGCCATAAAGAGCATCATTAAGCTCTTAGGAAACACCCGTGCGGGAGCAAAGGTGGCCTGCTCAATAATGGCAATATTGCTGATGCGGCTATTATCTAATTCTCTATCAATACGTGCTTTTTCTAGGCTATCGACATAAAGGCGATAATTTTTCTCTGCCACCGATAAATCACGCTCTAAACCAGACAACTCCGGATCAATAGATAAAATCCGCTGTCTTTCTTGTTTAAGCTTTAGTAATTCCCCATCATAAGCAATAATTTGAGCTTTTAGTTCACTCACCCGCGTATCACGCTCTAATGCAGAGCGTTTAAGCATGGTCACTAATTCATTTGGCACACGATTTTCGGAGCGCTGTATCGTTTCTTTTTCCTCAGAAATATGCTCTTTCAGTGTTTTAATACTTTGATTTAATTCTAGAATTGGCGGAGCCTGATCCTGATAGTTTTTTAATTTATCCAAGCGCTCTAAAACTAAGCCACTTAATTTAAGTTTTAAATCTTGTTGCGTAGGATTTAAACCCAGCTCACGCTCCTTGCTGACTTCCTGTGGCAAATCACCCGCCCTGCGACCGGCGCTGAGAATACTGCTTTCTAAACCCTGTTGTAGGGCATAAGCCTCTGCACGCTGTGCTGATACTTTATTAATTCGATCTGTCAGACTTTCTAATTTTTCCTTGCTGCTTATGCCGTCAATATCTTTTAATTTTTCAGCAATTTTGGTTTTATTCGCCGCTATCTGCTCGGCGATGCGCTGGCTTTCTACTTCATAAAAACCATAAAGACTATCATTGGCTAATTTTTTGCCACGCTCAGTTTGATAAACCTCTATCCATTTATTAACCACCCGCTGCGCAATTAATGGATCATCCCATGTAAAGCTTATTTCCATTACCGATGAGCCTGCCTCATGCGTTACCAAAAATTGCTTTTCTAATTTACTAGCCAAACGATCCAAAGGTGTTTGCGTTTCAGAAAGACCAATGAATACCAAAATAGAGCGCACCCCATCAACGATGCTACCCACGCCTTTTTTGATATAAAACTTAATCAGTTTCCAGCCATTTTTTTCAGAAATGTCATTCACTTCATTTAAATAATATTCCGCCACTTGCCGAATAATCGGCCGACCAGTCAGCATTTTTTCTTCGTCTACAATCGGATCACGCTGTGTACTAGGGGCAACTAGTGTTTGCCTGTCGCTATATTCAATCGGCACCGTGCTCATCGCTCTGCCTGGCTTCACGAGCAAACGTGATTCAGAAACATAGCGAGAAGGCAAGAGAAAAGCCCCCAATACAATCAAAATAACCGTTGCAATAAAAGCCCAGCGAAACTCTCTTTTAAAAATAAAAAACAGCCGAATAAGGTCACGGAAAGAACGAATTTCTATCATGGCAGGGTCACCGTGGTGCTTGAGCCTGAGCTTTTATTCAAATCATAGCTAAAGCCAATCCCAATTCCCTTAGAAAAAGGAATGAGTTGGTTAAAATACAAATCCACGCCTTCAATGGCATTGCCTAAAGCAGATTTAGGTACAAAAACAATATCACCTCTTTGCAGCATCACTCCACGGCGCTGGGGCTTAGCCAGCAAAAACTGACTGAAATCAGTAAAGTAAACCTGATACAAACCGCTAGCATCCATTCTCAGTAAAGCAATATGCTCGCTATCTGCCGTAGGTAAAATACCCCCAGCACCAATAATCGCCTGCTCAATACTAGCCGCTGCTGTTAATTCAAAAGCCGAAGGATTGCGTACCGCTCCGCCAACAAAAACACGGTTCCCCGGTGCGATAGCAATATTGACCGTTACTTTAGGATAGCGATAAACAGCAGCCAATTTATCGCTAATTTCGGCAGCAACTTCTTCAGGCGAGCGTTGAGCAGCGTGAAGCAAACCCACAAAGGGATAGGAGAATGTGCCGTCTGGGCGGACAAAAAATAGAACCATTTCGTCTTTTTCAGCAGGTGTTTGTGCATCCCTCACAATTCTAAGGGTATCGCCATTCATAATTCGGGTTATGGGAGGGGGTAATTGGCTGATATCGTGAAGCTCAATGCGTCGATCGTCTAAAACACTTTGCTCAGGTAACAACAGGCTACTCGGTGTGGAACAGGCGCTTAAGCAGAATAAAAGCATGCAAAGCACAGCACTATTTTTCATAAACGATTATTTCCAGTAGCCCGCAAACATGCCGATATGGCGTTTTACATAACGAGGTAAATATTTTTCTAGATGCCCTAAACGATAGCCTGCCAACTTTAATACTACTCTGATCATTACCTCTGGCTGACGCCACCCCTGCCCAGCCCGAGACAAGGCCTTCAGCTCAGATGCTAAAAAGCGCCGTCCTTCACTACCTGCTCTCCCAAAGAGCTCGCCTATCCATGACTCACGCCCATAAAACACGCCAATATCAAAGTAACGGCGAAACTCTTGCAATAGGGTGTACTGATGAGAGTGATAAACCTCCGCACTGGCCTCATAACGAATAGCCCAATTCTGTAATAGCATTTTTCCTGCCACATAGGCGTCTTCAGTGCCAATAATGTCCAAAGGAAAGCCCCCAACGGCATCTAAAGCCACAGAACGATAAACAGCAAACGAGTCAGAACTAAAACATGTTTTAATACCTAGCTCCGGTGCATCACTTAAACGCTTTGTTCGGCTTTGCTTTGGGTAATTAAAACTGCGTGAATGCCCTTCCAAAATATCGGCACCTAAACGCGGCAATTGACGGCCATAAGCAGCGGCAATTGATTCATCAGCCAAAATAGCATCGCATAAATTTTGTAAGGCATGAGGATTAGCGGGAATAGCGTCTTGCGTCATATAAATAACAATGTCGGCATTAACTTGCGTACGCGCCCATTCGCGCGTACCGCCATGATTAAATTGATTAGCATCTATAATTTGTACTTTAGCACCTGCTGCGGTGAATCGAGCCACCGTATCATCTGAAGATTCGCTATCCACCACAAGCCATTCATCAAGCTTTAGTGTCTGTTCTGCTAAAGCAGGTAATAAACGATCAAGATATGGCCCCGCATTACGAACCGGCAAAACAAGTGCAATACGAACCATAATATTAATTCCAATATGCCATATAGAATTGAAGAAAAATTCAATATTTAAATACGGAAATATAAAATAAATTAAAATCCGCAAATAAAAAAAAATTAAGCAACAAAAGCACTAAATTCTTGCCAGCTAATGTAGCAAGAAAAATTGGAATAAAAAAAAGAAATACACCCTATATACCTACAAGATATACTCGTAAGGCATAAATTAGCAAATAGACGTAATACCAGAAGGAAAATAAGTTATTAAGCAAAAAGAAAACAAAAAACGATACAAATGTAAAAAACATGAAAAAATCAAGACAGGAATGGCCAAAAAGAACCGCAGTCAAGTGAGGAGGGTCTCAAAACCAAAGTAAAAATGCGATATATAAAATATTATATTGCAGAAAAAGCAGATCAGAATTAAATAGGACAATACCAATTTCGCCTTCCGTACCCACAACCAGAACACAAAAAAGTAGTGGCTTAGCTCACACTAGCTTTGTTGCACAACTCAGCTTAAGAACGAACTGCCCCAAATCCCATACGGATTTACGCCACGCACACCATCACTGGTGTTCCTAATTACGTGAAGCGATTTAAAATCGTAACGTGCACTTGTAGCTCCACCACCTACCGATCAAAACCTCCGGCCATCACTCGCTTGCCGAGCAATTTGAAACAGTACATTTTAATTTCAAGCAAGCTCCGCCGATGATAGCCACGCCACTTTTTCCACAGCGTTTGGCCTGTGCACTTTGTGGCGCGCATCGCCTCGTTTCTCGCTCTTGCATCCGACGTATTTTCCTTTCCACGGTTAACCGTTTTTCCGCGCCGGAATGATGGCGGCTGCGTTGCGCTGAGCAATCGCCGCGTAGCAACACTTCGCATCGTAAGCGCCATCGCCATGAACAGAAACGAGCTTCACCAACGGAGATCTGCCCAATCAAATCAGATAAGACTTGCGCATCGCCCACCGCATTGCTCGTGGCTTCAAGAGCGCGTATTTCCAAGGTTCGGCATCGATGCCCAAATGAGCCTTTCGCCATGGTCGGCGATACTCGACGCCATTTTTTGATTTTCCACTCGCCTTCGCCCAGCATCTTGATGCCAGTGTCGGCCAATGATTGCAGACTAGCGAGCCATCAATACCTATTACTTCCCCCCACTATGCGTCAGCATATAATCCGACACCGTGTAGTAATCCCTTAATTGCTGCTTCATTTTGGCCGCAATTAAGGGATGCTCGCTGGCTTTATCTACCGAAGGCGTATTGGATTTCATATCAAATAGGCCACCGCTTTTTTTGCTCACTTGCATAATGTAATACCAGTCCTTATCCAAGATACCAATCTCGCCGCCTTCATCGGGGTAAATCGTAAAGGCAAAGCGGGAGGTATCAAAACGTGGATCGAGTAAATCGCGGCCCATGCCTTTATTTATATAAGACAAATTAAACAGGCCCGCGATGGTTGGCAGGATATCAATTTGCGAAGCGGTTTTGTCGTAGCGGGCAGGCTTTAATAGCTTAGGTGCGTAAAGAACAAAAGGCGTGTGCACCGAGGATAGTTTTAAATCCTGAAACGCACGTGGCACATTCGGGCCTACATCATGGCCCATAGCGCGAATGCCGTGATCCCCAAAGAATACAAACACCGTATTATCGAAATAAGCCTCTTTTTTAGCCGTTTCTATAAATTTTTCGATGCAGTAATCCATATAGCGGAATGAATTATATTCATCTACCGCAGCAAAACCATTGGCATGTAATTCGGCGATACTTGGATTTTTTAATTTAAAATCTACGTCTTCTGCCGGAATGGTATAAGGGCGATGATTGCCCGATGTTTGAATCACGGCAAAAAATGGTGATTTTTTCTCACGGAATACTTTATTCGCTTCAAAGAATAGATTTTTATCCGAAATCCCCCAAACATCATTACGTGGAGCACTATAACTGCCCTCTTCGTGAATCTTTAAGCCATCAATATTTTTGGTGAGCACGCCTCGTACATTGGCCCAAGTGGTGCTACCGCCAATAAAGTAGTCTTTCTCGTAGCCTTTAAATGCATTAATTAATACATTCTGATTCACTGCGGCCGGATTGCGGCTGGAAGTATCTCTTAAATCCACATCAGGAACGCCAGATAAGCCTGCAAAAATGCCACGTGCCGTACCAAAGTGCGGTGTATAGAGATTATCAAACCAGATACTTTCTTTGGCCATTTGGGTAAAGAAAGGCGTGGTTTCTAGTGGGTTACCATAGAGGCTGGTTTTGTAGCCGGAGAACGATTCCAAATAAACCATCACCACATTCGGCTGGCCCTTAAAAGCATTGGCCTTAGGCTGGATATGGCGCTCAAAATTCAGCGTTTTAGCATCGGGGTGATCCACGCCCAAATACGCGGCCATCGCAGGGTAAGCCGCCCGTACATCATCAATTGAATAGGTGTCTTTGGTATACGACATGGTGTCGTAAAAATTCAAAACAGGATTCAGCGCTACTGCGGCGGCAAAGCTGTTTGTTGTGTAGTAAGCATCGCTCCAGCGCAGCGGATATTGCGAAAACTTACCGTGTATCCCCAATAAGGTGGCCAATAGGGACACCAGTACCAGCAAGGATGTTTTCCACTTCCCCGCTTCCCAGCCTGCAAAGTGCGAAACCCAGCGCATCAAACCCGCCACGCCCCATGTCAGCAAAGCTACAGACAAGGCCCAGACCAGTGTTAGCTTGCCCACAGGATAAGTCGACCAAACCATGCCGACTGATTCATCCAAGTTGTATAAGAAATTCAGCACACTGGCAGAAAGCTTGACGCCCAGATAGGAATAATGGGCAAAATCGACCATATGGCTAAAAATCAACACAGCAAACACCAGCGCAAACCACACCAGCCACAGCAGTCTAGCCAGCCCTTCTTTAAAGGGCGTTGTCAGCTTAAAGCCACCCAGTAGCAGCATCGGCGCAAGGCTTAGCAGGCCCAAGCGCAAATCAAAACGCGCCCCCAGTAATATTGATTCTGCCAATAAATGGCCGGGCAGAGGATCAGCCTTATTGCCAAAAGCGCTAGCAAAACCTAGCCGAATCAAGACCCCTAGGGCAATAAAAGCTAGGACATAGACAACGGTAAAGCGGAATAAGCGAGGGATGCGCATGGGCTGTGTTGGGTTTATTTTCTGGATGCGTAATTCTACCTGATGTTGTGCCTGCCCTCATATTGCAATCAAGTTGCATTAATCACGGATAGAGTACTTATAAAGGGTGTGAATATCAGCAATCAGGCAGACAAGCCGAGTTTTATAAAAGAGTCATAAAAAAAACGGACAAATCCAAGTCTACAGTACGCTTTGCACTATTAGCCTCACCATGTGGGGTTTAGAATGGCGGCACGTAATTTTGACCTAGCTCACCGGAATATCAATGCTCAAGCGTAGCCTCGAAAGAATCGCAACAACTTGGCTTGCTGGCCTCTTGGCCCTATTGCCCTTTTTACTGACCATGGCTTTACTGGCATGGTTGGTAAAGATACTCAATAATTATCTTGGCCCGCACAGCATGGTTGGGCAGATGTTTGCCTTGATTGGCCAACCGATTGTTGATCATCCGATCCTAGGCTATTTAATTGGTTGGGCCATGCTCATTGGTGGGATTTACCCACTGGGCATTATTGTGCAATCGAAGCTAAAAAAGCACCTCGCTTATTTACTCGATAAAACAGTCAGACGAATTCCGGTAATTGGTGCCTTATACAATACAGCCGATCGCTTTGTTGGCCTGCTCGATCAAAAAGAAGACGCAGATATTGGCTCGATGAGCCCAGTGTGGTGTTTATTTGGCGGCGATGGCATTGCAGTGCTGGCCCTGATGCCTAACCCTGAGCCGATCGAAATTGAAGGCCGCATCTATCAAGCGGTTTTGGTGCCCACAGCCCCTGTGCCTATTGGCGGAGGATTACTCTATATCCCCAAGGAATGGATACGCCCTGCCAATATCGGTGTAGATAAACTCACCAGTATTTATATGTCGATGGGCATTACGCCCCCGCCGCCACTCAAAAAAGCCGCACAATCTACGCCAATGATTTATCCAGATACGAAGTAAGCTGCTGATTAAACAGGAAAGACACAACTCAGATATTGGAATACGGAAGAGACAGAAAGCACGGAATTTCACCAAAAAAATAGTTTAGAGTTTGGAATTGACGCTTTTCGCATGCCCCTTCCGTATCTCCATCCCCATAAAATAACAGCACGATTGTGCTCACGCGCGAGTAGCCCCCAACTTGCCATCTTTCTTTGATCTGACACAAACCCTGCAACAAACAAAATGGTTAAGCTTAAATTTTGACCTGCAGGCAGATCCGCCATGACTACTACCGCATTCTTTATTCCAGCAGTAAATCTAATGGGCGCTGGCTGTCTTAAAGACGCAGCAAGCACCATTCAATCCTACGGCTTTAAAAAAGCGCTGATTGTGACCGATGCCGTGCTCAATAAAATTGGCATGGTGGCTAAAGTTTCCGAGCTATTAGGCAAGCATGGCGTGGTATCGGTGGTATTTGACGGCGCTCAGCCCAATCCCACCATCGGCAATGTTGAGGCTGGTTTAAAATTACTCAAAGAAAACGACTGTGATTTTGTGATTTCGCTTGGTGGTGGCTCACCGCACGATTGCGCCAAAGGCATTGCACTTTGCGCCAGCAACGGCGGCAAAATCGCCGATTACGAAGGCTTGGATCAATCTAAAAAACCACAACTACCGCTGGTTTCGATCAACACGACTGCCGGAACGGCAAGTGAAATGACCAGGTTCTGCATCATTACTGACGAAACACGTCATGTAAAAATGGCGATTGTAGATAAGCACACCACGCCTATTCTTTCGGTGAATGATCCTGAACTGATGCTCGGCATGCCAGCCAGCCTGACCGCCGCCACCGGCATGGATGCACTCACTCACGCCATTGAAGCCTATGTATCCACCATCGCCACACCGATTACCGATGCCTGTGCACTAAAAGCCGTGACTTTAATCAGCGACCATCTGCGCCACGCCGTAAATGATGGCCACAATTTGCACGCTCGCGAGCAAATGGCTTACGCGCAATTCCTTGCGGGCATGGCTTTTAATAACGCCTCGCTTGGCTATGTGCACGCTATGGCTCACCAATTAGGTGGCTTTTACGATCTGCCACACGGCGTATGCAATGCCGTGCTATTGCCACACGTGCAAAAGTTCAACTCCCGTATCGCCGCCAAACGCCTCGGTGAAGTCGCCCACGCCATGGGCTGCGACGTGCGCTTCTTATCAGACGAAGCCGCCGCCGAAGCCTGCCTCGCCAGCATCCGCCAGCTTGCAGCCGATATAGGCATCCCCGTTGGCCTGACTGAGCTAGGCGTAAAAGAAGCCGACTTCCCAACCCTCACCGCTAATGCACTGAAAGACGCTTGCGGCTTTACCAACCCGATTCAAGCCACGGCAGAAGAAATTACTGCGATTTATAAAGCCGCGATGTAAAACGTAAGCGAAATAAATACGCCTTGAATCAATAGATAACGCCGCATGCAAAGACGATTTGCTTGCGGCGTTTTTTTAAACGACTCACTGATTTTACGCATCAAATATTAAAATACAGAAGACACAGCGATTTTCCCCAATCAGTAAAGGAAACATCACCATGACCAAGCTGAGCTTAATCAGGATTGATATACAAAAAGCCAATGAAGAAACAATTAATTACCACATTGGTTCTATAACAGTCAAAAGCGGGGAGGTTTTACATGTGAATCGTTTTATTATTGGTAATCTGATTGTTGAAGAAGGCGCTTACGTGAGCGTTAAATACGCCGTTATTGGGAATGTGATTAATCTTGGAGGACAAATTCAAATTAATGGCATGGTCATCGGCAATGCCATCAACCAAACAGGCCAATTAATCATTAAAGGCCGACTTATTGGCAATCATATTGATTTCAAAAAACAAATTAATATTCCCTACACTGCTAATTAATTGAGACGCCGCAATTTATCATGCAAGAATGAGCAAAGACCTCTCTATGTTGAGCAAAGCCTGCGCCATCGCTCCTCCCCCAAGCCTGTTATAATCCGCCGTTTTACGCGATGGCCTTACCATGACTGCTCCTGCCCTGATTGAATCCTTAGACTTTGAAGGCCACGGCATTGCTCGCGTAGAAGGGAAGACGATTTTTATTGATGGCGCACTGCCACGAGAAAGCGTCAGCTATAAAAGCTATCGCATTAAGCCGCGTTTTGAAAACGCCGAAGCCACGCAAATCCATACCACCAGCCATTTACGCGTTAATCCGCCCTGTCCGCACTTTGGTGTGTGCGGCGGTTGCAGCATGCAGCATATGGAATTTTCTGGTCAGGTGGCGGCCAAGCAGCGGGTGCTGGAAGACAACCTTAAACGTATTGGCAATGTATCCGCCGAGATGATGTTGCCTGCGATTTATGGCCCGGAATGGGGCTATCGTCAGCGGGCGCGTTTGTCGGTGTCTTATGATGCCAAGCAAAATGAAGTCAGGCTGGGCTTTTTCGAGCGGCGCTCCAAAGTGATTGCAGCGCTGAATGAATGCCGCGTTTTACCACCGCATATTTCCAAGCAAATCTTGCCGCTGCGCGCGCTGATTAAAAGCTTATCGATTAAAGATCGCATCTTGCATATCGAGCTGGCTGTTGGCGAACATGTAGATATTCTGGTATTCCGCACACCCGCCGCCCCGAATAAAGCTGATCAGGCTTTGATTAAAAAATATGCGGATCAGTGGAAAGTACAAATCTGGCTGCAAGCTAAATCTGTTGAAGCGGCCACGCCGTTTTACCCGCTAGCTGCTGCACAGCTCAGCTACAGCATTCCAGAATTTGGCATTGTGATGCGCTATAAGCCCACCGAATTCACCCAAGTCAATCATCGCATCAACCGCACGCTGGTGGCACGAGCGATGGGTTTACTCAAGCCGCAAGCTGGGGAAGTGATTGCTGACTTTTTCTGTGGCGTGGGCAATTTCACGCTGCCGATTGCCAAAAGCGGCGCTCAAACACTGGGCATGGAAGGCTTGCAGCAGCTAGTCGATCGCGCCAATGAAAGCGCCAGCGATAATAACCTGAGCAGCAATACAGATTTTAAAGTGGCCAATTTATTTGATATGACGGAGAGCTGGCTGAAAAAGCTTGGCCATTTCGACAAGATGCTGATCGATCCGCCAAGGGACGGCGCACACGAGCTGTGCAAATCCATCAGTGCCCAAACTGGCCCTCGCCGCATCGTTTACGTATCCTGTAACCCATCCACCCTCGCCCGCGATGCCGATGTGCTGGTGCACGACAAGGGCTACACGCTTAAAGCGGCGGGGATAGTGAATATGTTCCCACACACGGCACATGTAGAGAGTATTGCGTGGTTTGAAAAGAACTAAATGATTAGAACGAAATCAATAAAAAACGCGAAGCTGGTCTTCGCGTTTTTCTATTTCGGGCGTATCAACGGCAAATACTACCGAAAGCCACTTAATACCTCGCCTCCATTGTGCCGGCTCAACTAAGATTTAAGCGGCTTAAATTTTTAACCATGCTGAGCGTTACGCCAGCTGCACTCTATGGATAACAAATATGCGTAAATTACTTCTTAGCTCTGTTCTTGCCATTGGTTTATCAGCCTGCGCCAACGTGATGCCTTCCTCGCCCTCTGCACCTAATGCTGCCGCCAGCTTTGATGGTGAGTGGAATATCGTCAAAGTGAACGATAAAGCCGTAAGTGCAGAGAGCAAAGCCACGCTGGCATTTGACGCAAAAACCATGCGCATCACCGGCTTTGATGGCTGTAACCGTGTAATGGGTAGCCTAAAAGACGAAAATCAACAACTCAAAGGCATGCTGGCATCCACCATGATGGCCTGCATGGGAGACGACAACAGCGCCATCAGCCGTGCTGTAGGCCAGACTTTTGCTGAAGGCGCTACAGTAAAAGTGCTGGAAGCCGATAAGCTGATCGAACTAAAAAGCAAAGATAGCGCACTAACTTTAAGTAAAAAACCTTAAAAAAACGAAGTACAGCGCCATTCAAGATGCGATTAAACGCACTTGGGTGACGCTGTATGTATCCCAGCGAGACATACAATACTTGAACATCTTTAGTAAGCGTGCACTAAGTCGATAAACTCAGCGCACTGGCTGCTATTAATAAACATCTAAATAATCAGCAAATCACTTTCTTCCACGCAATATCTTCTCTGCCCAGAAAATCCCGCTCACCGTTTTGCCATCGGTAATCGAGCCATCCAGCACACCCGCAATCAGATCATCTAGGCTCACGGCCACACATTCTACAAATTCACCTTCATCCAGCTGAGGCTTGCCCGCGGTTAGATTTTGTGCCAAATAAAAATGAATTTCTTCGTTGGTATAGCTAATAATCGGGTGGTGAACGCCTAGTTTTTGCCATTCTTGCGCGGTATAGCCCGTTTCTTCCTGTAGCTCGCGCTTGCCACAAGCCAGCGCATCTTCACCGGCATCCAGCTTGCCTGCGGGGAATTCCAGATACACGCGGTGCATAGGGTAGCGATATTGCCGCTCCATCAGCAGCTTGCCATCGGGCAGCACCGGAATAATCATCACGGCACCGGGGTGGATCACATATTCACGCGTGGCATGGCTGCCATCAGGCAGGCGCACGGTATCGCGATTGATATGCAAAAACTCGCCATCAAACACACGCTCGCTACTGATTTTTTCTTCGACTAAATGTTGATCTTTTTGCATGGATTCCCAGCGGGTTGATAATTAAAAAGTTTTGTAGACACAGAGTTAAATGAGTAATCAGAGAACACAGAGGAAAATAAGAAGAACATCTCTGCTGTAGTCCAAACATCGTCATTCCCGAATGCTTTTATTGGGAATCCAGCAGCTCTGCTAGATCCCCAATAAAAACACTCGGGGATGACGCAATAGTTCAGCTTCTGAGGTGCAGCGGTATATATATATATATATATATGATCTCGTTTCCTATTATTGTTTCATCATTACTCTAACCATACCGCAACAACGATTACAATTTAACACTGCTGCTATTCCATATTTTACGCGCATATTCGCTGATACTGCGGTCCGATGAAAAGCGCCCCATTCCGGCCACATTCAGCAGGGCTTTTTTATGCCATTCCAATGGTTTTAAATACAGCGCATCGACTTTGCCCTGCACTTTTACATAATCTGCAAAATCTGCCAATAATTGATAATGGTCGCCCCAATTCACTAGTAAATCAAAGATAACGCGATAACGCTCTGGCTCTTCTGCGCTAAAAAAACCAGATGCTATTTGATTTAACACCTCATGCAATATCGGATCGGCTTCATAAATTGAGCGGGGGTCATACGACTCTTGCCGCAGGCGCTGCACGTCCTCGCTATTATTGCCAAAAATAAAGATATTATCCGCACCCACCGCTTGGCCAATTTCTATATTTGCGCCATCCAAAGTGCCAATCGTTAATGCCCCATTTAATGCAAATTTCATATTCCCTGTACCGGATGCCTCAGTGCCTGCGGTGGAAATTTGCTCGGATAAATCTGCTGCAGGAATAATGATTTCAGCAAGGCTGACGCTGTAATTAGGAATAAACACCACTTTAAGCTTATCGCCAATACGAGCATCGTGATTAATTTTTGCCCCTACATCATTAATCAGCCGGATTAATAATTTAGCCATTTTATAGGCCGATGCAGCTTTGCCAGCAAAAACCACCACTCTGGGCACAATGGCAGCATCTGGATTTTTTAGAATAAAGTTATAGCGGGCAATCACATGTAATACATTGAGCAATTGCCGTTTATATTCGTGAATTCTTTTGACTTGTACATCAAACAAAGCATCCGCCGAAATAACCCCACCTAAGTGCGTGGCAATATAGCGCACTAAGCGCTCTTTATTAGCCTGCTTAGCCGTCATAAATTCAGCAATAAAATCATCATCCTCAACTAAAGGTTTTAGCTCGGCCAATTCATCTAAATTAACCCGCCATGTTCTGCCAATTTTTTCATCAATCAACTTAGCCAAAGGCCGATTTGCCTGAGCCAACCAACGCCTTGGGGTAATGCCATTGGTCACATTGGTAAAGCGCTCTGGATAAATCCGCGCAAAATCAGCAAAGATGGTCGATTTCATCAATTGCGAATGCAGCGCCGAAACGCCATTCACTTTATGACTAGCCACTACTGCAATATAAGCCATACGAATTTTTCGCTCGCCTGATTCATCTACCAAAGAAACGCGGCGAATTAAATCGGCATCACCTGCAAAACGCTGTTTTACCTCGGCAAGGAATCGCTCATTAATATCAAAAATAATTTTTAAATGTCGAGGCAGCCAATGGCTAAACATCTCTACTGGCCAAGTTTCCAGCGCTTCGCTCATTAAAGTGTGATTAGTGTAGGAGAATATTTTCTGTGTATATCCCCAAGCCGTATCCCAATCTAGATGATATTCATCCATTAAAATACGCATTAATTCTGGCACCGCCAATACAGGATGGGTGTCGTTTAAATGAATAGCGGTTTTATCGTATAGCTGATTAAAATCTTCATGGGTAAATAAATAACGGTGCACAATATCTTGCAAAGAGGCAGAAACAAAAAAATACTCTTGCCGCAATCTTAATTCTTTACCGTGTTGAGTAGAATCATCTGGATATAAAACTCTAGAAACATTTTCGCTATGGTTTTTTTCCTCTACCGCAGCAAAATAATCACCCTGATTAAACATATGCAAATTAATACTGCGCGATGCCCGCGCCGACCAAAGTCTAAGTGTATTGGTGGCCGTGGTCTGATAGCCGGGAATAATATAATCATAAGCCATCGCCAATACGTCTTGCGTATCCAGCCAATGCACCATATTGCCGGTGGTTTCTATACGCCCACCGAATTGCACCACATATTGAATTTCATCACGGGGAAACTCCCATACATTAAGGGCTGAAAGCCAAGTATCTGGTGCTTCAACTTGCTGACCATCAATAATACGCTGTTTAAACATTCCAAAATCATAGCGTATGCCATAGGCAAAGCCCGGCACACCCATGGTGGCCATTGAATCTAAAAAACACGCGGCCAATCGGCCCAAGCCGCCATTTCCCAATGCCGCATCAGGCTCGTAATCTAAAATCTCATTTAAATCTACGCCCATTTCATCCAGCGCGGCTTTAACCGGCTCGAATAATTCCAGCGCCAATAACGCATTAGATAGGGCGCGGCCAATTAAAAACTCCATTGATAAATAATAAACCCGCTTTAAATCCTGAGAATACTGCGCCCGCGTGGTGCGCATCCAGCGTTCAACTAATCTATCCCTCACCGCCAAAAAAGTGGCATTCAACCAATCTTTAGGCTGAGCCACAATCGGATCTTTACCAATAAAAAACACCAGCTTATTGGCAATGGCATGCTTTAAAGCATCGCTATCATTACCGGGAGAATCGTATTCAAAAGAAACCGTCACTGGAAGCCCCTTAAACTACTGATCAACACAGCACTTACCCGTAAAAAGGTGAAATATTGCTGAATCTTACAAATAAATATCTATTCCATTGCAAAGATATTTGATGTAAATTACAACGATTTTCAACATAAAAACATTTAGAAACACTTAACAAACCTATGACTCTAGCGTGAGACAACAAACATCTACAACACTATAAACATATAATTATTTTGAAAATATAAAAAATCATCACTTACAAAAACAAATTATTACAGAATGGATGTTCTTCATGTTTGATCAACTTGATCCACATATAGCCCAAAATATAGCCCCAGTAGTTATTACATTTTTTTTACTCTATTTTTTAAGCAAATTATATAAAACACTATAGACGTCCGGTAAAACAAGTTCAGGAATTGCTTCGGCACTCAGCAGAAAAAGTTGCTGACGTAAAAAAGCTTTCACCAGAGCACAGGCGAACAAAGTTGAATGAGATTTTCTCTAAAACTACATTTGCTCATGCTTGGCAAGAGTTTCAGGAAACACTCCACGATCAATGCGACACCATTAATGCTGAAAGTCGTTTAGTTCGTTCCCGCGCCACCACCTCATCCTCCTATTTTTTTAGCTCTCAAAGCATTATTGAAACGCCACTTCAAACTGAATATTTCAAACACCTGCCAGGGATTTTGACCGGTATCGGCATTATTGGCACGTTTGCAGGTTTATTAATTGGCTTATTTTATTTTGACACCTCCGATCCATCAAAAGTCAATGAAAGTGTCTCATTACTACTAAGTGGAGTGCGAGAAGCTTTCGTGGTATCAGCAATTGCCATCGCTATTGCTATGTATGTCACCAATTCAGAAAAAAACATACCCGCATTTGCTTTAGCTTGCTCGAAAAACTAACAGAAGCAATTGATCATTTATTTGATGCTGGTGTCGGTGAGGAATATCTAGCTGCATTAGTTAATGCTAGTGAGGAAAACTCAAAACAAACCCGCCAACTTAAAGACAGCTTAGTCACTGACTTACGCGAGATGCTTCAGAATTTAGTAGACACTCAGGTCAGAGAAAATTTACGCCTGGCAGAAACGCTCTCAGGTAGTTACAAAGTGACTGGCCAGGAAATGGCCAGCCAGATTAGTCACTCCATTGAAACCAGCCTCCACGAACCTCTGAATAAAATCGCTAACTCTGTGCAAATTGCAAGTGGAGTCCAATCCGACAAAGTTCAAAGCTTATTACAAGATGTCATGATCGCTTTTATGGCCGAATTAAAAGGAACATTTGGGCAGCAATTCAACGGCATGCACGAAATGATGTCGCAAACAATAAGCTCTATGCAGCAAATGCAAGCTGGCTTTGCAACGCTTCTGCAAGAGATGCGAAGCACGAGTGAGTCCTCTGGTCAAGCCATTCATGAACAGCTGGCAAAAACATTACAAGATATGCATAACGGCCAAGGCCTAATGCAAGCGGCAATAAATGAAATGATTACCAATCTGCAAACGGCAGTGGCAAACATTGGTACGCAAGGCGAGGTCGCTGGCACACAAATGGCGAACCAACTTCAAAATATGTTTACCGAAAGTACAAAGCGGCAGCACGTAATGGCCGAGCAAATGCAATCCTTTGTAGACAACCTCAAAGAGAGTGTAGGTCAGGGGCAACAAGACACCGTACAACGCATCTCAACCTCAGTAGATCAACTCAGCCAACAAATGAACGGCATGCTCAGCTCGTTCGAGCAAGGTCGGCATCAAATGGATAACGCTGCCCAATTGGCACAACAGCACTTGCATGATGGCACTCGTGTCATGGTCAGCGACTTAAGCCAGAGCGTGACCGGAACCGTGGCGCAACTGGGCCAGCAGATGAACAGCGTGCTGGCTTCCTTAGAGCAAAACCGCAAGCAAGCAGATGAGACAACTCAACAAGCCCAGTTGCAGCTGCATCATGAAACTCGCGTCTTAGTCGGTGACTTACACAGCCAAACCAAGCTACTACTCAACGCCCTCAATGAAGTTCGTTCTGCTACTCAGCAAACCATCAAAGAGCTGGGCATTCAAACTGAGCGCAGCCTAAATGGTATGCAGCTGGGTGCTGACAAAATGCGGGATGCTGCCGATCGCTTTGAAGCAGCAGGCGAAAGTGTAAGTAAAACAACGCTAGCTACAGGGCAAGCTCTACAGCAAATTCAAGGCAGCACTGACGGGTTATCAAGTGCATCACAAGAATTAACCAGCATCGTGGCGGATTACCGCAGCAACCGGGATGCAGTGCAAACCACACTGGCAACGCTTGAGAGCATTGTTAGCAGCGCGCAGGCAGAAGCGGGAATGCGCGGTCAGGTTGTACAGGATCTAAAAGCGGTTAACGAAAAAATGCACTTCCTTAATCAAGAAGCCGCCGCGTATTTGGAACAAGTCAGTACCGTGCTGGGCAAGGGATTTGATGACTTTGGTGCGGGCATTGAGCGCAGCTTAAGCAAGTCACTCGGCAGCTTAGATGCCGAGCTTGATAAAGCCGTTAAAGCTTTAGCCGGTGGTGTAGAAGGCCTAACAGAAAACATTGACGATCTTGCAGACACCGTACAAAAAGCCAGCAATATACGCCGCTAAAACCTCTTCTTTTATGAGATTGATTTAAATGTTTGGAATGCGCTCGCCACCAATAGCACGCAATAAAGACGAAGGTGAAAAACCATTTTGGATTTCTTACGCCGATTTAATGACCGCGCTGATGATTTTATTTCTAGTGGTTATGGTTGCATCGCTCATTACAGTAACCCAGCGAATTGCAGCAGAAACTTAAGGGGAAAAGACCAGGGCAACGGACATTAAATTATTATGCCAACGCCTTGAGATAAAAACTAAATCACTCCAACTCCCCATTTTTGTAGACTGTAACGACAATCGAATTAACTTTGGTGAAGCCGGGCGTTTCGGCCATAACGACTACCGTCTCAATAATCTGGGTAAACAGGCTTTGCAATCAGTGGTACCCCTTATTCTTGAAACCGCCAATAGTACGGAAGGAAAAAGATGGTTTAAACAGGTGCTCATCGAGGGCTTTACCGATACAGATGGCTCCTATCTTTACAACTTACATCTTAGCTTGCAGCGCTCAGAGTGGGTCATGTGCTCCTTACTTGACGTCCGAAATACAGAAATGATGGGAATTAATGAACTGCAGCGCAATCAAGTTCGCCAATTATTTTTGGCCGGTGGTGTGTCATTTAATAATGCTAAAGAAAGCAAAGAAGCCAGCCGCCGTGTTGAATTAAGGCTGCAATTTTATGGCTTAAAAGAACGAGAATCAGCAGAAATTGCACCACCAGAATTCCACATCACAAAACCCGAAATTTGCCAATTAAATTGAGCTTTAGCAGCATGAATTCAGCCATCGAGCTACTTTCACAACATCTATCGCAAAGTATGGCGCGCCATGCAATCGATGCGCAGAGCATGGTTTTGCCACTGCCAAAATTCTTAAAACTAGCTACCTCTGCACAACAGCTTAGCCATCAGTTTGAATTAGGCAAAGTAGCAGTACCTGCCGCCCAATTGCGCAGAATAGCGATTGCTAAACTACACCGAGATGACCCAACCCTGTCGGAGCGGGACTGGAAATTTATTAGCTGGGGGCTCAGTGATCAGATTACTGCAGAGGATTGCCTACTCAATGATCCGATTGCCTACCAAAAAGTACATAGCTATGTAGAGGAGCAAATCCATGCCGCCCGATTTTCACGAAAAATGTGGTTTGGCCTTTGCTTCAGCTATTTTGCATATAGCCACGAAACCCCCAACACCAATGCCAACTGGCTCAGCCTGCAACAGCTGCTACGCACGGGCTTTGAGCTGCTTTCTAAGCAACTTAAACGTGAACACCTTTGGGCGAGTGTAGTCGCACGCAATCTAGATCTGTTTGGCGAGAAGCCGGGGCAAAGGCTAGGCCAAGCTATTTTGCTAGGCGATAGCGAACAAATTCGCCTGGTTCAAGAATATCTACCTATTTCAGTAAATAGCTGGTTTTGGTTACGCCTTATCAAAGAGCAGCTCAGCCACCTATTCACGATCAAAGACTCGGACTTTCGCCCACGCATTGCCCAAATGCTGGCACTCGCCGATCAGCACCCACGGCATGCCAACGAGATTCTTGCGGCTACCCTTACCCGCTATGCAGGGGCCACATTTCACGATGAATCTCACCCCGTTTTAAAAGAGCTAGCTCTAACACTATGGGGAAGCCCTCAAATCAAAAGCAGCAAAAACCGCTGGACCGCTCACGTTGAAGAGCCTGTGTGCAAAATGGTTTTGCGCTGGTTTGCCAAAGAAGATCTCGAACACTTTTTCAAACTACTGCAAGGTGAAAGCGGCGTTGATCAAGCACGGCTTGATTACTGGCTAAAGTATGTCGATCAAATGAATTACACCCGAATTGTAATGGGGCCAGATGCAAGCATTGACCGATCACCCGATTTTATCGAATTTAGGCAAAAAAACCATGCCCGTTTAAGCCGACTCACCGATGGGCCAAGAGACAACAACGCTTTTATTATGCAAATAGGCAGTTATTATTTTGTCGAATTCTCCGGCACCGGCAATGCCTGTTATATCTATCATCAGGCGCAACTCCCCTTTAACCCGGATTATCAAGCACTAGAATTAAACACCCTGAAACAAAAGCAAGCGGCTGCAGAGCGATTACTGCATCAGAATGGCTGGGAATATAAAGCCAACGCCATCCTCGCCAGTATTGGTATTACCAAAAACACAGAGCATAAAAAACAGCAACCGCCTATTGCCATGCCTGCTTGGCTTCAGCCTGAAGAAAAAAGACCTAATTTAATCTCTAGCCCGATTGCTACGCCACATAAAAATCACACCGTTGCTCAGGCCAAAAGCAATCCCACGGCAGAGCAGCCTCCTCTCGCAGATCATGCCAGATCATTAAAAATAAATGCCGCCATTGATAAAGCCACCTTTCTGCTCAAATACCTGCCCTATCGCATTAAAACAGAGGATTTTCGGGAAAAAGGTGGTGCCTATTGGATATTATTAAAAGATGATTCAATCCCTAGCGCTAAAGAACTACGCCGCCTAGGTTTTGGCTTCGTACCTAATAAAGGGTTTTGGATTAAATAACATTTACACTTAAACGAAACCACGCGCTGATATATTAAGTGCACCCTTATTACTCGCAAATCAATCCAGACATTTATAAGAGCAAAGCGATGAAAAATGGATTTTTATATGCACTGATCAATGGTGCCATACCCAATTATATCAAACTGGGCTTTAGCGCAAAAAAACCAAGCGAATGTGCACAGGAATTGGCAGATGTCGCGATATCAGGACCCACCACCATTATTTATGAAACTTATATTAATGATTGTGAACGAGCAAAAGAGTTTATATACGCCCTACTCAATAAAAATGGCCATCAGCTAAGCGGCAACGAAAAATATATTAACGTCCCGATTCCAGAAGTCATTTCCGCAATTATGCTGTTGCCCTCGCATTTAATTGGTGAGGCAATAGCGGCGAAAGGCGCGACAGAAGATGAATTGTGCTATTTAGATGAAGAAGAGGGCTTAAATGAAGAAACACCGGCATGGGTGAATTTATGGGAAAAGGCGGAGAGCTATCATTTTGGTTTTGAAGACAATCAGAAAGACATTCGTAGCGCCACCCAATACTATCAGGAAGCTGCTGAATTAGGTTGCAACCTCGCCTATTACCGGCTAGCTGAAATTGTAGGTGATGATTTTAGCAGCCAACGTAAACATGATGGGTTTATCCAACTATCCATGGAAGGTACGAGGAAAGGAAATTATTTGTGCCATTTACAGTTGGCCATCTATTTTGCTGCAGAAGGCCATCAGAATGATGCAAAAAAACATACTTCAGAATTTTTTAATGACCGAAGTAAATTTTATTCATCAGAAATTGAATTTGTATCCGATTTTGGTTTTCTTTTGGTTGATGCACAACATATTCATGGCCTATTTAACAAAACAAGCCATTTTGAAATGCTTATGCTAAAGCAGATGCGTGAAACAATGTTATTCGCTATAAATTGGAATATCGATTATCACTCAAAAAATGACAACAACCAAAACGCAATCACCAAATATTTATCATTAAAGGATTGGGTAATTATAAACCTTTATGATGAAAATACAAAAGAAACCAACACTAATGAGCATAAAAATACAAATAGCATTCACAAGACAATTGAAAATAGCGCTGCCGCAGTCCAACTCGAATTAGGTTTAATCCACGAAAAAAATCAACATTACACGCAAGCCTATAATTGCTATCTCAAAGCAGCAGAGCAAGGGAGTGCAGAAGCAGAATTCAAACTTGGGGTAATGCATGAGCACAACTACTTTGTGCAACAAAGTTATAACAAGGCCATCCATTGGTATCGTAAGGCCGCCGACCAAAATCATGCGAAAGCACTTCTTAAAATGGCTAATTTTTTTGAAAATGGCAAAGGAGTGTGTGCAGACTATACCGTAGCCACGGACTGGTATTTCAAAGCTGCAAAGCAAGGATATTCTGAGGCGCAATATTGGCTTGGCTCCATGTTTAAAAATGATGGTGATTACGCTGAGGCCATTAATTGGTTTACCAAGGCTGTAAAACAAAACCATGGCATGGCGCAATACAGTCTCGATGAACTACACAGAAAAAAACTCTGCACTTCTTAATCACTCCCTCCTATTTTGCGATACCCCCATGTTTAAACGTCTTTTCGGAAAACAAACATCTCCCCCTTCAAAGCAGCCAATCACCAGTGAAATTCACTCACGCCTAGATGTGCATGGCTTTTTGTTTCCAGTAATCAAGGCAGAGGCTTTGCTGGGGCTTAGTGCCCAGGACCAGCAATTAGCAGCTTATTTGCTGCAACTGGATGAGGAGGGAAATCTGATCACGCTGCTTGATCAACGCTTATTGCCTTGGGATCAGCTTTATTTATTGATGGCAGATCAGGCGCACCGCTCTAGCATAGGCTTATTGCAGTTACCCCCTAACAGCAGCTTAACACCCTTACTCAATAGCTATGGCGGCCTGAGCGATGCTGATTTTCGGATTGTTATCAAAGGCTGGCGCACCCAGCAGGGCGAGACCCTTACGGCTTTAAATCGTATTGGTGCGGTCACATCGGTGGCGGGCGTGAGCGAGCTGCTTTCGCCTGAAAATTGGCTACTGCTGCAAGCCGTGCAAACTTTCCATCGCCAGCAAGAAAGTAATGAAATGAGCAATCAATTTGCTTGGGCAACGATCCGTAAATTGGCGATCCGTGCCCACGCCAGCATGGATGGTTTTTTAAGCGACACGATCGTGCTGCGCCCTGAGCATTTGCAACTAAAGCTGCGTAAGTCCGAGCTTGATAGCACGGCGGTGATTGAGGTCGAACCAACATTTGAAGGGCAGCCGGCCGATTGGCTAGCCCAGTTTGATCGGATGCAAAATGTGCAAGATCGCTATCACATCACCTCTGCAGATGGATCTTTAACGCATATTTTGATTAGCTCGGAGGTGAAATCTGTTTTAGAAACGGTAAGGCGTATGCCAGGGCGGCGAGTGAGTGGCGATGCCGCCTTGGCCTTTATTAAAAACCCCTATGCCATGTTGGGTGATGATGCAGTCAAGGTATTAGACCCCGAAATATACGAGCAAAACTGCAGCGATGCGGGCCTGTTTTTTCATCGTTTCAGCCTTGAGCCAGCGCTTGATGCAAATAGGAAAATAGCCAGCGTCACACTCATCCTTAGCCCCATCAGCGCCAAGCCCATGCCAGAAAGCACGCTGTATTTTCAGCATGCTTATGAGTTCTCCCCTTTTGTCACCGAGCTACAGTTAAAACTTGCCTCTGGCTTACCCTGCGGGTTCTGGCAGGGTTATGAATTAGAGCTTTCGGATTTCGACCTTAATCAACTCAAGGGCTTAGAGGCGCTGCTTGAACGCTGGCAACAAGAGGCCATCGGGCACACCTTCGATTTTGTATTAGACCTTAGCCAATATGGTGGCCGAGTGATTGGGATTGGCATTGCTGAAAAAGTATCATCGCCCTATCTCAGCAAAGGCCCCGCTGAAAACTGGCTGCCTGCTGATCTACTCAATCAACTAGGACTAGATGGCGAATTGCTCGCTCGTTGGGATTCTGCAAATTACGCCCATTTTGAAATCTTCAATGAGCGCATTAGCGACGCCCAAAATACCAGTGCAAGCCACGCAATTCTTCCTGGACTTGAGCTTTCATTGCGCTTAGATGTGGCGATTTCTTTACGAGATGCTTGGGCTGAAAAATTCCAGCATAGTCCCACCGGTGCAGGCGAGAAACCGCCAGAAAAAGCCAGCTTACTAATTGAAAATAATATCGACGACATCGGCTATGCCGCTACACGGGAAGATGCACTACTGCTCGCGCATACCGTACAAGCGGCCATACCGGAATTACTAAAACCAAGCGTTGAATTACGCGATCACCAAAGAAAAGGCGTGGCTTGGTTACAGCATTTATTTGCCAGCGCCCCAACCCATGCTACGGGCTGCTTGCTTGCTGATGATATGGGGCTGGGGAAAACCTTACAGCTATTAACTTTTATCACCCACTACCTTGAGCAAGAGCCTGATGGAGACCCTGTGCTCATCATCGCCCCCGTGTCTTTGCTCGACAACTGGGAGAGAGAGCTCGCTAACTTTTTTTACTCTGACTCAATCGCCACGCTCAAGCTTTACGGTAAAACGCTAAGCGATGCTAAATTCAAAAAACAAGATATTCCGCTAGCGCTGCAACAACAAGGCATACAAAACTTACTTAAACCAAGCTGGCGCAATAATGCCAAAATTGTTTTTGCAACCTATGAAACCTTACGTGACCAGACATTCTCAATCGCACGCCAGCATTGGGGGATTATCGTTTGTGACGAGGCTCAAAAAATAAAAAACCCTGCCGCACTGGTTACGCAAGCGGCCAAAGCCATCCCCGCTCGCTTTCGTGTTGCCTGCACTGGCACCCCTGTTGAAAACTCATTAAGTGATCTTTGGTGTTTATTCGACTTTATCCAACCCGGCCTGCTTGGCTCGCTAAACGACTTTGGCAGAACTTATCGGCGTCCTATCGAGAGCGAAACGGCTCAAGATGATGTCGCTCTGGAGCGGCTAAAAAAACTAATCGAGCCACAGCTATTACGCCGCACCAAAGCTGAAGTGGCAAAAGATCTACCTGAAAAACGTGAAGATCCCGCGTGCAGATCGCTGCCGATTGCCCCACTACAACGCACACTTTACCAATCAGAAATCACGGCTTATCAGCAGAAAAAAGCCATGCTGGCGCAAATAGGCCCGCAAAATATCGCGATGCTTGGCTTACTTCACACGCTAAAAATGATTTGCGCACACCCACATCATATTCGGCCAGAAGGCGAATTATTGGATGTGTCACCCAAAATGCGTTGGCTAATTAGCGCACTTGAGGGCATTAAGCAACAAGCAGAAAAAGTCATTATTTTTACTGAGCTGCGGGATATTCAACGCACATTGCAACTCACTACTCTTGAACGATTTGGCTTTATGCCAACTGTCATCAATGGGGACACCAAGGCAAGTAGTGAGCGAGGGGATAGCCGTCAAAACTTAATTGACCGCTTTCAACAGCAAGCAGGTTTTGGAGTGATTATTCTATCCACTACCGCCGTCGGCTTTGGTGTGAATGTACAAGCAGCAAACCATGTTATTCATTTCACCCGCACATGGAATCCTGCCAAAGAAGATCAAGCCACCGACCGCGCTTATCGAATTGGCCAAACCAAAGATGTCTATGTCTATTATCCAACCATTACCGCCAATGACTTTTTAACCTTTGAAGCAACGCTTGATCTGCTACTCAGCAAAAAACGTGCTTTAGCAGGAGATATGCTCAATGGTAGCGGCGATATCGATTTGCATGAGTTAATAGCTGAAGCAGTTTAAGGACGTTCTTACTTTCAAATGTATGAGCCGTATTAAAATAAGCGGACAGCTGATCATCTCGAGCATTGCCCTCTCTGCTTGGTTCAGCTTGTAGCGGGTTACGCGAAAGATAAAACCCTTGCGCTAAACCGCCATACAAAACCGAGCCACTCAACTTTCCTTAACCACTAATCAACCTTTCATACAAAGCCATATACTGCGCGGCCGCTGTGCTCCAGCCAAAATCAGCTTGCATGGCGCTGCGGCGGACGGTTTTCCAGTCTTTAGTTCGGTGCCAAAGGATGAAAGCACGGCGTAGGGCGCGGCTGAGGCTGGCTGGGTTAAAGTCGTCAAAGACAAAGCCGGTGGCGCTGGCGTCTTCTAGGTTTTCTAGGCTGCAATCGATAACGGTGTCGGCAAGGCCGCCGACTCGGCGCACCAGCGGCAGTGCGCCGTATTTTAGGGCGTAGAGCTGGGTGAGGCCGCATGGCTCAAAACGGCTAGGCACGAGTAGCACATCGGCAGCGGCCATGATGCGGTGTGAGCAATCTTCGTCGTAGCCAATTTGCACGGCAATTTGCGCGGGATGGGCTGCGGCAGCGGCTTTAAATGCGCCTTCCAAGGCCGTATCCCCTCCGCCTAGCAATACAAACTGCCCACCACGCTGGGTAATTTCATCCAGCGCCGCCAGCACCAGATGCAGGCCTTTTTGCTCGGTAAGGCGGCTGACTACGGCAAAGAGCGGCTGATCGCTGCTTGGCTCTAATCCCATGCGCGTTTGCATATCCAGCTTGCACTTGGCCTTGCCCTGCATTTTTTCCACGCTGTAATTTGCAGCGATCAGCGGGTCGAGATTCGGGTTCCAGACCTGATCGTCTACGCCATTTAAAATGCCGCTCAGATCTGCTTTTCTGGTTCTGAGTAGGCCATCAAGGCCGCAGCCCTGCTCGTCGTGGGTGATTTCGCTGGCGTAGCGTGGGGATACAGTGCTGATATGATCGCAAAAATACAGCCCGGCTTTCATGAAAGAAATCTTGCCGTGAAACTCGATGCCTTCTAGCGAAAAAAATTCAGGCGGCAATTCTAAGCTGGCAAAGACCGAAGCCGGAAACACCCCCTGATAGGCCAAGTTGTGCACCGTAAACACACTTTTGGCAGGCCGACCCGCAGCCACTAAATAAGCAGGCACAAGGCCCGCATGCCAATCATGGGCATGCACCAGCTCGGCCCGCCAAAATGGATCTAGGCCACTGGCAAGCCGTGCCGCCACCCAGCCCAAGAGGGCAAAACGCAGGTGATTATCGCTATAAGGCTGCTGGCCCACATCGAGGTAAGGGCTACCGGGGCGATCAAAGCAATGTGGTGCGTCGATGACATACACGGCAATGCCGCTGGCAGTATGGCCAAATAAAATCCTAATCGGCCCCGCCATACTATTCACGGCAGCCACTTCGCCATCAATATCTAGCCCCGCCAAAATCGCCGGAAAGCCAGGTAAGAGCACGCGCACATCACACCCCAAATCCCCTAGCGCCAAGGGCAAAGCCCCCGCCACATCAGCCAGCCCACCGGTTTTTAACAGCGGAAACAGCTCGGCACAAACATGTAACACGCGCATAGATGGCTACCCTTGGATTGGTTTTTACAAAAGTTCTGTAGACACAGAGCTTAATAAGCACACAGAGCACACTGAGAAAACATTGATGTAGGGTGGGCACACGGCCTTATCGTGCCCACGCGGCGATGTGTTCAACGCGTGGGCATAAAAACTTGCCCACCCTACATGGCTATTGCAGATTTTTTCACCTGTGCATGTTGGGTTACGCCGATTTATCCGCCAAAACCCGCGAATAAACCAGCTAACCCAACCTACGCCTTACTCCTTACTCCTTACTCCTGACTCCTGACTCCTGATACCTGATACCTGATCACAACTTCGCCAGCATTTCCCTCGTCACCAGCACCACGCCGCCTTCTGAACAGTAAAAGCGGCGCTCGTCGGCGCTGCGGTCTTCGCCGATGACGGTGCCTTCAGGAATTTGGCAACCGCGATCGATCACGCAGCGACGAATCCGACTAGAACGGCCTACGGTGACGGAGGGCAAAATCACCGCCGAATCAATGGCGCAAAATGAGTGCAAGCGCACTTTAGAAAACAACACCGAGTTATTTACAAAAGAGCCAGAAACGATGCAGCCACCTGATACTAAGGAATTCAGCGTCATGCCGTGGCTGCCATTGATATCTTGCACAAATTTAGCAGGGGAAAGCTGCTCTTGGTGGGTCCAGATTGGCCAATTTTTATCGTAAATGTCCAAATCTGGCAGCACCGAGGCAAGGTCTAAATTCGCTTCCCAATAGGCATCCACCGTCCCCACATCTCGCCAATAAGGCGGCGCATTCGGATCGCTAGAAACACAAGATGCGCTAAAGGGATGAGCCAAGGCGCGGCCTTCGGCCACAATGCGCGGAATAATATCTTTGCCAAAATCGTGGGTAGATTCATCATCGGCCAAGTCTTCGGCCAGCATGCGATTAATATAATCGGCATTAAAAACATACACGCCCATCGATGCTAAAGCTTTATCACTTTTATTAGGCATGGCGGGCGGGTCGGTAGGTTTTTCAATAAAGGCGGTGATTTTTCTATTTTCATCCACCGCCATTACACCAAATGCAGAGGCGTCTACTCGATCGACTTCGATGCAGGCAATGGTGCACGCGGCATCGTTTTCTACATGATCGAGCAACATACGGGAGTAATCCATTTTATAAATATGGTCCCCCGCTAATATCACCACATATTGCGCTCTATAGCTGCGGATAATATCTAGATTTTGGAATACCGCATCGGCCGTGCCTCGATACCAGTGTTCTTCATCCACCCTTTGCTGGGCAGGCAAAAGATCAATAAATTCATTCATTTCATTGCGCAAAAATGACCAACCACGTTGCAAATGCCGTAATAAGCTATGGGATTTATATTGGGTAATCACGCCAATTCGGCGAATGCCTGAATTAAGGCAATTAGACAGGGCGAAATCAATAATTCGATATTTGCCACCAAAATGCACCGCAGGCTTGGCGCGATGATTGGTTAAGTCTTTTAAGCGAGAACCTCGCCCACCGGCCAAAACCAGCGCCACCGCCTGATTAGGGAGCTGGCGAGCCAAAACCAGCTTATCGATTGCTTCCATCTCACCACTCCCATAGATCAACCTAGCTCTATAGATATTAAGCAAGCTTGCAGTTAATTTCCCAGATAATTAGCGATTTAACCTATTTAGATTTGAATTCAAAAAAAGTGAACACCTAATAAGGAGATGACTTGAAATAACATCCCAACACACAAACTCAAAAAACCGTCATCCCCGAGTGTTTTTATCGGGTATCCAGTAATGCCACTGGATTCCCGCCTGCGCGGGAATGACGGCGTTTCGGGAAGTTAATATTAAGTGTCGGGTTTCGGGTCATTCTGTTCCTATTCGCAGCTGGCCACTTTTCCAAGCCAGAGATCTACTGCATGATCTGATTCAATCACTTTCAACCAAGGCATCAACATGAGCACAATCCATCCGCTAGCCAGAACCACACCG
>JANYCY010000021.1 GCA_025360045.1 Janthinobacterium sp. | reverse complement strand
AAAAACCAAACTTTTCCCTATTAAGTCCTTAGGTAAAAGTTTTCGAGCAAGGCATCCTGACGAAGACAGTATGAATAATACGACGAGGAAGGATAAGGAAGCTCGAAGATTTTTATTAGAGCACTTAAGTTGATAGGATTGGCATTAGCCCGCTCTATTTTAAGATGGGCTAAAGCGCGCCTTTGAGCAGAGCCATCACCATATAAGGCGTGGTGTTGGCTTGGGCCAGCATTGCCGTGCCTGCTTTTTGCAAGATATTAGCGCGGGTGATGCTGCCTGTTTCAGCGGCAAAATCGGCATCTTGAATACGGCTACGTGATGCCGTCAGGCTTTCTAGGCTGGTTTGCATATTAGCAACTGCCCAAATAAAACGATTTTGGTAAGCACCTAGCGAGCCACGGGCGGCATTTACAATATCTAGTGCACTATCGAGTGAGGAAATGGCATTTTGCGCATTCGACGCCGTTAAAGTATTGAGTGAGGTAATGCCGCTGATCGTGGCAATGGCGGTGGCTGCGGTGACGCCTGCTTTCAATCCTGCGTTTTCGGGGGCTGCCCCTGCGACGCTAAGGCCGTCTTGAGAAAAGCAAGTAAGCGTAACAGTGCCGCGATTGCTGGCTGCACTGCCGCTGCTGGTGGCGGCTCCCGCTATATTGCGTGTGACGGAGCCTGCGCTACTGGAGATGCTGGTACTTGAAGCGCCGGGCGTGTTGTCATTAAGCACCACCGTGCCGCCGCCATCCGAAACACTAACAGCACTGAGAGCGGCTGAAGTCAGCCCATTGCCTTGTGCCAAAGAGATCGCACTGCTCAGCGCAGATGACGCCGTTGCCGCATTATTGCTCGCGCCAGAAATATTCAAATCCACATGGCTGGCATCCACCACCGCCGATGCCAGCGCCGAATTACGCACGGTAAAGCTAATCCCATTCACAACAAACTGCGCACCCGCCCCCACATTAGCCGCGATATTAAAGGTGTTTTGAGCAGCCACTGCCGCCGTTCCCTGCGAGCCTACCGCCCCAGCCGCCAGGCCTGTTTGACTCAGAAACGCCGCTTTATTGGCGGCTGCGGCCGCAGCATTCGCGACCGTACCGTTTAAACCGATATTAATATTGCGCCCATCTGCCGCGCTCATCGTCACGATGCCTGCGCTGGCACTTGCTGTTACGCCCGTTTGCGCTGCAAACCCCGCAATCGCATTGGCAAGGATAGTGCTTTGGCTGATGGCATCCGTGCCTGCGCTGACTGAGCCAATATCTATGCCATTGATGCTAAATGCAGCAATATTGCTGAATGAGCTAGGCGCCGCGCTGATTAATTTTGTGTTGGCGCTGGCACTAGCACCTGACGTTGCGGTGCTGGCATTAATGGCCGCCGCAATCGCAAACGCACTATCAGCCGTTTGCCCAGCCGCTGCGCCCAGTGTTGAGGCGTTGACCGAGACATTATTCAGCAGCAAATCTCCAGCACTGAGCGTGGCCGTGACCGACTCGCTTTTAAGTGTTGCCTCAAAGGAAGAGCCGGTGCTGCCCAAATGCGTGGTTTGCATATTGCTAATCGTGCTGATGCTAATTGCATCGCCTGAGTTTGCACCAACATAAAAGGCGTGCGAATTAAAGCTCCCATCCAGCAGCTTGATGCCATTGAAATGGCTAGAGCTGGCAATGCGTTGGATTTCTGCGCTGAGCTGCTGCACCTCTGTATTAATCAATTTGCGATCTGAGCCAGATACCGGCGCGTTGGCCGCCTGAACGGCTAGCTCGCGCATGCGCTGCAGATTGTCGCTGATACCGCTCATTGCCCCATCTGCGGTTTGCAGCAAGGAAATACCATCATTGGCATTACGAACTGCTTGGCTAGTGCCTTTGATTTGCGACGTCATACGACTACTAATTGCCAGCCCGGCAGCATCATCCTGTGCATGATTGATACGCAGGCCGGATGAAAGGCGATTTAAGGAAATAGCCAAAGCACTTTGCGACGTACTCAAGCTGCGCTGAGTACTGATCGCGGTAAGGTTGGTATTGAGGCTTATCGCCATTTTCCTATCCTGATTTTCTCGGTGTTACGCCGCATAAAACCAAGCAAACACTGAACCGAGCAGGGCCATTTAATCGCTGTTTTGAAGCCAGAATAAGTAGGCCTCGAATTAAATCGTTTTCGTTTTCCTTCATTAAAAAGCCGGACTAAAAAAACTGAGTGTGCCATTTAAAAGACGAAATTAAAGCCATCGTCATACGCTATATCGGATGAAATGTAGAGGACTTAAGCGCATTGTTTTTTGCGAGTAACAGAGGTGATAACGGCAAAAAAACAGCAAGAAGGGAAAGAGATAAAGAGGGGAAGGGCTGCCCGTGTCCGGCCCAATCCTATCAACTTAAGCTTTTTTCTTAAGAATAAATCGGCATTTCTTAGGGCGCACCAAAAACGGTGCGCAAGAAAAACGACTTGCACACCCTACGCAAAACCAGACTTGGTTCTGTTTTTTGCCTTAAGTTGATAGGATTGGTGTCCCGCCGAGGTGGCATTTACTTCAGGCAAGAAAAAGCCCCGCAATCGTTAGATTTGGAGGGCTTTTCTCTCTGGCGCTAAGCAGAGAAGTATCAGACGCCTATTTTGCTAGATATATTTTTTAAATAATTAATTGCATCTCTAAGCTTTGACCTAAGCGCTGCCGAGCATTTTAATGGGAAGGGCATTACACCCACTCCGCTATAGGCATCAAGTTAGGCTTTTGTCATACCTGTAACCACTCATTTGCAAGCATTGCATCATTCGTAGGGCGGGTGAAACCCGCCGTTTACATGGCATTTCATACCAAAATCTGGCGGGTTTCACCCGCCCTACAAAAAAAGCCTGCATGCCTTTGACTTAACTTGATGCGTATAGGGCTTACACCCACTCCGCACCCAGTGCCTCTGCCTGTTGCAACACCATTTGAATGGCATCTTCCTGAAAATCAGGCGGATAGCCGTATTTACGCAAAATGCGTTTCACCATAATCCGTAATTTGGCACGTACGCTTTCACGTTGCGACCAATCTACGCTGATATTTTTTCGCAAATTGGTCGTAAGCTCATGGGCAATGCGTTTGAGCGTTTCATCCGGCAGCTCACGCACCGCCGATTCATTATTGGCTAGTGCATCGTAAAACTTTACTTCATCCTCTGATAAGCCCAAGGCTTCACCGCGCCCAGCCGCTTCACGGAATTTCTTGGCCATGGCGACCAATTCTTCCATCACTTGTGCAGTTTCAATGCTGCGATTCTGATAGCGCTTCACCACATCAGTCAGTAGCTCAGAAAACTTCTTCTGCTGCACCACATTGCTGGCAAATTTGGATTTAATTTCCCCTTCCAGCAAGCGCTCCAGCAATTCTACAGCCAGATTTTTCTCGGGCAGATTACGCACTTCAGCCAAAAAGTCATCATCCAGCAGACCAATATTGGGCTTTTCCAAACCCACCGCATCAAAAATATCGACCACCTCATCCGAGGCAACCGCCTGCCCGATAATCTGGCGAATAGCCAGCTCTCTATCATCATTGCTGAGTTTTTTTGCGCTCAGATCCCGCTTAATCAGCAGCACTTTCACGGCTTGCAAAAAGGCGACTTCTTCACGTACCGCTTTGGCTTCATCCATGGTGGCGCACAGGCTAAATGCTTTACTCATTGCCAAGGCATTATCGGCAAAGCGCTTTTTACCGTCAGCTAATCCCAGCACATGATTCGCTGCGCCTGCCAATAGGCGATGGCCGCCAGTGATAAATTCGCTGTAATCAAAGCCATGCAACATGCCTTGCAAAATATCGATTTTCTCTTCGAGTACCGCCCACGCTTCCGCCGTATCCACCGTTGGTTTACCGCGCCCATTGCTGGCGGTGTATTCCTTGAGTGCTGCTTTCAGTTCGTTAGCGATACCAATGTAATCAACAACCAAGCCGCCTTGCTTATCGTGAAATACCCGATTCACTCGGGCAATGGCTTGCATCAGATTGTGCCCTTTCATGGGCTTATCGATATACAGCGTATGCACGCAGGGCGCATCAAAGCCGGTGAGCCACATATCGCGCACAATCACTAATTGCAAAGGATCATTTGGATCTTTGAAGCGTTTTTCCAGCCGTTTTTTGACTTGCGTAGATGTGAGGCCGGAGCAAAGCCTTGTCACTCGCCGAGCCGGTCATCACAATTTTGATCGCGCCCAGCTCCGGGTCATCGTTATGCCAATCCGGGCGCAGCTTGATTAACTCCTTATATAAATGCACGCAAATCTCGCGGCTCATCGCCACGACCATGGCTTTGCCCGACTGGCTTTGTTGGCGTGTTTCAAAGTGATTCACCAAATCAGCCGCCACACTGGCAATACGCGGCTCCGCACCGACAATCCGCTCCAGTGCCGCCCATTTAGATTTAAGCTTGCCTTGCTCGCTTTCTTCTTCATCCTCAGCCAGCTCATCGACGTCATCGTCAATCTGGGCCATTTCATCGACTTTCAGGCTTAATTTTGCCAGCCGCGATTCATAATAAATCGCCACCGTCGCGCCATCTTCTTTGGCCTGTTGCATATCGTAAATATGGATATATTCACCAAATACCGAGCGCGTATCTCTATCCTCGCTAGATACCGGCGTGCCGGTGAACGCAACAAAAGTGGCATTGGGCAGCGCATCGCGCAGATGCTGGGCGTAGCCAACCTGATAAGTGCTTGTTAAATACGGAGGGCTCGCCTCTTGAACAACGCCAGCCGTAGCAACTTCAGGCGCGGATGAAATATGCTTTGGCAGGCGTTGTTTGAGCTTGGCTTCAAAACCATACTGCGTGCGATGTGCCTCATCCGCAATCACCACAATATTGTGGCGATCCGACAATAGCGGGAATACATCCTCGTCCTCACCCGGTGCAAACTTTTGGATAGTGGCAAACACAATCCCACCCGAAGGCCGGTTACTCAATTTGGCGCGCAAGTCTTGCCGAGTACTTACTTGAACTGGCTGCTCGCGCAGCAAATCCTGCGCCAAAGAAAACACACCAAACAACTGGCCATCCAGATCATTACGATCGGTAATCACCACAATGGTCGGGTTTTCCATCGCCGCTTCCCGCATCACTCGCGCGGCAAAGCAGGTCATAGTGATGCTCTTGCCCGATCCCTGTGTATGCCAGACCACGCCACCTTTGCCTTTTTTGCCACCGATCACATCGGGGCGAGATGCTGTAACCACTCGTTCAATGGCTGTACGGACAGCGTGAAACTGGTGATAACCAGCAATCTTTTTGACCAGCGTGCCATCGTCTTCAAACAACACAAAAAAGCGCAAATAATCCAGCAGATAGGCAGGCGCAAGAATGCCGCGAATCAGCGTTTCTAGTTCATTAAATTGCCCTAATGGATCAAGGCTAATGCCATCAATCGTGCGCCATTGCATATAGCGCTCGGCATTGGCCGATAACGATCCCATCCGCGCCTCAGAGCCATCCGAAATCACCAGAATTTCGTTGTACTGAAATACATCAAGAATTTGCGCTTTATAAGTTTGAATCTGCTCGAATGCTTTATAAATATCCGCGTTTTTATCAGCAGGATTTTTAAGCTCCAGCAATACCAGCGGCAAGCCATTTACAAATAAAATAATATCCGGCCTGCGGGTATGTTTTGCGCCTTTTAATGTGTACTGATTAATCGCCAGAAATTCATTTAAACCAGACTGCACCGCAAACAGTCCCCCTCGCCCGCTTGCGGGAGAGGGTAAGGGGAGAGGGCTAGCTGCATCCCAATCAATCAGCCTTACAAAATCCCCGCGCGTTTCGCCATCTTTCTGGTATTGCACCGGCACACCATTCACCAGCAAACCATGAAAATGCCGATTCGCCGCCAATAAAGCGGGCGTGCCTAAATCCAGCACCTGCTTAAGCGCATCGGCCTGTGCCACTAAAGGAATCAAGGGATTTAATCGTGCAATAGCAGACCGTAGACGTTCAATTAAAACCGGCTGCACATAATCACCGCGCTCTGCGTCTTTACCATCG
Source organism: Janthinobacterium sp. (assembly GCA_025360045.1). Taxonomy (GTDB): domain Bacteria; phylum Pseudomonadota; class Gammaproteobacteria; order Burkholderiales; family Chitinibacteraceae; genus Iodobacter. The sequence continues at coordinate 25,992 of JANYCY010000021.1, read as the reverse complement.
GGCGCAATATCATAGCCACAGAGATGGCGATAACCTGTTTCAACCAGCCAGCTCAGGGCTTCTTGTTCTAATTGGTCTTCGGTCATTAAGGTGATCTGTGTCGATTGAATCGACACATCCTTTGGATATGTTTAAAAAACAGCAAAAAATCGACAGGTTTTGTTGATGTGTCGATTCAATCGACACATCTCTGCGACGTGTTTAAAAAACGATAAAAAATCGACACGTTTTAATCAGGTGTCGATTTATTCATGATTAGCGGGTCAGTTCGCTGAACAATGCATCGTTGATATAATATTTCTCTCGCCCAATAGCTTGCTCGCGCAAAATACCCATTTCAACCAAGGTTTTAAGGTAGTTAGATGCAGTTTGCCGTTTCGCAATTCCTGCGTCCACCAAAAATGAAATCTTGGTGTAGGGTTGTTGAAATATTATTTCGATCAGGTCTTTGCTGTAAATTCCATCCGCTTCACGCTGCACGCGCGCGCGCGTGTTTTCCATCAAATCAAGAATACGTACCACTTGGTCATAGGTCTGCTGAGCAGTGGATTCCACGGCACGCAACATAAACAGCACCCAGTTTTCCCAATCCTGCTCTTCTGTCACAAGACGCAAACCAGCGTAATAATCCACACGGTGCGTGATGATATAGCGGGACAAAAATAGCACGGGAATATCCAGCAATTGCTTTTCTACCAGATACAGCAAATTCAAAATCCGCCCCGTGCGGCCATTACCATCGGGGAAGGGGTGAATCGCCTCGAACTGATAATGCATGACCGCCATTTTGACCAAAGGATCAAGATCATCATCCGCATGGATGAATTGCTCCAGATTACCCAGCTTGTCGCGAATCACCCCTTCACCAACTGGCGGCGTATAAATGACCTCACCCAGATCATTTTTCAGCGCAGTACCGGGAATAGCCCTGATGCCAATGTCTGCCTGCTTGATTAACTGCACCAGTTCAATAAACAAATTGGTCGTTAGTGGTCTGTCTTTAAGCGTCCGAAAACCAAAATTCAAAGCCTCGCGATAACGCAGCACTTCCTTAGTATGCGGATCGGTTTTGCCATCAGGATCGGCAGAAGCGCGATACAGCTCATCGTTGGTCGTGACGATATTCTCAATCTCGGACGACAGCCGCGCTTCTTGCAGCACAATGCTGTTAATCAGCAAGCCCTGATTGGGAATTTTGGCAGCCAAGCCGCGCAGGTTCGCCAATACACGATTGGCCGCAATAGCTTGCTTGAGCACGGCCTTGGTTTCCAACTCTATGGCGGGGGGCAGCAATGGCAAGTCGTTATAGGGCAGGGTTCGATTAAAAGACATCAACTGCAACCTCTTCTGATGTAGGATTATTCCAGCAGCCGGGACTTTTTGAATCGAAAAAGATTATTTCTGCGTCCCTATGAATTTCCCGCAGCTTGTCAAAGGCCTGCTGCGCAAACGCTTGGTCATTTTGATAGACTGAAACTGCGATACGATTCAGCTTGGCATCTTTCAATTTTTCGAATAGATGATCGTCTTGTGGAGACATACTCCAGCCATAAATCACCAATGTTGGCCCAGCTTCATTGAGTACTTCCCGGTAAATGCGATGCAAGTAAGGCGATTTCTGAATAGCCAGCTTCTTGTGATCGGAACACCCTTCGCATACAAAAAGTGGCACTGACCCTTCACTTTCCCAGCTATTTAGAATCGAATTCAAAAGTTTAGCGCCTTCAGGTACTTTAAGTTTTCGCTCTTTACCATTTTTTCTATTCGCCAGCATTAAATTGCCATGCGGAAAGAAAAAAAGCGAAGACCCTTGTGCTTTGTATGGCTTATTCCAATCCTGCCATTCATCAATGAAATAGCCATCTTGGAAACAATCTTTAAACCAGTTGCCGTGTTCTTTGTTGCCAAGCATCCGAGCCCAATAAACAATCAAGTCATAGTTCAGTGAGACCACAGTCTTAAACTGTTTCATGAATTGATAAATTGACGTGAGTTGAGGCTCTGCATCACGATAACTGACATGAGTGTGCCGTACAGTTTTAATCAGCGCGTAGCGTATAGCCTTATAGGCCTCATCGACTTTATCGCAAGAAATTTCCAGTGCTGCATTAACTTGCTTGGCTTGCCACAACTTGCGCAGAACATATTCAAAGTCGTCTTTTTTGAATCGCTCAAAAATATCAGCCACAGCTCGTGCCAACGTATCGTTGGATTGGAAAAAATTATTCTTTTTGGCCTCTCCGAACAAAGAGTCATATCTGAAGCCATTGTGAACAGCACAACTCGCGCCATTACCTAGCAACAAGCCATCAGTGAACTGTTCTTCAATATCATTCCATTGGCGAATTTCAATCGGCATCACACCACCTCCGCCAGCGCAGCTTCGGCGTCGGGTAGGCGGAGCTGGCCGGAGATCAGGCGCGGCAGTAGCGTGTCGCGCAGGGTGGCGAGGGTTTGGGCTTGCTGGCTATTTGCCTGAATTTTTAGATAAAGCTCGGCAACTACATACTCAAACTCAATAAGAATTTCATTTGGAGGCAAAGCCCGCTGTTGTGCGCCAAGATCTTTCTGAGTCAATAGTGGCTGGGTAGAGCCACGATTTAATGAGTGAACATCAATAGCCAGCAGCCAATTTAAGGAAAAATAGAAATTGGATTGATCCTTAGGCGTTAGAACAAGCACATTATCTGAAGCCCAGAATGGCGGTGTAGCAATATGCACTTTTCCAAGTGTACCAACTCGGCCAGTCAGTATTTTCTTTTCATTAAATAATGACTTATCTGTGTAGCCCATAACTCCCGCGCCACCATATAAAGGCACTTTCGCCCCTTCACTTTCCGTATCAGAACGAATCTCAGGGCGTTTCCCACTTGCGATTTGGCAAATTTCATTCAAACAAGCAACTCCCCACCCCTCCGGCACCAAGCCTTGCGGGGTTTTGGTGAGGGTGACAGGGAAGAGGGTTTGGAGTTCGGGCGGGAGCGTGGCGGCTTGGGTGCCGGCGTTAGCGTGGACGGGGTCGAAATCGACAAACCACGACTTAAACAGCGCCTGCGCCATCGCCTCCAGCGTCGCATTGGTCTCGCGCAACAGTGCAATGCGGTCGTCGAGGCTCTTCAGAATTGCGGCAATCTGACTTTGCATCTCCTTTGGTGGATAGGTTATCTCTAACCTCGCAATCATTTCGTTGTTAAGACTTGCTCGGGTCGACATCGTTGACATAGACAACATCGCCTGTCTGAACGAAGGGCCACGCAAGAAATATCCTACATACTCAGGCACTAAGTCTGAATCAGGCTTAGGGCGAAGTCGTTTGCAAAACCCATTAAATGTTGCATCTGGGTAATCTCGAAGTGCTACACAACTCATGCCAAGCTCATGCATCGTTTCACTTGTTCGAGTCAGAAAAACGTCGCCTCTTCGTACAGAACTTAATTCACGTTCTTTATCAGTAGATTGAACCAAATCACCTAGCTGCTCAGGGGCAAAGAAGTTATAAAAAACATCTTTGAACGTCAAAAACGGATAGCCTAAGCCAAACTCTTTCGCTGGTTTAGATAAGCCTGATCGAATGTCATAGTGTGCAATAAGGCTTTCTGTTTTCCACTCAGCCTCGTAGGGCGCAATCACCGTAGGTATTGCGCCACAAGCCTTATCACTAGATGCGTTTAGAGCCATACCCTCATCCGCCGGCGCATTGCCGCTGTGCGGCGAATTCTCCTTACCCATTTGCATCTCAGAACTCATACCCCAGCCCTCCCAGTTTCTGGCGAATCAGCTGGTCGAATCCCGCGCCTGTTGTTTTATTATGGATATATCGCTGCAGATCAATATTATAAAAAGCTGCAAGCAAATACCCTATTTGTGCAAGCACCACTTGCACCATTGGATTATTCCGCATTGCCGCTCTCCATCTCGTTGCACAACTCCGCTTCGATTTCTTCGATACTCGGCAAGCTGGCTTGCAGGTCTTCCGGCAGTGAGCGGGTGAGCTGGGTTTCCCATTCTGCGACGCTAATCGGCTGGCTACTATTTCCCAAGGCGTATTCGACCAGAATCTGATTTTTCTTTCTGACCAGCAGCAGACCGAGTGCGGGCTGATCGTCTGGATGAGCGAGCAGGCGATTGACTGCGGTCATATACATGCCCAGTTGTGCGCCATCACCGGGGGTGAATTCGCGGGCTTTCAGTTCGATGACGATATAGCGGCGTAACTTGAGGTGATAGAACAATAAATCCAGATAAAAATCTTGATCGCCCATTTCCAGATGAACTTGTCGCCCGACAAAGGCAAAACCCTGACCGAGTTCAAGTAAGAACTTCTGGATATGATCCATCAGCCCTTGTTCCAGTTCTTTTTCACGGCGCGGTGCGTCGGTGCCTAAAAAATCGAACAGATATGGGTCTTTAAACACCTGGCTGGCCATGTCGGAATCGAGTGGCGGCAAGGTGGTGGGAAAATTATTCTGCGCTTTGCCGTGGCGGGCGATGGCGCGGGATTCGATTTGCATGGCTAAAATATTGCGCGACCAGCCGTATTCCAGAGTTTGCTGCGCATACCACAGCCGCTCCTCTCGATCACTGAGCTTCTCTAATAGCGCGATATTGTGATACCAGGTTAATTGTGCAAGCACCGCTTGCACAATGGCCTGATCTGTCCAGGTTGAGGCAAAACTGCGCATATATTTTAGATTGCGCGGTGAAAAACCTTTCATATCCGGAAAAGCCAAGCGCAAATCGTGAGCCAGCCGGTCGATAACCCGTGCGCCCCAGCCTTCATCCTGCTGTTTATTGAGGATGTGTTGGCCGATTTCCCAGTACAACAGCACCATGGCCGAATTACTCGCCAAGACCACACGCAAGCGCTCCCTGCCTATACGTTGCTTGAGTTCATTTAAAGTGATGGCATAGCTATCAGGCATTTCAATCGATTCAGCTGGCACAGGAAAACTAACCGTACGGTCGATTTTGCCTCGCTGTTTGCGCTGATCTGGTTGATCAGAACTCATATCCTAAGCCTCCCAGTTTCTGGCGAATCAGCTGGTCGAGTTCCGCGCCTTTGGCCATCTGTTCGCCCAGTTTTTCCGTCAGCGCTGTCATTTTGGTCGCAAAGTCTTCGTCATTGTCTTCGATTTCTTCTGCGCCAACATAACGGCCGGGGGTGAGTACGTAGCCGTGTTCGGCGATTTCGGCCAGTTTCACGCTGCGGCAGAAGCCGGGGATGTCTTCATACCCCTCACCCCGGCCCTCTCCCTCAAGGGGGGAGGGAGAAGAGCGCCAAGCCTTCACCAAATTGGCAATGCGGGTAATCGCCTCGTCATCCAGCTCACACTGCACGCGCGAAATCATTTTGCCAAGCTTGCGCGCGTCGATAAACAGCACTTCACCTTGGCGGGTGGTTTTGGTTTTGGCCAAGAACCACAGGCAGGCGGGGATTTGCGTGTTGAAGAATAACTGGCCGGGCAGGGCAATCATCACTTCCACCACGTCAGCATCGACCATGGCGGCACGGATTTGTCCTTCAGAGTTTTGGCTGGATGACATCGAGCCATTGGCCAGCACAATACCGGCGCGGCCATCGGATTTAAGGTGGTAAAGCATATGCTGCAGCCACGCATAATTGGCGTTGCCTTGCGGCGGCGTACCGTACACCCAGCGCGAGTCGCCTTCCAGAGAGCCATGCCACCAGTCGCTGATATTGAACGGTGGGTTGGCGAGGATGTAATCGGCGCGCAGATCGGGGTGCTGATTTTTAGTAAAAGTGTCGCCCGGTTCGCGGCCAAGGTTGAAGTCGATGCCGCGAATGGCGAGGTTCATCGCCGCCAAGCGCCAGGTGGTAGGGTTGGATTCCTGCCCATAAATAGATACATCACCGAGCTGCCCGCCATGAGCCTCGATAAATTTTTCCGACTGCACAAACATGCCGCCCGAGCCACAGCAAGGGTCATAAACCTTGCCCTGATGCGGGTCGAGTACGGCGACCAGCGTTTTAACGATGGATTGCGGTGTGTAGAACTGCCCGCCCTTTTTGCCCTCGGCGCTGGCAAACTGGCCGAGGAAGTATTCGTATACTTGGCCGAGAATATCGCGCGCTTTGCTTTGGTCTTCACCAAAACCAATCGTCGAAATCAGATCAACCAATTCGCCGAGCTTGCCATCGGGCAAGGGGGCTCGGGCATAGCGTTTATCTAAGATGCCTTTCAGGCTGGGGTTTTCTAGCTCCAAAATCGCCAGCGCATCGTCAATACGCTTGCCGATATCGGCTTGCTTGGCATTGGCCCGCAAGGCTTCCCAACGTGCTCCTTCCGGCACCCAAAATACGTTTACTGCTTTGTAGTAATCACGGTCTTCTAGCTCTTCGGCCAGTAATTCATCATCGCAATCATGTAAAAAATATTCGTCGTTTTCGTCAGCAAAGCGGCGCGTGAGTTCAGCACGGCGAGCGGAAAACGAATCAGAAATGAATTTCAGAAAAATCATGCCAAGCGCGATGTGCTTGTATTCGGCCGCATCAACATTGGCACGCAGCTTATCGGCGGCTGACCAGAGCGTTTTTTGGATGTCTTGGAGCATGTTTAATTATTCTTTATGTCTAACGAAAGGTTGTGTCAGATTATAACTGGCAAAGCAGTGTAGGACTTGGGGGATTATTAAGGTGAGAACAGGAGAAGCAGGCAAGAAAAAGCCCCGCAATCGTTAGATTTGCGGGGCTTCTCTCTCTGGCGCTAACCAGAGAAGTATCTGGTGGCTATGGCGGGACTCGAACCTGCGACCCCAGCATTATGAGTGCTGTGCTCTAACCAACTGAGCTACATAGCCTTAAAGAGGGACGCATTATGGTTTCTTTTATTTTAGCTGTCAATACTCTTTATGAGAATTTGGCGATATTTTGTTGTTTTATTTTTTTGTACTTTGCGGGGATGCGATGGCTCTGCTGATAGCTGCTTGAATTTGTTCAAAATTAAATGGTTTTGCGATGAAATCATCCATGCCTGCTTCAAGGCAGGCAGAGCGATCGTCGATGAGTGAATTGGCGGTGAGGGCGATAATCCAAGGTTGGCCGTAGCATTCTGGTTGGGCGCGTATGGCTCGGCAGGCGCTTAATCCGTCCAGAATGGGCATGGATAAATCCATTAGCACAACGGGGAAACGAATGATTCTTAGTATTTGCAGTGCCGCTTCGCCGTTGTTCACCACGGTGGCGCGTGCGCCGGCTTGCTCAATACAGCGCTGGGCTACAAATTGGTTAACGGCGTTGTCTTCTGCTATGAGTACATGCAAATCAGCGGGGAGTTGGGTGGCAACTGCTTTGCCTAGGCGGGTAGGCGTGGTGCTCTCGCTGCTTTGCAGCGGTAAGTGGATTAAAAAAATGCTGCCTGATCCGTACTCGCTGGTTAGCTGGATATCGCCGCCCATGAGCTCGATGATGCGCGAGACAATCGCCAAGCCTAGGCCGGTGCCTCCGTATTGGCGGGTAATCGTGCTATCGGCTTGTGAGAAGGGTTTAAATAATGTGGTGAGCTGTTCTTGCCTAATGCCTATGCCGCTATCGCTCATTTTAAGCGTGAGCGTTTGTTGGGATTGCTCTGCAAGAATGGAAACGTAGCCGTGGGTGGTAAATTTTATCGCGTTGCCTAACAGGTTTTGTAAAATTTGCCTGAGGCGCAGCGGGTCGCTTTTGATCCACTGCTCTACATTGCTGTTGATTTCTAAGGTGAGTGAGAGTTGTTTTTGGCTGGCGAGCGGATGGTAGAGTTTTACGATATCGTGCAGTAATTCTGGCAGGTTAACTGGGGTGGTTTCCAGCGTCATTTGGCTGGCTTCAAGCTTGGAGTAATCCAGAATCTCGTTAATCAGTGTTAAAAGGGAATCACCACAGCGGCTGAGTGTGGCCAGCATGCTGGCTTGGTCTGCATTCAGCGGGCTGCGCTCTAATAATTGAGCAATGCCCAAAATGCCATTCAGCGGCGTGCGAATTTCGTGGCCCATGATGGCCAAAAAGCTGCTTTTGGCCCGTGTGGCGGCTTGGCTGGCCTCAAGGGCGGCTTCAAGCTGCTCTGTTCTTTGTGCAACCCGTGCTTCTAGCTGATCGGCTAGCTTTTGCAAGGCTTGGTTGGCGGTGTAGAGATCTAGGCTTTTGGCTTCGAGCAGCGCTTCGGCCTCTTTGCGGGCCAATCTTTCTCTTTGGCTGCGTTTTTGTAGCCGCAGAAGCTCTTGCTCATCCATGGCGGTTTAATTTAAAGAGATCGAAATCGCCGTGATTTTCTGTAATTAAAGTAATGGGCTGGCCAAAATAGCGGATACAGCCTGTGAGTAGGCCTGCGGCAAAGTCGCCCATTTTTCGTGGTGAATTGTATTTAAGGATAAGTGTGTTTGGGCTTAAGCGCTCGGCGCTAAAGTGGGGCAGCTCTGCATCGGGGTAAAGCTTAAGCACTTCGGCGTGAATGATTTGTTCTATGCCCTCTAAAAAGTCTAAAGGGTCTTGTACTTCGGTAAAAAAAGAGGGGTAGAGCGCTACAAACCGGCCAAAGAGATGTTCACCAAATATATGTAAGAGCTTAGCGACGGGTAATTGGGATTTTTCGCTTAGCGCGTTGACTAGGCTGATGATTTCGCTGTGCTGATAAGTGCCCACCGCCGTATAAATGCCGCCTGATGGCAGATCAGTTTCATCTAGCAACTGATCTGCCATTGCATCGCCCCAAGTTTGCTCAACAAGCTCTAGAAACTCAGTAAAAATAATGCCTTTCATGAGAGTGGCTCCGTGGTTACGTCTCCCCAATATAGAAGCAAACTTTACTTAAAGCTCGCCTGAGCGATCCCGCCCGCCTAGGCCCGGCGCAGTTTTGCCCTGCAGCTCCTTAGAGAAGGCGATGACTTTAAATAGCTCGCCCATTTCAGCATTGCTGGTGAGCTTTTGCAGCGCGGTCGACATTCTTAGGTATTCCACGCTGCCGACTTCCATTTGCGCGGCGCGGTCTAAAATACCGGCGTCGATCAGATAGCCAGCTTGTGAGGTATAGCCTTCAAGGCTCAGCCCTGCCTGATCGGCCGCACGGTAAATCGCTGAGAAATCCACGTGACAGGTGATATCAGTCAGGCCGGGTAAAAAGAAAGGATCGTGAATGCTATGGTGGCGATAATGGCCCATCAGCGTGCCCATGCTGCGCTCTGGGTGGTAAAACTCGGCCGCGGGGAAGCCGTAATCGATCAGTAAAATCATGCCAAATTGCAGGCTGGCCGCCAGTGCTGTAATAAAACCCTGCGCTTCTAGCTGGATTTCGGTGGTGTATTGCGGGATATGCGGAAAGCCTTCGCAAGCGACTTCTAGCTTTAAATTTTCGATGGCTCGGTGTTCAAAAGCCAGATCGCTATTATTATCAACCACGCCACATTGCAGCCAGTTGTAGCCGTCAAAGCGCACTAACTCGCAAGGCATGGCGTCGAGCACTTCATTGCCGACCATGACGCCTACAAATTGCTTGGGTAGTTCATCCAGCCATTTGGCCTTGTGGGCCAGATGGGGCACAAGGGTTTGTAGTGTTTTACGCTGGCGCTCGCGTAATTCGCCTGATAGCTCCAGAATAAAGTATTCGCTGGGTAGGGCTTCAAGACGCTCTAATTCTAGTAAGATTTGTGCGGCAAGCTGCCCCGTACCTGCGCCAATTTCTAACACATCGCCGCCACATTCCTGTAAGACGTGTTGGATGCTACTGGCAACGCAGGTGCCAAATAGCGGTGAGATCTCTGGGGCGGTAATAAAATCACCCGCGCCGCCAAATTTGGCCGCACCCCCGCTGTAATAGCCTAAGCCCGGCGTGTACAGCGCCATGCGCATATAGTCAGCAAAAGAAATCCAGCCATCCGATTCTCTAATCTGTTGGCGAATATGTAAGATTAATGCTTGGCTGGCTTGTAGCGCATCAATGGATGGCGTGGGGAGCTGTGGATTCGTCATGAGGGCGGGAAAATCGCGGGCATAAAAACAATATTGTATGGGGCGAGGGGAGAATATGCAGCACAAAGTGGTATTAAGCACCAGTGGAGCGGTGAATTCGGTATGGGGCAGGGGGAATGGTAGGCAGCACAAAGTGGTATTGAATGCTGTTGGAGCGGGAAATAAAGCATGGGGCGAGGAGTGGGTATGCAGCAAAAAGTAGTCTTGATTACCGGTGGGGCAAAAAGAGTCGGCGCAGGTTTGGCGCGATATTTACACGCCCGTGGCTGGCAAGTGCTGCTGCACTATCGCTCATCCGCCTTGGCCGCACAGCAGCTGGCGGATGAGCTAAACGCCATTCGTCCTGCTTCTGTGGTGCTGGCGCAATTAGATTTACTCGATACCGCGCGCTTGCCCGAACTGGTATCAGCTGCAATTGTCGCGTTTGGTCGGCTAGACGCTGTGGTGAACAATGCCTCGTCGTTTTTCCCTACACCGATTGGTGAATTTAGCGAAATGGCTTGGCTGGATTTACTCGGCTCCAATTTAAAAGCGCCGCTATTTTTGGCCCAAGCCGCTGCGGCGGAGCTTAAAAAAACCGGCGGTGCGATCGTCTCTATCACCGATATCCACGCCGATCGCCCCTATAAAAATCACACTATCTATACCATCGCCAAAGCGGGCCTTGTGGCGATGACTAAGTCACTGGCCAGAGATCTGGCCCCCGAAGTGCGTGTCAATGCCGTTGCCCCCGGCGCAAATATCTGGCCCGAAGGTGAATCGGTGTTTGATGAGGCCGAGCGCGAGCGCATTATCGATACCATTCCTTTAGCCCGTAATGGCAGCCCCGATGATCTGGCGCAAGCCATCCACTTCTTGCTGGAAGCCCCTTATTTAACTGGGGTGATTTTGCCGGTGGATGGGGGGAGGAGTGTGGTGCTGTAATTGGGGTTTGTTTGAAGTGCATCCCCGTTAGCGGCGCTCATTTGCTTGATGATTTGGGGGTAGGGCTAATCCTCGTCCAGCTGTGCAAAACACAACGTCAGGTGATCAATTAAGGCGCGTACTGATGGCAGTAATCCGCGTCGGGATGGAAACACCGCATGAATGATTTCCCGCCGAGGTGCCCAGTCTGGAATCAGCTGAACTAATGATCCCTCCGCCAGTTGCTCACGCATCATCATTGTGGGCAGCTGCACAATGCCTATGCCCGCTTGTGCGGCGTTTCTTAAGGCCATCATATCGTTGCAAATTAGCTTAGGCCGGTGATGGATTTCGGCTTTTGCACCATCCGGTCCCAATAAGCACCAGATAAATTCTTGTTGTGGCACGCCTAAGGCAAGGCTGGGCCAGCTTGATAAGTCTGTGGCGACATTGGGTTTCCCTTGCTGGTCAAGTAGCGAAGGGCTGGCTACTAAGCATTGCTTGCGCTCCCCCAATATGCGCATCACCAGATCACTGTCCCTGATGGGGGGCGGCAGCACCCGGATGGCCAAATCAATGCCTTCTTCGATGAGATCAACTCGGCGATTGGTGGCTTCTAATTGCACGGTCACGCGGCGGTGCTGAGTCATAAAGTCTGCAATCATCGGGCCAACGGTCACTTGCAGTAGCGCAATGGGGCAGCTCATCCTTACGATTCCGCATGGATCGGTCTGTGTCTGCTCAATCACATCTTGCGCCGCGTCTGCCTCCACTAGCATGGCTTTGCAGTGCTCATAGTAGGTTTGGCCCAGCTCGGTTACAGAAAAATGCCGTGTTGAGCGCTGAATCAGCCTTACTCCTAATCGCTCCTCCAGCATCGCAATCCGTCTGCTTAATTTTGATTTGGGAATACCGAGAGCTCGTCCGGCAGGGGCAAATCCACCGTGATCAACAGCCTGAACATAGTAGTAAAGGTCATTTAAATCCTGCATATCTACCTTATCGTTCTAAAAATAGGACTATGAGTATAGATTCTACTATCTACTCATGGAAAGCTGCGCAGTTTATGCTTTCTGCGTCGGTCAATTTTGATACCGCAAGTAAGGAGATTTACATGAAAAAGATTCTCGGCCTCTATAGCGCACCCCGTCAGCATTGGGTTGGTAATGGTTTTCCTGTGCGCTCCATGTTTTCGTATTCAAATCACGGCAAACATTTAAGCCCCTTTTTGCTGCTTGATTACGCTGGGCCAGCGGAGTTTCCTGCGTCTGCTAGGCCAGCAGGTGTAGGCGAGCATCCGCATCGTGGTTTCGAAACGGTCACTATTGTTTATAAAGGCGAAGTGGCGCATCGGGATTCCGCAGGCAATGGCGGTGTGATTGGCCCAGGGGATGTGCAATGGATGACGGCTGGCTCGGGTATTTTGCATGACGAGTTTCATTCCGAGGCGTTTACCCGCTCGGGCGGCGTATTGGAAATGGTTCAGCTGTGGGTCAATCTGCCTGCCAAAGACAAAATGACTGAACCGGGTTATCAAGCCATCCTTAATCAGGAGATTCCAACGCTTGCCTTGCCAGATGCAGCAGGCACGATGCGGGTTATTGCAGGCCAGTACGATGGAAAAACTGGCCCTGCTCGCACTTTTACCTCGATGAATGTCTTGGATTTACGCCTGAATCAGGGCGGAATCAGTGATTTGGCTATCCCTGAGGGCTGGAACGCGGGGCTCTTTGTGTTGCACGGCTCGATATCGGTAAATGGCAATACGGTGGCTAACGAAACACAAATGGTACTGCTGGATCGCAATGGCAGTAGCGTGGCGATCGAAGCCAATAGCGATGCCGTGGTGCTGCTGCTCAGTGGTGAGCCGATTGATGAGCCTGTAGTCGGGCACGGGCCGTTTGTGATGAATACGCAGGAAGAAATTATTCAAGCAATGGCCGATTTTAATAGCGGCAAGTTTGGCCAAATGCCTGTTTAACTGCGCTGCTTATTTTGCTATGGCAGCTTGCTGTGAAGGAATAGGAACGGGGGGCGCTTTGCCCCTTAATCCGAAACATAAAACGGGAGAATATCTATGGAAATTTCGATGACTGTTACCGCCAAGACGGGTAAAACGCCGTACACCATTTCAGTTGCAGATGAGTCCGGCCATCACTGGCTGGCAGACGAGCCTGTTCAAATGGGCGGGGCCAATGCCGGGCCTTCGCCGGTTCATTTGCTCTTGTCCAGCCTAGGTTCTTGTACCGCAATTACTTTGCAAATGTATGCTGAACGTAAGCAGTGGCCGCTTACTGATGTGCTTGTTGAGCTGCAGTTTAATCCTGATGGCAAGCCTGCACCGCAGCATAGTGTGATCAGCCGCAAGATCACCCTGACGGGGGACTTAAGTGCAGAGCAGCGCGGGCAATTGCTGAAAATCGCCAATGCCTGCCCGGTACACAAATTGCTGACGGGCACGATTGAAATTAGCAGCAGCTTGATTGAGTAATCACTTCGCTTGCCGTGAGGAAGACTTGGATAAGCTCAGAATTCACGGGCTGAATAGGGCGGGGTGACTGCGATCATTGGCGCTGGCAGTTTATATTTATTGGGAAAAAGTAGCACTGAATCTACGGCAATTGGCCTGAATCGGGTAAAATCCGCATTAATTCAAGAATCTACAGCAGGGCGCGATGCGCCCTGCTCTGCATTGGTGCCCCGTATGACTGATTCAACGCTTTCCGAAGTCGAAAAAAAACAGCAGTACAATTTCAATAAGCTCGCCAAACGCTTACGCCACAATGTGGGTGATGCGATCAATCATTTCAATATGATTGAGGAAGGCGATAAGGTGATGGTATGCCTGTCTGGCGGTAAAGACAGCTATACCATGCTGGATATCTTGCTGGGCTTGCAAAAATCTGCGCCGATTAATTTCAGCATTATTGCGGTTAATTTGGATCAGAAGCAGCCGGGTTTTCCAGGGGAAATCTTGCCAACGTATTTGGCGGGTATTGGCGTTGATTACCGTATTATTGAGGAAGATACCTACAGTATCGTGACTCGGGTGATCGAAGAAGGTAAAACCACCTGTAGCCTGTGTTCACGACTACGTCGTGGCATTTTGTACCGTGTAGCGGAGGAACTGGGGGCGACCAAGATTGCATTAGGCCATCATCGCGACGATATCCTCAGCACACTATTCTTAAATATGTTTTACGGTGGCAAGCTAAAAGGCATGCCGCCTAAGCTGGTGTCGGATAATGGTAAGCATGTGGTGATTCGCCCGCTGGCTTATTGTAAAGAAAAAGATATTGTTCGCTATGCTGAGGCGCGTGAATTCCCTATTATTCCGTGTAATTTATGTGGCTCTCAGCCGAATTTACAGCGGCAGATTATTGCCGACATGCTGCGCGATTGGGATAAACGCTTCCCCGGCCGTTTAGAAACCATGTTTACTGCCGTATGCAATGTAGTGCCTTCGCATTTGGCTGATCCTAAACGCTACGACTTTGCCAATATCAAGGCCGATGGCCAGCCGCGTGACGATGGCGATAAGGCATTTGATAAGGAAGTCTTTAGCGATCCGGCTCGGATTTCTATTATGGACAGCCGAAAGCCGATCCACGTTGATGCTTGTGGAGAAGCCTAATGCTGGGTAGACGCACTCCCCGCCGTGGTGGCGATGAAATTATGATCGATGTGTCCGAATCGCAAGGCGTTCGTAAACTGCATTTTGGTGCGGACGATACGCAAAGCGCGATGCGGATTTCCGACCCCAATGAAATGATTCTTTCGTATTCGCGCTGCATGTTTGGCTATTTACTGTTTACGGAACAGCCTAAAACAGCGCTTTTGATCGGCTTAGGCGGCGGATCGATTGCCAAATGGGTGCATCACAAGCTAGTCGATACGAAGCTGACCTGCGCCGAGCTGCATCCGCAGGTAATTTCAGTAGCGCGCTCCATGTTTTGCCTGCCGCCAGATGATGATCGCTTAGAAGTGTTATGCACAGATGGCGCAGCCTATGTCTACAATATGGCAGAGGATTCAAGCGATCTGATTATGATGGATGCTTACTCTGCCACGGGGATTGCCGAGCCTCTAGCCACGGTTGATTTTTTCAACGCTTGCAAGCAAAGGCTGACAAGTAATGGTGTGCTGGCGGTGAATTTATGGGGTGCAGACCGGCGTTTTAATCACTATTTAGAGCGTTTAGGCGAAGTTTTTGAAGGCCGAGTGCTGTGTTTACCTGCGCGGCAGAAGGGAAATGTGATTGCTTTTGCTTTTCGCTGTGGTCAGAACAATCCGACTTGGGATAAGTTGGCAGAGCGTGCTAAATTACTTGAAACCCAATTGGGGCTTGAGTTTCCGGAGTTTGTGAGTGATCTTGCAAGGATGAATCCGCACAATGACAGAAAACTATTTATATAAATTCTGCGATTAACTCGCTGTTTGGGCGCAATACCTGTTTCCAAGCAGGGTAGGATGTGGAAAAATCAGTTAACTAAGCAATTTACGCAGGTAAGGATATGCTCGATCGTGATGGCTATCGGCCTAACGTCGGCATCATCATCATCAACCGGCAAAACCAGGTGTTCTGGGGTAAACGAGTGCGAGAGCATTCGTGGCAGTTTCCGCAAGGCGGTATTAAACAGGGTGAAACACCCGAACAGGCGATGTATCGCGAGCTGATGGAAGAGGTCGGATTAGGCCCTCAGCATGTTGAAATCATTGGCCGCACAAGGGACTGGTTGAAGTACGATGTGCCGACAAACTGGGTTCGCCGCGAATGGCGCGGTACGTACCGAGGGCAGAAGCAAATTTGGTTTTTGCTTCGCCTGACAGGGCACGATTCTGATGTGTGCTTGCGCCGCACTACGCATCCTGAATTTGATGCGTGGCGCTGGACTGAATATTGGTCACCACTGGATTCGGTGATTGAATTCAAGCGTACGGTGTATGAATCAGCTCTTTTTGAACTGACGCGTTTCTTTGAAGAAGCACCTGAGCGTGTGGCCCGTGCCATGCGTTTTTCAGGCCACTAGTGCTTACCCAACGCGGGCTGAGGTTTTTTCTTAGCCCGCGTATCTCCTTCCGCCCCATGCCCAATTCCTCCTCCGCTTTTCATACTGAAATGCATTGGCGCTCTTTAGCGCTGCTGAATGTTTTTCGTCTGCTTTCCAATATCGGCATTTTTTGTAGCGTACTCTGGCTGGCTTATAAGCCGCTGAATGATGTCAGCAGCTGGTATTCATTTCTTGCCCTTGCCGGTGTGGATAGCTTTCTAGTCCTGTTATTTGCTTTAGGTATTCGCCACCGGCGGCCTGGTTTTGAAATGCAGCTGAGTATTCAGGTGGCCACGGATGTGCTGTTTATTGTGGGGCTGATGCATTTGTTTGGCGGTTTACGCAGTGGTATTGGCACTTTGCTGCTACCTTATCTGGCTGCGGCAGGGCTGATTTCTCGCGGGCGGATGACTTTATTTCATGCTGCGATGGCGAGTATTGCTTTGCTCAGCGAGCAAACTTGGCAAATTTGGCAGGGTAATGCTACGGGGAGCGATTATCTATCCCCAGCCTTGCTGTGTGTGGCTTCCTTTGCGGTGGCTTGGTTGGCGCATCGACTAGCGCGCTTTGCTCAGGCGAGTGAGGCTTTGGCCGAGCAGCGCGGTATTGATTTGGCCAATTTGGGCCAACTGAATCAACGTATCTTGCAAGATGTATCTGATGGCGTATTGGTTGTGGATGATCATGGTGTCATCCGCCAGTGTAATGAGCAGGCGATTCGTTTAGCGGGGATGCGGCCAGAAGGTGTGCTATTGCATGCCATGCCGGTGGTTGCGGTGGCGCTTGCCCGCTGGCGACTTAATCCTACGGCTAGCCCTAATTTAATTACCACCGCACTGACTCGTAAAACTTTAAGGCCACGGTTTATTTCGCTTTCAAATGATTCACACGGCAATGTGCTGATTTATTTAGAAGACCTAGATAAATTGCGCCGTGAAGCACAGCAATTAAAATTGGCAGCATTGGGGCGTTTAACCGCTAATTTGGCGCATGAAATCAGAAACCCTTTGAGTGCAATTACTCATGCGGCCCAGTTATTAGGGGAAGAGGCAGAAGACAATGCTTTGATGAGACGTTTAACCCGCATCATTGATGATAATAGCCAGCGCTTAGAGCGTATGGTGAAGGATGTGTTAGAGCTTAATCGCCGGGATCGCGTGCAAATGACGCAGATTAGGCTTGCTGATTGGTTAGCCACTTTTGTTGAAGAATTTAGCATGCAGGATGAAATCCATGTGGAGCTGGCCTTGGAATGTCCTATCGATGCTGAGGTTCGTTTTGATCCAGGGCATTTGCATCAGGTGATGTGGAATTTATCGCGCAATGGTTGGCGTTACTGTGAAAAGAAAGCCGGTAGCTTGAGTTTTAAGGTGTGGTTAGAGAACGAGCACTGGGTTTTGGATGTGCGTAATGATGGTCCACCGGTGGCCGTAGATGCGCAAACGCAGTTGTTTGAGCCGTTCTTTACCACCGAAACCAAGGGGACTGGCTTGGGTTTATATATAGCGCGTGAAATTTGCGCTGCAAATGGGGCCGTCTTGGAATACGTGACATCGCCGGCACTTGGAACATGTTTTCGGATTGTCTTTGGCTATACCTACGGACAAAAAAATTAATCCACTTAACGTGGATAGCCAAGTCAGGAGTAAGAATGGCGAAGAAAATCAATAAAGGCAGCAAGCGTGTATTGGTGGTGGACGATGAGCACGATCTTGCCGAGCTGCTCGAGCTGACCTTGTTAAAAATGGGCTTAGATGTCGATTGTGCTTATGGCGTAAAAGAGGCCTGTGCGCGCTTAGATAAAGTGGCTTATGACCTTTGCCTGACCGATATGCGTATGCCTGATGGCGAGGGCCTAGAGATTATTCAATATATCCAAAGCCAAGGCTTGGATGTGCCTGTGGCAGTGATTACGGCTTATGGCAGCACAGATAATGCGGTGGCGGCGCTCAAAGCGGGGGCTTTTGATTATCTAGCTAAACCCGTGGCCTTAGATCAGCTGCGCTCCTTGGTTAAATCGGCGCTGGCACTGGATGATGCGCCTATGGCTCAATCTAGTGATCGTCCTTTATTGGGTGAATCGGCCGCTATGCAGCATGCGCTGGAGCTGATTGCCAAATTAGCCAAAAGCCAAGCGCCTGTGTATGTGACCGGTGAATCGGGTTCGGGTAAGGAGCGTGCTGCACGCTTGATTCATGCCAGCTCTAGCCGCGCCAAACAGCCTTTTGTGGCGGTGAATTGCGGTGCGATTCCAGAAAACTTAATGGAAAGCGAGTTTTTTGGGCATAAAAAAGGCGCTTTTACCGGCGCAAATGAAGATAGAGATGGGTTTTTCCATGCCGCCAATAGCGGTACGCTGTTTTTAGATGAAGTCGCTGATCTTCCCTTGTCTATGCAAGTCAAACTCTTGCGGGTGATTCAAGAGCGAAAGGTGCGCAAATTAGGCGCAACGGCTGAAGAAGCTTTAGATGTGCGCATTATCTCCGCCACGCATCAAAGCCTAAGCCAATGCGTGGAGGCGGGGCGCTTTCGTCAGGATTTATATTACCGCTTGAATGTGATCGAGCTGCGTATGCCTGCTTTAAGGGAAATGGGCTGCGATGTATTGGTGATTGCTCGACATGTGTTGGCGAGAGTGGCTAAATTAAATGGCCAAAAACTCCCTGATTTTTCGGCAGATGCACTCACTGCTTTGCAGCGTTACGATTTCCCTGGCAATGTGCGTGAGCTAGAAAATGTATTAGAGCGGGCGCTGGCTTTGGCTGATGGTCACGCCATTACAGCTGCAGATTTGCAGCTCAGCCTGAGCGAGCATGAGCTTGAAGCAGGGCGGGACTTAGGGGATAAATTCCCTTTGCAAGATTATTTAGACCGAGTAGAAAAACAAGTGATCTTAGAGGCTTTAGAGAAAACGCGTTTTAACCGTACTCAGGCGGCCAAGATTCTTGGGCTTACTTTCCGCAGCCTGCGTTATCGTTTAGATCGGCTCGGCATTCAGTAATTAATATGTTGCTTAGGCTTGCAGTTAGTGAGCAGTGGGCATGGTTAAGGAAGTAAATATGCAAGTTGATGCACAAGGCTGGTGTAATCAGGCGCGGCATGTGCCCAGCCCCAATTGTGATGAGCGTAGCGCAGGCATGCCGATTGATATGGTGGTGATTCATAATATTCATTTGCCACCGGGCGAGCCCTTTGGTGGTGAAGATATTGAGTGTTTATTTACTAATACGCTGGATACAGATAAGCATCCGGCATACGAAGAATTATCTAAATTACGTGTCTCAGCGCATTTTCTGATTCGCCGCAATGGGGAGTTGTTGCAATTTGTCCCCTGCACGCAACGGGCTTGGCATGCAGGCGTTTCTAGTTGGCAAGGACGCGAGCGCTGTAATGATTTTTCAATTGGCATAGAGCTGGAAGGGTCTGACTTTACGCCGTTTGAAGCGATACAATACAAGGTGCTAAACAGCTTGCTAGATGCGCTAGTACGCATATATCCGATCAACTATTTGCTGGGGCATAGCCAAATTGCCCCTGAGCGGAAAACGGATCCCGGCCCCTTTTTTGATTGGTCCCATGTCGCACTGCCGCAAGGTTTGTCCGAAAAGTCAGTGACTTTGCAAAAGCCAGCGTTATAATCCGGCGACCTTCTGTTGAGCTTTAAAAATATATGTCTATTGAATCTTCTTTGGATCGTGATCCAAAAAAAGTAGCCGGTTTGGCGATTGGTGCAATTGGTGTCGTCTATGGCGATATTGGTACCAGTCCGCTCTATACGCTTAAAGAATGTTTTAACCACGCAGAGTTGAGCTTAACCACTTTTAATGTACTAGGTATTTTGTCCCTGATCTTTTGGGGCTTAATGCTGGTGGTCTCTTTAAAGTATGTCGTTTTCATCTTGCGTGCAGATAACCGCGGTGAAGGGGGGGTGCTATCTTTGATGGCTTTGGCGCTACGCTCAGCAGTTCCAGGATCACGTAAATATGCAGTTATCGTTGGCTTGGGCTTGTTTGGTGCGGCCCTGTTCTACGGGGACAGCATGATTACCCCTGCTGTTTCGGTGCTCTCCGCGCTGGAAGGGATTGGGGTGATTTCGCATCAACTGGATGCCTATATTATTCCCGTCACCATTGTGGTGCTGATTGCTCTGTTTATGATGCAGGCCAAGGGCACTGCGAGTATTGGCAAGCTGTTTGGGCCGGTGATGGTGGTTTGGTTTCTGATCTTAGCCGCGCTGGGTGTCTGGAATATCATTAAGTCTCCTGATGTATTGGCCGCGATGAACCCAATCCATGCCGTGCATTTCTTTGCTGCGGAGCCGGGGTTGGCATTTATATTATTAGGTGCGGTCGTGCTGTCCTTGACTGGGGCTGAGGCGCTTTATGCCGATATGGGCCATTTTGGTCGCCCTGCAATTCGCTATGCTTGGTTCTTATTAGTCTTACCTGCTTTGGTATTGAATTACTTTGGCCAAGGTGCTTTGTTATTGCATACACCTGCGGCGATTAAAAACCCTTTCTTTTTAATGGCACCTGATTGGGCTATTGCACCGCTGGTGGTGCTGGCAACGTGCGCCACAGTGATTGCCTCGCAAGCGGTGATCTCGGGTGCGTATTCGATGACCAGCCAAGCCGTGCAGCTGGGCTTTTGCCCGCGTATGGAGATTCAGCACACCTCTGAGAATGAGATTGGCCAGATTTATATCCCGCAAATTAACTGGTTCTTATTGGTTTCAGTGATCTTGCTGGTGTTGGCGTTCCGCACCTCTAGCAATCTGGCGGCGGCGTATGGCTTTGCCGTCACGTGCACCATGGTGATCACTACCTTGCTGGCGTTTATTGTGCTGGGGCGTGATGCTTCAGTGGTGAACCGCGTGCTGATTTGGTTTGTGTTGTCGTTCTTGTTGGTGATTGATTTGGCCTTCTTCTCGGCTAACTTGCTCAAGCTACACGAAGGCGGCTGGTTCCCCTTGTTGATTGGCCTGATCGTCTTTGCCATGCTCACCACATGGAAGCGTGGTCGGAAACTACTCAGCGAGCGTATGCACGATGGTGAGCTGCCACTGGCTGGTTTTGTGGAAGCCTTGGAAGAGAACCCGCCGCAACGCGTGGAAGGGATCGCCATCTTTATGACAGCTAGCAGCGATTCTGTACCGCACGCTTTATTGCATAACTTAAAGCACAACAAGGTACTGCATGAGAAGGTGGTGTTTATGACCATCCTCACGACAGATATTCCTTATGTGCCTGCGCGTGAGCGTGTTGTGGTGCGTAAATTAGGCGAGAGCTTTTCGCAGGTGGTGGCCACTTATGGCTTTAAAGAAGAAGCCAGCGTGCCAGCCATTTTGGCGCAGGTTGAGCAATTACAGCCTGAGCTGGTGTTTGATAGCATGCAAACCTCTTATTTCCTATCTAGGGAAACCATTGTTGAAGCTAAATATCCAGCGATGAGCTGGTGGCGCAGAAACCTATTTAGCATCATGAGTCGCAATGCAACGCGTGCAACCAATTTCTTTAAAATTCCACCTAATCGTGTCGTTGAGATGGGGATGCAGGTCGAGATTTAAGCTGGTTTGAGTTGTTTGGATCAAAAAAAGCGCGCCTTCAAGAGGCGCGCTTTTTTTCGTTAAACCATCCGCAAATTAGATTTCAACTTGCCTTGGCACGGCTGGGTTGATAAAGCTGCGACCGTCTAAAAGCTTTTTATACATCTCAGGGTCTTTCCATTCCGCTTGGCACTGCTCTGAAAACACTACATCTTCTAAGCGAATAATGCCCATGCGCTCATTGATTGCATCGGCACGGAAAGCTTGTGCGTAGCCGGTGTCGGTTTCGTGGGCGATGATCGAGTGGAGTGTGACATCGGCTTCGCCGTTGGCCATCACTGTTTGCTGGAGTAGCGCATCGATAATCACAAAAAACATGCGGGCAAATTGCTCGGCTGAAGGCGACACCGGCATGGCAATCCAGCGGGTGGAGAATTGCTTGCAGAGGCGGATATATTCCGCGTCGTCTTTATCCCAAAAGCACACCGCATGATCAAAAGCATCAACCACATCGCGGATCGTGCCTTTCATCAGACCAAAGTCATAAACCATCTGGCCGTGATCGAGCGCATTTGCTTCTAGTAGCACTTCAACACGATAGCTGTGCCCATGAATCGAGCTGCGGCAGCGCTCGCTAGAGCAGTTGCGCACGATGTGCGCGTTTTCAAATTTAAACAGTTTACGAATTAGCATAATGAATGGCAGGTCAAAGAGTCAGCTCGGTTTCTATCAGATGCAGCGCCGATCGGCAAGGTATTGATCACAATCGCTTTTTGGATAGATCCACTTTGCGTGTATTTGCTAGTCCATTGTGGTGTGTGACTCTGGAGTTTGTAAGGTTATTCGGCTGTGCCAGATTGGCCAAAGGTCAATGAAGTATCAGAAAGAATTAAGAAAGGTTTTTAAGCTTTTGGAATAAGGCTAATGATGTATCTCTGCCATTTTGTATCAAAAAATCCTCTATTTTTTTGATAGTAACTACATGATGTTTGTATTTTTTACTACATAATAAAAATCGATTTTTAAAATGTATTATCGAATTGTTTCATAAAAATCAATGAGTTAAGTCGTGTTTTTTGTACTGCCATACCTGTATATGCTCAGTTTATGTAGTCGTTTTAGTTTATGATGGTGTTTGTATCGCTTGTTGTTGAGCTGGCGACTGAAGCGGCTATTGACACAGCAAAAGCCGTAGTGGCTAATCTCAGTAACGCATGCTGAAGTCCGCTATTGCCCTTGTTATTTAGTGGATTTATGACGTGTTGCTTACAAAAAAATAGATCCGTATCTGCAGTATCAATACCACTTGATGCTAGCAGGTAACGCCAATTCATAAGATGGATGGAGAGTGAAACTATGTCGCAATTTAGTCGCTTTATGCTGGCTGCCATTCCGGCCGCCTTTGTTGCCGCCCAAGCTTTTTCTGCACCAGCGTGGACTGCCTCCGGTACATATACTGCTGGGCAGACCGTAAGCTATGCCGGAAAAGATTGGAAAGCTAAGTGGTGGACTCAGGGCAATGTGCCAGGCGCCGAGCAGTGGGGCCCTTGGGAGTTGATTGCAGGTGGCACACCAACACCCGCACCAACGCCTGTTCCAACACCAGTTCCAACACCAGTTCCAACACCGGTACCAACTCCAGCACCAACGCCAGTTCCAACGCCAGTTCCAACACCAGTTCCAACACCTGTACCGACACCTGCTCCAACGCCAGTTCCAACACCAGCACCGACTCCCGCTGGCTGTTTCTTAGCATGGGCATCAACGACCGCTTATTCGGGTGGGCAAAGTGTGACCTACGCAGGTCGCAACTATAAAGCGCAGTGGTGGACTCAGGGCGATGTGCCGTCCAGTAATGTAGGCGCAGGCAAGCCCTGGCTGGATCTGGGGGCTTGTGGTTCTGCGCCGACACCGGTACCGACGCCAGTTCCAACACCGGTACCGACACCAGTTCCAACACCGGTACCGACACCGGTACCGACACCGGTACCTACACCAGTTCCAACACCGGTTCCAACACCGGTACCAACACCGGTACCAACACCAGTACCGACACCGGTTCCAACTCCCGTACCAACCCCAGCCCCAAGTGTCGCTTGTCAGCCTGAAGGTTTGGTCACTGACGTTGCAAATGTGCCTTACTGCGATGTGTACGATGTAAATGGTCGTGAGAAACTGCCAAATAATATGAAGCGTCGCTCGATCGGCTACTTCACTAATTGGCGTAACTCTGGGCCAAATTCCTATTTGGCCGCAGATATCCCATGGAATGACATTACCCACGTGAATTACGCCTTTGCTCATATCGATAGCAATTGGCAAGTTTCGGTAGGCAATACAGCGGACCCTAAAAACTCTGCGGTTGGTATGACTTTTGACGATAAAAAAGCTGATCCTAAATACGCGCTAGATCCAAATCTGCCGTACAAGGGCCACTTTAATATGCTGCACAAAAATGCGCCTAAGGGCGTGAAGCTGTTGCTGTCGGTGGGGGGCTGGGCTGAAACAGGCGGTTACTTTAACGATGCCGATGGTCGTACTGTCAGCGGTGGCTACTATGCCCTGACCAACGATGCGGCAACAGGCGCAGTGCGTCAGGACCGGATCGACATTTTTGCTAAGTCGGCGGTTGCCTTCCTGGAAAAATATGGTTTTGACGGTATCGACCTCGATTACGAATATCCAACATCAATGAATGATGCGGGTAATCCGGAAGATTGGAAGATCGGTAACGCGCATCGTGGTGAGTTGTGGAAAGGCTATATGGCCCTGACCAAAACATTACGTACTGAGCTGGATAAGGCGGCGGCAGCAAAAGGTAAGTACTACATGCTGACGATTGCGTCCCCATCATCGGGCTATTTATTGCGCGGTATGGAAGCAATGCAAGCAGTTAAATACTTGGATTACGTCAATATGATGACGTACGACTTGCATGGCGCATGGAACCACTTCGTGGGTCACAATGCCGCCCTGTACGACACAGGTAAAGATAATGAAATCGCCGATGCCAAGATTTACGCCGGTGGCGATGCGCATTATTACAATTCGCAAGGCTATCTGAATATTGATTGGGCTTATAAATACTTCCGCACCGCGCTTGCAGGTGGTCGTATTAATATTGGTCTGCCTTACTACACCCGTGGCTCGCAAAATGTAGCGGGTGGCACCAATGGTCTGTGGGGGCTTTCTGCTCTAGCTGATCAGAAAAAATGCTATCTCGGTACTGGCGGTAATTTAGGCCCGGATGCATTGAGCGCCAAAGCAGGTGCACCTTGCGGTTTAGGTGCTCAGGGCATTGATAATCTCTGGTTTGATCGGGACGCTGCTGGTAATGAAATGTACGCAGGTGTTAATCCGCTGTGGCACGTTAATAATCTTCGTGACGGTCTGAGCGCGCCTTACTTTACTCAGTATGGTCACGATCAAAGCCGTCCAGAAGCCAAGGTACGTGGCACTTACCAAGAAAACTACGACGACGTGGCTAAATCTTCTTGGTTATGGAATCCAACCACCAAAGTGTTCTTGTCGACTGAAAACGAGCAGTCTTTTGCTGCAAAAGTTCAGTACGCAATTGATCAAGGCGCTGGCGGGATCATGTTCTGGGAAATGGCAGGGGATTACAGCAAGCCATCAGAAAATGGTCTAGGCTATTACTCCATGGGCAGCACGCTGACCAAATTGGCCGCAACTAAGATGCGCTCTGCCGCACCATATGGCACAAAAGCAGGCGATGAGAAGTTTGCTCGCCCTGCTGATTTGCTGGACGTATCTGTCGATATGGTTGGATATAAGCCTAAGGGTGATGATAACTACCCGCTTGCTGTTGGTCTGAAGTTGAAAAACAATTCAACTGTTGATTTAACCGGTGCCAAGGTCGCATTCAACGTGGCGCCATCCACTCCACTGATTCCTTCTGAAGTTCAATACCTCAAACCTAGTGATCCACCTGCTGGCAATGGCGTTGAGAATTTAGTGGATATCTATAGCGGTGGCACCTGGACAGCTACCACCGCCGGTACAAAAACAGGCAATGTGGGCGGTCTGCCTGATGGCTTCCATCGTCTGACCTATGCGATGAAAGAATCAGGCTGGGGTGTTGCAGATTTTAGTGCTGGCAAAACCATCACCATCGGCATGCGCGTATTTATGCCGCTGACTGTACCTAGCGATATCACCATCACCCTGCCAAATGGCAAAGTGTATGGAGTTAAACGCTAAATCAGCAGTGATTTAAGCGCTTAAGAGTAATAAAAACGCCGCGAGCTAATCGCGGCGTTTTTGTTTTGTGGCAAATGAGACTTTTTTTATTGTTTTAGCTTCTTATGAAAATCAACTACTTAGCCTATTACTACGCATTTATTGCGCGGTAATGGTTGACCTCACAGGCCCCAGCCCGTATATTTCGGCCTCTCGCTGCAGCACACACAGCAACACGGTGATGTCACAGCGAGACGATCTTTAACAAAATACAGTCGATGAGTGTGAGTGCTTGGTTCGGAAGCGAAACAAGTGCTTACATGAGTGATGAGCAT
>JANYCY010000012.1 GCA_025360045.1 Janthinobacterium sp. | reverse complement strand
GATGCACGTAAGTGACTGGAGTTCAGACGTGTGCCTTCCGATCTCGAAGGGCTGGGCCGGAAAAGGGCCATTCACTGCGTTATGCTCCTCGGAAATAACTAGTTATTGCCTTCGTCGCATGCCTTGTGACTGGCCCTTTTCCGGCCCAGCGCAGGCGCGAATCAAACGTCAACAGACCCTGGCCGTTATAAGCTGATTTTGCCTTCTGAAGAAGAGCTACGCCAGGAATTAGAACGTGAAAGGGCGGCCATTACGGCGCAAGCATCATTGGATGAATAATGGCTTATGCGCCATGTGTTAAGCCGCTCCTTATTTCAACTGCCCCACCTTAAAACGCAATATTTCTAAATAGACCTCAGGGTCGGGTGGGGTTTGGTTTCTTTGGGCTTGCCACATCATTTCACCCAAGCCATCCATCATGGCGTGTAGGGCGGTGTGCTCTAGCGATAATTTTTCACAGAGCTGCTGGTATAAGGCTTTGACGCCAGCAGGCTGGTCGATCGAGATTTGCTCTTCAATCGCCAGATGCATGCTGATATGTAAAAAAGGATTGGTTTCGCCGTATTCTGGCGGCCAGTCTTTATCTAAATATTCTTCAGCTAAAATGGGCTGGTATTCGGGGTGATGTAGCAAAATGCCCGCGATTATTTTTTCGATGTCGGCCAGCGGCGCATTGGCCTGATGCTTTTGCCAAGCTTGAATAAAAAAGCGGCGGGCTTCATCGCGGGATGGGTTAAATAACATATTTTCTCTACTAAGGATAAATGATGAGCAATATCGGTGATTTTAGCGTGCAAGGCATAGCAGGGGAAACGGTTGATTTGGCTCAATACGCCGGTTCGGTGGTTTTGGTGGTGAATGTGGCGAGTCAATGTGGCTTTACCCCGCAGTATGAAGGCTTACAAGCGCTCTATGAGCAGTATAAAGATCGTGGCTTAGTGGTGCTGGGCTTTCCGTGCAATCAGTTCGGTGCGCAAGAGCCGGGCAGTGAGGCGGAAATTTTGGATTTTTGTACGACTAAATTCAATGTGAGTTTCCCGCTGTTTGCCAAGGTGGATGTGAACGGTGAAAACGCTGCGCCGCTGTTTACATGGCTAAAGGAAGAGAAGCCAGGTTTGTTGGGTATTGAGGCGGTGAAATGGAATTTCAGTAAATTTTTACTAGATAAGCAAGGTAAAGTGGTCGATCGCTTTGCGCCGATGACAAAACCGGAAGATCTGAGTGTCGAGATTGAAAAGCTGCTGTAAGTATGCCTGCTATTGCTAATTGGCATGCCTTATTACATTGATGGATAAGGGATTTTGCGGTAGAATGTGGCTCAATTTTGTGCGTGCGGGATAGAGATAGCAACCAGTCAGACTTAGTATCAGTCGGCTGCAAAATCACCTGATCGGCCCATATTTCACCGTATTTTTGACCAATAACTCGTTATTGGCACTGCAAATACGGCAAAATCTGCTCTCGATCATGCGATTTTTCGCGTCGACCGACTAAGTCCGACAGGCTGCTAAAGCTATCCCGTTTTGCCATCCTCAGAAATATCCGAACTCAATCTTGTGGGCGCAACGCCCAGGAGCCGCCTGTGTCAAAACCAGCCCTTCTTGCGCTTGCCGACGGCACCCTCTTTCATGGTATTTCCATCGGAACCGATGGCACAACCATTGGTGAGGTCGTGTTCAATACGGCGATGACCGGTTATCAGGAAATCCTGACAGACCCTTCGTATACCAAGCAAATGGTCACTTTGACCTATCCACATATCGGTAACTACGGCGTAAGCCCGGAAGACGTAGAGTCCAATTCCGTATTTGCCGCTGGCCTGATCATTCGTGATCTGCCGCTTTTACATTCTAATTTCCGCTCTGATATGAGTCTTGGCGAGTACCTCGTTAAGAATAATGTTGTGGCGATTGCAGATATTGATACGCGTAAGCTCACTCGTATTTTGCGCAGCAAAGGCGCTCAGCCAGGTTGTATTGTCACTGGCGACAATATCGATGCTGCCGCTGCCGTCGAAAAAGCCAAGTCGTTTGGCTCGATGGCTGGTCAAGATTTAGCTAAAGTGGTGAGCTGCAAAGAATCGTTCGCATGGACAACACGTGAATGGAAACTGGGCGCGGGTTATACCGAGCAAACCAATCCAGAATTCCACGTTGTTGCTTACGATTTTGGCGTGAAGTACAACATTTTGCGCATGCTGGCTGAACGCGGCTGCAAATTAACTGTTGTGCCGGCTCAAACACCTGCCAGTGAAGTGTTGGCTTTGAAGCCTGATGGTGTGTTTTTATCGAATGGCCCAGGGGATCCTGAGCCTTGCGATTATGCTATTGCGGCCATTAAAGAAATCCTAGCGGCAGATTTGCCGGTGTTTGGTATCTGTCTTGGCCATCAGTTATTGGGCCTTGCTAGCGGCGCTCAAACCAGCAAGATGAAGTTTGGCCACCATGGTGCGAACCATCCTGTGCAAGATTTAGCCAGCAAGCATGTGATGATTACCAGCCAGAATCACGGCTTTCAGGTGGATGAAACCAGCTTGCCTGCCAATGTAGCAGTGACACATCGCTCCCTGTTTGATGGCACAGTGCAAGGGATTGCCTTGACTGACAAACCTGCGTTTTCTTTCCAAGGGCACCCAGAAGCAAGCCCTGGACCTACCGATGTGGCTTATCTATTTGATAAGTTTATTGGTTTGATGCGCGATCAAAAAGCAGCAGTGTAAAGGGCGTACTGTGCAGCTTTGGCTGCACAGCCTAGCGAAAAGTGGTTTGAGGGTAGAGCAATGCCAAAACGTACAGATTTAAAAAGCATCTTAATCATTGGTGCTGGCCCGATTGTGATCGGCCAGGCTTGTGAGTTTGACTATTCCGGAGCGCAAGCGTGTAAGGCGCTGCGTGAAGAGGGTTACCGCGTTATCTTGGTGAACAGCAATCCTGCCACCATCATGACCGACCCGAATATGGCGGACGTGACTTACATCGAGCCAATTACTTGGCAGATGGTTGAAAAAATTATTGAGAAAGAGCGTCCATGCGCCTTGCTGCCAACGATGGGTGGCCAGACTGCATTGAATTGCGCGCTGGATCTGTGGCGTCACGGTGTACTGGAAAAGTACAAGGTAGAAATGATTGGCGCAAAGCCAGATGCCATCGATAAAGCCGAAGATCGCGGCAAGTTTAAAGATGCAATGACCAAAATTGGCCTGTCTACGCCAAAATCGGGCATTGCACACAATATGGAACAAGCGCTGGCCGTGCAGGCAACGGTTGGCTATCCAACGCTGATTCGCCCTTCGTTTACCATGGGTGGTTCGGGCGGTGGTATTGCTTATAACCGTGAAGAATTCGTCGAAATTTGTGATCGTGGTTTTGAAGCATCGCCAACCAATGAATTGCTGATCGAGCAATCGGTATTGGGCTGGAAAGAATACGAGATGGAAGTGGTGCGTGATCGCGCCGACAATTGCATCATCATCTGCTCGATCGAAAACTTTGATCCGATGGGCGTGCATACCGGTGATTCGATTACCGTGGCGCCTGCACAAACGCTGACCGATAAAGAATACCAAATTATGCGTAACGCCTCTTTGGCGGTATTGCGTGAAATTGGTGTAGATACCGGTGGCTCAAATGTGCAGTTCGCGACCAACCCAGAAAATGGCGAGATGATCGTTATTGAAATGAATCCACGCGTCAGCCGCTCTTCAGCGCTCGCCTCTAAAGCAACGGGTTTCCCGATTGCTAAAGTGGCTGCCAAGCTGGCAGTGGGCTTTACTTTGGATGAATTACAAAACGAAATCACCGGTGGCAAAACACCGGCCTCGTTCGAGCCTTCGATTGACTACGTTGTGACTAAAATCCCTCGTTTTGCTTTCGAAAAATTCCCACAAGCCAATAACAAACTGACCACACAAATGAAGTCAGTTGGCGAAGTGATGGCAATTGGCCGCACGGTGCAAGAATCCATGCAAAAAGCCCTGCGTGGCTTAGAAACCGGCATGTCTGGTTTTGATGAAATGACCACAGATCGCAGCCTGATCGAAGCAGAAATTGCAAATCCTGGCCCAGAGCGTATTTGGTATGTGGCCGATGCTTTCCGCGTTGGCATGAGCATGGATGAAGTATTCAATCTGACTAAGATTGATCCTTGGTTCCTGCGCCAGATTGAAGATCTTGTGATCGAAGAAAACGCAATTCGTGGCACGGCAGTTGAATCCATCGATTACGCCACCATGCGTCGCCTCAAGCGTAAAGGCTTCTCTGATCGTCGTTTAGCTTCATTGCTAGATACCGATCAAGCGGCGGTGCGTAAAGCGCGTCACGCACTCAAAATCCGCCCTGTTTATAAGCGTGTGGATACATGTGCGGCCGAGTTCTCTACCGATACTGCTTATATGTACTCGACGTATGAAGAAGAGTGCGAAGCGCAGCCGACGAATAATCGCAAAATCATGATTCTTGGCGGTGGACCAAACCGTATCGGCCAAGGGATTGAGTTTGATTATTGCTGCGTGCACGCGGCGCTGGCATTGCGTGAAGATGGCTTTGAAACCATCATGGTGAACTGCAATCCAGAAACCGTATCGACCGATTACGATACTTCGGATCGCCTGTACTTTGAGCCACTCACACTGGAAGACGTGCTAGAAATCGTCAATATCGAAAAGCCCGAAGGCGTGATCGTGCAATACGGTGGCCAAACGCCATTGAAATTGGCCCGCGCACTCGAAGCTAACGGTGTACCGATTATTGGTACAACGCCAGATATGATCGATGCTGCTGAAGATCGCGAACGCTTCCAAAAATTATTGCATGAATTAGGTCTGCGTCAGCCGCCTAACCGCACGGCACGTAATGAGCGCGATGCCTTGATTTTGGCCGCTGAAATTGGCTACCCGCTAGTGGTTCGTCCGTCCTATGTATTGGGCGGCCGTGCGATGGAAATCGTGCATCAGCAGTCCGATTTAGAGCGCTATATGCGTGAAGCCGTAAAGGTATCGAACGATAGCCCTGTGCTGCTCGATCGCTTCCTGAACGACGCCATTGAAGTGGATGTGGATGCGATTTGTGATGGCAGCGATGTTTTGATCGGCGGCATTATGGAGCACATCGAACAGGCTGGTGTGCACTCGGGCGACTCCGCTTGCTCCTTGCCTCCATTTAGCTTGTCGAAAGAAATTCAAGATGAGCTACGCCGTCAGACGGTATTAATGGCTAAGGGTCTGAACGTGGTTGGCCTGATGAATGTGCAGTTTGCGATTCAGGGCA
The DNA here is from genome assembly GCA_025360045.1 of Janthinobacterium sp. Lineage (GTDB taxonomy): Bacteria > Pseudomonadota > Gammaproteobacteria > Burkholderiales > Chitinibacteraceae > Iodobacter. The sequence continues at coordinate 33,526 of JANYCY010000012.1, read as the reverse complement.
AGGGTGACGATGCGGTGGTGTTTGTGCTGGAAGTCAATCCACGCGCATCCCGTACTGTGCCTTATGTATCAAAAGCCACTAGCTTGCCGATTGCTAAGATCGCTGCGCGTTGTATGGCGGGTCAGAGCTTGGTGTCGCAAGGTATGACCAAGGAAGTGATTCCACCTTACTTCTCGGTTAAAGAAGCCGTGTTCCCGTTTATTAAATTTCCTGGCGTAGATTCAATTCTGGGCCCAGAAATGAAATCAACCGGCGAAGTCATGGGCGTTGGCGATACGTTTGCCGAAGCGTTTGTGAAGTCACAGTTGGCAGCAGGCGTTGCATTGCCAACACAGGGCAATGTATTTATCTCGGTGCGTGATGGTGATAAAACCGGTGCTCTGGAATGCGCCAAGGTGCTGACTGATTTGGGCTTTAAAGTGTTTGCCACTAAAGGCACGGCTGCCAGCATCAATGCAGCAGGTGTTTTGGTGCAAAGTGTGAATAAAGTAACTGAAGGCCGTCCACACATTGTCGACATGATCAAGAATGGTGAAATTGCCATGATAGTGAATACTGTCGATGAACGTCGCCAAGCCATTCAGGATTCTTACTCGATTCGCCATGAAGCCATGAAGGCGCGCTTACCGGTGTTTACAACGATTGCAGGTGCAAAAGCAGCGTGTATTGGGATGCGTGATTTGGGTGAAATGCGAGTTTATGATCTGCAGGGCTTGCATCGCACGATCAAACACTGATAATTTACGCCCTAAGGTTCGTGAATGATGTTTCATTCTAATGAAGCATAAGCACTAGAACTTAAGTAAAAGCCGCCGTCCACTCGTGACGGCGGCTCTTCTTTTTGGATGGAGACTGTAAAGAAATGATAAAAATTCCGCTCACCGTACAAGGTGCGGTAAAACTGAAAGCCGAACTGCAAAATCTCAAGAGCGTAGAACGCCCGTCAGTGATTGCAGCGATTGCCGAAGCGCGTTCGCACGGTGATTTATCAGAAAACGCTGAGTACGACGCGGCTAAAGAAAGACAAGGTTTTGTTGAGGGTCGAATTGCGGAGCTAGAAAGCAAGCTTTCTAATGCTCAGCTCATCGAGCCTGCTAGCCTTGCCGAATCAGCTGAAGGCCGTGTGGTGTTTGGCGCAACGGTTGATTTAGAAGACTTAGAAACCAGCAATAAAGTCACTTACCAGATCGTTGGGGACGAAGAAGCTGAAATCAAAGAATTTAAAATTTCCGTGTCTAGCCCAATTGCACGTGCTCTGATCGGCAAATATGCCGGTGATGTAGCCGAAGTCATGGCGCCAGGCGGGATTCGTGAGTACGAAGTACTCGACGTAAAATACATCTAAATAGCGCAAGGGAATGCAATGGGCTTAGGTTCGGGTTTAAAAAACCTTCTCACCGTACTGTGGATTGGCGGTATGTGGACCATTGGCGTCATCGCAGCCCCTGCTTTATTTGCGGGCTTGGATAAAGCCACAGCAGGCATGGTGGCTGGAAAGCTATTTCATGCTATTGGCTGGGTTGGGATTGTCGCAGGTGTATATCTGGCCATTTGGTGGATTTGGCAGATGGGCATGCGTGGTTTTCAAAGTGGGAAATTTTGGCTGGTGATGGGCATGTTGCTATGCACACTCGTTAATCAGTTTGCTATCTTTCCACTGATTGCCAGTTTAAAGCCTGCTGTAAGCACAGCTGCGGAAGGGATGTTTGGAGGGGGCTTGGCTCAATGGCATACCCTTTCTAGCCTGATTTATCTTTTGCAAAGTGTGTTTGGTATAATTTACATTTGGTCTGATGGTGATCGTTAAGTCATCATGACGCAAAGATTAGGGCGACCTGAGTCGCCCTAATTTATGTAAAACCCGCTTATTTGGCTTTCTTTGCCTTGGGTAGTACGATCCTTGGCTTATCTGTATTAGATGCGCGATAGATCACTAATAACTTACCAATGTGTTGAACGGCAACTGCGCCTAGTTCAGAACAGATCTTTTGCAGGTATTCTTCACGCAGGGCGCGATCATCACCCAAAACTCGGATTTTAATGAGTTCATGCGCGTCTAAATTAACAGCAATCTCGCGGATTACCGCGTCTGCCAAGCCATTATTGCCGATCATTACGACTGGATCGATATGATGAGCCAAGCTTTTCAGGTGGCGACGCTGATCCGATGTGAGTTCCATTGTTTCAAATCCTTGACTAAACAGGCAATTTTACCTCATGGCTCGTAGCAATTCCAGTAATGCGTGGATGAAGGAACACGTCAACGATCATTATGTTCATCAGGCCAAAAAAGAAGGCTACCGCGCACGCGCGGCTTTCAAGCTGCTTGAGATCAATGAAAAAGACAAATTATTTAAACCAGGCCTGTGGGTTGCCGATCTTGGCGCGGCGCCGGGAAGCTGGTCGCAAGTCGCAAGTCAGAATGTAGGTGAGTCGGGTCGCGTTTTTGCGCTAGACTTATTGGATATGACGCCGATTCGTGGTGTGGAGTTTATTCAGGGCGATTTTCGGGAAGAAGAAGTGCTGGCTCAGTACACTGAATTACTCGCTGGCCGTCAGGTAGACCTTGTGATTTGCGATATGGCCCCCAATATAACGGGGAATGCCGTAATGGATCAGGCTCGTAGTATGCTTTTATGTGAGCTGGCTTTAGATTTTGTTCGTGAGCAATTGAAACCTAATGGACATTTTCTGGTCAAGGTATTCCAAGGTTATGGTTTTACCGAATATATGTCTGCCATGCGTGAGACATTTACCAGTGTGGTAACCCGTAATCCTAAGGCTTCGCGTGATCGTAGCAATGAAACTTATTTGCTCGGCAAGCAGAAAAAAGCCTGACCTGTAAAACGCGTAGAATTTTTTCTTTAATCCCCCTCGGGGATAATCAGGAGTAGCGCCGTGAACAATCTCGGCAAGAACATCGCCATTTGGCTCGTTATTGGTCTGGTACTGATGACAGTCTTTAATCAATTTTCCCGCAAGCAAGAAGCAAGCGGGCAAGTGGCGTATTCGCAATTTATGGCCGATGTAGAGGCTGATCGTATCGCGAGTGCAGAAATCGAGGGTAACCCGATTCGCGGCCAGATTATTAAAGGCAAGCGTAACGATGGCACGGCTTTCTCAACGTTAGCTCCTTTTGATTTCCGTATGGTTGATACGCTGATCAAGCACAACGTGAAGTTTGCTGCTAAGGCTGAAGAAGAGCCAAGCTTCTTGATGAATTTATTCATCAATTGGTTCCCAATGCTGCTCTTGATTGGTGTGTGGGTGTTCTTTATGCGCCAGATGCAAGGTGGCGGTAAAGGCGGTGCATTTAGCTTTGGTAAATCAAAGGCGCGTTTGCTAGACGAAGCGACCAATGTGATTACTTTTGCCGATGTAGCGGGCTGCGATGAAGCAAAAGCTGATGTGTCTGAAATCGTCGATTACCTGCGTGACCCTACTAAATATCAAAGCTTAGGTGGCCGTATGCCACGCGGTATTTTGTTAGTTGGCCCTCCGGGGACCGGTAAAACCTTGCTCGCTAAGGCGATTGCGGGTGAAGCTAAAGTGCCGTTCTTTAGTATCTCTGGTTCAGATTTCGTTGAAATGTTCGTCGGTGTGGGTGCTGCCCGTGTTCGCGATATGTTTGAAAATGCGAAGAAAAACGCACCATGCATTATCTTTATCGATGAAATCGATGCAGTGGGTCGTCAACGTGGTGCTGGTATGGGCGGCGGTAATGATGAGCGCGAACAAACGCTGAATCAGATGCTGGTTGAGATGGATGGTTTTGAAGGCAACTCCGGCATTATGGTGATTGCGGCAACCAACCGTCCTGATGTGCTTGATCCTGCTTTGCTACGTCCAGGTCGTTTCGATCGTCAAGTAATGGTGTCATTGCCTGATATTCGTGGTCGCGAGCAGATTCTTGGCGTGCATATGCGCAAAGTGCCGATCTCTAACGATGTGGATGCGCAGGTTATTGCGCGTGGTACACCAGGGTTCTCCGGTGCGGACTTGGCTAACTTGGTGAATGAAGCGGCGCTGTTTGCTGCTCGCCGTGTGAAGCGTCTGGTTGATATGGACGATTTTGAATCGGCTAAAGATAAAATCATGATGGGGTCGGAGCGTCGCTCCATGGTGATGAGCGAAGAAGAAAAAACCAATACTGCTTACCATGAATCAGGTCATGCGGTTGTGGCGAAGCTTTTACCTAAGTCTGATCCTGTACATAAAGTGACCATCATTCCACGTGGCCGTGCGCTGGGTGTAACGATGCAGCTGCCTGAAGCCGATCGCTATGCTTATGATCGTGGCTATTTGATGGATAGGATTGCAATTCTGTTTGGTGGCCGTATTGCCGAAGAATTGTTTATGAATCAGATGACCACCGGCGCATCGAATGACTTTGAACGTGCTACTTCATTAGCACGCGATATGGTGACGCGTTACGGCATGACCGACGCTTTAGGCCCGATGGTATATGGCGAAAACGAAGGTGAAGTATTCTTGGGCCGCTCGGTAACGACGCATAAGAACATGTCTGAAGCGACCATGATGCAGGTGGATGCAGAAATTCGCCGCATTATCGACGAGCAATACGGCTTAGCCCGTCGCTTGCTGGAAGAAAACCGCGATAAGGTTGAAGCCATGACCGCAGCCCTGCTGGAATGGGAAACCATTGATGCAGAGCAGATCGAAGACATCATGCAAGGCCGCACGCCAAAGCCTCCTAAAGCTTTGCCTGTGAAGCCCAATACACCGAGTGGTGGTGATCGCCCAAGTGGAGAAGCACCTGCAACACCCGTAATTACTACACCGGCAACAGAAGCTTAATTGTCGTGTTTTAAATAAAATAGGCGGCCTGATGGGCCGCCTTTTTTGTCTTAAGGATTTGGCTATAAATAACGCCCCGATATGGCTTTACCGTCATCCTTGAGTATTTTTATCAGGGATCCAGTCGCGCTGCTGGATTCCAGTCAAAGGCGCGCGGGAATGACGGTGTTCCGGAACTGGAAGGTAAGGCTGACTCAGTACTAAGCGGTAGATGGTCTTAAAAATGGATAAAACGAGGACGAAGATGAAAGAATTGCAATGCGGGCGTTTTAGGTTGAATTTAAATCGTCCCTTGGTAATGGGAATCGTAAATATCACTCCTGATTCGTTTTCGGATGGCGGGCATTACCAGCAAATGGATGCCGCGCTCGCGCATGCAGAGAAATTATTGGCTGATGGCGCAGATATCTTAGATATTGGCGGCGAATCTACCCGGCCCGGTGCGGCTTTTGTTCCCGCAGAAGAAGAAATCAGCCGTGTGATTCCAGTGATCAAAGCGCTACAAAGCCTTAATGTGCCCTTATCTATTGATACGCGTAAATCAGCAGTGATGCGTGCCGCTTTAGATGTGGGTGTCGATCTGGTGAATGATATTTCAGCATTGGAGGATGAAGGTGCTTTGACGCTGGTTGCCAAAAGTCATGCGGCAATTTGCCTGATGCATATGCAAGGAGACCCGCATAATATGCAAGCCACACCTGCGTATCTGGATGTGGTGGCGGAGGTATCTGCTTATTTGGCGGCACGGCGCGATGCAGCTTTGGCTGCAGGAATCTCGCATTGTCGATTATTACTTGACCCAGGTTTTGGTTTTGGTAAAACGCTAGAGCACAATATCGCCTTATTTAAAGCCTTGCAAGGCATGCAGGAGCAGCTAGCAACACCTTTGCTGATTGGTGTATCTCGCAAGAGTATGCTGGGGCAAATTACAGGTCAGGGAGTAGGGGATAGGATGCCCGCCAGCATCGCTGCGGCATTGATGGCCGCACAGGCAGGCTCGGCGGTAATTCGCGTGCATGATGTGCGGGAAACAGTGGATGCTTTAAAAATTTGGCATGCCTTACAATGATTGGCAGTTAGTAGTTTGTTGTTACGCAATACTCTCCTGCTAAAGGTGAGTCAAAATACATATTAATAATTGGGGTGAAGAATGGGTCGCAAGTATTTTGGAACGGACGGCGTGCGTGGTTTAGTGGGTGAATACCCAATTACCCCCGAGTTTGCGATGAAGCTGGGCTATGCCGCAGGCAAGGTACTTGCAGCGGAGAGTAAGCGTGGAAATGGCGATCATGCTGCTGTGCTGATTGGTAAAGATACCCGTGTGTCAGGATATATGCTGGAAGCTGCGCTACAAGCGGGTTTAAACGCCGCTGGCGTGGATGTTTATCTCACAGGGCCTCTGCCTACTCCAGGCATTGCTTATCTGACCCGTGCGCTGCGTTTATCTGCAGGCGTCGTGATTTCTGCATCACACAATCCTTATCACGATAATGGGATTAAGTTTTTTGGCGCTGGCGGTAAAAAACTCGCTGATGACGTTGAGTTGGCGATTGAAGCGGCCATTGATGAGAAGCAGCCTTGTGTTTCACCTAAAAAAATTGGTAAATCTTGGCGTGTTGATGATGCTGCTGGCCGCTATATCGAGTTCTGCAAATCGACCTTCCCAAATGAGCTGGACTTGCGTGGCTTAAAGTTAGTGGTCGATTGTGCCCACGGTGCAACTTACGATATCGCCCCGCATGTATTTCATGAGCTGGGTGCTGAAGTTGTGAAGATTGGTGTGACACCCAATGGCTACAATATTAATGAAGAAGTCGGTGCGACTCACCCAGAAACAGCGCGTAAAGCGGTGCTATCCGAAGGCGCAGACTTTGGTATCTCGCTGGATGGTGATGGCGACCGCCTGATTATGATCGATCGAGATGGCACGATTGTCGATGGTGATCAATTGCTCTATGCCCTAGCTTGTTATCGCCAAGATAAAGGCACTTTGGGCGCAGGTGTAGTGGGCACTTTAATGACCAACTTAGGGGTTGAAAATGGCCTGAAAGCGCGGGGCATTGGTTTTGAGCGAGCTAAGGTTGGCGATCGCTATGTGCTAGAAAAACTGCTGGCTAATAATTGGCTAGTGGGTGGAGAAGGCTCGGGGCATTTACTTTGCCTTGATAAGCATTCTACTGGTGACGGTATTGTGTCAGCTCTGCAAGTATTACAAGCCCTAAAAGAAAGTGGCAAGACGCTAGCTCAGTATTGCCACGATTTAGTCTTATCAACGCAAGTACTCAAAAACGTACGTATTGCAAAAGGCTTTGATTGCCACGCATCTGATCTTATTAAGGCAGAAGTGTCTAAGGCAGAAGCGGCGATGGGTGAAGATGGGCGCGTATTATTGCGTCCTTCGGGTACCGAGCCGGTCGTGCGGGTGATGGTTGAGCATATTGATGCCGTGATTGCACGTGATTGGGCAGAGCAGATTGCGAAGGTTGTGAGCAGCGAGGCGAATGCCGAGTAAGAAAAAGGGTGGGGTGAGTCAATCGATTCGCCCTGCTCGCTATGATTTTTATTCTTTTAAAACGTAAGTGAATTCTTTTAACGATTTGTCATGGTAATTAAACAATTCTGTAACTTAATCCTTTTAGAATGTTGTTAGTTAATGGCCCGACACAGGGTTATCTGTTGTCACAACAATCTGAGAGAATGATCTTATGAAATTAGCCCGCCTGATTTTGGTATCCAGTGCTTTGGTATTTGCTATGGGCACAGTGAGTGCTTCGGATGTACCTGCTATTGCCCCGTTGACTGGTGATGCATTAGCTGCTGCCGTTAAAGGTAACTTGGATAATGATTTAGTGCTGCAAAAATTTAATTTAAAAGTGAAGGGCAAAGAAAACGACGTGACCATTGAAGGTAGCGTTGATGAAGGTGAACAAATGGCACACGCTGGCAATGTAGCCGAGCAGGTTAAAGGTGTCCGTTATGTATTCAATAATATTGTTCCAAAGAACTAATTGAAGCATATGTAATAAAAAGGCAGCTTAGGCTGCCTTTTTACATTGTTGCGCAGTGAGTAGGCATAAAAAAAGGCAAGCACAAGGCTTGCCTTTTTAATGTCTAGATTAAACTAACCAAATTTTCCGGTAATATAATCTTCTGTGGCTTTAACTTTTGGCGTAGTAAAAATGCTGTCTGTTTCACCCACTTCAATTAATTCACCTAAATACATATAGGCGGTGATATCTGAAACGCGAGCGGCTTGCTGCATATTATGCGTCACCATTGCAATGGTGTAGTCCTGTTTTAATTCATGCACTAATTCTTCAACGTGTGCTGTAGAAATAGGATCAAGTGCAGAAGTTGGCTCATCCAGTAGTAAAATTTCAGGCTTAACCGCAATCGCACGCGCAATACAAAGACGCTGCTGCTGACCACCAGAAAGGCTTAAACCCGATTGCTTGAGCTTATCTTTTGCTTCATTCCATAGCGCCGCTTTTTGCAAAGCCCATTCAACGCGGTCATCCATTTCTGATTTTGGTAGCGTTTCATATAATTTCACACCAAAAGCAATATTGTCATAAATAGACATTGGAAATGGCGTTGGTTTTTGAAATACCATACCCACCTTGGCGCGTAGCATATTTAAATCAACATCGCTATCTAAAACATTCTTGCCATTAAGGATAATTTCACCTTCCGCACGTAGCTTTGGATAAAGATCATACATACGGTTGAAAGTGCGCAGCAGTGTCGATTTACCGCAGCCCGAAGGACCAATAAACGCGGTTACTTTCCCTTCTTGAATATCTAAATTGACATTCTTGAGAGCATGGAAGTTGCCGTAATAAAAGTTTAGATTTTTAATGGCAAGTTTTGCTGGATTTTTAGTAATCATGATTAAGCTATTCCGTATTGATTTATTAGTTTTGTTTCGGCTCACGCAGCATAACGCGCGCAATAACATTTAAACCGAGTACAAATAGGCCAATTAATAAAGCACCTGTCCAAGCTAATTGATGCCATTCTTCATACGGGCTCATCGCAAACTGGAAGATAACCACCGGTAAGTTAGACATCGGTTGGTTCATATTCGAGTAGAACTGGTTATTTAGGGCAGTAAAGAGTAGTGGTGCGGTTTCACCTAAAATGCGTGCAATTGCTAGCAAAATACCGGTTGCAACACCTGCTTTGGCTGCACGCAATGTGACTAATAAAACCATCTTCCATTGTGGGGCGCCCAATGCATAAGCGGCTTCACGCATGGCTGTTGGTACAAGGCGTAGCATATTTTCAGTGGTCCTTAATACAACGGGGATCACTAAAATAGCCAGAGCAAGTGAGCCCGCCCAACCAGAGAAATGCTGTACGCGTGCAACATACATTTCAAAGATAAATAGACCAATCACAATCGATGGAGCAGAAAGCAAAATATCATTAATAAAGCGGGTGGTGGGTGCTAACCAGCCCTTGTTCCCAAATTCAGCTAAATAGGTGCCGGCTAAAATGCCAATAGGCGTTCCGATAGCAACACCCACAATCGACATTTGCAAACTACCCAAAATCGCATTGGATAAACCACCTGCACTACCTGGTGCGGGAGTGGTTTGAGTAAAGGTAGCAAGGGTTAGTCCCGGCAGGCCATTTTTAAATAGCGTAAACATAATCCAAAATAACCAAAATAAACCAAAGGCCATGGCAAAAATGGAAAGGGTTAAGCTTAAATAATTGATTGCGCGACGGCGATTATAAATATTCATGGCATGCCTCACGAGTTTGCGCCTTCATTACGCTGTAAACGCAGCAATAATAGTTTTGACAGGACAAGCACCACAAAGGTGATAAAGAAAAGCAATAAACCTAATTCAATCAGCGATGCAACATATAGATCGCCATTGGCTTCGGTAAATTCATTGGCTAGTGTGGCTGATATTGTAGTGGCAGGGTCAAACAGCGAACTCATTTTGGCTTGGGAATTACCAATTACAAAGGTAATGGCCATTGTTTCACCTAATGCACGGCCTAAGCCCAGCATCACACCACCAATAATCCCATTCTTGGTAAAGGGAACAACAACATTCCAAACGACTTCCCATGTTGTTGAGCCAAGTCCGTAGGCAGATTCTTTAAGCATGGGAGGCACAACTTCAAACACATCACGCATGACCGAGGTGATATAGGGGATGACCATAATGGAGAGGATTAAACTGGCCGTAAACATGCCGATTCCCATAGGGGCGCCAACAAATAAATTGCCAATAATAGGCCAGCCCTCTGTGATTTCGCTAAGCCATGGCTGTACATGATCAGCAAATAGCGGTGCAAATACAAATAGCCCCCACATACCGTAAATAATCGAGGGAACACCAGCAAGTAATTCAATTGCCACGCCGAGTGGGCGGCGCAACCAAGTTGGTGATAATTCAGTGAGGAAAATCGCAATCCCAAAACTCACTGGAACCGCAATAATCAGCGCAATAAATGAAGAAATTAAAGTGCCGCGAATAGATGGCCATGCGCCGAATTCTTCTGTCACTGGATTCCAGCTTTCAGAGGTAATAAAGCTTAAGCCAAAGTGTTTAATACTGGGCATTGCACCATACAATAAAGAAAGAATAATGCCGCTTAGTAAAGCAAGGACAAAAAAAGCAAAGAAACGTGTGCTACCGACGAACAGAGCATCTTGCAAGCGCTGCTGTTTCATTCGTTGATTTTGATTCGGCATTAAAATCTCCATTCCACCGAGGCTTCACAACAACACAACAGGAGCATCATGGCTCCTGTTGTGTTTAGACATGTAACAACACGGTTGTCACAGTAAGTGCTGGCTTATTTCCAGATGGAATTGGTGCCATCAGTCATTTGTGCTTTCCAGTTTGCTTTGATCATGCTCACAACGCTGTCTGGCATTGGGATGTAATCTAAATCAAGCGCTACTTTGTCTGCATCATTGCCGTAAGCCCAGTCAAAGAACTTCAGTACTTCAAGCGCCTGAGCTGGCTTATCTTGCTTCTTGTGCATCAAAATAAAGGTTGGGTTGGCGATAGGCCAAGATGTTTTGCCGCCCGAGTTGGTGGTCAACAAGTACATGCCTGGTGCATTTTTCCAGTCAGCACCGGCTGCTGCGGCAATAAACGCTTCTTCAGATGGCTCTACAAAAGCGCCGTCACGGTTTTGCAAGGCTGTATGTGCAAGCTTGTTTTGTTTTGCGTAAGCAAATTCAACATAACCAATGGCACCTTTGATACGCTGAACGTAGTTAGAAACGCCTTCGTTGCCCTTACCACCTACACCGACTGGCCATTGCAATGAAGTGTTAGCGCCTACTTTTTCTTTCCATTCTGCTGAAACTTTTGATAAGTAGTCAGCAAAAACAAAGGTTGTGCCTGAGCCATCAGAGCGACGAACAACGGTGATGTTTTGATCTGGCAAAGTAACGCCAGAATTTAGTGCAACAAGCGCTGGATCATTCCATTTCTTGATTTTACCTAGGAAAATATCGCTTAGAACCTGTGGGTTCAGCTTCAATTGACCTGGTTTTACGCCTACCAAGTTCACAACAGGAACAACACCACCGATCACGGTAGGGAATTGCATCAGGCCTTGTTTGTTCAATTCTTCAGGCTTCAATGGCATATCGGAAGCACCAAAATCAACTGTTTTGGCTTGAATTTGTTTGATACCACCACCAGAGCCAATCGACTGGTAATTCAGCCCTGTGCCGGTCTTCGCTTTATACATTTCAGCCCACTTGGCGTAGAGCGGATACGGGAAGGTCGCACCTGCGCCTGTAATGTCAGCCGCGATAGCATGTGTGAACAGGCCGGCTGTAAGGCCGATGGTAACAATCAGTTTGCGTGCAAATGACATTACTAGAAACTCCAAGGGCTAGAACTTGTTTTGGGGTGAAAGAATTATCTCGCTATGCTATCCGTTGATTGTTGCTGAAATATTACAAGTCACTCAGTTTGGGTGAGCTTCTCTTGAAAATCAATAAACTAAGCAAGGCACATAATTTGATTAACCGTGCCTTGGTTTGACTGGGGGTAGGGGTGGGAATACAATCTCGGACTTTTGAAGTAGGTGCTTCACGTCGTATGACAAGACAGCTTGTGATTGGTAATTGGAAGATGCATGGCAGCATCGGCAAGGTTCGTTCGGTATTACCTGAGTTGGCTCGCGCCAAGTTAGGGTCGAACGTTGCGGTATGTATTCCTTATCCTTATGTCATGCTTGCTAAGAGTTTACTAAAAGATAGTCAGGTTCAGGTTGGTGCTCAGGACGTCAGCGAGTATCATGTTGGGGCTTACACAGGGGCCGTATCAGCGTCGATGTTGGCTGACATTGGTTGCGAGCTGGTTATTGTGGGACACTCTGAGCGTCGCCGTTATTTTGGTGAAAGTAGTGAAAATGCTGCTCGTAAACTGAGAGCTTGTTTAGACGCAGGCCTTTTTCCAGTCTATTGTGTTGGAGAAGATGCTGATGAGCGAGCCAGTGGCCGGGCAAAAGAAATTATTGCCGCAGAATTAGCCGTTTTGCGTGGTTTGCCAATTGGGCTTTATGCCGTTGCTTACGAGCCATCATGGGCGGTGGGCACTGGCGTGATTGCCACATCAGAGCAAATTGCTGAAATGCATGCATTTATCAAAGAGACCCTAGAGCCTCGCACCCGTGTGTTGTATGGCGGTAGTGTAAAAGGCAGCAATGCCGATGAAGTCCTTGCGGTTGAAGGGGTGGATGGTGTACTTGTTGGCGGAGCGGCCCTTTCGGCGTCCGAGTTTTTAGAAATCTGTATGGCTGCGCGCTAGTCAAGGTAATTAAAACCAGCTAGAATGCGCGCCGCATTGAAATGAGAAATAAATGGAACTTATTCAATCACTCGTGCTTATTTTGAACGTGATTTCTGCTATTGCAACCATCGTTTTGGTGCTTATGCAGCACGGTAAGGGCGCAGATATGGGGGCTGCTTTTGGTAGTGGCTCAGCAGGTAGTTTGTTTGGCTCATCAGGTGCGGCTAATTTTTTAAGCCGTACTACAGCGGTAACCGCGACTTTGTTTTTTGCGAGTTGCCTTGCGCTGGTGTTGTTAACAAGCCCAGCTAAAAAGTCTGATTTAGGCGTGATGAGCACACAAAAACCCGTGGTTCAGCAGCCTGTTCAGCCAAGTAAAATCCCTGAGTAAGTTTTAGCTCAGGGGGGAGTATCCGCTGTTTGTAATGCCGACATGGTGAAATTGGTAGACACGCTATCTTGAGGGGGTAGTGACTTCGGTTGTGAGAGTTCGAGTCTCTCTGTCGGCACCAGAATCAAAACGCCCGCGCAATGTGGGCGAATACAACATATAAAAATATCCTTAACCTTCAAATCTGGGGAGTGCCATGCTCGCTAACTATTTCCCCATCCTGATGTTTCTGGCTGTAGGACTCTTGGTGGGCGTTGCCCCGCTGGTTCTTGGCTGGGGGGTGGGCAAGATTCTCGGAACCAATCGACCTGATCCTGAAAAACGCTCGCCTTACGAGTGTGGCTTCGAAGCTTTCGAAGACGCGCGCATGCAGTTTGATGTGCGTTACTACCTCGTTGCTATCCTATTTATCTTGTTCGATCTCGAAGTGGCCTTCCTTGTGCCATGGGCTGTTGTGCTTAAAGAGCTCGGCATGTTCGGCTTCCTTGCAATGATGATTTTCCTGACCGTGCTGGTTGTGGGCTTTATCTTTGAGTGGAAGAAGGGCGCATTGGAATGGGAGTAATAAATATGGATGCTCAATCCTTAGCAAGTGTTCAGTCTGCAGATAAGGGCTTTGTTACCACCTCACTGGATACCGTGATCAACTGGACCCGCACCGGTTCTTTATGGCCAATGACCTTTGGTTTGGCCTGTTGTGCGGTAGAAATGATGCATGCTGGCGCGGCGCGCTATGACTTGGATCGTTTCGGTATCGTTTTTCGCCCAAGCCCACGACAATCTGACTTGATGATTGTTGCGGGGACGCTCTGCAATAAGATGGCGCCAGCGCTGCGTAAGGTCTATGACCAAATGCCAGAGCCGCGTTGGGTGATCTCGATGGGGTCCTGTGCCAATGGTGGTGGCTACTACCATTATTCCTACTCTGTGGTACGTGGTTGTGATCGCATTGTGCCGGTTGATATCTATGTGCCGGGCTGTCCGCCGACGGCTGAAGCTTTGCTTTACGGCATTATTCAGCTACAGAATAAGATTAAGCGTACTAACACTATTGCGCGATCAGGTGTATTGGCGAGTGAGAGGGTAAACAGTGGATCGTAAACTTAGCGTCCTGATGGACAGCCTGAAGGCCGTTCTGGGTGAGATAGGTGGCGCAAACCTTGCCAAGCTAGTCTGTGCTCTGGATGAAGTCACTATCGAAGTACCCGCTGCGGCATGGTCTGAAGTCGCTCTTGCTTTGCGAGATCATGAAGCATTGCATTTTGAATCCTGTCTTGATGTCTGTGGTCTTGATTACAGCACTTACAAAGATGCGGTATGGGAAGGCCATCGTTTTGCTGCGGTGTACCATTTTCTCTCTTACAAACACAATGTGCGCTTACGTGTGCGGGTGTTCTGTACTGATGATGATTTCCCTGTTGTGCCGTCCGTTGTATCAGTTTGGCCAGGTCTAAACTGGTTTGAGCGTGAAGCGTTCGATCTGTTCGGGATCATGTTCCAAGGTCACCCTGATTTACGTCGTATCCTGACCGATTACGGTTTTGTTGGTCATCCTTTCCGTAAGGATTTTCCGCTTTCTGGCTATGTAGAAATGCGTTACGACCCGGAACAGGGTCGTGTTATCTACCAGCCTGTCACTATCGATCCGCGAGAAACAACACCGCGTATCATCCGCGAGGAGAACTACGGTGGCTGCTGAAATCCGTAACTACACGCTCAATCTCTGTCCGCAGTATTTTGGCGGTGCATCTCTGGCGTGTCCAACACACAGCCATACTATCCGCGAGGAGAACTACGGTGGCTGCTGAAATCCGCAACTACACGCTTAACTTCGGACCACAACACCCCGCAGCACATGGTGTGCTTCGCCTCGTGCTAGAGCTTGATGGTGAAGTGGTTGAACGGGCAGACCCGCATATCGGGCTTTTGCACCGTGGTACTGAAAAATTAGCTGAATCAAAAACCTATATTCAATCGCTGCCTTATATGGACCGTCTCGACTATGTGTCGATGATGTGCAATGAGCATGCTTACTGCATGGCGATTGAAAAAATGACTGGCATTGAAGTGCCGCTGCGTGCCCAGTATATCCGTGTGATGTTCGATGAAATCACCCGTATCCTGAATCACCTGATGTGGATTGGTGCGCACGGTATTGACTGTGGCGCGATGACCATCTTCTTGTATGCCTTCCGTGAACGTGAAGACCTAATGGACTGCTATGAAGCAGTGTCAGGGGCACGTATGCACGCGGCTTATTATCGCCCGGGTGGTGTTTACCGTGATCTACCTGATCAAATGCCGCAGTACCAAGCTTCTAAGGTACGTAACGCCGCTGCGATCAAAAAATTAAATGGCAACCGTGAAGGCTCTTTGCTCGATTTTATCGAAGACTTCACCCAGCGCTTCCCAACCTATGTTGACGAGTACGAAACCCTGCTGACAGATAACCGTATCTGGAAGCAACGTACCGTTGGCATTGGCATTATCACGCCTGAACGCGCTCTGGCTCTGGGGCTGACTGGCCCTATGCTGCGTGGCTCAGGTATTGAGTGGGATTTACGTAAGAAACAGCCGTATGAAGTTTACGGTGCAATGGACTTTGATATTCCAGTGGGCACTAATGGTGATTGTTATGATCGCTATCTGGTTCGCGTTGAAGAAATGCGCCAGTCCAACCGCATTATCAAGCAGTGTGTGGCATGGCTTAAAGCCAATCCGGGTCCTGTGATTGTGGACAATCATAAAGTGGCATCTCCTTCACGTGGTGGCATGAAAGCCAATATGGAAGAGCTGATTCACCACTTCAAACTGTTTACCGAAGGGATGCACGTTCCAGAGGGCGAAGCTTACGCCGCTATTGAACATCCTAAGGGTGAGTTTGGTATCTATATGGTGTCCGATGGCGCAAATAAACCGTACCGAATGAAAATTCGTGCACCGGGTTTTGCCCACTTAGCATCCTTAGATGAAATGGCGCGTGGCCATATGTTGTCCGATGTGGTGGCCATTATCGGCACTCAAGACGTTGTATTTGGGGAGATTGATCGCTGATGTTAACTACTCAATCCCTAGCATTGATTGATCATGAAGTAGCAAAGTACCCAGCAGAGCACAAGCGCTCTGCCGTGATGGGCGCGCTGCGTATTGCGCAGACCGAGCATCGCTACCTTAGCAATGACATGATCGAATTCGTGGCTAACTATCTTGGCATTGCGCCAATGATGGCGCTTGAAGTAGCTACTTTCTACAATATGTACGATTTAAAGCCCGTCGGTACGCACAAAATCACTGTGTGTACCAATCTGCCCTGTGCTCTTTCGGGCGGCTATACTGCGGCGCATTACATTAAGCAAAAGCTGGGCATTGGTTTTAATGAAACCACAGCCGATGGTAAGTTTACGCTGAAGGAAGGGGAGTGCATGGGAGCCTGTGGTTATGCGCCAGTGATGCTGGTAAACAACCATTCCATGTGTAGTCATATGACGCCTGAGGCGATCGATAAGAAACTGGCGGAGCTCGAATAATGACCGTCTACACAACCGGCGTTGTATTTGATGACGTCAATTTTGAAGATCCTAACTGCTGGCGCATTAACGAATACGTTAAGCGTGGTGGCTATGATGCACTCAAAAAAATCCTGAGTGAAAATATCACTCAAGATGAAATCATTGCGCAAATGAAAACTTCCGGCCTGCGTGGCCGTGGCGGTGCGGGCTTCCCTACCGGCTTGAAGTGGTCATTTATGCCACGTAGCTTCCCTGGGCAAAAATACCTCGTTTGTAATACCGATGAGGGCGAGCCGGGCACCTTTAAGGATTTAGACATTATTGTGTCTAATCCACATGCGCTGATCGAAGGCATGATTATTGGTGCTTACGCGATGGGCATTACCGTGGGTTACAACTATATCCACGGTGAAGTGTTTGAAGCTTACGAGCGTTTCGAAGAAGCACTTGAAGAAGCACGCAAGGCAGGCTTTTTAGGCGATAAAATTCTGGGTTCAGAATTTAGCTTTGAGCTGCATGCGCATCATGGCTACGGTGCTTATATTTGCGGCGAAGAAACGGCGCTGCTTGAATCCTTGGAAGGCAAAAAAGGCCAACCTCGCTTTAAGCCACCTTTCCCAGCGAGCTATGGCCTCTACGGCAAGCCAACCACAATTAATAATACGGAGACGTTTGCCTCCGTACCCTACATTATCCGCGAAGGCGGGCAGAAATTCCTTGAGCTAGGTAAACCTAATAACGGTGGTACCAAGTTATTTTCGGTTTCTGGTCATGTCAATCGCCCTGGAAATTACGAAGTACCGCTCGGCATGCCGTTTTCGGAACTGCTGGAATTATGCGGCGGTATGCGTGATGGCAAAAAACTGAAGGCGGTTATTCCTGGTGGATCATCTTCTCCAGTATTGCCTGCTGACATCATGATGCAATGCACCATGGACTACGATTCGATCGCAAAAGCGGGCTCGATGTTGGGGTCGGGTGCGGTGATTGTGATGGACGAAACCGTCAATATGGTGCAAGCGCTAGAGCGTTTGTCTTACTTCTACTTCGAAGAATCGTGTGGCCAATGTACGCCGTGTCGTGAAGGCACCGGCTGGCTGTATCGCATTGTTCATCGTATCGCACAGGGTCATGGCGTTCCGGAAGACTTGGAGCTCTTAGACAGTGTCGGTAATAACATCGCAGGGCGAACCATTTGTGCCCTCGGCGACGCAGCTGTTTTCCCGGTGCGCGGAATGCTTAAACACTTCCGTAGCGAATTTGAATACCTGATCGAACACAAGACTGCTCTGCAGGCTTGGGTTTGATTCGAGCCATTGAGTCGAAGCATGCTGGAAATTGAAATCGACGGTAAGAAACTGACAGTGCCAGGTGGTAGCACGGTAATGGACGCAGCCAATTCGGTTGGCGTGCATATCCCGCATTTCTGCTATCACAAAAAGCTGTCTATTGCCGCAAACTGCCGTATGTGCCTTGTTCAGGTTGAGAAAGCACCTAAGCCTTTACCTGCCTGTGCAACCCCCGTCACCGACGGGATGAAAATCTGGACCCACTCTGATCAAGCCGTGAAGGCGCAGCAGGGGGTGATGGAATTCTTACTGATTAATCACCCGCTCGATTGCCCGATTTGCGATCAAGGTGGCGAATGTCAGTTGCAGGATCTGGCGGTAGGCTACGGCCAATCCGGCTCCCGCTATACAGAAGAAAAACGCGTTGTCGCTAATAAAGATCTTGGCCCGCTGATTTCTACTGATATGACGCGTTGCATCCATTGCAGCCGCTGCGTTCGCTTCACCGAAGAAATCGCCGGTTTCCAAGAATTGGGTATGGCAGGTCGCGGTGAATTTACCGAAGTCATGTCCTTTGTGGGCAAGGCGGTTAAATCGGAAATTTCCGGTAATGTGATCGATCTTTGCCCGGTTGGCGCGCTGACCAGCAAGCCGTTCCGCTACTCAGCACGTACATGGGAATTATCCCGTCGTAAGTCTGTTAGCCCGCATGATGGCTTGGGTTCCAACCTTGTTGTGCAAGTAAAAAACAACAAGGTGATGCGTGTATTGCCGCTGGAAAACGAAGCTATTAATGAATGCTGGCTGGCGGATCGTGATCGCTTCTCTTATGAAGCATTAAACGGCGCTGATCGTTTGCAAAAGCCAATGATTAAGCAAGGCGGCGTTTGGCAGCAAACTGACTGGCAAACTGCGCTTGAATACGTAGCCAATGGCCTGAAGCAAGTGGTGTCAGATCACGGCGCTGCCTCTGTTGCTGCTGTGGCAACGCCCCACAGCACGGTTGAAGAGCTGTTTATCCTGCGTAAACTTATGGCAGGCTTAGGCGTAAATAACGTCGAAACTCGCTTACGTAACGCAGACTTTAGCCTGAATACGACCGGCGCTACTTGGTTAGGCCAATCGATTGTTGATTTGGCTGCTTCTGAAGCGGTACTCGTTATTGGCTCTTCATTACGCCAAGAGCAGCCTTTGCTGGCACAGCGCCTGCGTCAATCCGTTAAGAAAGGCATGAAGCTTTCTTTAGTGAATGTGCATAGCGATGATTTGCTGACTAAAGTCGCCGCACAATCTGTCGTTCGCCCGGATCAGTTGGTGGAAGGCGTGTTGGCCGTGATTAAGGCGGTTGTTGAAGCAGATACCAGCAAAGCCGCTCCTGCGAACATCGATTTGGCTGGCGTTGAAGTGACTGATGCAGTTCGAAGGATTGCTGCAACCCTGACCGGTAAAGCGGCCGTATTGCTAGGTAATATTGCAACGCACAATCCACGCGCTGCTGAGTTACACGCTGCGGCTGCGGCATTGGCCGAGCTAACTGGCGCAACGTTAGGTGTGATGAGCGAAGCGGCGAATACCGTGGGCGCTCAACTGATTGGTGCAACGGTTGGCGGCAATGTCTTTGCTGCACCTAAAAAAGCCTATGTCCTTTTAAATGCTGAAACCGAGTTTGATACGCACAATGGCCAAGAAGCGCTGGCGGCAGTGAAGTCCGCTGAAATGGTTGTCGTGATGTCAGCCTTCAATAGCTGCGCACTAGATTTTGCTGATGTGATTCTGCCGATCTCACCGTTCTCCGAAACATCGGGCACGTTTGTGAATATGGAAGGCAAGCCACAAAGCTTTAACGGCGTGGTTCGTCCGCTTGGCGAGACTCGTCCGGCTTGGAAAGTATTCCGCGTCTTAGGTAATGTGCTTGGCTTTAATGGCTTTGACTACGAATCGTCAGAACAGATTCGTGATGAAGCGCTGCCAGGTGACACCGCAGCCCGCCTCAATAACTCGGCTGTGGCTGCTGTGGCAGTTAAAGCACAGGCTGCGTCTGGTCTGGTTCGCTTAGGCGAAGTGGCGATGTATCAGAGCGACGCCTTGGTGCGTCGTGCGCCAAGCTTGCAAGCGACTCAAGCTGCTCCGGCGTTGAAAGCCAATGCGGCAACACTGGCGGCTTTAGGTCTGGCTGTGAATGATCTGGCGCGAGTAGAGCAGGGTGGTCAAGCCGCATCACTGTTTGTTGAGCTGGATGCTGGCCTTGCAGATAACGTGATTCGTGTGGCGACTGGCCATGCTGCGACGCGTCAGCTCGCTGGCATGTTCGATCCTCTCTCGGTTTCTAAAGCTTAAAGGGCGCCCAATATGGAAATGTTACAAGGGTGGTTTGGCGCAGAGATCGCGTTTGTCCTCTGGACCCTCATCAAGATTGTTTGCATCGTTGCGCCTTTGATGGGCGCGGTGGCTTACTTGACATTGGCCGAACGTAAAGTTATCGGTTATATGCAAATTCGTATCGGCCCGAATCGGGTTGGTCCGTTTGGTTTGCTGCAACCGATAGCTGACGGTGTAAAGCTGCTGCTAAAAGAAATTATTTCTCCAAGCGCAGCTAGCACCGGTCTGTTCTTTTTAGCGCCGATTATGGTTCTGGTGCCGGCACTAGCGGCTTGGGCCGTGGTGCCGTTTTATCCTGGCTATGTGTTATCGGATGTGAATGTCGGCTTGCTCTATGTAATGGCCATCACTTCGATGGGCGTTTATGGTGTGATTCTGGCGGGCTGGGCATCTAACTCTAAATATGCCTTCCTTGGTGCAATGCGCGCTGCGGCTCAGGTGATTTCTTATGAGTTGGCGATGGGTTTTGCCTTAGTTGGCGTGATGATGGTTTCGGGCAGCTTAAATATGACCGAAATCGTCAATCAGCAAGGCCAAGGTATGGCGGGTGGCTCGATTCTTTCGTGGAATCTGATCCCCTTGCTGCCGCTGTTTGTTGTGTACTTTATTTCTGGTGTGGCTGAAACCAACCGCGCGCCGTTTGATGTAACCGAAGGCGAATCAGAAATTGTTGCGGGTCACATGGTCGAATACTCGGGCATGAGCTTTGCGCTGTTCTTCTTGGCCGAATACGCCAATATGATTTTGATTTCAGCAATGACATCGATCATGTTCCTTGGCGGTTGGTTAAGCCCTCTCCCGGCAAGCTGGGGTATTTTGGGCGCGCCATCGGTACTGTGGTGGGTATTAAAAGTAGCCTTTATGCTGTTCTGCTTCTTGTGGTTCCGCGCTACTTTCCCTCGCTATCGTTACGATCAGCTTATGCGCTTGGGTTGGAAAATTTTCATCCCGGTCACCTTGATTTGGATTGTGGTCGTGGGCGCTTGGATGCAAACGCCGTTCTCAATCTGGCCGCTAGGGAAATAAACAGGAACCATTATGGAAAAGATTGCTTATTTCTTTAAAACGTTCTTGCTCGTGGAACTGGTAAAAGGCTTGATGCTTACCGGCCGCCATATGTTCCAGACCAAGATCACCGTGCAGTTCCCAGAAGAAAAAACACCGTACAGCCCGCGTTTTCGCGGCCTGCACGCACAACGTCGCTACGCCAATGGTGAAGAGCGTTGTATCGCCTGTAAGCTTTGCGAAGCAGTTTGCCCAGCTCAAGCGATTGTGATTGAGTCAGATAAACGTGAGGACGGCACACGCCGCACCACCCGTTACGATATTGATCTGACCAAATGTATTTTCTGTGGCTTTTGTGAGGAAGCTTGCCCGGTGGATGCCATCGTGGAAACGCATATCCTTGAATATCACGGCGAAAAACGGGGCGACCTCTACTACACCAAGCCAATGTTGTTGGCTGTAGGTGATAAGTACGAGAGCGAAATTGCTGAACGCAAAGCGCAAGATGCCAAATACCGCTAACAGCTAGATACCAAACTACTGCGAACTCCAAGGGCTGCTTGGCTTGCCCTGCTCGCAACGTTTTTTATCGACTGTTAAAGGTCAAATATTGATAGGTGTCCAATGACAATCGCACTATTTAGTTTCTTCGCCTTTGTGCTGCTGGCTTCTGCACTAGGCGTTGTGAGTACCAAAAATCCGGTACAAGCCGCTTTGTTGCTGATTTTGTCTTTCTTCACCGCAGCCATGCTGTGGATGTTGATGAAGGCCGAATTTCTTGCTGTTTCCCTTGTGCTGATTTATGTGGGGGCAGTCATGGTGCTGTTCCTGTTTGTGGTGATGATGCTCGACATTAATTTCGAGGAGCTGCGTAAGGGCTTCTGGAAATTCGCTCCTGTTGCCGGTGTGGTTGCTGGCACGATGCTGGTGGAAATGGTCTTGGTCATTACGCACGGTGCAAGCCAGATTGATAGTGCTGGCTTGGTCGATCACCCTGCTGGTTACAGCAATGTGCATGAATTGGGCCGTTTGATTTACACCCAGTATTTCTTACCATTCCAGTTAGCATCGGTGATTTTGTTGGTGGGTATGATTGCCGCCATTGCCCTGACGCTACGTAAGCGTAAGAGCACTAAGTACATCAATCCTGGTGATCAAGTTCGTGTAAAAGCGCAGGATCGTCTGCGTATCGTGAAGATGGCTGCAGAAGTAACAGTGCTTGCAGATGTTCCTGCAAGTGACGATAAACCGGCTGCCTAAGGAAGAGTTTCTATGCTTGAGTTGACGCATTATCTTGTGCTGGCGGCTTGTTTATTTGCCATCAGTATTTTCGGTATCTTTATGAACCGTAAAAACTTAATTGTACTTTTAATGGCGATCGAGTTGATGTTGCTTGCGGTGAATATGAATTTCATTGCTTTCTCGCAGTTCCTCGGCGATTCAGCAGGGCAGATTTTCGTGTTCTTTATCTTGACGGTAGCTGCGGCAGAGGCGGCCATTGGGCTCGCGATCCTGATTGTGTTATTCCGCAATCTGCGCTCGATCAACGTCGAAGATCTCGACAGCCTGAAGGGTTAAGGGGACTAGATTACAAATGGATATGCAAATGATTTATCTCTCTATTCCACCTTCGCCCCTACTTGGCGTGTTGAGCACTGAGCTACCGGTTTGTTTGAGCGGTGTTATAACGCAATCTGCGGTCAATCAACGATCCAGACAGCTTCAGGGTTAAGGGGATAGGGCTATATATGGATATGAAAACGATTTATCTCTTAATCCCGCTGGCGCCCTTGTTTGGCGCGCTAGTCGCAGGGCTGTTTGGCTGGGCGATTGGGCGACGTGCATCGCACGTTGTGACGATCGGTGGTGTGGCGGTTTCCTTCTTGCTGTCAGCCTATACGCTGAACCACTTGGTTTCAGGTGGCGATAACTTTAACGGTACGGTTTACACTTGGCTGACTGTTAATGGCGTCGATTTTAACGTTGGTTTCTTGGTTGATAAGCTCACCGCAATGATGATGTGTGTGGTGACTTTTGTATCCTTGATGGTGCATATCTATACCATCGGTTATATGTCAGAAGACCCAGGCTATCAGCGTTTCTTTAGTTATATCTCGCTGTTTACCTTCTCGATGTTGATGCTGGTGATGGCGAATAACTTCGTTCAGCTCTTCTTCGGTTGGGAAGCGGTGGGTTTAGTTTCTTACCTCTTGATCGGTTTCTGGTTCAAAAAGCCAACGGCAACTTTCGCCAATATGAAGGCTTTCTTGATCAACCGCGTGGGTGACTTTGGTTTCCTACTCGGGATTGGCTTGGTACTGGCTTACTTTGGCTCGCTCGATTACGTCGATGTATTTGCCAAAGCGCCTGAGCTGAAAGACGCCACCATTAGCTTGTTCCCGAATGTGACTTGGTCCTTGATGTCAGTGACTTGCATCTTGCTGTTTATCGGCGCGATGGGTAAATCGGCTCAGTTCCCGCTACATGTTTGGTTGCCTGATTCGATGGAAGGCCCAACACCGATTTCCGCGCTGATTCACGCAGCAACGATGGTGACGGCAGGTATCTTTATGGTGGCGCGCATGTCGCCATTATTTGAGCTATCAGATACTGCGCTGAATTTTGTGATGGTGATTGGCTCGATCACTGCGCTGTTTATGGGTTTCCTTGGGATTATCCAAAACGATATCAAGCGCGTAGTGGCTTATTCAACATTGTCACAGCTGGGTTATATGACGGTTGCCTTAGGTGCATCGGCTTACTCGGTGGCGGTATTCCACTTGATGACTCACGCCTTCTTTAAAGCGTTGTTATTCCTTGCTGCAGGTTCAGTGATTATTGGTATGCATCACGATCAAGACATCCGCAGGATGGGTGGCTTGCGTAAATACATGCCGATTACCTGGATTACTTCTTTGATTGGCTCCTTGGCATTGATCGGCACGCCGTTCTTATCGGGTTTTTATTCTAAAGATTCGATTATTGAAGCGGTTGCTGCATCTAATCTGCCGGGTGCGGGCTTTGCATACTTCGCTGTAGTGGCGGGCGTATTTGTAACGGCTTTCTATTCTTTCCGTATGTACTTCTTGGTATTCCACGGTGAAGAGCGTTTCGGTAAAGCGCACGATCATGGTCATGATGCGGCTCACGCGGATGATCATGGCCATGATGATCATCATGGCTTGGCTCCTGGCCACAAACCTCATGAAACACCTTGGGTTGTGACTTTGCCGTTGGTGATGTTGGCGATTCCATCTTTGGCGATTGGTTACTTTGCCATCGAGCCTATGCTCTACGGTGATTTCTTCAAGGGTGTGATTACGGTTAATCACGAAGCACATCCTGCGATGGAAGTGCTGAAAGAAGAGTTCCATAGCGCAGCGGCAATGGGTATTCATTCCTTAATGAGCATGCCATTTTGGCTAGCCCTAGCGGGTGTAGTGATGTCTTGGTACTTCTATTTAGTGAAGCCAAGTATCCCTGCGGCACTGGATCGCTTCTTTACCTCAATTGGCATCAAGAAATTGCTGGATGAGAAGTACTACATGGATCACCTGTATATCAATGGTTTTGCAGCAGGTGGCCGTGTTCTTGGTACGCTGTTTTGGAAAGTCGGTGACACTTTTATCATCGATGGTTTACTCGTCAATGGTACGGCTAAGCTGGTTGGCTTGATTTCAGCAACGGCGCGTAAATTGCAAACGGGTTATATCTACCATTACGCTTTTGCCATGATTATCGGAGCAATTGGTTTGATGACATGGTGGATTGCTGGCCTGCTGGCCTAAAGCCGGCATCTTGCCGGGAATCGGGGGGGAAGGTCTTAAGTAGATCGAATCCCCCTTACGAATTAAATTAACAAGTAGGTTGACTATGACGGGTAATCTTCTAAGCCTCGCGATCTGGCTGCCGATCGTGGCGGGCCTTGTAGTACTCGCGACAGGCGGGGACAAAAACGCCACGGCGGCGCGCTGGTTGGCGCTGGTCGGCGCTTTGCTAAGTTTCTTGGTAACCATACCGCTCTTTACGCAGTTTGAGTCTTTGCATGGCGGCATGCAGTTCGAAGAAATGAAGCCTTGGATCGCTTCTTTTAATATCAACTACCATCTTGGGGTTGATGGCATTTCGATGCTGTTTGTGATTTTAAATAGCTTTGTTACCCTGATGGTTATCCTCGCGGGTTGGCAAGTTATTGAAAAGCGTACCGCGCAATATATGGCCGCTTTCCTGATTATGTCGGGCTTGATCAATGGTGCATTTGCCGCCATGGATGCGATCTTGTTCTATGTATTCTTTGAAGCCATGCTGATCCCAATGTATTTGATTATTGGTATATGGGGCGGTCCACGCCGTGTGTATGCGTCGATTAAGTTTTTCTTGTACACCTTGCTCGGTTCTTTGTTGACGCTGGTTGGCTTTATCTACCTGTATCAAAAAACCGGCGGTAGTTTTGAAATTGCTGATTTCCAGCGTTTGCCGCTTGATATGTCAGCACAAACGTATCTGCTGATTGCCTTCTTCTTTGCCTTTGCCGTGAAAGTGCCGATGTGGCCCGTTCACACATGGTTGCCAGATGCCCACGTTGAAGCGCCTACCGGTGGTTCGATGGTGTTGGCGGCGATTACCCTGAAGCTGGGTGCATACGGCTTCTTGCGATTTGCTCTGCCGATTGCCCCTGATGCCGCGCGTGAATATGCATGGGTATTTGTGGCGCTGTCCTTGGTAGCGGTGATTTACATCGGTTTAGTGGCGCTTGTACAAACCGATATGAAAAAGCTGGTAGCTTATTCTTCGATCTCGCATATGGGTTTTGTCACACTGGGCTTCTTTATGTTTGCCGGTGGCACACAAATGAACCAGTACGCGGTTGAAGGTGCATTGCTGCAAATGATCTCGCACGGCTTTGTTTCTGCCGCGATGTTCTTCTGTATCGGTGTGATGTACGACCGAGTGCATAGCCGCAAGATTGCCGATTACGGCGGCGTGGCTAATAAAATGCCGATCTTCGCTAGCTTTATGATGTTGTTTGCGATGGCCAATTCGGGTTTGCCTGGTACTTCTGGTTTTGCCGGTGAATTTATGGTGATTCTGGGGGCGGTACAAGTGAACTTCTGGTACGCCTTTGCCGGTGCTACGACCTTGATCTTTGGTGCAGCGTATACCCTGTGGATGTACAAACGGGTGTTATTCGGTGAGGTCGCCAATGATCATGTTGAGCATCTGAAAGACGTTAACTCGCGTGAATTCCTGATCCTTGCTGTGTTAGCCGTTGCCGTGCTGGGCATGGGTCTGTATCCGAAGCCATTTGTGGATGTGATGCATGTGTCGGTTAATGATTTGATCTGGCATGTTTCACAAAGCAAATTGCACTGATTCGCGATAGTCGGGGATTTGTCGATCAATCCCCGATTTTATCCAGAGGTAGAGCATACCTTCGGACCACCATACTATTATTTGATAGGGTTGAATAATGACCTGGACCAGCCTTAATGCTTGGGTGGCAATGCCGGAAATCTTCCTGCTATGTGCCAGCTGTGCGGTACTTCTAATTGATCTGTTTGTCAGTGATGCCAAGCGCCACATTACTTATGTGCTGACATTGATTGTGTTAGCCATAACGGCTTTCCTTGTTGTGAATGGCTATCAGCCCTCACCACGTCTGGCCTTTAATGGCTTGTTTATTAGTGACCCAATCGCTGATTTCGCCAAGATGGGTATGATCTTAGGTGTGGCACTGGTGCTGATTTATGGTCGTGAATACAGTATGGTTCGCGGTTTGTTCCGTGGCGAGTTGTTCACACTGACGTTGTTTGCCTTAGCAGGCATGATGATCATGGCCTCTAGTGTTAATTTCTTAACGCTGTATATGGGCCTTGAGTTGCTATCGTTGTCCTTGTACGCCTTGGTGGCATTGCAGCGTGATTCAGTGCAATCCACTGAAGCTGCCATGAAGTATTTTATTCTTGGGGCTTTGGCTTCGGGGATGCTGCTTTACGGGATGTCGATGATTTACGGCGCAACTGCCTCGCTCGATATCTTTGTGATTGCACATAAGATTGCCAGCGGCGAAGCAAATCGCATGTTAGCGGCCTTTGGCTTGGTGTTCTTGGTAACCGGTATTGGCTTTAAGTTAGGTGCTGTACCGTTCCATATGTGGGTGCCGGATGTTTACGAAGGCGCACCAACGCCAGTGACTCAACTGATTGGTTCTGCTCCTAAGTTAGCGGCCTTTGTATTTGTGATTCGCTTGTTGGCGCAAGGCATGGAAGGCTACGCCTTTGATTGGCGCGGTATGTTGGTGGTGTTGTCGGTACTCTCGATGGGTATTGGGAATCTGACTGCGATCGCTCAAACCAGTATGAAACGCATGATGGCTTACTCCACGATCTCGCATATGGGCTTCTTGCTCTTAGGGATTTTGGTCGCTAGCCCAATTGGTTACGCCGCATCGTTTTTCTACGCCATGGTTTATGTACTGACTGCCGCAGCCGGTTTCGGTATGGTGATGTTACTGTCCCGTGAAGGCTTTGAAGCCGATAAAATTGATGACTTCAAAGGCTTAGCAGCGCGTAGCCCATGGTTTGCCTGCATGATGATGTTTGTGATGTTCTCTATGGCAGGTATTCCGGTCTTTGTTGGCTTCTTTGCCAAATTGTCGGTATTACAAGCTGTGGTGAATTTAGGCTATATCTGGTTGGCAGTAATTGCGGTGATGTTCTCACTGGTGGGTGCGTTTTATTACCTACGTATTGTGAAGATCATGTACTTCGATGAAGCCACAGACACTGCACCGATTGCCGCAGGCTTTGATACCAAGTTAGTGCTTTCAGTTAACTGTATCTTGTTACTGGTGATGGGTTTGATGCCTGATCGTCTGATGTCCGTGCTTTCGCAAGCCGTTACTTCATCACTTACTGTACCTATGTAATGAATAATGTGTATCTGCTCTGTGGATTGGCACTGATTGCTGCCAATCTACCTTTTTTCTTTGAGCGCATTATTTTTTGCATTCCAGCAAAAAAGGCTAAGGGTTTTCATTGGCGGCTTTTGGAAATGGTTTTATTGTATTTAGCACTAGGTGTACTTGCGCGAGTTCTGGAAGGGCGTCTTTCTTCGGTCCACGAGCAAAACTGGCCTTTCTTTGCCAGCACTTTTGCGATGTTTATCGTCTTTGCTTGGCCTGGATTTGTCTGGCGTTACTTCTGGCGCAAGCCCGGCGTTTAAAGAAAAGCCCAACGGTTGTTGGGCTTTTTTGTATCTCATGATTTGCGGCGTCGCGATTTACGTTCCATACACAACACAGAGATACAGAGAATGAAGATACTTGCTGCGAGTTTATTAATCTTGATCGCGTCTGTGGCCTCTGCGGGAGGCGGGCCTTTACTTAGGCTCAGAGTGGAAATCGGTGAGGCCTCTTGTGTGCAAGATGTGCAATGTCGCACGCTGGCGGTGGGGGCAAAATCTTGTGGTGGTCCGGAATTTTATTTACCTTGGTCTCTCCTCGAGGGCAAGGCAGACAAAATCGCGGCGCTGGCCAAGCAATACACGGATGCGCGAGTTGCACAGATTAAGCAGTCGGGAGAGCAGTCTAGTTGCCAATTTGTAGCCGACCCCGGCTCGGTTTGTAAGCAAAAACAGTGTGTGCTACAGGATGATAGAGCGATGTAGTCGCTTGATTGATTGACATAAAAAACGGCGAACCTTGGTTCGCCGTTTTGTTTTACTACAAACAACTTAAAACCATGACTTAAATCCCTGCATTTACAGCACGTGTAACAGAGGTCGCTGTTGGCAGTGGATCGTTGGTTTCAACCATGAGTGAGGTACTGCTTTGCGCAGCGCCATCGATAAGGTAAGTTGCATTAGCAAGATAGCGTTTACCTGCTTGCAGATCTTTCCAGCTAAAGCCGACAGAAGCTGTACCGCCTACATAGATTTTGCTTGGGGCAAGGGCTTTAAACGAGCCACCTGTATCTCCTGCATTGACAATCCAGCTAGACAGTTTGTAGTTGGTGCTGCCATCTTGAACGCCGTAGCCGATAACGCAAGCCTTGTAGTTGCCGGCTGGCAAGTTAGATAACTGCACTGTTTCGTTAGAACCATCGCTACCACTACCACCTACTTTTACCCCCGCTGAGTTCATGACCAGTAAATCTAAGTCATCAGCAGCGCCGTGAGTGGTATCTGAATTGTAAAGCGCAAAACGAGTCACCAGATTATTGGCGGGGATATTAAATTGATGGACTTTTACGCCTGCAGTACTTGTTCCTGCAGTGCATTCGAGCACACCATCTTTAGCCGCGCTGTCGGTGGCAATTGAAGCGCTAGTCAAGGTCGCCTCTTTCAATCCACCTTTAGTTAGCGTCAACACACCGTCACTGCCTGTCGCAATGGTGATGATCTTACTGCCCGTAGTCGCTTCACTATTAAGCTGCGCAGTGGCGGCAAGTAAACTCGCTTTTGCCGTTATAGGGGAACGAACGGTGTGTGTTCCGTCCGACCAGACTAATGAGCCATATTGGTAAACATTTTTAGGCGCATTGGTACGGCTTAATGTGACGGTAAATGCTTTGCTTTCACCAGGGTTTAAGCTCAGCGTTGCTGGGGAAACCGTCGCAGTAAAGCCAGAAATCACCGCTTGTGAGGTGTAGATTGCTGCACGATCACTAACATTAGTCACGGTACGATTAAAGGTGAATTTGCCGAGAACATTGGCGGTAGTTAAGGAAGGGACATTCAAGTTATAAGGCTGAATGCTGCCGATTACACTGCACTTGGCTTGAGTAAGCTGACCTTGGCCGCATAGGTAGCGATCATAATCAAGCGCCGTAACGTCATAGACTAAGCCTGGGTCTGCAGCAGCATTTGGATTAACGTGCCCTGCACCTTGCGCCCAAGGTAGTAAACCGTTTTGTAAGCCTGGCTGACCATCGTTAAGCGTGGAATAGGCGCTGGTCATCAAGGCCGATTTAATTGCAGCAGGTGACCATGTTGGGTGTAATTGATGTAAGAGTGCAGCAAGACCAGCCACATGTGGGCTAGACATCGAAGTGCCTTGCATGGATTGCCATTCTGCTGGAGCGACGGCACCACTCGCGACTTGGTTGCGCTGTTCTTCTGTGAGTTGTGGGCGTGAAGCGGCCAGAATATCCACACCTGGCGCGGTTAAATCAGGCTTCAGCACATTCGCATCGGCGCGATTCGGGCCGCGCGATGAAAAATCAGCCATGACAGGCGCATTGCCAGCGGCTGTTGTTACCGATGCGCTAAAGGTCGTTGCTGCATTGACGCCTGCTGATACTGCGTAGGCTTTGGCAGTAACACCATCCGCAGCACTGATATGTACGGTAGGCACCACATGTGAGAAGGCGGTGATGGTTGTGTTGCCCAATGCGACGTTAGTAAGCAGCATGCCTACGCCACCCGCATCTTTCACGGCCGCGCTCTTATTCACCAAATTAGTCGCGCCACGATCACAAAGTACAATTTTGCCAGCAACTTTGATTGGATCTAGTCGTGCGTCAGCCGGTACTGCATCCGCAGTACCGGAACAACGATCTAGGGCGAGCTTGCTTGCCGCAGAAAGGCTGTTGTAGTCAGTGAGGGCAGCATCTTTTGCCAAAATTAATTGCGCGGTGAGAGGGGCTGGATTAACAGAACCCCCTTTCAGTACTTTGCTGCCGATAGTGACGCTACTTTCCTGCGTGCGATCATGAGTGGATGCGGCAACAGTAGTGAGCCACGGGCCAATATGCGCAACCATATTCGCTGGGCCACTATTGCCCGCTGATGCAGCAACAAACACCCCTGCATTGGTCGCCGCTAAAAACGCGAGATCGACAGGATCATTCAGTTGTTCGCCACCACTAATTGAATAGTTAATGACGTTGACACCATCACTGACCGCGGCTTCGATGGCTTTAATGCCATCGCCACCATAGCAATTATTTTTACCTGCAGCAGCGGCAGGATCGTTCGAAGTCCAGCAAATTTTGTAAGTAGCAAGACGGGCTCGAGGAGCAATACCTGAAATATACCCAATAGATGCGCCGCCAATCACGCCTGCCACTTTGCCATTGCCACCCGCGGTTGATGCGGTATGCGAGCCATGACTATCACTATCACGGGGTGAATTGTAATCGCTCCAATGAGGCACTTTGGCACCACTGGTGACTAATGCTTCGTATCCTGAGCGGAATTTTTTGGCACCAATCAGTTTATTATTGCAATTGG
Source organism: Janthinobacterium sp. (assembly GCA_025360045.1). Lineage (GTDB taxonomy): Bacteria > Pseudomonadota > Gammaproteobacteria > Burkholderiales > Chitinibacteraceae > Iodobacter. The sequence continues at coordinate 2,121 of JANYCY010000012.1, read as the reverse complement.
CCGTGGTGAAACCTTCACCTATTTCGCAAGAGCCTTTCCAAGATGCTGGCGGCGCGTCATAAACTTGGCGACCTGTTGCATCATGTGTTGCCTCGCCATTGGTGTTTACTCGATCGGCAAAAGAAGGGTCTTCTGGCCATACACCGGTATCAATCACGCCAATGATCACATTCTCACCGGCACTACTTGAGCCATTCAATAATGACCATAATCCACTGCCGGGTTTATCCAGCCCTAAAAATTTAGGGGTGTAATTGGTTTGGATACTGCGTGGCTCATCCAGTGTAATTGCGACCACATCTGCACTGTTTTTGAGTTTTCTCACTTCTGCATCGGTCAGCATCGCCGAAAAGCCATTGAAAACGACTTGATAGTTATGCACGATCATCGCATTGCCAATACTGGCAATCACATTGCTCTGTTTTTTATCTAGATAATTGATGTAAGCCTGCACATCATAGGCACTCACATCCAGTTGCTGGCCATTGGTTGGCTTTGTGGCTTTTAGCCCATTTACTTCGCCGGTATAAGATGCTGCAGGCTTATCAGCCAGTTGAATAATGTACGGTAAGCGCGCTTCGTCAGCACTGGCAACACTAGAAAACCCAGTCGTTAGTAAGGCGGCAACGGCTAAATTAATAATACTGCGCTTCATCATGATGCAATCCCTGCTGAATTATTTTGAGCCTTGTTTTTACGGCGCATCACCATGCTGATGGTGGCTAGGCCCAGTGCCATTAATAACCACTCAGCGGGTTCAGGAACAGCAGTAACATTGATGTTATCAATTGCAAATTGGGCTTGATTATTGCCATTGCTGACACAATCGCCGCTTGTTGTTGTCAAGCAAGAGAAAAAGGAAACATCTTTATAAATACGATTAGGGTTAGCGAAGTTGAACTGGGTGAAAGTCCAATTGCCAGCCATATTTTGACCTGGCAGGTCAAAGAAATCGGAAAAACTTACATTATTGATGTCATGGCCTGAAACAAGTAATCGCGCCACTGAAAAAGGGATGTTGGCTTGTACAGGAGCAACAAAGCTGCTTTCAAAGCTACTGAACAGAAAGCCAAAATTGTCGCTTTGCGAGATTGTTAAGCCCGAATCATTACTAGTAAGGTAGTAGTTTGTATCGTTGCCTACGGGGCAATCAAGCACAGAGCAAGAGCCTGAATTAGCAATGGCGCCTGCCATTCCATCGCCTACTACGGTGATATCAAACGATGATTCTTTAAGTACTTCTCCTCCACCAAAAACATCGGCAGCCATTGCATTAAAGTTAAGGATAGAAGCCTGTGCAGCAGGCATGGTTAAGCCAATGGCTGCGGTGAGCAGTGCCATCTTGAGTGATTGCTTCATATAACTCCCTGTGTCTTGGATTTGAGTGAACAACGTGGTGTGCTCAAGGCTCAGGCATAAAACAGCGCTTCTTAGCGCAGGTGTTTTCGCTTGATTATTGTTATGAGTAGCTATGTTTAAAAAACAGGCCATCTTTCATAAATATTAAGTGGCCGTGTGAATAATAACAAAAAATGCCAATCCGTCTATATGTTAACGACATAAATCATTTATTTGTGTCTGTTATGTGGCAGTAATGTGGATATGTCATCTTGATGGCGGTTATCTCATCAAGGCGAGTTCTTAGTTTTTGAGGAAAAGCACTTTAGGATGAAGTCATTGCAAGAGAAACGCGTAAGTAGTTCTGCATAAGTTGTATGGTATTTTTAAATGCAAAATAAAGTGATTTTCGTAGGGTGTGCAAGCGCATTTCTTGCGCACCAGCCCTTAGTGCACAACGACTTCGTCGTTTCACACCCTATGAAAAATGTATGATTGAAAAGTGTTTGATAATTTATACCGAGGCACTTACATCGTATTAATTGCACTAGGGGTGGCGGCGGGAGAAAGGCAAGAAAATAAATGCGGCGCATCCAAAGAGCCGTAGTTTTTCGGAACTGTTTGATTAGTTGCTAATTTAATGTAAGCGCTCAGCCCCCCCACCTAGCCAGCTGCTTTAGCCTTCGTTATCTTGTGGGTTCTGATCTTTAACAAATGGCAGCAGCTCGTCAATTCGGCTATTGGGCCAGGTCGGGAGTTTTTCTAATGTGTCTGTCAGCCATT
>JANYCY010000011.1 GCA_025360045.1 Janthinobacterium sp. | reverse complement strand
CTGCAAAGAGGCATTCACTTCTGCATGCGGGTCGATCAGTCTGGTTATGCAGCAGTGAAAGAATTCGTGCGCAGCGGCGAAGCTGAACGGATTGTGACGCTGAAACCGGCCAGTCATGCCGCCGGTAAAACCTATGAAATCAAACGAACCGAGTCTACGGTGCGTCTAGTGCGATGTGTAACTCCAGATGGCCAGATCCGAGTGTTGATGACCTCCTTGCTGGACGCCGCGAGCTATCCGGCAGGTGATTTCGCAGCCCTTTACCATCAGCGCTGGCGCATCGAAGAATGCTTCAAGCGCCTCAAGCATCGCTTGGGTTTGGAGGCGGTGAGCGGTTGCAGTTGGCTGACGGCGCAGCAGGATTTTGGTGCCAAAATCGTGTGCGATAATCTGAATGCCATCTGTGTTCTAGCCGCCGCGCCCGACAATGAGCAAATTGATCAGTCGGCAAGCCGCCGCAAAATCAATCGCACCGCCGCCTTCCCCGCATTGAAACGCTGTTTGCCGCGTTGCCTATTGGGTCTAGCCGAAAACATAGCCGCAACGCTGAAAGACGCACTGAATTTGATTGCCAAAAACCTGCAATATTTCACTCTAGGCGCAGCAATGCCCCAACCCAAGGGCGCAAAGCCACATGGCAAACAATCTCTACAAGCGATGGATGAGCAATATGGCTTAACTTTAGAGGATTGCGCTGTACCAAGGGTGAAGAATGGGCTTTAAGTGATGCTGAATAACCCTAATGCAAAAAGCCCCGATGACTTAACATGCTGCAGCGCGCAAAATACGCGCCTAGAATTTATCTTTTTGGAAACGCTCATGGCCAGAAACGCGCTTTACGCCCAATCGGGTGGTGTAACCCCTGTGATTAATGCATCCGCTGCTGCTGTGATTGCGGCTGCTCGCGCTCATCCAGACCAGATTGGCCGTGTGTTTGCCGCCAAAAATGGGGTATTAGGTGTGCTGGCGGAAGAGCTGATTGATACCGCTTGCATGAGCGAAGCTGATTTAGCCGCGCTGGCTGCATCCCCGGGCGGCGCTTTTGGCTCCTGCCGCCATAAGCTGCGCTTTGGCCGTGAGCTAACCCGCTTGTTTGAAGTATTTGCCGCGCACGATATCGGCTATCTGTTTTATAACGGTGGTGGAGATTCTGCGGATACCTGCTTAAAGATTGCCGCGCACGCCGAATACCTTGGTTACGATCTCACGGCTATTCATGTGCCAAAAACCATTGATAACGATTTGCCGCATTCAGATTGCTCGCCAGGCTTTGGCTCGGTGGCTAAATATGTAGGCACATCAATCCGCGAAGCAGGTATGGATGTGGCGTCGATGTGTGGCTCCAGTACCAAAGTATTTATTATGGAAGTCATGGGCCGTCACACCGGCTGGATTGCTGCAAGTGCGGGTCTTGCATCTGGCGAAGGCAACTTGCCTCCGCACCTGATTTTGTTGCCGGAAGTCACCTTTAACGCGGCTACTTTCCTTGCTGCCGTTGAAGCCACCATCGCCCGCGAAGGCTATTGCGTGATTGTGGCTGCGGAAGGCATTAAAAACGCAGAAGGCAAGTTCGTTGCCGAAGCGGGTGGCACCGATGCTTTTGGTCATGCGCAGCTGGGCGGTGTAGCGCCTTACTTGGCTCAGCTGATCAAAACGGCTCAAGGCCATAAATGCCATTGGGCGGTCTCTGATTATTTACAACGTGCGGCGCGCCATATGGCGTCCAGAACCGATGTGGATCAGGCCATGGCTGTAGGCACTGCTGCAGTGAAATTTGCACTGGCGGGTGAGCGTGGCGTGATGCCAACTATCGTTCGCACCAGCGATGCGCCTTATGCTTGGACCATAGGCTCGGTGAAGCTGGAAGAAGTGGCTAATCACGAGAAACACTTGCCTGCTGAATACATTCGCGCCGATGGCTTTCATATCACTCCAGCGGCACGTAGCTATTTTGCACCTTTGATTATGGGCGAGGCGATTCCTCCCTATGTAAATGGCCTGCCAGCTTACCCAGTGTGGAATTTTTCCCTAGTAGCCGCCAAGCTAGAGGCGTTTAATACGGCGGCGTAAACTTTCTCTATTCTTGATCTAAATAAAAGGGAAGGGCACTTTAAAAGTGTACGCTTCCCTTTTTTGCGTGGACAAGATGAGCTTATTTCGCCTGATACTGGAGTACCTGTCTTATATCCTGACTACGGTCACGGCCTTACTACCTATTATTAATCCTCTTTCGACTGCGGCACTTCTGCCAGGCATTTCTGCGCATTTATCAGATGCAGAGCGGCATCGGCAGGTAAAAAGAGGCTGCTATTATATGGCGGGCATCTTGATTACCTTCCTGATGGCGGGTGGTTTGATTATGGATTTCTTTAATATCTCTATCCCAGGCTTACGTATTGCCGGCGGGATGGTGGTGATTTATCTGGGTTTTAGAATGCTGTTTCCTGATACTCAGCCCAAGCTGGCTGACGATCAGCAAACTAAAAGTGATATCTCTTTTACCCCGCTTGCCATGCCCTCAATGGCAGGGCCAGGCTCGATTGCGGTGGTTATTTCGATGTCTTCTACCTTACATTCGCAAAAGCATATTCCCGTTGGCGTGGGTTATATTCTGCTTATTCTGGGCATTGCAGCCACTGCATCGATTTGCTGGCTGACTCTGCGCGCTTCTAGCCGTTTATTTACCGTGCTTGGGGATGAAGGGATTAGTGCCATTTCGCGGATTATGGGTTTTATGCTGATTTGTATTGGGGTGCAGTTTTTTATTAATGGCGTGGGTGAGTTGCTACACAACGCAAGCTTTATGCCTCATTAGGGCAGTTTTTACCTTTATTGTTGTCATGTTTTTCCCTAGCGCACGACTACATAGCAGCATCGTTGATTTTCAACGGTGTGGAGTCTAGAAGGAGGCGTGTGATGGGAGTGAGTGGTTGTACCTCTTGCCAAACTGGCGGTGTGGAAGCTTTGAAAGCGTATGACCATCAGTATCAAATAAAGCTTCAAGAGGAAAATGCTAAAAACTCGCAAGTTGGGCCTAATCGCTTAAATCAAGAGGAGAATAAGCCGATCGTGGGTGCGACTTCGGGTAGCGTGATTAATCTTAGTGTGTAGAAAGCGGCGCACTGAATCCAGTGCGCCATTTGTGCTTTAAAGCCAGCCCTCAATGGCTGCTTTTACCCGCTCCGCCAAATCACTTTCTTGGCAATTAATCTCTAGCAAATCATCCATTCCCCGCATCCAAGTCAGCTGGCGCTTAGCCAGTTGGCGGGTTGCGGCAATGCCTTTTTCGCGCATGGTTGGATAATCCACCAAGCCATCCTGATATTCCCAAGCCTGCCGATAGCCCACACAGCGCATCGAAGGCAACTCGAGTGATAAATCATATTTTGCTCGCAAGCGGCTGACTTCATCGAGCAGACCCAGCTCTAGCATTTGATCAAAACGCAGCGCGATGCGATCGTGCAGCCATTTTCTGTCTTGCGGTAGCAGGGCGATTTTAAGTAGGCGATAAGGCAGCGCACCGCTGGCTGGCTCGGCGAGTAAATCCGACATTTTTTTGCCGGTCAGGGTGCACACTTCCAAAGCGCGCTCGATACGCTGTGCATCGGTGGGTTTAAGTCGCTCCGCTGTAATCGGGTCGATTACGGCCAGCTTTGCGTGCATGGCGGGCCAGCCGATCAGAGCAGCCTCTTCATGGATTTGCGCCCGCAGCGCCACATCAGCTTGCGGTAATTCATGAATGCCGTGTTGCAAGGTGTTGTAATACAACATCGTGCCACCCACCAGCACCGGCACCTTGCCACGCGCTGTAATATCGGCCATTAAAGCCAGCGCATCACGCCGAAATTGCGCGGCAGAATAAGCCTCTTCTGGTGAAATAATATCAATCAAATGATGCGGGGCACGGGCCAGCTCATCACTACTTGGCTTGGCACTGCCGATATCCATATCTTTAAATACCAGCGCCGAATCGACCGAAATCAACTCCACCGGCAAGCCGCTTTCCAGCAAATGAATCGCACTGGCGGTCTTGCCGCTGGCGGTAGGGCCCATTAAGAAAATGGCGGGGGAAGAATGCGGCATGGCGATATGACTTTATAAAAATTGAGAATGGTGGGTACAAAGTTTTATCGTGCCCACGCGGCGAGTGGCTCACAAACGCATGGGCATAAATTGTGCCCGCCCTACTTTGTCCCCAATGAAAATATTCGGGGGTGATGATTTAAATGGCGCTTTCTTTAGGTTTAGTCGCTGGATGGCTTGTTTAGTTCTGCTAAGGTAATGAGCGCTCTTATTGTTTTCTTTAATCTATAGTGCTCATTGCTTAGATAAATTGTATAAATAAAAATATAAGTAATAATTAAATTTGTGCTTCCTTCAAATATTTTTTTATCCATAGAAAATATCAAAAATAGAATGCCGATAGTAAAGCTGATCACAAGCGGAATATAGTCCTGCCAAATGGCACGATTAACAAGAATAGACTCTGCTTGAGTGCGCAGTTTCATCTTTTTTAAAATATGGACTGCTTCAAGATCTGCAATAGGGTTTATCATGGTCGGCCTATATTTTGGATTTAATGGTTTTTAGTTCTTTACGTAATTTTCTATTTTCAACAATTAGAGTGATGAGCGCAAGAGCGCTGAGAATGGGGAAAGCATTCTGTTGCAATGACGACCAAAAAGACCATGCTAAAGTAGAGGCAATAATTGCCGCTGTAATAAGAAAAAATCGATCAGAAAATATATTCATTACTTGTCAAGTCTCGCCTGTTCATAAACCCGTTTTTTAAATAATTCAGGTTTGTTTTTTTGCCATTCCTTCATCGCTTGAATCGGCGTGGTGTGACCGAGCGCTTTTTGCGGAATATGGTGGTTGTAGATCTTTAAATAATTG
>JANYCY010000010.1 GCA_025360045.1 Janthinobacterium sp. | reverse complement strand
GGAAAAAATATGTGATTTTCGTAGGGTGTGCAAGTGCCTTTCTTGCGCACCAGCCCTTGGTGCGTAACGCCTACGGCGTTTTGCACCCTACGAAAAATGCATGATTTAAAAAGATTGGATAATTTATGCTTGGGTACTTATTGGTTTGTGATTTGACCTTGGTTTTTAAATGAAAATTAAAATAGACAAATATTTAATGAAGGTGAATCCGGCCTTACGAGGGGTTCTTGTTTTTGATGTGCTCATGACATTAGCTTTGATGATTGGATATATCACTATTCCATGGTGGATCATCCAAAAAGGCAATGCACAAGATTTGGCTATTTATGGAGTGGTCACTGCAATTGCGACTTTTTTATTTCAGCCACTTATGGCGCCATTGTGCGAGCGATATGCGAAGCGAAAGCAATTAGTGCAAGGTACGGTGGCACTCGCATTTTCTTGCCTTTTATTTTGCTTGATTGCGACGGCGGATCGCTATGAGCTTTGGCTCGTGACAACAGCAGGACTCGTTGCTGTTTTAGCTAACGCGTTTATCGACGGCGCTTCTGTGACGATAACACCTGAGTTGATGCCTGCCGCGCAGTTGCCTGATGCATTACAGCTTCGTAAAAGAGCCTCCTCATTAGGGCGTCTTTTAGGGCCAATTGTAGGCGGTGGATTGCTGGCGGTGGCGGGGACAATCGTTACGCTTTGGGTCTATTTAGGCTTGGTGATCATTGCTCTATTCAGCGTTAGCCAAATTCCATCTTCTATAAATACGCATGTGTATCGTGATAAAAATGGAATTCAATTATGGTGGTTTGAATTTCGAGCGGGGATGAAAGCAAAGTGGACAGTGCCATTGGAGCGTGGCTGGACGTTGGTCAATTTCCTTGTTTGGATTTTTATTGGCCCTGCATTTGTGTTGTTTATTCCGCTTAAGATTCATTCCCTTGGCTTATCTGCCGCTTGGCTTGGTGCATGTGAAGCAAGTATTTCGATAGGGATGTTGCTGGGGAGTTTTAATTTATCATCCCTCTTGGTTGATCGATTTGGTCGCTATCGGGTGCGGGTATTTGCTGCTGTTTCAGAGGGCCTTATTCTTGCCTTTGTTGGCTTATCACACGAGCCTTGGGCGCTTATTGTGGCATTTATTTTGGCTGGATTTGCAAATACACTGATGGTGCTGGTGGGTGCTACGCATCGTGCATTGGCCATTCCCAAAGAGTTTAGATTGCGGATCAGTTCAGTGAATAAGATGAGCTCACAAGTGGCCAGTGCCATTGGCCCCGCGCTGGCTGGAATTGCTTTATTACACTGGCAATTACCCACCGTTTACACTGCATTTAGCCTTATTGCCGCTGTCTTAGCTTGCTGTTTTGTCTTCATCCCTCGCTCAAAAGAGTTTTTTGAACTCAATCACGAGCAAGTCAATGATTGGTATCAGAAAGAATATCCCTCTGGATTTGCAAGGAAAAACAACTAAGGCATAAGGACTGCGTGTTTCGACTATTGCGGCGTATAGATCATATTTTTGTATATTAGAAAACAATGTCAATCTATCTTTGTGGAATGTGGCCGGTATTATTTTGGCTTAAAAACGGCGTAATCAATGTTTAAATGTTGTCGTGCCAACTAATAAATGTGCCGTGTTATGCATGTTCAGTTTCTCATTGACCAACTCAGACAAAATTTAAGTCCTGAGCACTTTCCAATTCAGCTAGAGACGCGTTATCCCAGCGTTTTAGCGCAAATAATGAAAAGCTGGGAGCTAGATCAGCTCGACGCTTGCTTTAATGATTTGTTGCTCCAAGGGCCGCAAAAGCAAGATGAATTTCCCAAGGAAGTCGTTTTAGAGATTTTTCGCTTGCAAGTCGCGCTCGATGCCGCCCCTAAGCAAATGCTAGAGTTATGGGGGGATGTTCCAGAAGCCAAAGTCAATCCAGATGCGAAGGTTTATCCTCTGTCTAAGGCGGCTCAAGCCAAAGCAGATGCCCAAGCCATTCTGGCTCAGTATGGGCTGAGTGTCAGTTCCAAAGGCTTGCATCAAGTCATTGAGCAACGCCTCTATAATTTGCTCCCGCAATTTATCCGTGCGGGGATGCCGATTGAGCAAGAAGACGATGCAGGCTGGACGCCCATCATGCACGCCTGCTTTGCGGGGAAACTTGATGTCGTCATTGAGCTGATTGAGCTCAATGCCAATCTTTTGGTTACAGATTGCTATGGATACACTTTGCTGCATTGGGCTGCGCTAAATGGCAATGCCGATCTTGTTGCGCTCTTAATGACTTATGATTTAAATCCGCAGCACATGAGCAAGAAAGGGATTACCCCGCTGATGCAAGCGGCGGCAGGTGATCATGTCGGGGTGATGAAACGCATCGTTGCTGAGTGCGGCATGATTGCGATCCACGCTCAATGTAAGGAAGGATGGACGGCGCTACATAAGGCAACGGCGAACAAAAAAGTGAGTGCGGCGCTCTGGCTGGTAGAGCATGGTGCGGACCCCTATTTGCGCAATCAGCATGGCAAATCCGCTTGCTCAATGGCGCTCGAGTTAAATCAGAATCGTTTGCACGATTTACTGAGTGAATGGGCAGATCGTCATGCCCAATAGAATCACTGGCCATCTCGCAAAGTAAAACGCGGCTAATCCATTGCGGCGGTCTCTTTTTTTGAGCGAAGGTGTTGTAGTTTGATGAGATGTAAAAAGCTTACAGATTAAATCGAGCAACCACTGTTTTTAAAACCAGAGCTTGTTTGTCGAGCTCTAGCGCCGTTTCGGTGTTGGCTTGCACAGATAGATTGTTTTCTTCACTTGCTTGAGCGATACGCTCGATATTTTGGCTGATTAGATTGCAAACTTGGCGTTGTTCGCGCAGTGAATCCACGATGGCATGAATGGCCGTATGTACCGATTGCGCGGCATTTTGGCTGCTTTGCACCGAGTCTGCTGCCGAGCCAGCGTGCTGCACACCTTGTTGCACTTCGCTAAGGGCTTGATTCATGATGATGGCAGCTTCGGTGGTACTGGTCTGAATGGCGTTGATGGTTTCGTTGATTTCTAACGTGGATTGGGTGGTGCGCTCGGCGAGTTTTCTGACTTCGTCAGCAACTACGGCAAAGCCACGCCCCATATCACCCGCGCGTGCCGCTTCGATCGCCGCATTGAGCGCGAGTAAGTTAGTTTGATCGGCAATATCACGGATGACGCGGGCAATTTGTCCCACTGCATTTGAGCGCTCTTGCAGTTGAAGAATATGCCGAGTAGCCAAGCCAATGGTTTCACTCATTTTATAAAGTGCTGATTGCGTGGCTTGGATGACTTGGCTGCTGGTGTGCGTGGCGGCCAACGCAATATTGGTTGAGTTGCTGACGTCTTCTGAGTTATCCGTAATGATGGAAACGCTGACGGTCATTTCTTCTACCGATGCAGCTAAAGAGGCTGAAGCTTGATTTTGTAAGTCAATGGCTGAGGAGGTTTGGGTGCTGCCTTGGCTGAGCTGATTCGATGCGCTGCCAATGGCATTAGAGCTTTGGGCGATGTCGCGAACCGCATCTCTTAGGCTATTTTGCATAAGGCCCAATGCATTGAGTAAATCACCTAATTCATCTTTATTGCCATTGGGTTTTGTTTTGCTTAAATCACCCGAGGCAATCATGCTGGCAAATTGGCTGGCGGCGTGGACGGCATGAGTAATATCGCGAATAAGCCAGATGGAGAATGCGCCCAGCACGATGGTAACTATTAAAACGAGCATAATATTATAGCTGCGGGTGGAGGTATAAGCCTGTACGGAGCTTTCATAGTCTTGTTTGGCGACATCCAATTGAAGAGTAATCAATTCTGAAATTTTGTCAGATACCGGCTCGATAGCGGGGTACATTTCATGCACCACCAATTGATCAATGGCTGCGCTGTCCTTTTTTTCCATTGCCTGTCTTAATTTGCTACTAATGCTGTTGGCCAGTTTCATGAGTTGCTCATTTTGTTTGGCTAGATCGCTTTCTTTACCATCCATTTTGCTGGCCATATAACTGCCCCAGCCCTTCATAATTCCTTCTTCGGCGGTCTTGATGAGGGCTGCACCTTTTTCCGCTTCAAGGCTACCGTTGCGCACCTTATGGCTGGTATCAACAATATTAACGGCGTAAAAATCCGCCACATTTTTTAAATCTCGTAAGGGAACAACACGGTCTTTATAAATGCTATCCATTGTTTGGTTGGCTTGGTAAATACCATTTAAGCCAATCATGCTGACAAGGAGAACCGCAATAATGCCTAGGGCACTCATGATGATTAAACGTAAACGTAATGACATGATCGTTCCCTTTGTTTTGTAAGTATTGTGCGATGGTATTTTTAAATAAATTACCAATTAATGCTATTTGTTTTTCTACTTGAAATAAAAATTTCACACTTTGTATTTTAAATTTTAACAATAGGTGCTTTGTTTGTGACGTGCTGTTTTTTTTATTTTATAAGTGGCTACTCATTTTTAAAACAATCGTTTATTTTTTTATTTGTGTCTGTTGGTCTAAGTGGATGGATTGGAAGTTGCGTGTTTTTGTGGGTTGAGTAGGTGTTTGTTGCGTTTTTTTTATTTGTTTTTTTGAATGTTGCGTATTTTTTGTTATTTGTAAGCAAAGTGATGGATTTTTTATTTGTTATATCGACTTCATTACTGGTAATAAAATGATTGTTTTATTTTTTAGTTGTGTTTGATACAAAAAATAAACGGCTCCGATGGATTGTCGTGGCCGTTTATATTTTGTATTCATTATTTATAAGGTTTGTGATGTTTTCATACAAAAGGGTGCTCCATCTTGATCCATTCTTCAAAATGATCGTCTTCAAAACGATAAACCCCACGATCCTCTCTCGATAAATATTGCTTATCAAAGAGTCGCGCCAGTGCATTGTTTACGGTGTGGTTGGCCAGCTCCGCCATACCTAAGCGCTGGCCTAGCAGCACGCGTGTGTTTTTACTGCTCAGTCCGCCTTGATTTGCGGCGATATATTGCAAAATAATTTGGTCTACGGGAAGTGACTCGCTCCAGAGGCGATCAAAGCCTTGGTCGGTATATGTTTTGGCGAGGGCGCTGGTGATGGCCGCTTGGTAGCCATGAAAAGGGCGGATTAAATACTCTTCTAAAAAGCGCCGAAATAGCTCGGGCGTTTGCTTGAGTTGCTCAAAGGCGGTGATGCCATCGTCGTAGCTTAGATGGTAGTTGCTATCCAAAATATGATTGCTCACGGCAATCATATGCTGCACAAATAAATTATCTAGTAAGGGAAAAGGCTCGACCGGTGCCCAGTTGTAAAAGGGCTGATTCGATTTGGCAAACATATCACGTAAGGTGTGCTCGCTACTACCCGTAAAAATCACATGTACTTTTTGTTTGCGTACATCTAGACCCGCACGCAAGGCTGCGGCCAGATCGCTATTATTGGTGCTGGCTAAAATTTGGGCTTCGTCGATCAATAACAAAATGACTTCACTGCAATGATCAATTTCCTGCCACATCTTCGCGGTAAGGCTCGAGGAGGATTCTGGCTCAAAGCGGGTTTCTAAGCTGCCTTCGCCCATGGGCGTCTTGGCGTTGAGCTTGATGGTATTGATTTTTTTGCCGCTAATTTTCTTGATCCGGTCCAGTAGATTGGCGCTATTTTGTAAGCTGTTGATGACGGTGGATGCCACGCCTTCGCTGGTATTGTCTCTGCACTCCCACAGGTTGATATAAATCACGCGATAGCCTTGCTTGGCGGCAGCAGGGGCAAGGTCTTGGAGTAGGAATTCTGTTTTGCCCATGCGGCGACGGGCAAACAGGGCGCGGCTGTTGCTGAGCTTAAGGGCAAAGCTTTTAAGATAAAAGTCAGCCAGCTCTGGCCTTTGAAAATGCCAGTCAGGATTGCTCGTTTCACGCATGTTTATTAATATCTAGAATAATTAGACAAGTCTAAACTATATAGATAACGCTAAACATGCGCATTATTTACTGAGTTTCTATCTGTGTTGTCTTGGTGGTCAGCAATTCATCCAAATCATTACGCAGATTCAGGTAAACGCTTTCTTCAATATTGCCATGTAGGCGGTTGATTAACTCGCTGGCGGTTTTGAGTAGGGCGGGGCGAGTATCGGTGGGCGAGTGACCTGTTTTTAAATATTTCACACAGGCATGTGCAGCAGAGAGGGTGAGCCGTGAGTTGCGTGTTGTTTGAGCCTCGGTAACCAGCAGCGCGGTGGCTTCCTCAAAGCGTAATTTAAGCATGAGTTGCACGCCGTTATTGTTAACTTCGGTGATTTCCTGTCCCGTTTGCTGGATAAATTGCCGCCAAATAGGGCGCTGGTTGGCGGTGCTTTCTAAAATACCTGACATATTCTTGGTGGTCACAAAACGCTTAGCCAAAATAGACAGCCAACGATAGGGGGGCGAGCTGATATTAGGGTTTTCGTGCTCATTGGTGGTGGGGCAAATTAAATGCGCCGTCATAATAAAGCTGATCGCCAGTTCCATGGTGAAATCATCTTCCACCATGGCAGATTCTATTTTGCTCAGGTCTTCGGTTTTGCCGCTAAAAATGGCAGAGGCTAATAGAGCAGAAATTCTATTTTGATGCGTATCCTCTTTGCGGACACGCTCTTGCACCATGCGCAGATATTTTTCGGCATCGCCTAATGAGTCTTCAATTTTTGCCGCAATGGCTAATTGCAAAATAGTATTGGCCGATAATGCTGAAGAGTTACCACCGCAATTAACCGCTCTACTTAAAAGGAGCTTGGCCTTGTTGCTATCCCCAAGCATATTGGCCAAATTGCCGGCTTTTTGTAGGCGATTGATATTGTTGGGTGTAATAGCGAGGCATTTATCAAAAATCACCATCGCTTCTTCTAATCGCCCATCATTCATATACATATTGGCGAGTTCTTCATAGGCATCGACATATTGGCTGTGTTGGACAATGGATGATTGCAAAAGCTCATCTGCTTTGGTTTTATTGCCTTGTTTGTTGTAAACCTTGGCGAGGCCAAGCTTGGCCCATGGGACTAAGCGACTCGCTAATATTTCTTCGAATAAGATTCTGGCTTCTTCTAGCTGATTGGTTTCAAGTAATAGCGTGGAGAGTAGGCGGAGTAAATCTGATTTATAAGGGACTTCTGCTTTTGCCAATAAAGCCCTTGCGGCTTCAATAGCGCCTTGCATATCGTCGTTGTTAATACAGTCATAAATAACTTGGAGCGCTTTCTTTTTTTTCCAAGCTACATTCAGCCGATCGATCAGCTGTGCGCCTGAAAAAGGCTTAATTAAATAATCATCTGGCCCCACTTCGGCGACGGCGACCACTTTTTCGTAAGAGGCCTCTGCTGTAATCATAAACCAGACGGCACTGAGGGGGAGTTCGCCGCTTCTGCGTATTTCTTCAAGCAACTCTTGGCCATTCATGCCTTCGCCAAAATCGTAGTCGCACAAAATGACATCATATTCAGCATTGCGTAGGCGGCGGCGTGTTTCGCCGATGCTACTGGCGGTGTCGACGCGAGTAATGCCCACTTGGGCGAGGGTCATGCGTAAGGATTGACGGACCGTGGGAGCGTCATCGGCGATGAGTGCGCGGGCATTGCTAATGAGGTCGGTCATTATTGATGGGCTATGAAAGATTGACGTACATATTAACCATCAACTGATTATGGGGAAAGCATGGAGTTAATTGATGTAAAGAAAGGATTTTAAGTGCTAGCTGGTTGGTTTGTATGAATATGGGTGTATTTACACGACTATAGACGTAAAAAAACCCAGTGTGGACTGGGTTGAGCTGGTGTTTGCTGCTGGTTTTAAGTGTTTAATGCGTCAAATATAAAGTGCAATGCTTGTAGTGTTTTTAATTAGCTGCTGTTTTGAGTTGTTGCATTCTTACTTCGTTACTATCCAGAAGAGGACTCGAGCTTCCACCGCTAAGAGGCCTGAGCCCCTGTAAATCAAGCTCGTCTATTTATTTAGCTGGTACCCAGAAGAGGACTCGAACCTTCGCCCCTAAGAGGCCTGAGCCCCTGTAAATCAAGCTCGTCTATTTATTTAGCTGGTACCCAGAAGAGGACTCGAACCTCCACACCCGAAGGCACATGGACCTGAACCATGCGCGTCTACCAATTCCGCCATCTGGGCAATGCTTACTGCAATTTTGTTTATTTCTGAACTCTTGTAATCGAAGCTCGTCTATTTGTATTGCTGGTGCCCAAAAGAGGACTTGAACTTCTACCTCTAAGAGACCTGAGCCCTTGTAAATCAAGCTCGTCTACTTGTATCTACTTGTATTATTGGTGCCCAAAAGAGGACTCGAACCTCCACACCCGAAGGCACATGGACCTGAACCATGCGCGTCTACCAATTCCGCCATCTGGGCAATACTCATTACGCATTTAAAAAGTGATGCTTTGCTAAATTATCCATTCAGCAACTATTCAGAACGTGGTGCCCAGAAGAGGACTCGAACCTCCACACCCGAAGGCACATGGACCTGAACCATGCGCGTCTACCAATTCCGCCATCTGGGCAATACTCATTACGCATTTCAAAAGTGATGCTTTGCTAAATTATCTATTCAGCAACTATTAGAACGTGGTGCCCAGGAGAGGACTCGAACCTCCACACCCTAAGGCACATGGACCTGAACCATGCGCGTCTACCAATTCCGCCACCTGGGCGCTCTAAAAGCGTTAGAATGTTGCTGCGCCTCACTTAAGAGGAGGCGATTATTGTTAAAAGCAGGCTACATGTCAAGAAATATACCGAAGAAATCTTTGAGCTATTCCACTATCCAAAATCAGGAGGGCACGTCGATGAACGGCCGTTCCAAAAAAAACAAAGACTTGCGTGCAAGTGATCCATTTCTAGAGCGTGAACGCGAGCGCTATGAATTTCCTCTTCCTTCCAGAGAATTTATCTTACAAGTACTGGAAAACCACGGCGCACCAATTTTTGCCGATGAATTAATGAGTATGTTGTCCATTTTGCCCGAAGAAGAAACGCAATTTCATCGCCGTATGGGCGCAATGGAGCGTGAAGGGCAGGTGTTGGTTAATCGTAAAGGCGCGATGTGCCTGCCTGATAAGCTCGATTTATTGCAAGGCCGCGTGCAAGGCCACGCAGATGGTTTTGGGTTTTTAGTGCCTGATGATGGCAGCGGTGATCTCTATCTAGGCCCCAAGGAAATGAGCAAGGTGCTGCATGGCGATCGTGTTTTAGCGCGCCCTATGGGGGTTGATCGTCGTGGCCGCCGTGAAGGCAGCATTGTTGAAGTATTAGTGAGAGCAAACACCACCTTGGTGGGGCGTTTGCATGGTGAGCATGGCGTGTTCACGGTAACGGCTGAAGACAAACGCATTAGCCATGAAATCTTACTCGAGCCTAATGGCACGATGGGGGCAGAGCATGGTCAGGTGGTGAACGTCGAGTTGGTGACTCAGCCTTCCCGCTATTCTCAGCCCGTTGGTCGGGTCGTGCAAGTCTTGGGTAATTATGCTGACCCAGGCATGGAAATCGAAATCGCTTTGCGTAAGCATAATCTGCCGCATGAGTTTTCTGCCGAGGCGATTTTGCAGGGCGAAGATACACCCACCAAGGTGCGCAAAAAAGATTGGAAGAAGGTGCTAGATACGGTGGAGCGTGAAGATTTACGCGATTTGCCGCTGGTGACCATCGATGGTGAAACCGCCAAAGACTTTGATGATGCGGTTTATGCCGAGAAAAAAGGCAAGGGCTGGCGCTTAATCGTAGCGATTGCCGATGTAAGCCACTATGTTTTGCCAGGGGATGCGCTGGATGTAGGCGCGACTGAGCGCGGTAATTCGGTGTATTTTCCACGCCGAGTGATTCCGATGTTGCCCGAGGCTTTATCTAATGGCATTTGTTCTTTAATGCCTGATGTAGAGCGGCTGTGCATGGTCTGTGATATGCAGATTTCGGCCAAGGGCGCGATTAAGAAGTATCGTTTCTACCCTGCCGTAATGCACTCCAAAGCTCGTCTGACCTATACCAAGGTTTGGGATATGGTGCAGCATCCTGATGGTGAAATGGCTCAGCAATATCAGCATGTATTGCCACAGATCGATACACTTTACGCGCTGTTCAAAGCCTTTTCAGCGGCCCGCGCCCTGCGTGGCGCGATTGATTTTGAAACTGTTGAAACAGAAATGCGTTTTGATGATCAAGGCAAAATCAGTGAAATCGTGCCGGTGGTGCGTAATGACGCGCATAAATTGATCGAAGAATGTATGTTGGCGGCCAATGTGTGTGCGGCAGATATCTTGCTGAAAAAAGAGCACGAATGTGTTTACCGCGTACACGAAGGCCCAACGCCAGAAAAGCTAGAAAATCTGCGCACTTATATAAAGAGTGTGGGTTTAACGCTAGATGGTGAAGATGATCCAACGGCGGGCGATTACGCCGTACTACTAGAAAAAATCAAGCTGCGCGAAGATGCTCCGCTGCTACAAACCATGCTGCTTAGATCTCTCTCTCAGGCCGTATATAGCCCTGATAATAAAGGGCACTTTGGCTTGTCTTATGATGCCTATACCCACTTTACCTCGCCGATTCGTCGCTACCCCGATTTGCTGGTGCACCGCGCGATTAAGGCGATTTTAGCCGGCAAGAAATACACGCCAGCCATGAAATGGGAAGCCTTGGGTACGCAGTGCTCCATGACCGAGCGTCGTGCGGATGATGCCAGCCGTGATGTGCAAAATTGGCTGAAGTGTTATTACATGCAAGATAAGGTCGGCGAGGCGTTTGAAGGTGTGATTTCTGCCGTCACCGGTTTTGGCATCTTTGTCTTACTCGATAATGTGTTTGTAGAAGGCTTGGTGCATATTTCTGAGCTAGGCACAGATTACTTCCATTTCGACGAAGTGCGTAAGGAGCTGAAAGGCGAGCGCACAGGGCAGGTCTATCGCATTACTGGCCGTGTAAAAATCAAAGTGGCGCGTGTTTCTTTAGAAACCAGTAAGATCGATTTTATGCTGGTCGAAGAAAAAGCCACTTGGGGCGATAAGCCTGCGGCCGAAGCTGCAGGTGGCAGGCGCAACGCACCGCCACGCAGCCCCGTTGCTCGTGGTGGACAGAACAAGCGTCCAGGGAAATCGCCGCGTGTTGTGGAAGAGGTGCTTGTCGAGGCAGTCGTGGCTCAGCCTAAAAAACCGGCAGTTGCCAGAAAGCGCGCTGTGGTCGCTAAAAAGCCGCAGAACGTAGCTGCAAAGCCCGTCGCGAAGGCGAGTACAGCGCCTAAGGTGACAAAGCCCATCGCGAAGGTAGCCACAGCGCCTAGCGTGGCGAAGCCCATTGCTAAGACCACCGCTCGGCCGAGAGTGGCAAAGCCACTTGCTGCCGATAAGCAAGTAGCCGCGCCAAGTAGCCAGCCTCAAACGCAAGCGGCTATGGCCAAGCCAGCGGTTAAAAGGGCGGCTGCGAAACCAAGGCCAGTTGCTCAGCCTGCTGTGGAAGGGGGTTCTGCCGTAGAGCCAGCTAAAAAGCCTCGAGCAGCTAAGGTCAGGCCCGCCGCTGCCGTTGTGAAGGTCGTGACGCCTACGGGTGTAGATGTAGTTCTTAGCAAGCGAAAGCCGAAGTAAAGAGACTTAAGTAAGCGCTGTAAGGTAAACCTGCGATAGGCGGGTTTACCTGCTGGCATGTCGGTAGAGAGTGAAGGCTAGCTGGATTTAAGTGCTTTCAGGAGGTTTTCACGCTGAATGGCGTTTATTTCCTTTACCTGTACGATGTGCCGAAACATGCTGACTTGCCCAATAAGCGAAGTGCAGCTAACACTGCCTGTAAAGTCAATGTAATTTTTTTTGTTGATGGGCGCGCCAGGAATATCAAGGTAGATGTGGCACTGAGTGCCTACTTTTACTTCCTTGTCAGCGAGTATAATCAGGCTGTGCTCTGCTACTTCTACTGCAATGCCATAGACGGGTTTTACACTGGGTGTAGTTGCAATTGCTGCACGCCAGCTTACTTTCTTACGAGTGCGAGTATCAGTTGATGGATTCATGATGTTTATCAAAAGTGGGCAAATAATTGCCGTTGAAAATACAGCGTAGCACTCGTCGTGCTAGTCTTGCGCCTAAATGCCGCACTGCGGTAACAGATATATTTTAAAACCAAGGAGTTCTACATGTTTATCGTCGATCGTTCGGTTGCTATCATTAAGCCAAGGCAACCTTTTCTCGATTGGCTTAATGCATTGCCAGGAAATGACATTCAGCTTACCTTGGATGAAGTACGTTGTGACTGTACCTCTATTTTGATACCAGAAGCGAATGAAACTGAAGATGGTATTGCTTTCATTGATGAAATCGCTGAAAAGTTGTTTGAAATGGAGCTATCTTCTTGGGTGGCAGAAGAGCAACACTGGCCTGAAAAACGTAATCTCAAAACATTCTGGGAATGGTTTGATGTTGAAATCCACCTTGGCGTAATGGATGCGGTGGCTGAAGACATTCACAACACCCCCACTGATCATGGCTACCACTAGTCTGAACTTGGGTTTATTAGGTACTTTAACGTATTGAATGATAAAAAAGGGCGAATTATCGCCCTTTTATTTTGCAGAATTATTTACAAATAACAATGATGTGCATTTTTTTGTAAGAGTTTCCCCTTTTTTTTGAGCTACAAATGTGATGTAGGGCTAAATTTTGAGTCGCAGGGCATTCTGCGTTTTTCATTTGCTCTTTTTAAAACGACGTAAACCCATTCATTAGATAGTGAAGAGAATGAGCTGTAACAAGCATCTATATTTAGTTTGTGTGATGACTACAATAGTTAGCATGTGGTTTGTTACTTATACCTTTCATGCTTATTTTAATTAAAGTATTGTCTTATTATTATTTTTGTAAGTGCCAATGAGGACTTGTGATGAAATACATTCTTTCTGCTGTGATGGTCACCGCTATGACTTCCGCTATGGCGGCGAGCGATATCCCGATGTTTAATGTGGTGAATATTGACGCCAGCGCTACGCGCGAAGTCGCGAATGATTTGGCCAGCGCAGTGCTGTTTGTAGAGCTTACTGATACTGATCCGGCAAGGCTCAGCGATAAAATCAATCAAACACTAGGCAATGCACTCAAGTTGGTGAAGCAACAGTCTGCTGTGCAAAGCGGCGGCACGGGCTATGCAACTTATCCTCTTTATGGCAAAACTAATAAGCAAGAGGGCTGGCGTAGCCGTGGTGAATTGCGCATCTCTTCGCGTGATTTTGCTGTTCTTTCCAAATTATTAGCACAATTGCAACAGCCGATCTCCGGCGGCTTGCCGATGCAGCTTGCAAATGTAAGCTACGGTGTTTCTGATACGGCCAAGGCTAAAGCTGAAGAGGTGTTGATTGAAGAAGGTCTGCAAGCATTTAAGCAACGCGCAAACTTGATTCAGAAAGGTTTTTCAGGCAAAAGCTGGAAGATGATCAATGTGAACGTGAATACCTCAGGGGGCTATCGTCCCCAGCCCGTTATGATGATGAAAAGCAGTGCGATGGATATGGCGCGAACAGAAAGTGCGCCTATTGAGTCGGGCGAAAGTCGCTTAACTGTGAATGTATCGGGCAGTATTCAAGTCAACGAATGAGCCCCGCGCCGCTTGTGCTTGTCCCTTCTAGTTGGGAGAGGCGATGGCTGTATTTAAGCCATGCTTGTGCGGCGCTTGCGTGTGCTTTTTCGCCTTGGCTCTGGGCCATCACGCTTGTGGTGGCCTTTTCTTTATACCGCAGTATTTATCACCAGCCACCCATGCCTTATGGTGTGGTGGCCCTGCCTGATGGATCTATTCGGCTCATTTTAGCCGATGGTAGGGAGTTGAATGCCGACCTTCAGCCCTCTAGCCGAGTTTTGGGTGGGCTGATTATTTTGCATCTTCTTGCTGATACTCAGCGCACCAATCTGCTGCTCTGGCCTGATAGTGCGCCTAGTGAAATCCTGCGCCAGTGGCGGGTTTGGCTGCTCTGGCAATGGCCTGTTTTACACAGGAATAGGCAGCAAAATAAAGAGTGATGTGGTATGGCGCTTGTGCTTTTAGCGTCTTCGTTACGTTGATGTTGTCATTTTTAGCTAATCCTTATTATTATTATTATTATTATTATTATTAATCCTCATCCTCCCCACCTACTACCTTGTAAATCACAGACACGGAAAAACCACGGCTAATAAGGTAGCGTAGCTGCTTGTTTTTTTCTTTGGGGTCTTGAGGTGGGCTGCCGAATTTTCTTCGCCATAGCGCGCGGGCTTGTTCTAGCTCGGTATCGCCGTGTTCTTCCATAACGGCAGAAATAATCTCGCTGGATACGCCTTTTTGTTGCAGCTCGGCGCGTAAGCGTTGCGGGCCGTAGCGTTGGGAGCGGTAGAAAACCCATTGCTCGGCAAAGCGGGTATCTGATTGCCAGCCGCGTTCGATAAAATCATCGAGTACTGCATCTACTTCACTGGGGTCGTCGCAAAAAGGAAGGAGTTTGAGTCGCAGCTCTCCGCGCGAATGATCTCGGCGCGCAAGGTGTTGCAGGGCTTTATTACGTAGGATGGAACTCATTTATTACTCGTAAATGTTACTGCATCGACCGGTGTATCTTCATCAATGCTTAGCCCCTCCGTGGAGGAGGGGCTGAGTCAAACTTGCTTACTTATCTTCTGTTTCTGGCTCATCTTTGTCATCGAGCAAAGCCGCTGGGTCGATAGGCAGTAAGCCGCCTGCGCCTAGTTTTGCACGAATCTTTTTCTCGATTTCGTCAGCAATTTCAGGATTGTCTTTAAGGTATTGGCGGGAATTTTCCATTCCTTGGCCAATCTTATTGCCATTGTAGCTATACCAAGCACCGGCTTTTTCAACGATTTTATGTGTGACGCCGTATTCGATGATTTCCCCTTCATGGCTAATGCCTTCGCCGTAAAGAATATCAAAAGTCACAATGCGGAACGGCGGAGCGACTTTGTTTTTGGCGATTTTTACTTTGGTTTGATTGCCAATGATCTCGTCGCCTTTCTTAACGGCACCAATACGGCGGATATCAAGGCGAACAGACGCGTAGAACTTCAGCGCATTACCACCGGTGGTGGTTTCAGGGCTTTGGCCCGGCATCATATTGCCGATCTTCATCCGCAGCTGGTTAATAAAGATCACCAGTGTATTAGTGCGTTTGATATTGCCGGTGAGCTTACGCAGGGCTTGGCTCATTAAGCGAGCTTGCAGTCCGACGTGTACATCGCCCATTTCGCCTTCGATTTCAGCTTTTGGCGTAAGCGCAGCAACCGAGTCGACCACGATAATATCTACACCACCAGAGCGAACCAGCATATCGGCGATTTCTAGGCCTTGCTCGCCGGTATCAGGCTGAGAGATCAGCATTTCAGATACGTTTACGCCCAGTTTGCTGGCGTAGATAGGATCAAGTGCGTTTTCAGCATCGATATAAGCGGCCACGCCACCTAGTTTTTGTACTTGTGCAACAACGTGTAAGCAGAGGGTGGTTTTACCGGAGGCTTCTGGCCCAAAGATTTCGACTACACGGCCACGCGGCAAGCCGCCAACGCCAAGGCCAAGATCCAAGCCTAATGATCCAGTGGAGACCACTTGCAAATCATTTTGCATTTGGTGCTCGCCCATTTTCATGATGGCGCCTTTGCCGAACTGACGTTCGATTTGCGCGAGTGCTGCGGCGAGTGCCTTGCTCTTGTTGTCGTCCATGTGTGTGTCCCGAGCGCTGTTTAAATAGATGAGTGATTATAGAACAATCGTTCTGTAAATGAAAAGGGATTTACTGATTTTGTGGATCTTGCCTCAGGGTATTAATGCGGTAGACGGTATTCTGATTGGGTTTTGTTCGGCAGTGTAAAGTAAAAAACAGTATGGCTATCGGTCTGTGATTTGGCCCAAATGCGCCCATCATGACGATGAATGATGCGCTGAACGATAGCTAGGCCGATGCCGTTACCGGTTAACTCGCTTTGTGAGTGCAGTCTTTGGAAGGGCGAAAATATTTTATTGGCATGGGCCATGTCAAAGCCAATGCCGTTGTCTTGAATATAGAAAACAGTTTGGCCGTTGATTTCGTTGGAGCCAATGCTGATTTTGGCGTGCTTCGTTTGTTCGGTGAATTTCCATGCATTATCCAGCAAGTGCCTTAGGGCAATCAGCATCAGCTTAGGATCGGCATTGGCTTTTAAGTTTTCAGCAATCTGTACTTCAACTTGCCTTAGTGGTTGTAGGCTGCGGAATTCATCGACAATTTCTGCACTTAAGGCGCTGAGATCAATGGTCTGGCAGCGCACTTCAATGCGGGTGAGCTTGGATAGATTAAGTAAATCGTCAATCAAGCTGGTCATATTGTGCGTGGTACTGCGGATGCGGGCTAAATAGTTGCGGGCATTTACGTCCAGCGAGCCGATATAGTCTTCCAGTAGTACTTGGCTAAAGCCTTCGATGGTGCGCAGCGGAATACGTAGGTCGTGGGAAACCGAATAGGAGAACGCTTCTAGCTCGTGATTGGCCGAGGCCAGTGCGCGGGTGCGGGCTTCAACCACTTCTTCGAGGTGATTGCGGTAGCGCTCCATATCTAGCTCAGCTTGTTTGCGCTCGCTGATATCAATAATAAAGCCCTGTAAGCTGCGCTTATTGTTGGCATCGCACTGGGCAGAGGCGGTAAGTAATACCCACTTTTCTTCGCCTGAGCTGCTTAAGAAGCGGCATTCAAATTCAGAGATCCCCGTCTTGCTGGTTTCGCTAAAGAGGCGATAAGCGTGGTGTCTATCGTCTGGATGCAGATAGCTGGAAAGAAAGCCTTCTTGATACCACTGCGCTAAGGGGTAGCCAAGCAGGGCTTCGGCCTGCGGGCCCACATAGGTGAGTCGCCACTCGTCTGGATTGGCATCCCAAGGGATAATATGCGTCGATTCAACCAGCCTACGGTAGCGATCTTGGCTGGCACGCAAGGCCAGCTCAATTTGTCTGCGGCCAAGGATATCAGTTTCGAGTTGGAGATTTTTTTGTTCAAGCGTGTGGATCAAATCGTTGAGTGATTCACGGGTGGTTTCTAAGTTTTGGCCTAATTGGCCAATTTCGTCATTGCGCCGCCAAATAAAGGTTTCATCCAGTTCGCGGCGAGCCAGTTTAAGTGCTTGCCTTGATAGTTCTGCCAGTGGACGGATAATCCGTGATTCAAGTAGTAATAGAATCAGCCCAAGGCTGAGCACAATTTGCAGCAGCACCGCAGCCAGATAAAGCCGTTGCTCGCTGCGAATGCGCGTGGTGGCATCGCCATCGTCTAATTCAATGGTGATG
The DNA here is from genome assembly GCA_025360045.1 of Janthinobacterium sp. Classification (GTDB taxonomy): domain Bacteria; phylum Pseudomonadota; class Gammaproteobacteria; order Burkholderiales; family Chitinibacteraceae; genus Iodobacter. The sequence goes on along the minus strand of JANYCY010000010.1, from coordinate 15,453 downwards.
GTGCCGATATTGCTGCCTTGCTTGCTGACCACGCGGGTGAGGGAGTGCAAATGGCCACGGCGGCGCTCGGGTTTGTTGGCTTCAATGAAGAGACCAAGCGTGGCGTCGTTGACCGTGATGCGCACAATACGCTCGTCACTGATGACGGAATCGAGCAGGGGCTTGCCTGCATCAGGGGAGAGATTCCACAGCGGCTCTTGCATACCCAAAACCAGAATATCTGCGATGCGTTGATGATCGAGGCTGATTTGGCGCTGGGCGTTGTCGAGCTGGCGAGTTAGGCTGATATAGCCATTCACGCCAGATGGCAGTAATAAGCCTAAAAGAGTGGCAAAAATAATAGCAGTACGAAGCGACAGATTCATAGTAGGAGCGGAGCTAGGTTTTTGTAAGTTGAGAGTTTCATATGTTAGTTTAGATCAAGTAGCGCCTTTCTAGTAAAACGTATCATCATTTCATGATTCTTAATCACGGATTGTGAATCGCCGTAATGCATTATTTTGTAATAAATAATTCATTTGTATATTGTAGCAATCCAAAAACCAAAGCATCTGGGTGATTCGCACTTTGATTTAATGCAGTGCTTTACCGGTCTTGTTGATTGCGTGCATTGGATATGATTAATCGTTAGCTTGTTCCATATTCGTATTGTTTTATGGGGGCACGGTATTGAGTGTATTTGGATTTGGTTTGAAAGTGGCTCGAACTTGGAATTGATTCATAAGGGAAAAATATGAAAGTGATTGTGCTAGGGGCGGGTGTGATAGGCATTACTTCGGCTTGGTTTTTAAGCCAAGCGGGTCATGAGGTCACGGTGATTGAGCGAGCACCCGAGGCGGCAAGGGAAACGAGCTATGCCAATGGCGGGCAGATATCCGTTTGTCATGCCGAGCCTTGGGCCAATCCAAAAGCCCCTTGGAAAGCTTTGCAATGGCTGGGTGAAGAAGACGCACCGCTATTGTTTCGCTTTAAACTCGATTGGAATCAATGGCGCTGGGGTTTGCGCTTTTTACAACAGTGCACACGAGAAAAGGCGCGTTACAACCTGCAAAATTTAGTACGCCTCGGTTTATATAGCCGAGACACCTTGCAATCTTTACGCGCTGCTACCGGTATTGAATATCACCAGCGCACCGAGGGTATTTTGCATTACTACACTGAGCAGGCCGAATTTGAAGCGGCGATTCCGGCTGCCAAGCTAATGGGCGAGTTAGGGCTAGATCGGCAAGTTAAAACTGCTGCAGAGTGCGTTTTGATCGAGCCTGCTTTACGCCAATCGATGCGTCCGATTGTGGGTGGCACTTATACGCCCAGCGATGAATCAGGCGATGCTCGCTTGTTTACCAATGAATTAGCGCTCTTGTGCGAGCAGGCTGGGGTGAAGTTTCGCTATGATTGCGAAATAGCGGGCTTTGATTGTGCCGGTGGCGATGTTACTGCGGTCAGGGTGGTGGGGGATCAGGGTGCAGAATCGCTCAGTGCTGATGCTTTTGTGGTGAGCTTAGGTAGCTATAGCCCACTGCATTTACGTCCACTAGGGATTAACTTAGATATTTATCCTGCCAAAGGGTACTCCGCCACGATTCCAGTGCGCGCCGAGCATTGCGCACCGACGGTAAGCTTGACTGATGATGGGCATAAATTGGTGTTCTCAAGATTGGGGGATCATTTACGTGTAGCAGGGACCGCAGAATTTGATGGCTATAATTTGGATTTAAACGCCGTGCGCTGTAAGGCGATTATTGATCGTGTAAGGGATATTTTCCCCAACGGTGGCGATTATGCGGCGGCTGAGTTCTGGACAGGATTGCGCCCAGCAACGCCAGGCAATCTGCCTTATATTGGCCGTACCCGCTATCCAAGCCTATGGCTGAATACGGGGCATGGCACCTTGGGGTGGACGGAGTGCTGTGGCTCGGCTTTGGCGATTGCCGATTTGATTTCTGGCAAAGTACCCGATGTTGATTTTTGTTTCCAGTAATTTAAGCAGTCTAAAGACGCAATAAAAAAAGACCGGAATAAATCCCGGTCTTTTTTTATTGCGAGTAATCGATGATTAATCGGTGTGGTAATTCGGTGCTTCTTTGGTGATTTGCACATCATGCACATGCGATTCGCGAATGCCGGCGGCGGTGATTTGCACAAATTCGGCTTTTTCGTGGATTTCTGTGATGTTTTTGCAGCCCAAATAACCCATAGAAGAACGCAAGCCACCCATCAATTGATGGATGATGGCGGTAATTGGGCCTTTGTAAGCAACTCGGCCTTCAATGCCTTCTGGAACCAGCTTGTCGGCGTTGTTTACATTGTCTTGGAAGTAGCGATCAGACGAGCCATTGCTACCGGCCATTGCGCCTAAAGAGCCCATACCACGGTAGCTCTTGTAAGTGCGGCCTTGGTATAGCTCAACTTCACCTGGCGCTTCGTCCGTGCCGCCAAATAAGCCACCCAACATCACCGAGCTTGCGCCCGCTGCGATGGCTTTAGAGATATCGCCAGAGTAGCGAATGCCGCCGTCAGCAATCAATGGAATACCTGTGCCAGCCAGTGCATCAGCTACATTAGCGACCGCCGTAATTTGCGGTACGCCTACGCCTGCCACAATGCGTGTGGTGCAGATCGAGCCTGGACCAATCCCTACTTTAACCGCATCGGCACCCGCTTCAGCCAGAGCTAAAGCGGCAGCAGCAGTGGCGATATTGCCGCCAATCACTTGGATATGTGGGTAGTTTTGCTTAACCCAACGTACACGATCGATCACGCCTTGGCTGTGGCCGTGGGCAGTATCGACCACGATCACATCTACACCCGCCTCAGAAAGCAACTTCACACGCTCTTCGGTGCCAGCGCCTACGCCAACTGCAGCGCCGCAACGCAGGCGACCTTGATCGTCTTTGGCTGCGAATGGGTGCTCGGAAGTCTTGATCAAATCTTTAACGGTAATCAAGCCTTTTAGCTTGAAGTTTTCGTCGATCACCAGCACGCGCTCAAGGCGGTGCTCGTGCATCAGCACGCGGGCGGCTTCGATTGAATCGCCTTCGTTGACGGTAATCAAACGCTCTTTAGGCGTCATGATGCTGCTAACAGCCACGTCAAGACGCGTTTCAAAACGCAAATCGCGGTTGGTGACGATGCCGACCAATTGGCCGGATTTATCGATCACAGGCAAGCCGGATATTTTGTGTTGACGGGTGAGTTCGTGAACGTCGCGAACGAGCATGTCTGGGGATACGGTAATCGGATCCTTTACAATGCCTGATTCGTAGCGTTTAACTTTGGATACTTCTTTCGCTTGCATAGCAGGGGTCATATTCTTATGAATAATCCCCATGCCGCCTTCTTGGGCAAGAGCAATGGCGAGGCGGGCCTCGGTCACTGTATCCATCGCTGCAGAAACCAGCGGTAGATTCAGGCGAATATTGCGAGTGAATTGCGTCGATAAATCGACATCACGTGGGAGGATATTTGAGTGGGCCGGGACGAGAAGTACATCGTCAAAGGTGAGGGCCTTCTGAATCACGCGCATGGTGCAGAATCCTTAGTCGCCAAAACGGCATTATACCGAAAAGCGCGTAAGAAGACTAATTGCTATTTCGTCTTTTCTTAAAAATGAGCAGTTTCGTAACAAATTTCCTTGCAATCCTTATTTTTGTTGCTTGTGCTTTGAATGCGCCTTGCGGCTAGAAGGGCTTCGAGCTAGCGTAAGAGAATATCTAGAAAAATGTCATGCGCATGCGGCGTGGTGGCAGCGTAAATAAGGGGCGAGTGATGTCGGTCAAACGGATGCAGACTCATGCTAGCAACACCGCCTTGATTTTGTCTGGTGGCGGTGCGAGGGCGGCGTATCAAGTGGGCGTGTTACTCGCTATCGCTAAATTATTACCTAAGGGCGCGGCTAATCCTTTTCCGATTATTTGTGGGACTTCGGCAGGTGGCATTAATGCGGTGGCGCTTGCAGCTGGGGCCGTGCATTTTCGTCGCTCGGTGTTCGAATTGGCAAGGCTATGGCAGGGATTAACGCCTGAATTAATTTATCACGCATCGCTTGGGCAATTGCTAGCAACAGCGGGGCATTGGCTAGTCTCTTTATTTTTGGGTGGCTTAGGTAAATATAATCCACGCGCTTTTTTAAATAATGCGCCGCTGCGTGATTTGCTGGTAGATAGGGTGGATTTTTCAGGTATTCAGCAAAGTATTGAAGCGGGCGCTTTAAGGGCTTTATCCATCTCGGCTTCGGGTTATACCTCGGGACAATCGGTGTCGTTTTTTCAAGGCGCTGCGGATTTAGAAGTGTGGCATCGCGCCTCCAGAGTGGGGGTAAAGGCTAGCATTAGCGTCGATCATCTGATGGCCTCGGCGGCCATTCCACTGTTGTTTCCAGCGGTGCGATTACATCGTGAATACTTTGGCGATGGCACGGTGCGGCAAATCGCGCCAATTAGCCCTGCTATCCATTTAGGCGCTGAGCGCATCTTGGTGATTGGTGTTGCGCCACAGGTGGCCGACCCTTCGGCGCGAGAAAAACACACTCGCTATCCCACACTGGCCCAAGTGATGGGGCATTTAATGAATAGTATTTTTTTGGATGGTTTAGATACTGACTTGGAAAGATTGACTCGTATTAATCGCACGCTAGCTGCAATGCCCGCAGGCTTGCTAAGCCAGCTGCCATTAGGCTTGCGGCCCATTAAAGTATTAGCGATCTCGCCTTCTCAGCCATTAGAGCGGCTGGCCGTGGCCTTTAAATTAGAATTTCCTTGGGGGATGCGCTTTTTACTCGGGGGGATGGGGGCGTTCCGGCATCAAGGCTCGGTGATTGCCAGTTACTTATTATTCTGTAGTGGCTATTCACGCAAACTCATCGAGCTGGGCTACCGCGATGCCATGGAAAAAGAGCAGGAGTTGCGGGATTTTTTATCGATTGATACGTCAGAATAAGCAATATTATAGTCAGTGCAGTGTAGGTATCGGCAATCATTGCCTTGTCATCAACTCCCTCTTGATCGAGTTGGCTGATAGAATAGTCTGTATCTATTGACTGGCTGTCGGAGTGTGTATGTTGCGTTGGCGTTTGGGCCATTTGGCCCTATCTCTCTTTTGTGCAAGTACGATTGCTTTTGCAATTTACCTAGAAAGAACTCAATTTTTAAGCCCATGCCCGCTGTGTATTTTCCAGCGCGTGGCTTTTATTACCTTTGGTTTATTAGCTTTTTGCTCCGCTGCGATTCCCTTACCCAAAATGAGCCGCTTTTGGCCGATCGTCCTTACCATTGTCGGTTTGGCTGGGGCAGGCGTTGCTGCAAGACATGTGGCGATTCAGTATTTTATTGATCCGAGCAAATTGCCTTCTTGCGGGCCGGGGCTGAATTACTTAATGGAAACGCAGCCGTGGCTGCAGGTTTTCAAAGGTGTGCTGACAGGGCACGGTGAGTGCGGCGTAATCGATTGGAGCTTATTTGGTATGTCTTTACCGGTTCTGGCTTTGTTGGGATTTAGCGGCTTGATTGCGGCGACTTGGGGTATTCGTTTTTGGCAGGCTAAAGCATGACGCTCACTGAACTCAGATACATCGTCGCCGTCGCCCGCGAGCGTCATTTTGGCCGTGCTGCGGCTAGTTGCTTTGTTTCGCAGCCTACGCTTTCGGTGGCGGTTAAAAAGTTGGAAGAAGAGCTGGGTGTGGCACTGTTTGAGCGCTCCGCCAGCGATGTCACGCTGACACCAATTGGCGGGCGTGTGGTCGAGCAGGCGCAGCGGGTATTAGAAGAAGTTCAGCTGATTAAACAGCTGGCTGAGCAGGGCAAAGATCCGCTTGCGGGTGCGCTGCGCCTTGGCATTATCTACACCATCAGCCCGTATTTATTGCCACACCTCATCCCACAACTCCGCATTGCTGCGCCGCAAATGCAGATTTTGCTAGAAGAAAACTACACCGCGCGTTTGGTCGAGATGCTCAAGCAGGGCGAAATCGATGTGGCGATTGTGGCCGAGCCGTTTTTTGAAGCGGGCCTTGCCACGCAAGCGGTTTACGACGAGCCCTTTGTGGTGGCCACACCTAAGGGCCATCCTTGGGAAAACGAAACAGAAATTGATTCATCTGTTTTGGCTGATGAAAATGTTTTACTGCTCTCTTCAGGTAATTGCTTTAGAGATCATGTTTTACAAGCCTGCCCAGATCTAAATCGTGAAAGCTTGCCCGTGGGTAGCTTGCAGCGCACCTTACAAGGCAGCTCGCTCACGACGATCCGGCATATGGTGGCAGGTGGTATTGGCGTTACCGTTTTGCCTGCTACATCAGTAAGTAGTGCGGATGATTTATTGTTGACCATTCGGCCATTTAAAGAGCCTGTGCCCACTCGGCGCGTGATTTTGGCTTGGCGACGTAATTTCCCGCGCACAGGTGCAGTAGAAGCGGTAAGGCAAGCGGTATTAAATGCCCCATTGCCCGCTGTTACGATGTTGCACAATGAGCCTATTCATTAATGGCTTATTTAATTTAGTGCATCAATATAAATGGCGTTAAGTGAGGTGTTTGGGATTGAGACCACCGATAATTTGCGTGTTTTTTTGAAGTTTGATTTTAGCGCTCCATCCACCAAGGAAGACAAATGAGAGCCCCTGTCGTCATTATTGGTTCAGGCTTAGCTGCCTATCAATGCGCACGTGAATTTCGTAAACTGGATCAAACCAGCCATTTAACAATTATTGCTCAAGATGCCGCTGATTTTTATTCCAAGCCCATGCTATCTAATGCCTTGGCGGGTAAAAAAACGGCCGTAACATTGCTCATGAAATCTGCCGCTAAAATGGCGGAAGAACTTAGCGCCGCTATTTTGCCTGATACCGAAGTGGTTGGAATTGACACCGCTAATAAGCAGGTTTTATTGATTGATGGGCAAGCGCTTGAATATCGTGATTTAGTATTGGCCATTGGAGCTGATCCAATTCGCCTTCCCTTGGCCGGCAATGCAGATGACGATGTATTGTCGGTTAATAATCTTGAAGACTACGCTGTTTTTACTGAAAAGCTGGAAGGCGTTAAAACAGTCGGTATTTTAGGGGCAGGGCTGATTGGTTGTGAGTTTGCCAATGATTTATTAGCGCTAGGTATTAAACCCGTGGTAATTGATCCAGCTTCTTGGCCTTTATCGCGCTTTTTGCCAGAAGCGGCAGGGCGCTATTTGGGCCAGCAATTAGAGCTTGCAGGGGTTGAATTCAAATTGGGCATGACGGCTACAAATTACGATCATTTGGAAGATCGTTATTTAGTTGAATTAAACGATGGCTCGATTGTAGAGGTTGATTTATTACTTTCAGCTGTTGGCCTGCGCCCACGTATTCATTTAGCGGCTAGCGCTGGTTTAAAGGTGAATCGTGGCATCGTGGTCGATCAAGGCTTGCAAAGCTCTCTGCCACATATCTATGCCCTAGGTGATTGTGCCGAAGTGATGGGTTTGAACCTGCCCTTTGTGATGCCCATTATGCACTGCGCCCGTGCCTTGGCCGCCACGCTGGCAGGGACGCCCACCCATGTAAAATACCCTGCCATGCCTGTTGTGGTTAAAACGCCGGCTTGCCTAACCGTTGTTGCCCCTCCTGCAATCGGGGCTCAGGGTGAGTGGCAGGTGTCGGCAATTGAGGGGGGGATAGATGCTCGTTTTGTGGACGCTCAAGGCCAGTTACTTGGCTTTGCTTTGTTGGGAGCCGCGACGAAAGAAAAGCAAGCCTTGACGGGGCAATTACCAGGTGTTTTGGTCTAGGATCCAAGAGTAATATTGATCGAGGGGCTTTGGCCGGTGGTGCTTTTGTTCAGAGTGCTTCTTGGCTAAAGGGGCTTTTAATTTTCTAAATATAAAACAATGAAAAAAATAGATAATATTAAAAATATTAAAGAAAGAATTAGCCTTCGAGCAAAGAAAAATAAGTCTGTTGAAGACGATGAGGTTATTGATCGGGATCTTTTGAATTTTAAGCCGAAAGGAGATCCAGATCGTTATACCGTTTTTGTGGGGTATTCAATTAAATTTGATTTGAGTAAGTTGACAGCATTGATCGAGGATGCAATTACTCATAAAAAGATTTTATACTTGATTTGTGTTGATTTTGATTTTTTCAAAATAGATTGCAAACGCGAGCTTAAAGGGATCTGTTTTGTAGGTTGTACATTTAGAAATTCAGTAAGCGTTGAAAACATACGAGATGGTTATTGTGTTGAAATCAGTCGTTGTAGATTTGCAAAAGGCACTGGACTGACGATTGATGGCGTTAGTGTAAGTAATGTTTCAATTTACAATAATAATATTGAATTTGAATGCGAAAATAATGACGATTGGGTTGCTTCTTCTATTCTAGGGGCTGTAAAAATTCATCCTGATACGTTATTAATTTATAAATCTTGGGTCGATAGGTTAATGGTTGGAGGTACTAACCTTTGTTTGGAAGTGCGGGATTCTGTTGTTGAGCGTAAAGTTGATGTTGTTGATATTGGCACCCAAGAAGAATATAAAGATATTGTTATTGTAGGGTCATCAATATTGGCCGTGTCTTCGGAGTTTAGTAAGTGTTTTGTGAAATACCTATGTTTCAATGATTGTAATAACCCGAGGGAGGGGTTTGTTGCCCAATCCACCCAAGCTAAGGGTTAGTAGCTGATTAGTTGCTTAACTTCGTGATATTCAAACAATTCTGAATTTGGATAGGTCAGGTTTTTACTTCCTTCGGTCTACCTGCTCCGAGGCGTTTACCTCCTCTCTTTTTAGTCATAAGCTCACGACTCTGATACCAGCCCTCAGCTCTGACAAGCATTGGCCAGATCAATGCTGGGTGAGCCTGAATATGTATGTTGATGGTTGAATATAGTGCTTTTGCCTGAACTGGCAGGCCTTCTGGATTGTGTAAAAAATCCAGCAATATTTTGATCGCATTTTCATCTGTTAAGTCGTACTGCCCACATCCAAGCGCTAACCAAACCGCCGGACGTCGTTCCGCGAGCCATGCTGCAATATCTTGCTTAGGAAATAGCATTTGATCTTGAAAATTGCTTTCGTGAAATTTAATCGTTTCACGCGTAAGAATTTGGTTAATGGTTTTTTCTAGTAATTCTTTCTGCCTTAGCCCTTCTTTGTAACGTGCAGCAGCCGTGCGCTTATCATTTTCGAATGTCAGAGGATCGCTCGGCGCATGATGCCCACACAATTTTCTACCTGATAGGGGCTGGCGCCAGCACAACTCGCAAAATTGCAGAGGATCTATGCCTCGGTGCTTCTTGGGGTGCCGAATCTCTGGTATAGAAAGGTGCACAAAACCGCAGTGCTGAATAAAAGTATTCACTTCAATTGGAGCGAACTTCAAGTCCCGAGGTGGCTGTTTAGTATGGGAGTGCACAAGCTTTACGGCACACGCTATCTGCCAGAGATTGTCATCATTCTCAGAACAAAAGCCAAGCTCGGAGTACAAAAAATAAATATTGTCCCAACTGGCTTTCTTTTTCTTATCAAAGGCAGCACGGCCTTCAGAAGACGCCAGTGGCCGTAAGTAGCAACGGATTAACCGCAGAGCTAGTGCGGGAGTAACAGCGCCTGCGGACGCTACCGCCTTGATGAAACGCAGGCCATACACAACGCCCCTGTTCGTAAACTTGGTGAGGATGGTCTTATCTTCAATATAGAGCGGCAAAATAATCAAATGTCCATTTTTCGCAGTAGCAAAGGCTAAGACAACTAAATAGCATGATGAGCTGGGATATTGAAGGACATAGAAGGAATAAATAGTGGAAACAATGACTGTTGCCGAGGTTAGCAGGATTCTCCGGATTTCCGAGCACACTGCTCGCAACAGGCTGAGTTTGGGTCTGGCTATGCCGCCTTCGTTCCGAGTTGGGCGAAGGCGATTGTTTCTGCGCCCAGAAGTAGAGCGCTGGCTTGCTGAACAGGCAAATCCTAGTCAGCCCGCAAATAATTTGCCTGAATCTACGTAGGGGAGCTAGATGTAATTCAAACACGACCCGACAGAACGATTATTTAGTTTTGCGAGAGCAGAAAAGACAAACCCCTGAACTATCGATCAGTTGACGCTGAACGACTCAGGGGTCTGATGACAATTCTTGGCAGAGTGTCACAGACATGTTGGCTTTTCTAGATTTGGCTGTCAAGCGCTTTTTGCGCTTGCGCTTTCTCTCGCCCTTTGAACCTCAAAGAGCTTGGGGAAACCCAATCTGAGAAACCATATGTCTTGTCATATTGAATTGTTCCGCATCTTTGCGGAACACTTGCAATCCGATGCATTTCGAGAAGCCGCACGGCATACAGAATACCCAACAGCATTCACCCGAAAAGGCGGAAAGCTACCGTTGCCTAGCTTGATTGCTGTCATGGTTAGCGGCATGCGCATGAGCGTACGAGCCGAATTAGATCAATTTTTTGCGCATCTCCGACAGCAAGCTCAGTTAGTTCATCACGTTTCCGAACAAGCTTTCGCTCAAGCACGAGCTAAGTTGTCTGGTGCAGCCATTCCTAAACTCAATGATTGGTTTATTCGGCAAGTTGATGCGGCAGGTCTTGTTCCTAGATGGCGTGGTTTGCGATTGGTTGCTGCAGACGCTTCCAATCTGCGCTTCGGCTTACGAGCAAGTCATGTACCCCGAGCAGCCACTACTGAGCAAAACGCATTTGCATTGTTTCTACCTGGCGTAGAAATGACGTTGGCTGCGACACTCTACGATGTTAGCGTGGGTGAGCGTCAAATGCTGTTTGAACATTTGGAAAAACTGAGTGTTGACGATGTTCTCTTGCTTGATCGCGGCTATCAAGCTAGATGGTTGGTCGCAGCGTTAAATCAAGCAGGAGTTCATTTTTGCATGAGAGTAGACCGCGCTGATAAAGGCGGTTTTAACTGCGTACGCGACTTTATACGCTCTGGTAATGCAGAAGCAGTTGTCAGGCTGAATGCACCCAACCACAAAGATGTCGTTGATTACGGCTGCCCCGCCGAATCACAAGAGGTTCGTCTCGTGCGTATCGTTACACCCGATGGTGACGCTCGCGTGTTGATGACTAACTTACTGGATACAAATGCATTTCCCTGTACCGATTTTGGTGAGCTTTATCATCAACGCTGGCGGATTGAGGAGGCTTTCAAGAGATTAAAGCATCGCCTGAGCCTAGAGCATGTGTCTGGCCTGACTCAATTAGCCGTAATGCAGGATTTTGCTGCTAAGGTGTTGTGCGATAACTTACAAGCCTTGGCTTGTCTTGCTGCTATTGCGAAAGAACCACTACCAGAAGGACGTAGAATTAATCACTCCTATGCTCATACTATTTTAAAGCGGGTACTTCCAGCGCTGCTACTAACCCTAAATGCAATCCATATTCTCAAGGATGCGTTATCGCTAATAACTAGCCATACCTATCGCCATCAGCAGGGGCTATCTAAACCGAGGAAATCATCGCACAAACCACATAAACATTTGAGTCACAAAGCGTGCTAAATTTGTAAGATTGATCTTGCTGTAGATGAATAAATTATATCGCATGCCAACTAGAATATTCATCTACCGCTTATTAGCTAGCACAACAAATCTTCGGCGTACTTGGGCAGGATATAGTTTATTTGGTATGGCGTTGCTTTCCGTTGATCTGTAGCATTACCAAATATTTGAAAATAGCGATTGTAGTTACGGGATGAGAAAACAGCATGATTAATGTCATTTGGGGTACGGCAAGAGAGAAGCCGGAATCATCAAAATCTCTAGCCGATGTGCTTTCCTCAATTGAGGGTCTCACTGGTTACTTATACCTTGGCTACCCAGTAATAGGATCACCAACTGGACCAATGAAATTCGATGCACTTTTCGTCTCAGACATGGCAGGTTTAGTCGGCTTTGATTTGGTTGAAGGGACGGAGGTTGGCGATTTTCAAGCTCGCCAAGACGAAATTGCATCAATGTTAGATGTTCGTCTCAAACCTTACCCAGGACTGAAGGAGCGCCGTAATTTAAAGTTTGAGATTAGAGTCGTCACTTATGCACCTGCAAAGCAAACACTTCCTAATGTCGAAGACCCTTATTTCATTGCAAATAAGAGTTCATTAGATGAGATCATTAGAGGGTTTAATTGGCCGTGCGATGCTGAAGTTTTCATGCAGCTTTTGGCCGCAGTTCAAGTTGTCACATCCATTCGAGCTGGCAAACTTAAGCGTGAGCCGCAAAAACCACACTCGCGCGGAGCACGACTTAAGCGGATAGAGGAATCTATTGCTAATCTTGATCAACACCAATCTCAAGCTGTAATTGAAACTGTTGAGGGGGTACAGCGAATTCGTGGGCTTGCTGGGTCAGGGAAAACAATTGTTCTAGCATTGAAAGTTGCATATCTACATGCACAGAATCCTGATTGGAGGATTGCAGTCACGTTCAATACCCGTTCTCTTAAAGAACAATTTAGGCGCCTCATTAACAACTTTACAATCGAACAGACAGGGATGGAGCCTGATTGGGATAATATTGATATTCTTAACGCGTGGGGGGCTCCGGGCGAAAAGGAACGAGATGGTATTTACCACAAGTATTGCCGCACGCAGCAAATTGATTTCCTTGATTTTTCTAGTGCAAAACGCATTTTCGGAGACGGCAAAGAATTCTCTGGGGCATGTGATCACGCACTAAAGGCTAAAGCTGATCCAACCCCGATCTATGATCTTATGCTTGTCGATGAGGCTCAGGACTTGCCACCTGAATTCTTGCAACTTTGCTATCGTTTTCTGAAAGATCCTAAGCGATTGGTGTATGCCTACGATGAGTTGCAATCTCTCACAGGTACATCAGTGCTTCCCCCTGAGGAATTGTTCGGTACTGACGATACAGGCAATGCATACGTTATGCTTAATACTGAAGAAGGGGCAACCCCTAAGCAAGATATTATTTTAGAAAAATGCTACCGAAACTCTCGACCACTGCTTGCGACAGCCCACGCTTTGGGTTTTGGTATTTATAGAGAAAAAGGTTTAGTACAGTTTTTCGATCAAGATAATCTATGGTTGGATGTTGGCTATGTAGTTGAAGATGGCACGCTTCGTGGTGGAGAAACCGTAACTCTAGCAAGAACGCCTAATAGTTCTCCTCCCTTTCTTGAAGAGCATTCCGATCCTAATGATTTAATCCAATTTCATCGCTTTGATAATGCAAAAGAACAAACTGATTTTTTGGTTAAATCCATCATTCATGACATCGGCGAGGAAGAGCTTCGGCCTGAAGATATCGTTGTGATAAATCCAAACCCATTAACCACTCAACGTGAAGTTGGGCCGGCGAGGCAATTATTATTTTCTGAAGGGCATATTAATAGTGAGTTAGCAGGCGTAAGCACATCTGCAGATGTGTTTTCTAAATCAGGCAGTGTTACATTCACAGGCATATTCCGAGCAAAAGGAAACGAGGCTGGTATGGTTTACATCATCAATGCCCAAGATTCTTTTTCTGGTTGGAATAAAAGCGCAACAGCCTTAATGCGAAATCGCTTGTTTACTGCGATTACTCGCTCCAAAGCGTGGGTGCGTATATTGGGTGTTGGATCAGGAATGGATGGTTTGATAAACGAGTGGAATACTCTTCGGAACAATAATTACAAACTCACGTTTCGATATCCCACGCAGGATGAGAAACAAGAGCTCTGGCTCATCAACAAAGCACCATCAGGCCCTAAACGTGCACAGTACCAAAAACTTGAAATGCAGCGAGACTTACTACTTCAAGCGGTAGAGCGTGGAGATATTGATGCCGATCATATGATTAGCGAACTCCAAAAGTTGAAAAAGCCGCAGACGAGAAAATGACGCCCCAAAGTGTTCGTAAACAGTTAAACGACGTTTATGCCAGACTGATATTTACCAGTCTGTCCGTCAAGCAGTTTCATCCAAAAGAACTAAGCATTCTGGATGGCGGGATCAAATTTGGAGGGTTACCGCTGGGCTCTATTTCGCTGAGGGATATTGCATATAATGAAATATACAAGGAAATTGAAAGTAATGATGCCTACCATATTAAGTTACCAGATGGCGGACTATTAATTTTCCAATATACGTTCGATGGCACGGGGGCTTTAACTAAACACAGGTTGTGCTATTTTCCTTCGCCTGAATTGCCGTCTATTGATGATGCGCCATATTTATATGAGAACGATGAATTGTATGGTGATGTGGTCGCCATAAAATTGGTTAGATTCCCCATTCGTTTTGACTACGATCCAAGTTCACATAAAGATGTGGATCATCCAAAATCTCATCTAACGCTTGGGCAGTACGAAAATTGTCGTATTCCTGTTGATTCACCTGTGAGTCCTAACGCATTTGTCTTGTTTCTACTGCGAAATTTCTACTCTCGATCATATAGAAAAAATAAAAACATATTCGACAAAAAACCACATCATATTTCATCTGAACCAACGATCACTGATGCGGAACGGAGAGTTACCCACTTCATTAGTGGCCGCTAAAGTTTCTGACTCAGATCTATCGCGTTGTGATTGCTATTTGACCCACGATAGCATAGGTAGAGACTCGGCTGAAACCCAAGATTTACACAGCTTGACTAATATTTTTGGATCGGCAGTTTTCCATGATTTGTTAGCTTGGGTGGATTGGTTTGTTGCCCCTAGAAATGAAAGTAGTTATTTGTCTTTCTCTGATTCTATTGTTGCTAGGTTTGAGATGAGAAATTCTGATTTCGAAGGTGCCCATTTTGGATTTCAGAATGTTCCTATTTTAACAATTGAGATCTCAGAATCTTCCATGCCGAATGGGGTTGATCTTTTTATGGCGCTCCGTAAAGAAGATGATGGAAGTGAAAGAGATAGGCTGGTGCATTATCTATCTATTCAAGATTCAGATATTCGCGATTTGAATTGTATTGGGCGTGAATTCGGGCAGGCATTGAATTTTAGTGGTTCTACTTTTTATGGGCTTCCTATTTTTTATGATGTAAAAATACCTCAGGGATGTATTTTTCCTCCTATGTCTGATTTCTTAATGAAGGAAGGGCCAGAGGCGGAAAAAGCTTATCGAACTTTGAGGCTAGCGATGGAGTCTCAACGAGCTCGCCATGAAGAGGGAATGTTTTATGCTCTTGAGCAGGATGTGATTCAGGCAAAAAAAGGGCGCTTTGAAAAAATAGCTACTCTTGGTTTTTGGTATAAGATTTTGTCAAATTATGGAACAAGTTACGGCATATCACTGGCTTGGATTGTAGGCTCAGGTTTTGTTTTTTCAATAGCTTATGCGCTAATCGCTAGTCCTGTTTATGGTTTGAGCTATAGTGTAAATTATGTGTCAAGTCTCGCCTGTTCATAAACCCGTTTTTTAAATAATTCAGGTTTGTTTTTTTGCCATTCCTTCATCGCTTGAATCGGCGTGGTGTGACCGAGCGCTTTTTGCGGAATATGGTGGTTGTAGATCTTTAAATAATTG
>JANYCY010000009.1 GCA_025360045.1 Janthinobacterium sp. | reverse complement strand
CAATTATTTAAAGATCTACAACCACCATATTCCGCAAAAAGCGCTCGGTCACACCACGCCGATTCAAGCGATGAAGGAATGGCAAAAAAACAAACCTGAATTATTTAAAAAACGGGTTTATGAACAGGCGAGACTTGACAGCTAGGCAAAGTCTTGAGGTGTGACGACTCCTGCATCACTTGGATATAGCGAGGCCCCTTTGCCATGCCGCTCAGCATATCGCTGATTTTTTGACTATCGACCTGAGCAATGGCTGCTTGCACCAAAGGCCATTCAGCTGCGGTATCAATCCAAGGATGCAGCCCCTGTGCGGCATTTTGCAGCAGCTCGGCCTCGGTTTTGGCCTGATTGCGGCTGGTGGCATACCACTGCTGCACCGAGCCCAGATATTCCTGCTTAAACAGATCCAGTGTTTCTTGATCCAGCGGCTTGGCAATCAGCATCGCTAGCCGGTTTTCAAAGTTTTCCAACACCTTGAAATGATCGGGCCACTTGCCCTTGTTTTTTTGCCAATCAAGTGATGTTTCAAAAACCCAATTCAGCATCGGCTGCCCATCGGCGCGAAATTGCCAGTCCATGGCAATCCCACCCCCAAGCCTTTGCTTGAGAATATAGCGCAGCAGCGAATACTGGTAAGACTGCATATCACCCGCGCTGGTTTTGAAGTCGCTACGGGGGAGCACCAAAGAAACACTGATCAGATTGTTAAATTTATCGGGCAAAGGATTAACCGCATAGAAAATGCCCGATGGCACAGGCCAAGGCCCACGCTGGTAGGGGGCACCAGCCAGCTTGTCATCAGGACGTACCGCAGCAAATTTCTTTTTAAGTGCTTTTTCCGCCGCAGCCGTATCGATATTGCCCGTAACAATAACGGTCATCCGATTAGCACGATAAAGCGCCTGATACAGTGAAGTGACTTCCTTTTCATCGATGGCTTTAATACTGTCAGCTGTACCAAAAGACCACCTGCCGCTGTTGGTATTAGACAGCAAGAGTTTCAGCCCGTTTTCCCAGGCAGAGACCCATGGATTATCACTGTGCAGCCGGATTTCTTCTGCGACAACGTTTTTTTCCCTCGCAAAAGTATCACTCTCAAAATTAACGTTTTGCGCCATATTGAATAGCACGTTCATACCGTCTTCCAAATCCTGCGATTTAGCGTGAGACAGGCTGAGCTGATAGGTGGTCACTTCAGGGCGGGTTGCCCCATTAAGATGCAAGCCAAAACGAAAGCCCTTACTGCGTAGAAAAGGAACTAGGCTGCCATTGGGAAAGTCTTTGGTATTTCTGAAAGCCATATGCTCGATCAGATGCATTGCACCTTGGTTTTTTTCGCTGCTCACATCCAGCTCACCCGCTTGGACCACTAGCCGAAATTCGGCTTCACCAAGTGGCCGACTGGTCTGACGCACGATATAAGAGAGCCCATTCTCAAGCGTACCCTGCCTATCCTCCGCATAAACCGATCCAGACGTTAATGCAATAAGCAGGCTTATTCCTAGCAATCTTGCTGACATTTTTTGATATACCTTGCTAAACAAAATAGTGAATTGAAAAGAGTGGGCTTGTTTTTTATTATTCGCCTAGTCCATTACTTTTTCGTAAGCAAAACACTTTAATTAATCGAACAAATCATAAGAAAAAACAAAGAAAAATGTCAGGAAACAGAAGGTATAGGATATTTTGTATCAACGATCGCTAGCGCAAGGGGAGCAAACGACTACACGCCATACCCAAGGGCCCGATCAATCAGCAACTTACTTACTGATTTTGTACGGGAATTTATCAGAAGAAAAAGAAGCTTTGGGGATGTGAATTAGCCAAATAGAAAGCGCTAAATTCAGGCTTCAAGCGGTAACTGAGTTAAAAAATCACAGCGGGCTGGATAGCGCACTTGTATGGGGTGCAAGGAGTCGGAGCTCCATTGATGCGAAGCTCGCTGATTGAATAGTATTCAGGCCAAATAAATAGAGAAAAGAGGCTGCTTTAAACGCCCTAGCGGTGCAGCTCAAGTTTCTAGCAACACTCGCACACGGAAATCTGCTCATCCACAATCAGCCAGATATTGCATCGACGTAGCCGCTCTTTTTTAAGCGGCAATCGCATAGTGACACGGCCCCAGTTCAATTGTCGCGACAATTAAGCACAAGGGACAAGCGTTATAAAACGGCAGCATACGCCAGAAAAATCAAGAAATAGCCCACAAATTTGGGGACATAGAAAAGAAAAAGCCCCGCATAAGCGAGGCTAAGTCTTTGATTCTATTGGTCGGAATGAGAGGATTCGAACCTCCGACCCCTTGCACCCCATGCAAGTGCGCTACCGGGCTGCGCCACATTCCGAACTCAGGGACGCATTATATCTTACGGCCCCTTGCTTGACTAGTCATCCAGCCAAGCAAGTAATGCTTCTAATTCATGACGCAATTCTGTCACTGTAGTGCCCTCTTCCGCGCCATCAGCATCTCCTCGAAGCGCTGATAGTTGGTTGCGGGCACCGCTGATGGTAAAGCCTTGTTCGTAAAGTAAGGAGCGGATCCGCCGCACTAGCAGCACTTCATGGTGCTGATAGTAGCGACGATTGCCGCGCCGTTTTACAGGCTTTAATTGCGTGAATTCCTGCTCCCAGTAACGTAGCACATGCGGTTTTACACCACAAAGCTCGCTAACTTCACCAATGGTGAAGTAGCGTTTTGCTGGGATAGAGGGTAGATCACTGGTCGGTATGACGAGGCTGCTGCTTTGCATAGTGACTTTCGACCATTCCCTTCAGCTTTTGACTGGCGTGGAAGGTAACCACGCGCCGTGCGGAGATGGGGATTTCTTCGCCTGTTTTAGGATTACGCCCAGGACGTTGTGGCTTGTCTCTGAGCTGAAAATTGCCAAAGCCGGAGAGTTTTACCGAATCGCCCTCAGAAAGGGACGTGCGGATTTCCTCGAAGAAGGCTTCGACCATGTCTTTCGCTTCACGCTTATTTAAACCAACCTTATCGAACAACATATCGGCTAAGTCAGCTTTAGTAAGCGTCATCATTGTAGTGGGGGTGTACTGCATTAGCATTAGACTCTCAACGTCGCACCGTTTGCTTCGGCGGCACGGATCATATCCGCGACGACGGCGTCGACTTCCTCATCAGTAAGAGTTTTGTGAGTATCTTGCATTAACATCTTGAAAGCAAGGCTTTTTTTACCTTCTGGAACACCTTTTCCACGGTAGACATCGAACACTTCTGATGCTATGAGGAGCGGGTTTTTCAGCTTGGCGAATGCGGCTTGTAGTGTTGCCACCGACAAGCTTTCATCAGCCAGTAAGGCAAGGTCACGGCGAACAACTTGTAACTTGGATACTGGCTTAGCTGTAAGCGTTGCAACACTTACAAGCGCTTCCACATCCAATTCAAACAAGACAGGCGCTGTGCCTAAATCGTACGATTGCACCCATTTAGGATGCAGCTCGCCAATCACTCCAACCACGATACCGTTCAGTAAAACTTCGGCAGCGCGGCCAGGATGCAGGGCTGGATGTCCACTTCGGCGGAAGTCTGCTTTACACGGAGCAAGCAATGCTTCTACATCGGCTTTTACATCATAAAAATCAACATGTTGCTTGGCTACGCCCCATTGCTCGGCGCTGCGGTGGCCCCATGCCAGACCAGCGATTTTCTCTGGCTGAGCATCTGCTGCAGTGCCATTAAATACGCGGGCTAGCTCAAATAGGCGCACACGCTCTTGCTTGCGCTTTTGATTACCTTGCAGGGCTGAGATCAGGCCACCAAACAAACTAGAGCGCATCACGCTCATCTGGCTGGCGATAGGGTTAAGCAATTTAACTGGGCTGGTATTGCCCACAAAATCAGCTTCCCATTTTTCTTCAACAAAGGCGTAGCTGATGGCTTCGAAATAATCGCGAACCACCATAATTGATTTCAGCGCAGCCTTTTCACGGCGATCCCCCTGCTGCGGCAGCATCACTTGGCGTGATGCTGATGGTGCAACAGGAATATTGTCGTAGCCAAACAGGCGGGCGATTTCTTCGATCAGATCTTCTTCGATTTCGATATCAAATCGGAAAGAAGGTGGCGTTACGGTAATCACATCACCCGCCAGCGTCGTTGGCAGCGCCAAACGCGCCAATAAAGCGAGAATTTCATCTGCGGATAGCTGAATACCCAAGACTTTAGCCACGCGTGGCACGCGTAGCGCTACGGCTGGGCGAGCAGGCAACTCAGCTTGCGCTTCGCTAACTGGGCCAGCTTCACCGCCGCAGATATCCAGAATCAGCTGTGTGGCACGCTCAAGCGCATTCACTACATTGGCAAAGTCGATGCCGCGCTCAAAGCGATGCGAGCTATCTGAGCTAAAACCAACACGGCGTGAGCGGCCAGCAATCATGCTCGGCGCAAAGAAGGCAGATTCTAAAAAGATATTGCGTGTACCAGCCACTACAGACGACGCTAGGCCGCCCATAATGCCTGCCAGCGCTAAGGGCTGTGCCGTGTCTGCAATCACCAGCATATCGGCGTCAAGCGTCAGCTCTTTTTCATTCAGTAGCGTAATCTTTTCGCCCTGCTGAGCAAAACGAGCCTGAATGCCACCTTCCAGCTTATCTGCATCAAAGGCGTGCATAGGTTGACCGAGTTCTAACAAGACGTAGTTAGTAACGTCAACAATCGCCGAGATAGAGCGTAATCCTGAGCGCTCTAAGCGTTGCTTCATCCAATCTGGAGTTGCCGCCGCTTGATTTACATTTTTGATCACACGACCAGCGTAACGTGGACATGCAGCGTTCGCATTCAGCGATACAGCAATCACATCATCACACGTCGGAACAACGGCTTTAATTTCAAGCGGATGAAGCACGGCATCCGTTAAAGCAGCGACTTCGCGCGCAATCCCTTTAATGGACAAGCAATCAGTACGATTTGGTGTGAGCTTTAAAGTCAGTAAGCGATCATCAAGCTGCAGGTATTCGCGAATTGGCATGCCAATCGGTGCATCGCTTGGCAAAATCATCAGGCCATCTACATCGCTCGGCATACCTAGTTCGTCACCCGAGCAGAGCATACCGAAGGATTCAACGCCGCGAACCTTGGCTTTTTTGATATTAAAATCGCCAGGCAAAGCCGCGCCGACGCGAGCGCATGGCACTTTAATACCAGGGGCCACATTCGGTGCGCCGCACACGATTTGCAGTGGCTCAGCCTCGCCCACATTCACGCTACAAACATTCAGCTTATCGGCGTTTTCATGCTTAGTAACAGACAACACCTCTGCCACAAACACTTGAGTAAACTCAGGGGCAGCAGGGTCATTTTCTTCTACTTCTAAACCGGCCATCGTCAATAAATGAGCCAACTGTTCAGAATTTAGTGCTGGATTTGCCCAGCTACGCAACCATTGTTCAGAAAATTTCATCACTCGCACCTACAGATGCGCGGACGGTACAACATCCGCTGTAGAAAGCCAGCAAAAACAGATCTCACAGAGAGCTGCTTTAGCTGCGCCACTTTTCAACTTATTACTGGAACTGTTCGAGGAAGGAAATATCGTTCTCGAAGAAGAGGCGTAAATCATTTACGCCGTAGTAAAGCATCGCGAAACGATCCAAGCCAATACCAAAGGCAAAGCCGGTGAACTTTTCGCTATCGATGCCTACATTCTTCAGCACATTGGGGTGCACCATGCCGCAACCGCCCACTTCCATCCAACCCTTAGCCCACTTTACGTCGATCTCAGCCGAAGGCTCGGTAAAGGGAAAGAAAGAGGGGCGAAAGCGTACTTCCAGATCATCACGCTCAAAGAACTGACGCAGAAAGCTAACAATGACGCTTTTTAGATCGGCAAAGGAGACATCCTGATCAACCCACAGGCCTTCCATTTGATGGAACATTGGCGAATGTGTGGCGTCAGAATCAACACGGTAAACCCGGCCCGGCGCAATAATCTTAATCGGCGGCTCATGGCTTTCCATGTAACGCGCTTGAATCGGTGAAGTATGCGTGCGCAACACTTCGCCACCTTCTACATAAAAGGTGTCTTGCATGCCGCGGGCAGGATGATCTGGCGGCAGATTCAAGGCTTCAAAATTATAAAAATCTGTTTCGATTTCGGGGCCATCGGCCACAGCGAAACCCATAGAGTGAAACAATGCTTCGATGCGCTCACGCACCTTAGTCACTGGGTGCAAACCACCTGCAGCAAGGCCACGGCCCGGCAAGGTGATATCCAGTGCTTCAGCAGCCAGCTGCTTGGCCAACTTTTCATTGGCAAGCGCTTCACGACGCGCATTAAGCGATGCTTCAAAAGCTTGCTTAGCCTGATTAACGATTGCACCAAAAGATTTCTTTTCTTCAGGTGGCAAGGTGGCTAACTGTTTTAAGAGCGCAGAAATCTCGCCCTGCTTGCCAATAAATTGCGCCTTGGCATTTTCAAGTTCGTTCGGGTCATTGGTTGCATTTAATGCAGCCAGGCCTTTTTCCAGAATCGCTTGTACGTTATCAACCATGATCTTGCGGCAATCTCAGGCAAATTGTTTTGCTTTGGCTGACATCTCAATAAAGAAAGTCAGAAAAAGCAGTCCTTTGGATAAACCAAAGGAATAAAAAAGGGAGGCCAGAAGCCTCCCCCTCTTGTCGACCAGCCGATTAGGCGGCTAGTTTCGCCTTAGCGATTTCAACAAACTGAGCAAAAGCTGGTTTGTCAAAAATAGCCATATCAGCGAGAACCTTACGGTCAACTTCAATACCAGCTTTCTTCAGACCGTTCATGAAACGGCTGTAGGCCAGACCGCACTCACGGGAAGCAGCGTTAATACGCGCAATCCATAGGCGACGGAACTGACGCTTTTTCTGACGACGGTCACGGTAAGCGTATTGACCTGCCTTCATGACAGCCTGTTTGGCTACACGATAGACATTTTTACGACGACCACGATAGCCTTTGGCCAGAGCGATGATTTTCTTATGACGGGCACGAGCTGTAACACCACGTTTAACGCGAGGCATGAGTCTTTTCCTTTAGTTATGCGTAGGGCAACATTGCACGGACAGAAGGCATGTTCGACGGATCGACCATACATGTACCGCGCAGCTGGCGCTTAGTCTTAGTGGTTTTCTTGGTCAAGATGTGACGCTTGAAAGCGTGACTACGCTTAACGCCACCACCACCGAGAACCTTGAAGCGCTTTTTAGCGCCGCTCTTGGTCTTCATCTTAGGCATGATGAACTCCTACTACTGAGTTAGATAGGGCGACAGGCGCCATAGCGGTTGCCCGCTCTGCACTTAATACCTGCCACCACGCTTTTATTACGGCTGCTAGCTAATTTTAAACAAACAATCAGCCTTACCAGGCGCAGCCGCTAGCCCGGTCGTTTTTACAAAGGGAAATTAAGCGGCTTTCTTTTTAGGAGCCAACATCATGACCATTTGACGCCCTTCCAGACGCGGATACTGCTCAACCACAACCAAATCGCCCAGATCAGCTTCAACACGTTTCAGCTGAGCCATACCGATTTCTTGGTGAGCCATTTCACGACCACGGAAGCGCAAAGTAATCTTTGCTTTATCACCCTCGGCGAGGAAGCGGGTCAGATTACGCAGTTTGATCTGGTAATCGTTCTCGTCCGTACCCGGGCGGAATTTAACTTCCTTGACCTGGACCTGCTTCTGGTTCTGCTTGGCGGCGTGTTTCTTTTTCGAGTCCTGATACTTAAATTTGCCGTAATCCATAATGCGGCAAACAGGCGGCTGTGCTGTTGGTGCGATTTCCACCAGATCAACATTGGCCTCTTCGGCCAGAGCCAAAGCCTCGGAAAGGCTGACGATACCAAGCTGCTCGCCATCCACACCCTGCAAACGTAACTCACGGGCGGTGATTTCACCGTTAATCCGTGGTTCTTTATCCTGAGAAGCTATTGTGATTCTCCAAGTCATTCAAAATCAAAACCGTGCGACGGCCTACGATTAAACCTGCGGCATTTCCGATTTTAGGCGCTCTACAAGCGCCTCAATCGTCAACTGCCCCAAGTCTTCACCAGTACGGCTTCGCACGGCCACTAGGCCTGCCTCTTTCTCCTTATCACCAATAATTAGCTGATAAGGAAGACGTTGCAAACTATGTTCGCGAATTTTATAGGTAATCTTCTCATTTCTCAAGTCCGCTTGAACTCTAAAACCAAGAGACTTGAGT
Source organism: Janthinobacterium sp. (assembly GCA_025360045.1). Classification (GTDB taxonomy): domain Bacteria; phylum Pseudomonadota; class Gammaproteobacteria; order Burkholderiales; family Chitinibacteraceae; genus Iodobacter. The sequence continues at coordinate 2,319 of JANYCY010000009.1, read as the reverse complement.
TTTTCACACACTTCTACGGCATATTCACGCTGTGCATCCGAAATATTCAAGACCACAAGCTGAGTTGGCGCAAGCCAAACAGGGAATGCACCCGCATGATTTTCGATCAGAATACCAATAAAACGCTCCATCGATCCCAATACCGCGCGATGCAGCATCAAAGGACGATGTTTAGCATTGTCGATCCCAACATACTCAGCACCTAAGCGCTCTGGCAAATTAGGGTCGATCTGCAAAGTACCACATTGCCACACACGACCTAGGCAATCTTTTAAAGAAAATTCAATTTTCGGGCCATAAAATGCGCCTTCGCCTGGCTGATACTCAAAAGCCAAGCCCTTGGAATCCAGCGCAGCGGCCAGCGCAGCCTCGGCATGATCCCAGCTTTCTTCTGTCCCAACACGTTTTTCCGGACGAGTGGAAAGCTTAACCAGAATCTCAGTAAAACCAAAGTCTGCGTAAACTTCTTGTAGCAAATCTATAAATGCCGCAGCTTCAGCTTGAACTTGCTCTTCCGTACAGAAAATATGCGCGTCATCTTGCACAAAGCCACGTACACGCATAATGCCGTGCAAAGACCCTGAAGGTTCGTTGCGGTGGCAAGAACCAAACTCTGAGAAGCGCAGTGGCAAATCGCGATAGGAGCGCAGGCCTTGATTAAAGACTTGAATATGCCCCGGGCAGTTCATTGGCTTCACTGCGTAATCGCGCTTTTCCGATTCTGTCGTAAACATCGCGTCGTGGTAGTTTTCCCAGTGACCCGATTTTTCCCACAAAGAACGATCCATCACCATCGGCGTACGAATTTCTTGGTAGCCATGCTGGTCGAGCTTTTTGCGCATGTATTGTTCAATCGTTTGCCAAAGTGCCCAGCCCTTAGGATGCCAGAACACCATACCCGGCGCTTCTTCTTGCATATGGAATAAATCAAGCTGCTTACCAATTTTACGGTGGTCGCGCTTTTCTGATTCTTCCAACATATGCAAGTACTGCTCAAGCTCGTCTTTTTTTGCCCAAGCCGTGCCATAAATACGGGTCAGCATTTCATTTTTGCTATCGCCGCGCCAGTAAGCACCCGCAACCTTCATGAGCTTAAATACTTTCAACTTGCCAGTGGATGGAACGTGAGGGCCACGGCAAAGGTCAGTAAAATCACCTTCACGGTATAAGCTTAAAACTTGATCAGCAGGAATCGACTCGATGATTTCGGCTTTGTAGGTCTCACCGATCGATTTGAAGTAGGCAACTGCTTCATCACGCGACTGCTCATAACGCTCAACAGGAATATCTTTCTTCGCCAGCTCGACCATTTTCTTTTCGATGGCGACCAAGTCTTCTGGCGTAAATGGGCGTTTATAAGCGAAATCGTAGTAAAAGCCGTTTTCGATCACAGGACCAATCGTCGCTTGTGCATCAGGAAACAGCGTTTTAACCGCATACGCCAGCAAGTGAGCAGCTGAGTGACGGATAATCTCTAAACCATCCGCATCTTTCTCAGTGATAATCGCCAACTGGATATCACGATCAATAAGATAGCTGGTATCTACCAACAGGCCATCAACCTTACCTGCCAAAGCAGCACGAGCAAGGCCCGCACCGATGCTGGCAGCTACATCGCCCACGGTAAGCGGAGCATCGAATTGTCGTTCAGAGCCGTCTGGCAGGGTCACGATAGGCATATTTTATCCTGTGCTGCGCGTTGTAGATAAGGTTGAAAAACTTTCAAGTAAAAGGCCAACAGAAGCGGTAAAAAATGAACGAAAAAAAAGTGCGGCTTGCGCCACACTTTTTATAAATCAAGCCCCACGCACACATCATCAGAATTATTCTGTTGTGGTGCTAGTTCGATTCATGAGGCTTAACTCCATTAGCTACTGGCATGATTCATTATAATTCAAAATCATGCCCTACATATTTTTGGTAGGGTTGGTGAGATTCGAACTCACGACCTCTTGGATGTCGACCAAACGCTCTAACCAACTGAGCTACAACCCTATACTTTCCGTCTATTTCTTCGCTAGGAAGATCAGAGAGACCGCATTCTAAATGACTTTCTTACTCTGCACAAGCACCCACAATAAAATCAGCCTCAAATTAACTTACCTCCGGCAAAGCCAGAGGTTTATTGCTGGGGCACCTCGAAGGCGCTGGTAAATCAGGAGCCGCCTAAAGGCGGCTGTTGCTAGCGCTCGGCATATCTCCCCGAGATGCTTGCGCAATGCACCATAAATCACTTGCTTGCGCCGCCTTGGAATAAACACAATGTGATATTTGCAGTCCCATCTTGTGTGGCTCAAACTTTGATATTCTTTCACTTTG
>JANYCY010000001.1 GCA_025360045.1 Janthinobacterium sp. | reverse complement strand
TTAGGCGCGTGCACTCACGATCAAATACATGATTACCACTGGGAACCTTGCTTTTACTGGTAAACCGGTCGGTAAATTGTGTGCCATTGTCGGTCAAAATTGTTTTGATATGCATTGGGCAAACACGATAAACGGCACGCAGAAAATCAGCACTGCTTTCCTCGGTTTGATCGGGGTAAATCGCGAGATAAACCCAGCGTGTGGCGCGATCAATAGCGACAAATAGATAGCTTCTACTGTCTTCATCTGGCATCTTCGGTAGGTATTTGATGTCAATATGCAGGTAACCTGGCTCATAATCTTTGAACGTCTTGACGGGCTTTTTCTCGCTTTCATCCTTGGGGATAAGGTCTTTGATTTGATTGACGCCATGACGTGTAAAGCAACGATGCAAGCCAGAGCGCGTGGCTTTTGGATTGATAAATTCACGCGTAATGGCCACCATGTCATCCAAGGGGAGTAGCAGCAGGCGACGCAGCTCAACCGCGATGGTTTCTTCAGCTGGCGTTAACGTGGTTTTAAGGTTCTGCGGGCAATGTGAGCGGTCTTGTGTATCGGCGCGCGATTGCCACTTGCTGGCCGTTGCGACAGTGGTGTTATACAGTTTAGCCAAGGCAGTTGCCGACAGCGTTGAGGCCTGCATTTCAGCTCGTACACGCGGTGTGGTGCGGGCTTGGGGATGGATCTGGTGTGGCTACCTTGGTTGTAGTGGATTGAATCAAGTCGCGCAGAATATCCCTGGCACGGAATAAAGGCCAGCTGCGAATAGGGATATGATCACCCGAAACCTGACATCTAAACAATATGTATTTTTTATAACTGTCCTTTGAGTGGGTATTTAATTAAGTCTCATAGATTCAGATTTAAAACCAAGGAATAGTTGCTTGTTTAGACAAACCAAAGTAATCAAATGTTCCTACCACGGGCTCTGGTTGCAGTTCACCAAATTCAAAATAACGTCGATACTGTTCGCTATTAGATGTACTTTTAAGTTCAACATATGGATTAGCAAGCCCTTTTATAAACATTTTTTCTTTATATACATGCGCTTGCTCTAGGGTAATAGTGCCGCGCTTTAGCAGGCGATTTAACTTTGCTTGCGTCATATTGCTTTGTTTACGACAAATTATTCGGTACTGTACTTGCTGAGGAATTTTTTGTGCAACGGAAACATCACAATACCCAACCAACGCTGAGAGCCAGTTAAGTGCTTGAAGTTTTTCTAGCTCAGGGAGTGCCCCGTGTAATCGAATACGCTTACCGAGGATTAGCCGATAATCTGGAAAGCTAACACCAATTGCGGTACAACTTAAATCAACGAGTGCTTTATGCAGTTTGGCATATACCATATTCAATAAAATGTTTTCTCTCATTTCAGCATCAGGTTTAAGCGTAATGTCAATGTAATAATCCATTATTTACCCTCACACACGTATTTTAGAAACATAGGCAAGACCTTTTTTGCCGAGATAAAAAGCTGATACGCCAGCATTTTCAATTAGCTCTTTAATCTCTTGTCCTTTTTGTTGATCGACATTGATATTTATCTCTAATTGACCACTGGCTTTGGTCAACATTGAAGTAACCTCGCCTTGCCCTTTAATCTTCTCTTTTTTCATATATGGATTACCCCAAAGAATTTTTTTCTTCCCTGTTGTAAAGCGATCCATGAAATCTTTTTTTGTAAAACCTCGTTTGGATATTCCACTAATCCCACCAGACTTAGTTAATGCTGTACTCATATCAAATCGCAATGAAAGCCTATTTAATTGCACATACAAAGCAGAGCAATAAAGTGATGAAGTAATCACTAAACCTTTGTTATTTAAATATATAGTACCTGGAAAATATTTAGCTAAAAAATCAACCACCTCAGAAACACATCCAGTATTTTCAATAGGTTTAAGAGACTCTAAGTTTTCAATCAATGTACAAACTACTAGTGGGTCACTATCAATATCTTTATTCACTATTACATCATTAAAAATGAAATCACATAATTCATGTAAATTTAATTTCAAGACACCCCATAGTTCCGCACTATAATCTGAAGAAAGAATTGGCTCTTGAGATTTAATCATGCCTGTAAAAGAATTTTGGTCTGTACTGCCTTTCATATTCCGTACATAGACTATCTCATTACTTAATAATGGTTTATCTTCAAAACTAATTTTAGATTCAATTTCTTCAAAAAAATACGTACTTGAACCTAGTTTATTTCTGGTTTGGTAAAGCTTTCTTTGGTCACCAATTAAACGGTTTAATACCCCCATAATGGTATCTAACGTGATGCTACGTTGAATAAAATTACCTTCTTTTTTCAATGTCGTCATCGACCCTAAATATTCACGGCCAGATGGTGGCAACTTACGGTTATTGTCTCCATCTAGAAACGAGTTTCGCCAAGAGGCTTCGTATTCAATTACAATTTTCATTGAATACCTCTATTTTTTGTAAAAATACACGGCAAATTCTGACTCAGGCTGCTCTGATATTTCCGATTTATCTCTCTTAATTCGCATCATTTTATTGCTGTCGTTGTAATCAACTATGATTTCATCAACATACATATAAGATTTTGCTTGTCGGATAGACAACTCAGAAATCTTTTCCAAAGTGTGTGTTACCAATATTTTTATCGCGTCATCATTTAATAAGATTCCAACCTCACCTTCTTCAAAGATGGTGCCTTTTCGCACATAATTTTCATGGAATATGGCTTCAGGTTTTAAAGAGGGATTAATGGTTTTAATAAAGGCCGTTATTTCTTCAGCTATCTTTTCACCTTGGCCTTCTTTTACAATGATGGAAGCACGATCAAATTTTTTATCTAGTGAAATAAACTGTAATTGTTCGACACTAATAGATCCATAAGATTGATACTGCGTATCACCAAAAGTCGTTTTTGAGAAAAATGAAGTGCTATCACGAGCTCCAGCTTGGCCATACTGTTCAAAATTCCCATTACCCAATTGATCCACAAAATCTTCAATTAACAAAGGGCTGGTACGTTTGCATTGACTGGAAGGAACAACATAGCCACGAATCAAGCCAGTGATAGATGAAAGCACTTTTTGTATATTTTTATCACCTGCAAAATGCAAATCAAATGCTTGATCTCGAAACAAGTGATGTCGGATGCAATTTTGACTGATATACAAAGGTGTTTTTTTAAAGTCTATATCAGTCGCTTCTTTTTTATATCTATAGCCGGTCTCTTCTTTAACTTTTCCAGTTAGATTAGTGTAACCACGTAACTTTGGTAAGGTATGGTTATCAACCGTTTTACCATCTCCTCCTGTTAAAGTAGTTGGCCCATTCCAATTCACGACACCATGACCAAGCGCTTTTATTTTAAAATCAACACTTTTTATTCCTGTTACTTTTTCCATTTTCATTCCTCAATGTTTGATTGAATATTGAGCTTACTTATTGAAATTGCGCCAATTGGCTGAGTCGTGCTTACTACATAATAAATTGCGTGTACGTGTGGCTTGTCATTACATAAATCTAAATCGTCTTTCGTGTAACTAACATAAATCGGAAACTCAGGATCAATGGCTTCATTTTTTAGCATAAAGTATTTATATTCCTGAGAGTGTTTTTTTTGATGTTTAGCGCTAAGAATTTTATGATGCTTCTGATACATGAAGCTGATCATATTTTTATCACTAGTAGGATCATATCCTTCAATTTCATTAACAGACATCGTAAATAGATCATTCAATTCGTCACAAGCATATTTATTAGGAAATAAAAATTTTCCTTCATTTGAAATTTCACATACCGCCATTTGAACAAATCGACTATCACCACGTAGTGATGATTTTTTTAATTTTTTTTGGTTACTTGTACTTTTCTTTTTAGGGAAACAAACTGGATCATGAACTTTATTTTCGATTACCTGAGCGCTAAATTTAAGTGCAGCCATCAAATCATTTTCTACCGCGGTTTTTCCCGCGCAACTTTCATAGAATTTTTCATAAAATTGATAAAAATCAGCGATAGTCAATATTTTACTTTGTGCGCCGTTGTCGAGTAAAAATTGATACCATGCTTTCGCACTTAAAAAACTATTCATATAGTTTAAGAATTTTGCGCAGCCTCCCTTGATTCCTTTATTTTCAGCAATGGCCTGTGGTATTGCAATTACATACTGATTAACTCCAAAATTTTCACCAAATCTATCTAGACGCCCTAAGCGCTGTAGCCAATTTTCTGCATATGTAAATTCGGTCACCATATTTTTGCAAGTAATATTGAGTGAAGCTTGGACCACAGGCCCGCTACGCAAAACATCATAAGCAAGGCTGCCTTGTTGCTTAAACGAGTCGAATATTTTATTGAAAAGTATGGTTTTATCTAATTGTTTAAATTTAGAGTGAAATAATATTGAATTTTCTTTATTCATATTCGCGATAAAACTCAATTGTGCCGTAGTGGCTGTATTACTTATAACAATACTATTATTAGCTTGAAGTGCAAAAAGTGGATTTGTTTCATCATGCTTTGTTTCATCAAAAACCTTGAAGCTAATCTGATATTTACGTTGATTAAAGCTATCAATACCAATTACATCATCCTTATCAATTTCAAACATTTCTTTGATAAAAAAATAATTTGGTGTCGCTGAAACTAAAAGTGTTCTTGCATACTCACCTTGTAGTTTTTTACATTGTACTAATTCAGCAAAAAGCAAATTGAATGCAGGCATATTAATGTATTCATGATACTCATCAAATACTATATGCGTTTCCATAAAATCAATCAAACTCGTGACACGGCTATGCGTGATCAAGGTATTTATGATTTGATCGATCGTTGTTAATACAATATCACCAGAAAACTCTTCTCCTTCTGGCGTTGTTACAGAAAAACCATTTTTTTTAACAAATTTCAACTGCCCCGTACAAATTTCAATACGAGTATTAGGAAGGTATTCATTAGATGTTAAATCATGAAATAAACCCTCGCAGACTTGAACACGTGGACAAACCCAAATTATTTTTTTCACTGCCGAGTTAAGCGCCCACTCCAATGCAATTTTTGTTTTCCCACAGCCAGCAGGGCCATTCAACACAGCAACACCTTTTACGCTCGCAAGTTTTTTTGCAGCTTCATGCTGCTGGTTATTTCGTCGACTTTCTGGATATGCCGAATCAAATCCCTGTAGACATTTTTCAATATCTATTTTTAAAGTACTATCCTTTTTAATTAAATGGTCAAGTAACTTATCCAACTTGCGCTGTTCAATATGTTCCGCTAATTGCTCTTTACTTAATGATGATACTAGTCGATCTGCTGAAATAACCGCTGCTCTTACAATACTTTTTTTAGCATTCTCGTTAACATTGCTGACATAATCTTTAATAACGTCATTACTTAAAAGATAGCTCTTGTAATCAGGTAATTTAATTTTATCTAAGCCATAAAGCTTGTCTTCTTCAACATCATTCATAAAACCAGTTAAATTTATAGACTCGTCTACGTTGTAATTTGCTGATAATTTGTTTACCAATGAAATAGTAGTTTTTACTTCATTATAAAAACATTTTAGACTTGCACCTCCAATACTTTTACTTAGTTTTTTTTGAATAAAATCTAGAGATGTAAATTCATTTTTTCGAATTGGCTTTGCATGATGCCAATAAATTACATGCTTTATTAAATCTTTGTTTCGTCGATTTATATCTTTGAAACCTTCATCATCTAACAAGTGGTACAAGAACAGAGAAATTTCATTATGGCGCGCATGCTTATCAAAGGTGAATTGGCCTTTTTCAATATGCAAACCATCCTCTGGCTGCTCACTTATTAAATCTTTATTGATTGTTCCTAACAGCCAAGCTTGAAACTCAGGATCAAGTTTGCCAATATCATGCAATCCACCCGCGACAAAAGCAGCTGTAGCCAATTTATCATCATTCAATAATTTTTTTATTAACAAATATGCAACAAAGCCCACTGAAAATAGGTGCTGATCTAAAGGCTGTTGCTTTGTATTTGCGAAAAATTTTTCGATCATTATTCATTAACTCTTTTAATATAAGCTAACTCTTCGAACAATCATTCAAAGAAAGGTAAACAGAAAGAAAATATCACAAAAAACTGACGGAGTACGTAAATAAGCACGAGTAATGTTAAAAATCAAACCCACACCACTGTAATCACTTCGCTCTCCAGCCTGACTACATAGCTTGTTTTTGCCATTTGCAAAGCTTGCTCCCGCCCCTCTGACCATTCCCTCAGCCCCATTTTGCAAGCCTTCGTTCTGGCTTCCAGCTCGCTCCATTCCTTAGCAAAGCGTAATGCTTGCTCTGATTCTGGCAACTGGTTAAGTGCTTGAGCAATAGCAGGGGAAAAGTAGTGTTGGGCGACGTCAGTGAGTTCGGCGAAGGATTGGATGGGGGTGATGTCGGTGCCGAGCATGGCGCATTTGGATAGGGCGCAGACGACGTAATCGGTGCTGTAGGAGAGGGATATTTGCCATGGGCCGCTAGCGAATACGGGGCCGGTGGGGGTTTCTAGCAGTTGGCCGCCTGATCTTGGCTGCACTTGGGTGTGCAGCCATTGGCGAACGATGGCCGCTTGATGGCTGGCGCTGTTTTTAAACAGCGCCAGCTCAAACAGATCGTGGACAATTAGCTGCGGCATGTCCGCCATGGTACGGCGGGGCTACCGGTCCATGCTTGGCCTTCGGGGATAGTTTCGCCTTTGACGACCAGCGTCAGCGGGCCGAGGCGGGCGCCGTTGCCGACGATGGCGTCGTACAGGATGGTGCTGCGTGGGCCGACGTTAACGCCAGAGCCGATTTCTACTCGGCCAATTTTCATGATGCGGTCTTCAAACAAATGAGTTTGCGGGCCGGACCATGCGTGCATCACCGTATCGTCGCCGATGCTGACGCAATCGAACTCTGTGATGTCCGTGGTATCCATAAATACCCCACTGCCAATCTTACAACCCATACAGCGAAACGCCATGGGTAGCCATGGGGTGCCGCGTAAGAAGTTAAAGAAGTTGGGCACGGCGATGGATTCGTAAAGGCTGGTTAGCGCTTCGCTGCGCCATACAAAGGAGGTCCACATCGGGGCTTCATTCCGGCGGTAGCGGCCTATCATTAGCCATTTTAGCGCCACAATAAAGATAAATGAGCCCACGCCGTATAAAACACCGGCCATCATCAGCGCCCAAAATACGCCGTGAAAATCTTCTCTTTCGGCAAAGGGCATGACTTTTAATACGGTGAGATAGCCGACGGCAATGATCACCGCCAACGGCATTACGGTGCGCAGCGCTTCAACAAAGCCGCGGGCTAGGCGACGTGCCAAGCTTGGGCGGAAGGTCAGGCTATCGGCAAAGCCGCTGACTTGCTCGCGGGCAGGCAGAGATAGCGCCGGGCTGCCCAGCCATGTTTGGCCAGATTGCATACGATCATTGGCTGGGGCACGGGATTGCACGCCGATCAATACATCGTCGGGAATAATGCTGCCATCGGGCACGTAAGCGCCATTGCCCACAAAGCTGCGATTGCCGACCACGGTGGGGCGTAGCGTCATCCAGCCACGATCAATTTCTTCATCCCCTAGCATCACGGCATCGGCGATAAAGCTGTCTTCCCCCAAGGTGAGCAAATCCGGCACCACGCCAATGGCGTTAGAGATCTCGGTGCCGCGCCCTACTTTTGCTCCCAGCAGGCGATACCACCAGCCTGCGTAAACCGAGGCATAAAGGCCGTGCAAGATATTAAGGCTGGATTCCTGAATTTGATTTGTCAGCCAGCGGCGATAATACATGGGGCCAAACACGGGCCAGCTGCCAAGTGGATTACGCGGCAGCAGCAGCCAGCGTACAGCGGCAGAGCCGATCAGTGTCAGCACAATCAGCACCGCACTGGCAGGCAGCGCCAGCATCAGATAAAACATAAAGGCTTCGGGCAGCGCCACGCCTTGCTCGGTAAGATCAAACCAATGCGCATCCAGCCAGTCAATCAGCAAAAAGCTGGGGAAAACCGGCACAAAAAACAAGATGGCGACCAAGGCCGATCCACCCGCATAGGCCAAACCATGTAAACCACGCAAAGCGGGATTACGCACGGGGCGAGCAGGCATTTCTGGCACCGCCTCCGCACTGCGCCTTGCTGGCGAGCCACTCCATACCTCAGAGGCGGCAATTTTTTGCCCACGGGATAAGGCAGATAAGCCCTCTAAACGGCCGTAATCCGCCACGACCGTATCGGATTGCAAGACGGTATAGGAGCCAATATATGCATCCTTGCCGATTGCAATCGGCCCAACTTCCCAATGATCACCATCGACTCTAAAATTTTCAAAATTGACCGAAGCGCCAATGCTGGCCCCGTCAGCAATACTGAGCAAATCGTAAGCACGCACGCTGATTGCAGCAAGGGCGACGTTGCTGCCAACCTTGGCACCAAGCGCACGTAGATACAGCGACTGCAAAGGCGAGCCCGTTAAGAAATACAGAGGGCAAATATCCTGTAAGCGATCGACCAGCCACCAGCGGAAATACGTCAGCCCATAGAGGCAATAGCGCCCTGCCTTTAGCCGCCCTAAAATCAGCCACTTACCGGCGATGGCAATGGCAAAGCTGCATAAGAGGCTGCCCAAATAAACCAAAATAGCCGCCCCAACCGCCACGCCTAAGCTGTCACCCTCTTCACCCGTCATAAAGTGATAGGTAAAAAATGGCGCCAGCCATAGCAACATACGCAGGCCAATTAAAAATGGCAGGCTAGCCAGCTGCGCACTGCCGCAAAGCAGCCGACGTAAGAAAGGTACTTTACGAATTGGCTCTATTTCTACTTGCTCTGGCTGCTGCTGGGCCAAGGCATCCAAGCGAGTAGCGATCACTTGTAAGGTACGACTCTGGTAAATCTCTTGCACCGTCATACCGGCATAAGCCGGATTACGCCGCAAAATAGAGACTAATCGAGCCGCTAGTAAGGAATGCCCGCCTAACTCACCAAAGAAATCATCAACCAAGCGTAAGGCTTGGCCGGGGAACAGGGTGGTAAGCGCAGCAAATAAGGCTTTTTCTGCATCGCTAACCGGCTCATCGCTTTCCAGATTTTTACCCGTAGGAATGATTAGCTCGCGGGCTTTCAGCGTTTTTCTATCTATTTTTCCTGACGTCAGCCTTGGTATTTCGCTCATAAATTCAAAGCGAGCAGGAATCATATAGGGCGGCAGGCTGCGTTTTAGCTCGTTTTTTAAAGCCGCCGCATCGCTGCTTTCTGCCACCACAAAAGCCACCAGTTGATCGATGCCTGCTAGCTCGCGCAGCAAAACGGCTGCCGTACCTACGCCTGCAATCTGGCAAAGGGAGGCTTCAATTTCGCCCAGCTCTACCCGAAATCCGCGCACTTTCACTTGATCATCGGTGCGACCCAAGCATTGAACTTGGCCTATTTCATCGATCCGCGCCAAATCGCCAGTGCGGTATAAACGCCGCTCATGCGGGAATTCTTCGAGATTTGAAAAGGGATTGTCGAAGAATTTTTCAGCGGTTAAATCAGGGCGGCCCAAATAGCCATCTGCCACGCCTGGGCCAATAATGCACAGCTCGCCAGTTTCACCTTGCGGCAATAGGCGGCCATCTTCACTGCGTACCAAAAGGCCGTAATTGGGGAGCGGCTTACCAATGGTGACTGGCTCGCCACGGCGTAATTGGGCAAGGCTGGCCGATACCGTACATTCGGTAGGGCCGTAAGTATTAAACACCTGCCGCTCTGGGGTAGCCCAGCGCTCGACCAGTGATTCTGGGCACATCTCGCCGCCCAGATTAATAATCCGTAAGCTAGGTACTTCTTGGCTAAACAGCGCCAGCAGCGTGGGCACAGCGTGCAGCACGGTGACTTTTTCTTGGTTTAAGACGCGAGGCAAAGCATCTGGATCGCCCGTCAGGATTTTAGGGGCCAACCACAAGGAAGCACCCACCAAATAGCTGATCCAGATTTCTTCAAACGACATATCAAATGCGCACGAGAAGCCCTGATACACCTTGTCATCCTGACGTACGCCCAACACTGAGTTTTCGCTGCGCAAGAAATGGCAAATACTGCCCTGATTAATCGGCACACCCTTGGGCTTACCAGTTGATCCAGAGGTATAAATCACATAGGCCGGATGGCTAGGCAATAATCCTTGGCGGCGAAGCAAATCACCCGCAACCGGCGCAGACAATTGCGCACTACTCAATACCGGAACACCCACGCCAGCCAAATCGCCATCGCCAATCAAGAGCAGCGCCGCCGCATCGATCAGGCAAACCTGCATGCGATCAAGCGGTGTATCAGCCTCAAACGGCAGCCAAGCCGCGCCAGCCTTGGCAATCGCCGCCTGCATAATCAATAGCGCAGCACCACGCGGCAGGCAAAGACCAACGATCTGCCCCGCTGTTACGCCAAACTGAATTAAGTGATGCGCGGCTAGATCCGCACGGCGGTTGAGCTCGCTATAGCTCAGCACCTCATCTTGCCAATAAATGGCCGGATGATCAGGAATACGCTGCGCCGTGCTTTCTAGCAAATCAGCCAGCGTTTCTGCACGCAAAAGTTCAGGAAGAAAAGGACCGCGAAGAATCATATAAGTATCTGATAGACATCGAAAGAAGGCTGAATTCTAACCAAATATTGCCTCAATCATATTTATATATTTCACGCCATGACAATGGAATCCAAATATCTTGAAAGCTTCAAGTGATATCGCTGACGATGATGGCCTCAAATACCTATTTACAAATGCTTAGCCGCCTCTCTGCGGCTGAGTGGCGACAATTGATCGCCCATTTCAGCTAAGAACACTCGAATAGCGGCGGGATCGTGCCATGCGTATTCCCTGAGAGCCCAGCCTATGGCTTTCCTAATAAAAAACTCGCTTTCGGGGGCTAGTTGCTTGGCGTAGTTTTGTAAGCGGATAAGATCCGTTTCACCCTTCCAGCCCAGCTGATGCAGCATGGCAATGCGCCTAATCCAAAAATCAGGGTGCAGCAGCGCGGCGTCCATTTGGCTTTGCTGGGCTTTGTCTGCTTTCGCAATCGCGCCAATTACTTTCACCAAGCCATCCACCGTATCCCACCAGGATTTCTGCTGAGCTAAGCCAAGTAAGGCTTCTATATCTGCACCTGTTAAAATCTTGACATGCCTTGCCAGCAAATCCACGGCGATATATTGGAATTCGCGCTGCGGCAAATTCCATAAACCTTGCACCTCGGCGATTAAAACCTCGGCACTACTTGGCTGTAGCGCTTTAATAAAAGGCATCGTCGCGACACGCCGCGCGGGGGCAGCTACGCCTAAAAACTCAAACTGATCGCGCTGATAAGCACGCATGGCGATGGCGGCGGCATCATTAGCAATGGCCAGCATCGCGCTATGGATATTTTCTTGAAAGGAAGTCATAAGGCCTCTTGAATTATTTTTCAGGTCTGGTTTATCTACTTGCAAATCCCCCCTAGCCCCCCTTTTTCAAAGGGGGGAACAATATCATTCTGAACTCTTGAAGTACTTACGCCAATTGAATCAATATTTATTCCACCTTTAAAAATAAAAAAATCAATCAATTTAAGCAGTTTTTTCCCTAGGTTTTACCCTCTTTGTAAAAAGGGGGAATAACATCATTCTGAATTCTTGAAGTACTCACGCCAATTGAATCAATATCTACCTTTAAAAAGAACTGAATCAATTTGAGCATTTGCTAGCCCTAGCTTTTACCCCCCTTTGAAAAAGGGGGGCAAGGGGGGATTTGTTTTTCAACCGTATCAAAAATCACCTGCATAACTTCGTCTATTTCTTGTAAAACCTGCCGGTTATCCAAATCGCAATACCTGCAAGCCCATTGCCGCCAACACCTGATCTCTTTCCTTATCATGGATCTGATGCACCTCTTCAAAATGCTGAGATCCGTCAAGCTCAATCACTAGACTGGCCGCCGCAGAGTAAAAATCCACAATAAAACCCGCCAAAGGTTTCTGCCGATAAAACTGCACACCTAGCAACTGTTTGCGGCGCAGCCTTGACCAAAGCAATTGTTCCGCATCGGTCATATGCTTGCGCAATTCTTGGGAAAATGGTTTCAGGCCTGATTTATAAGGTTGCAAAATCCCCCCTAGCCCCCCTTTTTCAAAGGGGGGGATGAAATCAATATTATTAATTGTAGTGGTCAAGTAGATAGGGTTGGGTTCTATCCAAAATTTTAAAAAAGAAAAGTGAAATCAATCTTATCCCCATAGAGCTAGGTTTTACCCCCCTTTGAAAAAGGGGGGCAAGGGGGGATTTGCCTTTCAACTGTCGTTATATTGCCCAAAGATATTACCCAGCTCCATCACCAAGTCAGGCTGAGCCTTTATAATCCCCCTACCGCCCATCCCGCCCCTTCTGGAATGCCATGAATCTTCGCCCCCTAAATCTGTTTGAGATGCCATTGGCTGGCCCGCATATGATCGAGGCCAGCGCGGGCACGGGGAAGACTTGGACGATTACGGGTTTATATACAAGGCTGGTGATTGAGCACGGCTTAAAAGTGCCAGAGATTTTGGTGGTGACCTTTACCGAAGCCGCTACCGCCGAGCTGCGCGATCGCATCCGTGGGCGGCTCGCCGAGGTGTTGGAATCTTTCGAAGGGGAAGAAGCGCTTGATCCGTTTTGTGAGCAGCTATTAATCCAGCATGCAGAGCGGCGAACCGAGGTAATGCGCCGCTTGCAACGCGCCATTGCCAGCTTGGACGAGGCGGCGATTCATACCATTCACGCTTTTTGCCAGCGGGTGCTTATCCAATCAGCCTTTGAAAGCGGCGCTGATTTTGGTATGGAAATCCTCAGTGATACCGGGCCGGTGCTGGATGAAATTGCCGCAGATTTTTGGCGCGAGCAGGTCTACCCCGCCGACGCGGTTTACACCGAATACCTACTCAAAAGCAAAGCCAGCCCAGAAGAATGGCTGCGGGTGGTCTACGGCCATTTAGGCCAACCGCTGCTGCATACCGTAGAGCTGGGAGTCGCTGCCGATACCGCAGAATTGAGCGCCGCACTACCCGCTGCTTTCGAGAACTACCGCCAGCTTTGGAGTGAGCATTCAGCCGTCATTAAGGAAATGTTGCTGGGGCTGTCTGCCAGCAAAGCCTTAAAGCAAACTAGCTATAAGCCAGAGCAATTAGAAAAAGTCTTTTTGCTGATCGATGACCATATCGCGGGCAATGGCGGCTGGCAGGATATCGACAGCAAGGAGCTGATCAAACTCAGCAGCAGTAAGCTCATCAGCGGCACAGCCAAGGGCAAAACGCCACCTGAGCACGCTTTTTTTGAGGCCGTGGAATTGCTGGCCAGCTTAATTAATGATCTCAGCACAGCTTGCCAGTTGCGGCAAAAGCAAGGCCTGGCCGAGCTGCGCCGCCGCTGCGATATCGAGCTGCCCGAGCGCCTAGCCCGCCGTCAGCAATTATCTTTTAACGATCTGTTGCTGCGCGTATGGCAAGGCCTGACTGCGGAAGGCGGTGAGCGCTTAGCCATAGCCATGCGCCGCCGCTACAAGGCCGCGCTGATTGATGAGTTTCAGGATACCGACGGCATTCAGTACGATATTTTCTCGCGCGTGTTTGCAGATGGCAGCACGCCGCTGTTTTTGGTTGGCGACCCAAAGCAGGCGATTTATAGCTTTCGCGGCGCAGATATTCACGCCTATCACCAAGCCGAAGCCTTGGTCGATGCCAAGGAAAGCTTGGACACCAATCAGCGCTCGGTGCCCGCTTTAGTCACCGCAGTAAATACCCTGTTTGAGCGGCCTAGCGAGGCTTTTGTAGACCCGCATGTTAGCTTTAGCGCCGTAAAAGCTGCGAGTAAACCCCGGCCAGAATTGATGGTTGATGGCGAGAATGACACGCCTGCTGCTGCTGAAGGAAAAAGCGCCCCTTTTCGCTTCCAATTTTTGCCCGAGCCTGAAGGCGTCTCAGAAAAAGGCGTGCAAATCAGTTGGCCCAAGGAAACCGCCAATCACCTCGCCGCCCAAATCACCGCGCAAGAGATCGAAAGGCTGCTGCGTTTGGCAGGGGAAGGCAAAGCCAAGTTAGCAGATAAGCCACTCTCGGGCGGCGATATGGCCGTGCTGGTACCCGATCGTTTCCGGGCCAAAGCCATGCAGGATGCGCTCACCCAGCTGGGCGTGCCTAGCGTGCTGCGGGTGAGGGATAGCGTTTGGGAATCGCAAGAGGCCGTCGAGCTTTATACCGTGCTCGCCGCCATTAGCGAGCCCGCCAAGCAAGGTCTGGTACGCGCCGCGCTGATTAGTACTCTACTAGGCAACAATGCCGCCACCCTGCTGCGCCTAGAAATCAACGGCTGGGACCAGATTGCCGACGCCTTTGCCCACTGGAAAAAACTCTGGCAAACGCAGGGTTTAATCCCGATGTTTAGAGAGTGGCTGGAATACCAAGGTTTGGATGGGCGCAATGTAGCGCAACGCTTACTTTCTTTGAGTGATGGCGAGCGGCGGCTGACTAATCTATTACAGCTGGCCGAGCTATTACAAGCGCACAAAGCCACCGGCTTAGAGCAGCACTTGGCATGGTTTAGCCGCCAAAATAAAAACGCAGGCGATGAAGCCCTATTGCGCCTAGAAAGCGATGAAGACCGCGTGCGCATCGTTACCCTGCACGCCAGCAAGGGCCTTGAATATCCCATCGTGTTCTGCCCATTTTTATGGGATGGCCGCCTGCTGGGCAAGCACACCGAGGCGGTGCGTTATCATCAAAACGATAAAGCGTGGCTGGATTTAGGCAGCGAAGATTTTGATGAGCATAAAGACAGCGCCAAGCGGGAAGCCTTTGAAGAAAAACTGCGCCTGCTTTACGTGGGCCTGACCCGAGCAAGGAATCGCTGCTATATCGTCTGGGGCAATATCGGCCTGAAAGATGGCCGAGGCTATGCGATTAGCGACGGCCTATCGCAATCGGCCATGGCTTGGCTGCTACATCCCCTCAGCGGTGAGCATGACGATGTGTTGGAAGCGCAAAAAGAGCATCTAAAAGCTTACGATCATGCAACGCTGCTGAGCGAAATTACGGCAATGTGTGAGCAAAGCCCCGAGGTATTTGCCCTGCACGATGCCCCCAGCGGTGCGCGCACCGGCCTGAAAACCGCCCCTGCCGAGCCGCTAATATTTAAGCCCTACCTCGGCAAAAAGCTCTACCCCACATGGCGAGTCGCCAGCTTTTCTGGCATGACCGCGCACAATCATTCTGAAGGGCCAGATAGGGATAGCGCCAGTAATGCGCCGGAAGCCGATTCATCCACAGCGCCAGAAGGCCGCTCAGTATTTAGCTTCCCAGAAAGAGAAGCCGCCGCCACCGTGGCCGGTACTTGCCTGCACGCCATTTTAGAAGAATGGGATTGGCTAGATGCGGACACGCTGATCACCACCACGGCCAAAGCCCTAGAGCACCATGGCATTCCAGAGCACTGGCTAGAAATCGTCAGCCAAATGGTGAGAGACACCGTATCTGCGCGGCTCGATGGCAAGGAGCTGACCTTAGCCAGCATCCCGCCCAAAAACCGCGTGGCAGAAATGGAATTCACCTATAGCGTAAGCCACTGCCAGCCGGAACGCCTGATTGCAGCGCTGCAACATCCATCGCTGCCTATCGAATTTCGAGCCGCCGCCAGCACGCTAGATTTCTTCCATATCAACGGCTTTTTAAGAGGCTTTATCGATCTGGTGTTTGTTTCCGAAAACGCCTATTACGTGCTCGATTACAAAAGCAATTGGCTAGGCAATAGCGTGGCCGACTACGCCCCCACCCTGCTCATCCCCGCCATGGCCCAGCACCACTATTATCTGCAATACCTGATTTATTCAGCGGCAGTACGCCGCTTCCTGCGCCAGCGCTTGCCGCAGTTTAGCGACGATCAATTCGGTGGCGTGTACTACCTGTTTATGCGCGGGCTAGGAAAACAAGACGGGCAAAACGGCGTGTACTTCAGCCGACCAAGTATGGAATTGCTGGATGATATTGAAGTTGCGCTGATGGGAGTGGCGGCAAAAACCTAAGGTCTGGAGACACAGAGAAAACCCAAATCTTTAACCACGGAGGAAAAGGAGAACACGGAGGGCCACGGAGAAAAACATATTTTTTAAAATGTTATTAGCTGTGCGTTTTTCAGTGCTTCAGAACACCGTAAACTGGATTTATATCGTTGCTCGTGGCACAGGACTTAAATTTCCCTTGAAGCCGCGACACGAGTATCCGTAGGGTGGGTTAGGCCAGAAAATGCATTAAATATGGGCACAACAGTCTCTTGGCCGTAACCCACCGCAGCGCAGTGTCATGGTGGGTTACGGCCGAAATAGATCAGCACACTAATAAGCATCAAGAGCGGCCTAACCCACCCTACGATGACTCGTCACCCCCGAGTGATGTTATCGGGGGTCCAGCAGCGCTACTGGATTCCCGACAAAACCACTCGGGAATGACGGTTTGTAAATCATGGATTTCTCCGTGAAACTCCGTGCTCTCTGTGCTCTCTGTGTTTCAAGACTTGGGTTTTATAGCCAATATCCGTGGGCACCTGCCTACCCTACAATTTTTAAAAAGCCCCCATGATTTCATTCAACCGCCCTATCGTGATGCTGGATTTTGAAACCACCGGCATCAGCCATTCCGACCGCATCACCGAAGTGGCTGCGCTGCGGATTGTTGACGGGCAGATTACTGATCGCTTTGTCTCTTTGGTCAATTGCGGTGTGCGTATTCCCTATTTTATTACCCAGCTCACTGGCATCAGCCAAGCCATGGTCAACAAGGCTCCGCCTGCCAGCGAGGTGGTTCCGGCGCTGATCGAATTTATCGGCAGCGATGCGCTGTCGGCGCACAACGCCAGCTTTGACGCGAAGTTTTTATTGGCCGAAAGCCAGCGCGTCCATCTGTTGCCGCAATACCAAGGCCTGCACTGCACGCTCAAACTATCGCGCCGTTTATTCCCTGGCATGAGCAATTACAAACTCGCCACTTTGGCCGCAAGCTTAGGCATACGCTTTCAAGGCACAGCCCACAGAGCCGAAGCCGATGCAGAAGTCTCGGCCCATTTGCTGATCCACATTGCCCAGCACCTAGCAAAAACCTGCCAAATGCAGCAGATTGATTTAGCACTGCTGGAAAAGATCAGCAAAACGGTCGCCGCTAAAGTGCCTGATTTACTCATTAAAAACAAATTGTAAGGATCAATATGGCCATCATGAAATATGGGCAGACTTGGTGGGGCGGGGAATGGCTAAAAGCCTTATCCCAGCTGGATTACGATAATCGTTTGCCGCGCGGTCGCACTTATGCCAATAAAGGCGCGGTTAAGGATTTAAAAGTTTCGGGCGGGCAGATTGCCGCCAAGGTAAAAGGTAGCCGCCCCCAGCCTTATCAAATCAAAATCGATGTGCCGCAATGGTCTACTCAGGACAAAACCCGCCTGCTAGATGAAATCGCCGCCGATCCTTCCTTGATTGCACGACTGATGAACCGTGATCTAGACCCCGCCGTGCTGGATTTGGCCAAGAAACTAGGCATTGCGGTTTTTCCTAGCCAATGGAAAGACTTGCCCATGCAGTGCTCCTGCCCAGATTGGGCTGTGCCGTGTAAGCATTTGGCCGCCACCATCAATATGCTGTCACGTGAAATAGATGGCAATCCATTTCTGGTGTTTTCCTTACGCGGGCTGAATCTGGCCGATGAATTAAAGAAGCGCAATATTGAAATTAAGGAGCACAGCAATCAGTTGCCGAGTTTGTCTGAAATTGTCCTCACCATTAACGATGAGGACATCCCAGCAGAATCAATGCAAGCCATTGACTTCACCCAGATACCCAACTTAATAGACGCTCTGATTTCGGTACTGCCTGCTAATACATCATTTTATAGCGGCAAAGATTTCGCCCCCGTTTATCACAAAGCGCTAAAAAAAATTGCCAGAGAAGCAGAGCGGGCATTATTACAACCACCGACTGATAGCCCTGTCTTTTATGTTTCTGACAAACCAAAGTTAAATATAAGTAGTAATGGTCCTCTTATACTAAACGGCATAAAAGGCGTAAAAATACTCTCAACATTATTAGACAAGCTGCCACAAGTCGCGCCACAAGCCTTACTCGACCTACAGCCCGAACTCGCAACACTGCACACTTTGCGCCTGACTGCTTTGCATTTGCTAAGCAAAGGTGCGGTCGTAGCACAGGTATTCGAGCGTAATAAAACCGATATTGGCTTGTTATGGCTACCGGCATTACTCGACCCTAGCGTAAAGGCTTTAATGTCAGCACTAGCTGCCACCCTGCCCGCTTCGGCAAACATCCTGACTATAGAACAACAATCTATCACCCCCTTACAGCAGGTCGTGACCTTGTGTTCCCTTATGCTGAGTGATCTTATTTGGCGTGAGGGATGGAATAGTGACAGCAGTAGTGCGGTGAATCAGCTGTTTTTTATTGATGGCAAGGCCCGCTTTAATGGCGTTGGCGAAGGGCAAATCCCTGGCAGCATCCTGCAATGGTTATCGCGTTTTCATTTGGGGCAGCGCGACTATGCGCCGGTGTTATGGCTAACAGAGGGCGACAAGGCCGATTTTGAATTGTCGCTAGGCATCCGTAGCAAGTCAGCAGAGGCCACAGACAAACCCTTAGCACTCAGCACCATTCTGACCGACTCAGACTGGCAGGCCCGCCGCTTTAGCATTTTACAAAGCGTATCCTTACTGGCTGATTTTTTTCCACCGATTAATGACTATTTAAAATCACACGCCAGCCAGCCAATTTCCATCAGTAGTGATGCATTGCCGCAGCTGTTGCAAGAAACGCTGCCCATCATCCGGCTACTGGGCATTCGCGCCATCTTGCCCAAAGCGCTAGAAAAAATACTCCGCCCCAAGTTGTCGATGAAAGTCACCGGCACGCCGACGGATAGCGGCGGGTTTTTACAGATGGCTGATTTGTTTGCCTTTAACTGGACGGTGGCGATAGGCGAACATCAATTAAGCTTGGATGAATTTGAGCAGTTGGTCCAAAGCGCCAGCGGCGTGATTCGTTTCAAGGGTGAATACGTTTTCCTTGATCCGGCCGAGATTGCCAAGCTGCAAGCTCAGCTGGCTAAGCCGCCTAAAGTGAGCGGCGCGGAGCTCGTACGGGTCGCCTTAGCTGGCGAATATGCCGGAGCAGGAGTGGCGCTGGATCAGGCGGCGCAAAGCTTGTTGAAACAGCTAGCTGAGGCGGGCGAATCACCGCTGCCTAACCAGATCCACGCCACCTTACGCCCTTACCAGCAGCGTGGTTACGACTGGCTGTACCGCAATGCTCAGCTGGGCTTGGGCTCGGTGATTGCCGACGATATGGGTTTGGGTAAAACCCTGCAAGTGATTACTGCTCTACTCAAGCTCAAGCAAGACGGCGCTTTAAATACTGACAAAGCACTGATCGTGATGCCCACCAGTTTGCTGACTAACTGGCAAAAAGAAATCACCCGCTTTGCCCCTGATCTAAGCGTCGCCATTTTTCACGGCAGCAAACGCAGCTTAGATAAAAGCAGGCCCGATGTACTGCTAACGACTTACGGCGTAGTCAGAAGTGCTACGACAGAAATAAAAGCGCTGGGCTGGCGGGTGCTGGTGATCGACGAGGCGCAAAATATCAAAAATCCTGCGGCGGCGCAGACTAAGGCGGTGAAAAGCATCGCGGCCAAATCATTTGTGGCCATCAGCGGCACGCCAGTGGAAAACCGCCTGTCCGAGTACTGGAGCATTATGGACTTTGCCAACCGAGGCTATCTAGGCACCTTGCCGCACTTTATTAAAGAGTACGCCACGCCAATTCAAACGCATCGGGACATGCAAGTGGCTAGCCGCTTTAAAAAAGTGACCGCGCCCTTTTTGCTGCGGCGCTTAAAGTCAGACAAAAGCATTATTAGCGATCTGCCGGATAAAATTGAGCAAGACCAATTCTGCGAATTATCCCCAAGCCAAACCGCGCTTTACGAATCGGTGGTGCGCGAGGGCTTGGCCGCCATTAATGACGAATCAGAAGCCTTTAAAAAGCAAGGGCTGGTGCTGCAAATGATTTTGGCGCTCAAGCAAATCTGCAACCACCCCGCGCAATATCTGAAAAAAGGCGATGTTGCTTTTGAATTGTCAGGCAAGGGACAGCGTTTTCTGGAGCTACTCGACGATATTTATGCCAACCATGAAAAAGTGCTGATCTTTACTCAATACCGTGAAATGGGCGAAATTCTGGCCCGCTGGATCGCGCAACGCTTCGGCCAAGCACCGGCGTTTTTGCACGGCGGAGTCAGCCGCCCCAAGCGGGATGAAATGGTCGAAACCTTCCAGCATGATCGCACCGAACGCGCCTTAATCCTGTCGCTGAAAGCGGGTGGCACGGGGCTAAACCTCACCGCCGCCAGCAATGTGATTCACTTTGATCTGTGGTGGAACCCCGCCGTCGAAGCCCAAGCCACCGACCGCGCTTACCGCATTGGCCAACACCGCAATGTGCAAGTCCACCGCCTGATTACCCGCGCCACCTTTGAAGAGAAAATTAACGATATGATCAAAGCCAAAAAAGATCTGGCCGATCTAGCCGTTGCTACTGGGGAGACATGGATCGGCAATCTAAGTGGCGAGGAGCTTAAGGCGGTGTTTGCACTGTAGCCGGAGTGATACCCAAGGCAAAACCCAAGTCTAAAACACGGCGTTGCACGGAGAAAAACAGCTTAAGCATGGGGTTTTATAGGGTGTACAACGACGCAGTCGTTGCGCACCAAGAGCCGGTGCGCAAGAAAAACCACTTGCACACCCTATAAAAATCAGATTTTTTGCTATGTTTTTGTCTTTAGTGCTGCCTTTAGGAATAGCTTTCATGCAAAAGCATGCTCTACTCTCCACGAGGGTACACGAGCAAAACCGGACGCATCCCCGTCTATTTTTTTGGTCTTCTCCGTGAAACTCCGTGTCCTCTGTGCTCTCTGTAGTTCAAGATTTAGGTTTTCTCTAGGTATTTTTTGTAGCTCTGTGTCTACAGATTTTTTACCCTTACAGGTTCCCCATGCCAGACTTTGCCTTTGAATTAAGCCGTAGTTTTGAGCGCCTTTGCGGGCCGCAGTCGGATGAGCTGAATGCCACCCTCGCCAAGCTCTGCGCGGCGCTGGCAGCGGGGCATTGTTGTATTAAAACTGCGCCGCAGAGCAGCCCCTTAATCGGCAGGCCGGGCGAGTTTAAGCCGCTTACACAGGATAAAGACCGGCTCTATCTCACCCGCTATTGGTGGTATGAATCGCAGCTGGCGAAACGCCTGCGACAATTGGCAGGGGAACGTTGTGATGTGGATGTGGATTTGGCTAAGCTTGCGTCACTACTGAACGAGCTATTTCCTGCGTCCAGCATTCAGCCTGATTTACAAAAAGTGGCTGCAGCGGCGGCAGTAATGCAAAAGCTAACGGTGATTTCTGGCGGGCCTGGCACGGGTAAAACCACCACCGTGCTGCGTATTCTGGCCGCTTTGCAAATCATGGAAAGCAACACGCTGAGCATTAAAATGGCCGCGCCCACTGGTAAGGCGGCAGCCAGAATGAGTGAATCGGTGCGAGAGAGAAAAGCTAGCCTTGCTGTCTCGCCCGCCACGCTAGCCGTCATTCCAGAAACCGCTTCCACCCTGCACCGCTTACTGGGGCCGCGCCCCGATGGCAGTTTTAAGCATCATGCTGCTAATCCGCTGGCGCTGGATGTGCTGGTGGTCGATGAAGCATCGATGATTGATCTAGCCTTAATGGCGCAATTAGTAGAAGCCCTGCCCGAGCATGCCCGGCTGATTTTACTCGGCGACAAAGATCAGCTAGATGCGGTGGATGCTGGTGCGGTGTTTGCCGAGCTATGCAGCTTAAAATCGCCGAGTGCCGATTTTATTCAGGCGCTAAAAACCGCTACCGGGGTAACAATCACCAGCAGCAAAGCCCCTGCCAGCAGCGTGGGCAATGCCGTGATGACACTAGAACATAGCCACCGCTTTGCCGCAGGCGGCGGCATTGGCAAGCTGGCAAGTTTGGTGAATTCGGGCGATGCCAAAGGCGCATTGGCGCTGTTGCAGCCGGATGATTTATTTGCCGAGACAGAAGCAGAATTAGGCTGGCAGCCCAATAGTAAAACCCTGCTCACCCGCTGCGATCAAGGCTACGCAGCTTACTGGCAGGCCGTGCTGGCTGGCGACGTGGACGCCGCTTTTGCTGCCTTCGATACCTTCCGCGTACTGACAGCTTTACGCGAAGGCCATGCGGGGGTGATGGGGGTGAATCAGCAGTTAGAAGCGCACTGGCAAGCTAAAAAATTCATCCCTGAAAATAGCCTCTGGTACGCAGGCCGCCCCATTTTAATCACGCAAAATGATTATGGCGTGCAGCTGTATAACGGCGATATCGGCCTAACCTTTATTGAAAACGGCGCACCCCGCGTAGCCTTTAAAGGCGAAGGCAACACCCTACGCTGGTTTAGCCCAGCCCGCCTGCCCGCCCATGAAACCGCACTGGCCCTCACGGTGCACAAAAGCCAAGGCTCAGAATTTGACGAGGTGATTTTATTACTGCCAGATCAGCTCCACGAACTACTCAGCCGCAGCCTAATCTACACCGGCCTTACCCGTGCCAAGAAAAAAGTAGAGATTTGGGGAAGTAATGAAGTGCTGAGCAAAGCCATTGCCAAACAATCGATTCGGCAAAGCGGGCTTGCGGCGGCGTTGAGGTAGTACAAAATCCCCCCTACCCCCTTTTTCAAAGGGGGGAATAAGTACATCAAACTTGTGTAGATGCTTATGCCCTTTCGCCACTTCAGCGTCGCAGCCTCCCCCTTAGGAAAAGGGGGATTGAGGGGGATTTGCCTAGCCCGGCATCCCATCCACAAAGCACAGCAGCTCACCCGGCTGCATTTTGATCCAAGTCTCATTGTCGGTCAGCGGCTGGGTGGCGACCATGGCCACTCGGTCGTTCAGTGTGGTCAGCTCAGAGAAATCAACACTCACATCGGTATCATTCAAATGCGCCAAGGTAAACGGCGCTTGGCGTACTAAGTAGTGCAAATCGGTGCTGCAATGCGCAAATAAAGCGCTGCCGTCGGAAAGCAAAAAATTAAATGTGCCGACCGCCATCAGAGGCTTTACCAACTCAGCCAAAGCTTGTTTCAAAACCAGCAAAGGCGGGCAGCTGTCAAAACGCTGGGCAAGCTCAGATAAAATCCAGCAAAACGCGTGTTCACTATCGGTATTACCTACCGGCATAAAACGGCTGCTGCTTAAATCTGGCAGCTCTGGCAGATTACCGTTATGCGCAAAAATCCAATAACGTCCCCACAGCTCGCGCCGAAATGGGTGGGTATTGGCAAGGCTGATCTGCCCCTGTGTGGCCTTGCGAATATGGGCTATCACATTGGTGGATTTAATCGGGTAGGCGCGCACCAGATCGGCAATCGGCGAGCTGGCCGATGGCAGATAATCTAAAAACATGCGGCAGCCATCGCCTTCAAAAAAAGCGATTCCCCAGCCATCTGCATGATGATCGGTCAAGCCACCTCGACGGCGAAAGCCTTCGAAAGAAAACATAATATCGGTCGGCACATTGCAATTCATACCGAGTAGCTGGCACATGGGATGATCCTTACTAGTACATTACCGAGAAAGTTATTCCCCTCAAAAAACCTCAAACCTGTAGGCACAGATCCTTTTGCCGTGAGGGGACTTTCTAGACTCTTAAAACAAAAAACGCCCAAGCGGGCGTTTTTCAAGGATAGAGATTAAAGCTTAATCTATCGTGCTTGAGCCCGCGCCATGGCTAAAGCCACAGTCCACCATCACGACTTCACCCGTCATACCCGATGAAAGCGACGATAAGAGGAAGGCGGTTACATTGCCCACTTCTTCTTGCGTAACATTGCGCTTCATTGGTGTGCCTTCGGCGGCCTTTTTCAGCAAGCTGCTGAAATTAGCAATACCAGCAGCAGCCAGTGTTTTGATCGGGCCAGCAGAAACAGCATTCACACGAATAGCGCGATCTGGACCAAGT
Organism: Janthinobacterium sp.; assembly: GCA_025360045.1. Taxonomy (GTDB): domain Bacteria; phylum Pseudomonadota; class Gammaproteobacteria; order Burkholderiales; family Chitinibacteraceae; genus Iodobacter. The sequence continues at coordinate 26,004 of JANYCY010000001.1, read as the reverse complement.
GCAGCAGCCATATAGCGCACATTGGCTTCTAGCGATGCTTTAGCCAAGCCCATTACATTGTAATTAGGAATCGCACGTTCAGCGCCAAGGTAAGTCATGGTCACAAGCGACGCACCTTCACTTAGCATTGGGCGAGCGGCCTTGGCCAGTGCTGCAAAGCTGTAAGAGCTGATGTCATGCGCAATTTGGAAAGATTCACGCGTTACGGCATCAAGGTAATCGCCTTTCAGGGCTTCGCGTGGGGCAAAACCAATCGAGTGAACCAAGCCATCGAGCGTATCCCAGTGTTTGCCAAGCTCTACAAATACTTCGGCAATTTGCTCATCACTGGCCACATCACAGGGCAGTACCAAATCAGTATCGAAATCTTTTGCCAGATCAACTACGCGCTGACGTAAGTTTTCACTCACATAAGTAAAAGCCAAGATCGCACCTTCACGTTTCGCGGCCTGAGCAATGCCGTAGGCAATAGAGCGGTCTGATAAAAGACCGGTGATCAAGATTTTTTTGCCGGCGAGAAAGCCCATACAAACACCTTTAATATATGTAATTAAGACGTAGAGGGCGGATTATAAACGAATCTGCGCCTCCGCACGCCAAACTTGTCAAGTGACAACGATCAATGCCCCCTCCCCCTTGCTAATAAGCGAAGTATTACTCGCCCAAATCAGGTAAGAGAGAGCCGCGTTTTATTTATACCGCATAGGGCAAATCAAGAATTTCGAGTTGCGGACCATCGGCTGCGCCTAGATGCAAACCTTGCTCTAAACTGGCGATTTGGGCCACCACTAGCACCTCCCAGCGGCCTTGATCTGCGGGAGCCGCCAACATCACCTTACCACTCGCTTGGCCATTCATTTCACTACTAAACACTTCTTGCCCTGCTTCTGCATGCTCTGTCGCAATACTGGCGCGATACATCCGGCGTTTTAGCTTACCCAGATATTGGGTACGGGCCACAATTTCCTGCCCTGGATAGCAGCCCTTGCTAAAGCTCACGCCACCAATTAACTCCATATTGGCCATTTGCGCGACAAAAGCATCGCTAGTCGCTGCGGTAATCCACGGGCTACCTGCACGAATATCGCATAAACGCCAAAGGGATTCTGCCACTGGCAAGATACCGGCGGCGGCTAATTGCTGCCACAGCGCCAAAGCCGCGTCGCTGGCAATGGCTAATTGATAACGCTTGCCCGGCAAAGCAATCACGGTGCAATGCTCTTTATGCAGCGTTGCAAAATCAGCTTCTGGTAAATCACCTAAAACGGCTGATAGTTTTTCTGCTGCCAAAGGGCCAGCTACGCCCAACAAACAAAGCTCGCTACTGGCATCACGTGCTTTGGTTTTAGAGCGCATCACAAACATTGAAAGGCGCTTTTGGATGGACTCTTGCAGCTCAGCTACGATTTGCAAACAATAATTGTCCCCTTGGCGAAACAGCAAAAAGCTCGCCAACATCCGGCCCTTAGGGGTGGAATAGCTGGAATATTGCGCCGCGCTTTCACCTAGAGCGCGCACATCGCTAGAAAGCTGGCCTTGCAAAAAAGGCTCCGTTTCTTCACCACTAAAGGCAATGATGCCAAAGCTAGCCAGCGGACTCATTACAGCGGCGGTGGCTAATGCTTGCATCTCGCTCGCGCCATCACGCATTCCGTCCTGCGCCAAAAGATCTGTCCAAGCCATGATCTGCCCTGCTGTTTGCTAGTAAAAACGCCATTATAAAGATTTTCATGCTGAGCAAGCGAATCAACGAAGTATTCGCTGTGTAAATTTTAATGCAGGATATAAACAGGCAATAGTAAGCTAAGCCCCACACATCCATCATTGCTATTTCCTGTGGGGCGGACTTATCCGCTTAAAACTTAGGCGCATTTATCCTCGGCCCACTTACTGAAGCAACTCAGTCACCGATAGTCCAGGCGGCTGCTCACCTGTTCTTGCCGCATTACCCGAATTTAATGCAGGCTTGCTAAGCTCACCTGAGAGACGAATTTGATTCGCAATGGCTAAAACGCCTGCTTGTAAGCGCCCAGAAACCGAGCCATTAAGACGGCCTTCGACAATTTGCACCGCACCCTGTGCATTAAATTTACCTGCCTCTAGCACCATACTTTGCAGCTGCACAGCGCGATCACGAATCACCATTTTGCCCTTTAAAGTATCAAAGCGTGTTTGACCGCCCCGCCCTGCTGGCGTTTCACCAGCACGTAGCTGGGCCACCAAGTCCATATTGCGCACAGCACCATCACGCAATAAAAAGCGGGCATCCACGCTAGGGTAAGCAAACAATTTTAAATAATCTGCGGCGCGATACATAAAGTTTGCCTCTGCATCCATACGGCCGACCACAAAGGTGGCTGGGCTAAAAATCTTACTCAGCGGCTCGGTATGCACGCCTTTAAGTACCAGCTGCCCCAGTAAGTTCCATTCATTTTGCCAAGTCAGCTGCGCCTTGCCGCTTAATACGCCACCGTATGATTCACCGCGAATATCATCAATCAGCAATCCGGCGAGCGAACCTTCACCACTCATATAGAGCTTTTCAAAGACGATTGGATAGCCAAGCGGTAGCTCCCAGCTCGTGGCTTGCATGGTTAAGCCAATATTATTGCCTTTGGGTTTGATATGAACTTCAAGATGCCCCTGCTTATCGGCTAGTTGCAAATCATCCATTGCACCATTTTTTGCAAAGCGCATCACCCCATCAATCGGCCCCAATTCGCCTTGCTCCAAAACGATAGAGGCTTTGGTCAGCAAAACATCCCCCAAAGTAATCCGATCTTGCTCAAGAGCGGCAAAGCGTTTTGGTAAAGCAAATGCAAACGCAGGGCTTAAGCGCACACCCACAACTTCCACATTTTTTAAGCTTTTACCGTAGTTAAATAAATTAAAAAAGTTTAAAGGGATGCGAATTTGTTCTATTTTTCCCGCACCTTCGTCCATTTTTACGCCATTCAGAGTAAAAACAGGTAAAGGTTGATAGCTAAATTGGATGTTTTCTAGCTGAACTTGCGCCTGTAACAGTGCAGAAAGCCGTTTTTCTAACTGCGGTTGGTAGCTATTTAGCGGCAACAGCAAGGGTAGACAAGCAATTAACACAAAGAATAAAAGCAAACAAAACAACAGTGTTCTTGTTTTTTTCATCATAACGTCTCGAATGATTCATACTTTATGTTGACAGAAAGGAGTTCGGATTCTAACATACGGGCCTTCATCGATTCCCTGATAGCTCAGTTGGTAGAGCGACGGACTGTTAATCCGCAGGTCCCTGGTTCGAGTCCAGGTCGGGGAGCCAAGTAATCTTACGATACTAGCCTCAGATGAGAAAGTGCTTGTTGTTGTATATTAAGTTGTTTATTCCCTGATAGCTCAGTTGGTAGAGCGACGGACTGTTAATCCGCAGGTCCCTGGTTCGAGTCCAGGTCGGGGAGCCAAATATTTAAAGGTGCGGCTGAAAAGCAGCTTCTTTTTTCTGGGGAATGCAATACTGCCCCAGCAATAAAACACCAAGTTTTATTCCCTGATAGCTCAGTTGGTAGAGCGACGGACTGTTAATCCGCAGGTCCCTGGTTCGAGTCCAGGTCGGGGAGCCAGTTAAAAAACCACAGCCTAGGCTGTGGTTTTTTTACATCTATGTTTCGCCAGCCGTGATACTTTAAGCTTTCCTTATCAGCAAATATCACGCTCATGAACCCAAGCGAATTCACCGGCCTACAATTATTACAGGCCATGGCCGATGGCAAACTCCCTGCGCCCTCCATTACTCAGACGATACCCATGAGCATGGTGCATATCAGCGAAGGCTCGGTACGCTTTACCGCACAAGCCGATGAGCGACATTTGAATCCTATGGGCGGCGTACACGGCGGTTTTGCCGCCACGGTGCTAGATTCAGTCACCGCCTGCGCTGTACACAGCATGCTGGAAGCAGGGGCCAGCTACGCCACAGTCGATTTAAATGTAAAAATGGTCAAAGCCATTCCTAAAAACACCGAGCTACTGGCTGAGGGTAAGATTTTGCATATTTCCAAGAGCATCGGTGTTTCAGAAGGATCAATCAAATTAGCCGATGGCACCCTACTGGCCCATGCCACAGCCACCTGCGTGATTCGACACTAGCGATTCAATGGTAAATAGCCATCAAAACGTGTACTTTCTCCGCCAAATACAAAATCAGGCTTGGCTCCGGCCATCAGCGGAGCAATGCGCGGGCGCTTAACAATCACGCGTTTTTTGGCAATGTGTCTTGCGGGCTGCAGCAGCTCGTTAGCATCCGGATCATCGCCAATCACGGTTTGAAATGCGGCCATTTCTTTTTTAGATTTGGCGCGTTTTGTGGGGTCTGGAAACATCGGGTCTAAAAACACTACATCAAATTCGGGCGCGGCCAGCGGAGGGTTAAATAAGTAGTTAAACGCCTGCCCTGCCAGCAATTTAGCCAGCTCCTGATGCCCATCACCAAACACCAAGCGCATTCTGCCCACGATCTTGCCAATGGCAGCATCGGCCTGTGCGCGGCGTAAACCATCTAATAGCAGGGCCACAGCTACGGGTGAGCGTTCGATCAGCGTTACGTCACACCCCAATGACGCCAACACAAAAGCGTCCCGGCCAAGGCCAGCCGTGGCATCCAGCACTCTGGGCACATATTCGCCTTTAATCCCCACTGCTTTGGCCACCGGCTGGCCACGGCCTCCACCAAATTGCCGACGGTGCGCGGCGGCCCCACCGACAAAATCGACCGCTACCGTACCTTTTTCGCCAAGAGTAACTAGCTCTAGACGCTCATTTTGCCAGCAAAGGTAATGGCCAGCGCCCTCAGGCAACTCACTCCAAAGCGGCAAGCCCAAAGCGGCGATTTCTGCATATAGTTCAGGGCTTGCCCCTGCCTGCAACAGGCCGATCATACCCAGCCCCCCATCATAAACACCGGTCTGTACTGATACTGCGGCCAGCGCGCAGCGGGGTCTTGGCGATAAAATAAACTCAGTTGTTGATACACGTCGGGATAACTCTCAAGCAATAAATGGGGGGCAGCAAAGAACGTTTCGCTGCACACAGCCAGACATTCTGCCGGATTTTCTGCCGCATAGAGATCAATTGTGCCAGTTTCACCCATCGCTGCCTGCTGGCTGATGGCCTGAAACGCCTTAGAAAACACTTTTTTCCAGCGTGCATAGCTCATGCCCTGATGCAGCGGCGGGCAGCCATTGGCGCTGCCGGAGCGCATATCCAGCTTATGTGCCATCTCATGTATCACCACATTGCTGCTGGGGTGATAAGGCGCCTCAATCACATCCATCATCGATAGCAATACCGCGCCTTGATGCCGTGCCTGCCCAGATAAAACTTTTATTTCTTGATGCACAAGGCCAATTGAATCGGTGTAGAGATCACGGCTAATAAAGCGCCCCGGATACAGCACTACCTCCTGCCAATCGTCATAAGCATCAAAACCCAAATTAAGAATCGGCAGCGTGGCTTGCACGGCGATCAGCAAGCGCAGCTCATCGTCGATCTCCAAACCATGCACCGGCGTAATGGTTTTTGTATGCAAAAACCATGCGGCGTGGTCTTTGAGTAGGGCCAGATCAGCCTCATTTAAGCCACGCAATAAAGGCAGGAGCAGCATCTTTTGCCACAAATGATCTTGTACAGGCTGGCTGGCCAGATAACGCCGCCGGCTGCGCTGGCGCAAAAAATTAAACATAGGGTAGATCCAGCAAGAGGCATATCTAAAAGAGATGGGCATGGTTTTATGCAAATCAAGCGACAACCGCCCCCAAAGATTTTCTCCCTGGCAATATCAGGTAAACTCGCTGACCTTACTGAATCGATCAGATGACAATGACGCTAAAAGGCCCCTCCCTGCTGTTTGGCTTAGTTGCAGCATGCTTACTGGCTATCAACTACCAAAAAAGTCCTGCAGACATGCGTTTTGCGCTTGCAAAGCAGCCACACCTCACCGCCAGCACGCCGCAAATGGAGGTGCAACGCTTACGTGCGCCCGTGCCTGCTGCGCACAGCGCCAGCATCATTGCGTTGCCCAACGGAGAGCGGATTGCTTTTTGGTTTGGCGGCAGCCGTGAGGGGGCTACAGACGTCAGCGTCTGGGCGTCCGTCTATCAACATGGCCAGTGGATTAAGCCCTGGATCGTGGCCACGCCTGCGCAAAGCTCTAAAGATCAGCTGCGCTATATTAAAAAAGTAGGCAACCCCGTGCCGGTGCTCGATAGCCAAGGCCGCCTGCAATTATTTTATGTTTCGGTATCGATGGGGGGCTGGGCCACCAGCACGCTCAATCGCATGACCTCGGCCGACAACGGCCACAGCTGGGGGCCAGCCAGCAAAATCATCACCAGCCCCTTCTTTAATTTATCGACCTTAATTCGCACTCATGCTGTTCAATTGGAAGATGGCGGATTCTTACTGCCCGCCTATCACGAGCTAGCGCGTAAATTTGGCGAGCTGCTGCAGTTTGATAAAGACGGCAAGCTGGTCCGCAAAATCCGTATGAATGCCGAAGGTGAAAACCTGCAGCCAGGTGTGATTGCCTACAGCGCCACCGATGCCTTTGCCCTGCTCAGAAACAGCGGGCCATCCCGCCAGCTTTTACTGCAGCAAACTCACGATGGCGGGGCCAGCTGGTCGCCGATTCAAAATCTGAAAGTAAAAAACCCTGATTCGGCCATTGCCGTAGAACGCATGCCGGACGGCAGGCTGATCATGGCGCATAACCCACGCAGCGATGGCCGCAGTGAGTTAGCGCTCAGCATATCCATTGATGGTAAAAATTGGAAAAAAGTAAAAGTGATTGAAGACACCCGAGGCATGGAATTCTCCTACCCCACCCTGCTGGTAAACGACGAAATCATGGATCTGGTCTACACATGGGAGCGCTCTGAAATCCGCCATGTACGCTTTAACCGCGCTTGGCTAGATGGAGAAAAACCATGATTGCATCACTTACAGGATTACTGCTCTGGGGCACTACCGGTGCGGCGCTGGCCTGCTCTGGCTGGAAAAAAAATCACATTTTAGTCACCATCGGCGCGCTCATCATCCTTGGCTCGCCATGGCTATTGGGCCTACTGAGTTTCCCTAGTATGGCAACAGCGGGTTTAGCCTGCGGCTTACTCTTTAAACAAAAACTACGCCCAGCCTTAGCTGGCTGGCTACTGATTAGCGGCCTAGCCCTGTATTCATCGGCCTTGGGTTTTTGGGCCTTTGATGTCTATGCACTGGGCTATGCGCCACAAGCGTTGCTCATCTGGTGCGCCATCTCGCTAGCCCTCGCTTGGCAGCAGGGCCACAAAGCGCTGGCACTCGCTTGGCTACTGGCCTTGGCACTGTTTCCGCTTGGCGTATTAGAAAGCGCCAATCTTTGGGATGCCATGCTCGACCCGATGGCGATGATTGCTGGGGCGGTTGCTTTATTACGTTGTTTGAAGAGAAAGTGAGTTGGGAGTTGGGAGTTGGGAGTTGGGAGTTGGGAGTCGGGAGTCGGGAGTCGGGAGTCGGGAGTCGGGAGTCGCCAGATTTTGCACGCCTACTCCCCACTCCCTACTCCCCTACTCCCCTACTTTACATCCCTGCTTCAACCAGCATTTCACGCGTCAGCAAGAATACAAAGCCATCGCCACTTTCGGTATCTAGCCAAACAAACGGCAGCTCAGGGAAGCTGGCTTCCAGCTCGTCGCGGTTGTGGCCGATTTCTACCACCAACACGCCCAGCGGGTTTAGGAAGCGAGTGGCTTCTTCCAGAATACGGCGGGTAATATCTAATCCATCTTCGCCGCTGCCTAGGGCCATTTCTGGCTCATGCAAGTATTCTGGCGGCAGCTCTTCTACCGAATGCGCGTCGACATAGGGAGGATTAGAGATAATCAGATCGTATAGTTCGCCTTCAACCGCGCTGAATAGATCTGAATCCATTAAATCAATGCGCTCGCCCAAGCTGTATTCCAGCACATTGATTTCCGCCACATCCAAGGCATCAGGCGATAAATCGAGCGCATCAATCGCCGCATCTGGGAAGGCATCGGCCATCACAATCGCGAGGCAACCCGATCCAGTGCATAGGTCCATCGCACGGTGAATCAGCTCCGGGTATTCAATCCACGGTGTTAAGCCACCTTCACGGATAATCTCGGCAATAAACGAGCGCGGCACGATGGTGCGCTCATCAACGAAAAATTTATATTCGCCCAACCACGCTTCTTTGGTGAGATAAGCCGCTGGTTTGCGGGTTTCTACGCGCTCTTTTAATACCGCCAAGACTTGCGTTAATTCTTCTGGCAATAATTTAGCGTCATACATTGGCTCTAAACGATCCAATGGTAATTTTAACGTCGCCAAAATAAGGTAAGCCGCTTCGTCCCAAGCGTTATCGGTGCCGTGGCCATAAAAAAGCTCGGCGGCATTAAAACGGCTAACCGCAAAGCGGTGTAAGTCACGAAGCGTTGATAAATGTTGCGAGGCGTGATCAAACATGGCTGTTTCTCATCAAGTTTTATATGCCGCTAGTTTAACCGATAGTCGGGCTTGCAGCCTGTCTCCCGACAGTCCACTAGTCCATTAGGGTATGCAGCAGGCTGTGCTTCGTGTAAATTGGAACGTTGTTCTTATTTTTCGGAAAGAAACACGCATGACATTCGCATCGCTCGGGCTGGCTCCGGAAGTGCTCAAGGCAGTCGCCGAGCAAGGTTATGAACATCCGACGCTGATTCAAGCGCAGGCCATCCCTGTCATTCTGCAAGGCCGCGACGTTCTCGGTGCAGCACAAACAGGCACCGGTAAAACAGCTGCGTTTACTTTACCGATACTCACCAAAATCGCTAAACACGCGAACACCAGCGCCTCCCCTGCTCGCCACCCTATCCGTGTATTAATTCTTACACCGACACGCGAGCTGGCCGATCAGGTTTCTGAAAGTGTCACCACCTACAGCAAGCACATGCCGCTACGTAGCCATGTAGTGTTTGGTGGTATGGATATCAAAGCGCAAATCCCTAAGCTGCGGGAAGGCGTTGAAATCCTTGTCGCTACTCCTGGACGTTTGCTTGATCATATCCAACAAAAGACGGTTAATTTATCCCAAGTCGAAATCTTGATTCTGGACGAAGCCGATCGCATGCTCGATATGGGTTTTATTCTAGATATTCGTAAGATTTTTGAGCTATGCACCACGCGCAAGCAAACACTGCTGTTTTCTGCGACCTTTGCGCCAGAAATCAAAAAGCTAGCCGAAGACTTTATGCACGACCCAGAAGTCATCGAAGTAGCGCGCCAGAATTCAGCCAATGAATCGGTGAAGCAAGAGCTGCATCCGGTAGAAAACAGCCGCAAAAAAGCCCTCGTTGCCCATCTGATCCGCACGCATAATATGAGCCAAGTGATCGTATTTTGCCGCACCAAGATTGGCGCAGAGCAATTAGGCCGCGAGCTAAAACGCGCAGGCTTTTCTGCCGAAGCCATTCATGGCGATCGCACCCAGCAATCCCGTTTAGAAACACTGGCGGCATTTAAAGATGGCACACTTAAAGTATTGGTCGCCACCGATGTAGCGGCTCGTGGCTTAGATATTAACGAGCTGCCGTTTGTGATTAACTTTGAGCTGCCGACTAACCCAGAAGACTATGTGCACCGCATTGGCCGCACTGGCCGTGCAGGCTCTACAGGCATCGCCATTTCTTTGGTGGCACCAGAAGAAGAGAAAGCTTACCTTGGCATTCAAAAAATGCTCAAACGTGATCTGCCTTTGATTCCGGTGATTGGCTTCTCCCCTGGCACTACGCCAATAGACGTAGCACCCGCACCAAGCCGTGGACGTGAGCGCGCTCCAGCACGGGTTGCAGCAGCGCCAGCGATAGCAGCACTCACTCGCAATGTAAACACACCACCAAGCAGCCGTGCCCGCGCGCAAAGCTACGACGAGATGCCAGATGCACCATTGTCTAAACTAAAGCGCACGCCACAAATTGCCGCATTGTTTTTACCGCCTAAGTATCAAGTAACACAATAATAAGTTAGCAATGAGCAATTTCTCCCAGCGCTGGACCACACGACTGCACTCGCAGCCTGTTGGACTTAAGCGATCGTAACGAGGGGAAGTCCGGTTTGAGACAGATTTCACGGATTTTTGAGGCGAATAGCTGGCTATTCAACGAAAAAATGCGTGAAATATGGCCAAATCCGGCTTTCCCGCAGTAGATCAGTCTTAAGTCCAGCAGGCTGCTAGGGCTTCCCCCTTTTAAAAGCCATGCAAGTTCAGCTATTGGGAGATCAATCCGATTGGCAACTAACCGCTCCCTACGGCCCTAATCAAAACGACCATCACAGTGCATTTGGCGGCAGCATCAGCACGCTGGCCACCATTGCGGGCTGGCTGTGGGTATCGGAATTAGCAGGGCCAGATAGGGAAGTGGTGATTCAAACCGGCAGCACAAATTTCTTAAGCCCCTTACAGAGCGACCTAGTGGCTAAAGTTTGCCCACCAGACGCTAGCCACACCGCGCGTTTTTTGCAAACACTGCAACGCAAAGGGCGGGCCAAAATGGCGCTGGAAATTACTGTTTGTGACATGACAGGCAAGATTGCCGCGCGTTTTAATGCTCAATATGTAGCGGGCTGATATTTATTTTCCCCATCTGAGCCAACTAGTTTTCTTTTCTATTAAGCAAACAACGGAAAAACGTAATATCCAAGCTATCGGCATAGGGCTTAAAAATCCCCTTGAAGCACGCCGAAGCGAGGAATAATCGGCTCGGGGTTTCGGAAAAGGGGTAGCGGGCTTGCTCCCGCGCAGCCTTTTTCGCCGAGCCGATTATCCGCAGTGAGGGGCCTTCGTGCTGGTCGGGGCGGCCTTCTTTGGCTTCGTTTCTTGGCCGCGCAAGAAAGGAAGGTCCAGCGGGACGCCCGCACCTAAATCAATGTGCCGAAGGCACTAACAAAGATCTTTTTGACTTTAGTTAGTTCAAGTGAAAATCTTGCCGCCATGAAGCAAATAAAGTACATTGAGCCTTCCCCAGTCTTATCGTTAAAGTAATGATTATGCAAACTTCCCCACTCAGCCAAATAACAGCAGCACCGCTATGTTTGCACGTGGCTTGCATCAATCTGCTTGGCAATAATAAACCGAAGAAACAGCTGTCCCTCTGACGGAGCAGCCTTCCCGTCAGACGATAGCCGACGGGAATGTTCAAATAAATCCACTCTACCTATTCCCTGAGCGCTTCAAGTCTGAAGGCATGGCCTCCCATGGTTGGCGCCGCACAGGAGCAAACATATGATTGAATTTTCAGGCATTTGGATACCCATGGTCACGCCATTTTTAAATGGGCACGTCGATCTAGCCGCAGCAAGCCGCCTGGCAAAACATTTAGAAGAGCAAGGCGCAGATGGGCTTATCGTCTGTGGCACCACCGGCGAATCCGCCACGCTTTCAAGCACAGAACAACACCAACTCCTCACCGCCGTCATAGCCGCAGTCAGCGCTGATTACCCCGTGGCCTTTGGCATTAGCGGCAACAATACGGCGGAAGTGATTTGCGCTACAGCGGCACTGAACGATATGCCCATCGCCGCGCTATTAGTTTCTGCCCCCTATTATGTAAGGCCATCACAATTAGGTATTGTGCAGCACTTTGAAGCCATTGCCGCTGCCAGCCGCCACCCTATTATTATTTATAATATCCCCTATCGCACCGGCGTAACGATTGAGCTAGCCACCATTAAAGCGCTCAGTCTTAATCCACAATTTGTGGCCATTAAAGAAAGTGGCGGAGGACAAATAGAGCCTATTTATCAAATCATTAATGAAACCCCACTCAAGTTTTTAAGTGGCGAAGATCATCTTATTTTTATTACTAGCTGTATGGGTGGGCACGGAGCAATTGCTGCAGCGGCGCATATTCGGCCTGATTTATATAAAAAAATGCTGTGTTTTATTCAAGAAGGTAATTTAGCGGCAGCGAGGATGATTGATCTGCAATTACGCCCACTGATTAAGCTATTATTTTCAGAACCCAATCCAGCCGTAATCAAAGCGGCCTTGGCCATGCAAGGCTTAATACATGAAGAGCTGCGTTTGCCCATGACAGCCGCTTCAGCCAGCACAAAAGAAAAATTAGCGGTCTTACTCAAAGAAGTACTGGCTATTTAATGAACTAAGGACTGATTCTAAATAATTTATAAGCTGATTGTGCCTCTTACTCAATGGACGCTGTGTAGATGAATTTCTTGAGTGCTGGGCTTGGTTTTTGAATTTGTAGGGCGGGTGAAACCGGCAAGCAATACTGAAGAAATACGCGGGTTTCACCCGCCCTACAATATTTATAATGAGATTAAGCAAAAGGCATAATTAAGACGTCCAATATAACAAGCCATCATCCCAAAGTGCTTTTATCGGGGATCCAGCCGCACCGCTGGATTCCCGCCAAAGGCAAGGAATGACGACGTTTCATAGATAAGAAGTTAATCCCCCCACCGCTTCCCAAGCCTCACTGACTGACGCCCCATTTGGCTTTTATTTGGCTAAGTTTGCCATTGTCCTTAATGGTTTTATATCCTTGCTCAAACTGACTCAACGCCCATAAGCCCTTAGAGTGCTTAATACTAAAGCCAATAAATACATCTTGGGTGGTGCTTGAAAAAATAGTTTCCACCTGCTCCGCCACCCCTGCGCTTTCAGCCCAATAACTAGGAATTTGTATTTCATTTGCCATTACTAATGCGGCATCTAAGCTTTTACTGGCTAATTGTTTTAAATTAATTTGCTCACTATGAGCGGCAACAAAAATCACCCCACGTTTAGGCAATTCACTGGCACTCGGTGGATATTCATAGCCACTCACTACGCCTATTTTTAAGCCCGCCTTTATATCCGCTTCATTTTTAGCAGCAATGGGGCGTGATTTATTTTGAAAGTAAATCGGAGTTACCGTATAGAGCGGCATGCTAGGAAATTTGACTTTGCCATTGAGTGCAGGCTCCCAAGCCATATTAAAACAAGCGATCTCTCGTGCCTCTAAAACCATGTTTTTACATCGTGTATAGGGCACTACTTTTAGCCTTGCTTCTATCCCAACGGCGGCATAAGCCGCCACCACTAACTCATTAGTGTAGCCCGTGCCATCAGCACGAGAAAAAGGCTCTGCTGCATCTTCCACCATCAAATGAATCACAGGGGTCGCTGCAACACTTATATTCATCAACAAACTGCTAACTAATATGCAAATTCGATCATGAGTCATTATTTAGCGCCTCTAATCTATTTCATTTATTCCCTCAACTTAGATGATTTTCCTAAATTCTGTTGAGTTTGTTTCTCTAGATTTCAGCCGCCCTTATTGCCATAATGCTACGGATATTAATGTAAGCTCCACTTCAATTCCGTATAATTAGTTGTAATCTCTATTTGTACTGGATTCCCCATGCTGGACCACGCCACGCTCGCCCTATTACGCCAAAATCACCCTGCGTGGCGTTTACTCTGCTCCGACCACGCGCCACTTATTGCCAGCTTTTTACAGCGAGTATTTATTACTCCCAATATACGCGTCATGGCACAGGCCGATTTGGCTGAAAACTTGGAAGACGAGTTATTTGGCCTACGCGAACAACTCGGCTCCAAGGCGTTTCCTAAATCTGCCCTTGATTATCTGAACGACTGGGCCAGCAATGCTTGGCTGCGTAAATTTTATGCGCAAGATTCGGACGAACCACAATTCGATCTAATGCCCGCCACCGAAAAAGCCATCGCTTGGTTGGGCTCCCTAACGGAGCGCAGCTTTGTAGGTACCGAATCCCGCCTGCTTACTCTGTTTGAACTACTCAAGCAAATGAGCCAAGGCAGCGAGACCAATCCGCAAGTTCGTTTGGCAGAATTGCAGCAGCAAAAAGCCGCTATCGACGCCGAAATTTCACGGGTCATGGCCGGTGATATGGCGCTACTGGACGACACCGCGCTCAAAGATCGCTTTCAGCAGTTCACCCAAATTGCCCGTGAATTACTCAGCGATTTTCGTGAAGTTGAGCATAATTTTCGTGGGCTGGACCGGCGGGTGCGTGAACGCATTGCGCTATGGCAGGGATCAAAAGGCGAGCTACTCGAAGAAATTATGGGCGAGCGCGATGCCATCAGCGACTCTGACCAAGGCCGTAGCTTTCGTGCCTTTTGGGATTTTTTAATGTCGGGCCGCCGCCAAGAAGAATTGTCCAGCTTGCTGGAGCGCGTATTGTCACTCGCCCCCGTTGCCGAGCTAAAGCCCGATAGCCGCACCCGCCGTATTCACTACGATTGGCTAGAAGCTGGCGAGCATACCCAGCGCACCGTCGCCGATTTAAGCCGCCAATTACGGCGCTTTTTGGATGACCAAGCTTGGCTAGAAAACCGCCGGATTATGGATATTTTGCACGGCATCGAAGCCAAGGCCCTTGCGCTGCGGGACGCGCCACCAGCCAGCATCATGGAAATCAGCGATACCGCCGCCGATATCGAGCTGCCGATGGAGCGGCCACTCTACACCCCGAGCATCAAGCCCATCATCAGTAATATGCTGATTGAATCGGGCGATTTTGAAGGCGAAACCTCCGCGCTCTACTCGCAAGTGGTGGTCGATAAAGCCGCCTTAGCGCTACATATCGAGCGCAGCCTGCAAGATAAATCACAAATCAGCCTGCGTGAACTCACCGAATTACAGCCGCTAGAACAAGGCCTCGCCGAGCTAGTCGCCTATCTGCAATTAGCAGGGGACCGCTTTAAAAGCGTGATAGACGAAGAAAACAGCGAACTAATTATCTGGAAGCGCAGCAACGGCGATGGAATAGAGCAGAGCAAACAAGCCCGTTTACCGCGAGTGATTTTTATCAGAGCAAGATAACAGCTGAGTATAAAGATGCTTCAGTTTATAACTAAGAGCCCAAGACCTTGAACCACAGAGGACACAGAGAGCACAGAGTTTCACAGAGGAAATGAGAGATTTTATGGTTTTCTCTGTGACCTCTGTGTCCTCGTTTTACTCTGTGGTTCAAGGTTTAGCTCTCTATTAAAACAAACTGAAGCATCTTTATATTTAGGCAATCATTTGAGACCGCAATGAGTGAAACAGAAACATCCAATGCCGATCTATCCACCCTGATCATTACCCTACTGAAAGGGGTGATTTACCAAGATAGCGAGGCTAAGCTTTGGCGGGATTTGCTCGAGCTACAGGTGAGGGTGCGTGATTATATTGTGACGCTGGGACTGGAGTTGGTGCTGGACGAAGCTGAGGGCTATGCTTTTTTAAAATCAAAAACCATAGAGGATGACGAGGCTACCGCACCCAAGCGGCTGATTAGCCGCAGGCAACTGTCTTTTCCTGTTAGTTTAATGCTGGCGCTGCTGCGCAAAAAACTGGCCGAATTTGATGCCAGCGGCGGTGACACGCGGCTGGTGCTGAGCTTGGACGATGCTAGCGAGCTCATCCGTGTTTTTTTGCCTGACAACAACAATCAAGCCAAGCTGCTCGACCAGATTGAAACGCACCTCAATAAAATTGCCGAGCTGGGGTTTTTACGCAAAATTAAATCGGGCAATCACACCCTGTATGAAGTGCGGCGCATCTTAAAAGCCTTTGTCGACGCGCAATGGCTGGCCGAATTTGACGATCAATTAGCCGCCTACCAAATGCAGCTCGCCGGAGGTACACGCGATGACTAAGCCGCTGCCAGATAGCCTTGGGCTAGATTTTTCCAACGACGATGCGCTATCGGGCTTTCGTCTGCAGCGCCTAGAAGTCTTTAACTGGGGCACCTTCGATGGCCGCGTTTGGGCGCTGCACCCTGCGGGTAAAAACTCGCTGCTGACAGGCGATATTGGCTCGGGTAAGTCCACCTTAGTAGATGCTGTCACCACCCTGCTGATTCCCGCTCATCGGATTGCTTATAACAAGGCGGCGGGGGCAGATCATAAGGAGCGCTCCTTACGCTCCTATGTGCTTGGGCATTATAAATCCGAGCGAAATGAGGCCAGTGGCAATGCCAAGCCCGTTAGCCTGCGAGATAACAATAGCTACTCGGTGATTCTCGGCGTGTTTCATAACGAGGGTTACGATCAAACGATTACGCTGGCGCAAGTGTTTTGGATGAAGCCAGGCGCAAATCAGCCTGAGCGCTTTTATGTCGGCGCTGAGCAAGGCTTAACGATCGCCACAGACTTTGCCCAGTTTGGCGGCGATATAAATGCGCTACGCAAAAGGCTAAAGGCCAGTAAGGCCGAGATAAACGATAGCTTTCCACCTTATGAAGCATGGTTTCGCCGCCGCTTTGGCATTGAAAACACTCAAGCTTTAGAGCTTTTCCATCAAACCGTATCAATGAAATCGGTCGGCAATCTCACCGATTTTGTCCGCAGCCATATGCTCGAGCCCTTTGATGTGGCAACGCGAATTAGCGCGCTGATCGGGCATTTTGACGATCTCAACCGTGCGCACGAAGCTGTATTGAAAACCAAACGGCAAGTGCTGTTACTAACGCCGTTAGTGGATGACGCTGAGCGCCACACCAAGCTAAGTAGCCAGCTCGAAGACTTACGCCTCAGCCGCGAGGCACTCAGGCCCTATTTTGCGGGCCATAAACTGGCGCTGCTGGATAAGCGGATCAGCCATTTGCTCGATGATTGCAGCAGGCAGCAAGCGCAAATTGAAAAACTTGAGCTGCAACGTAGCGAGCAAAGGCATAGCGAAGCGGAGCTAAAACAAAATATCAGCGATAACGGTGGCGACCGGCTGGAATTCTTAGCCGCCGAAATCCTACGTAAAGAGCAGGCTCGCCTTGCCAAAGAGAAAAAAGCCGAACGTTATGCCGAGCTGGTCAGCGCCATTGGCGAGCAGCCTTGCACAACAGAAAGCGCCTTTCTAAAGCAACAGCTTGGCTTTGCCGCCATTAAAGACACCGCTGAAGCGGAAGACGCCCAGCTTAAAAACACCGAAAGAGAGCATGACTTTAGTTTTCTGCAAGGCAAGCAAGAGCGTAATGCCCTCGTGGCAGAAATCAGCAGCCTAAAAGCACGGCTCAGCAATATTCCCGATGAGCAAGTCAGAATGCGCGCTGCGCTATGCAGCGCCTTGGCGCTCAACCCCGCCGACATGCCTTTTGCTGGTGAATTACTCCAAGTGCATGAAGACGAGAAAGACTGGCAAGGCGCGGCAGAAAGAATGCTGCGCAGCTTTGGTTTATCCCTGCTGGTGCCCGATGAGCATTACGCCAAGGTGGCCGATTGGGTGGATAAAACCCATTTAAGAGGCCGCTTAGTGTATTTCCGTATCCGACTAAGCAGCCACAGCACGCCGCAAAATCTGGGGCCAAATTCCTTAGCGCGCAAATTGGCAGTAAAGCCCGACTCGCCTTTTTACCATTGGCTCAAAAACGAAATCGACAAACGCTTTGATGTGGCCTGCTGCGCCAATCAAGAGCAATTTCGCCGCGAAACCCGCGCCATCACGCAAGCAGGACAAATCAAAGCGCCTGGTGAGCGCCACGAAAAAGATGACCGCCACAGCCTGACAGATCGCAGCCGCTATGTGCTGGGCTGGAGCAATCTGGATAAAATCGCCGCGCTGGAAGCGAATAAACTCACGCTTGAGGCCGAGATGGCCAAAATCGCGGCGCTGATTGGCGCAATCAAGGCTGAACAGAATGTGCTGAAAGATCAGCTCACCGCTCTCTCTAAGCTGGATGAATACAGCGATTTTAAAGAACTCGATTGGCAGGAATTAGCCTTAGAAATAGGCAAGCTGGTGGACGAAAAACGCCAGCTAGAATCCGCATCCGATCTACTGCAAAGCCTTAGCCTGCGCCTAAAAGCATTACAAGCCGAGCTGGCAGAGACAGAAAATGCCTTGGCAGATAAAATCCGTGATTCTGGTAAAAGCCAATCCAGATTGGAAGACGCCAAGAGCCTGCACACCCAAACACAGCTGCAATTAAATGAAGCTCCGCCCTCAACAGTTCCCTTGGATAAACTCGACGCCATGCGCAGCGAGGCGCTAGGGGAGCACCAGCTGTCCATTGAATCCTGCGAAAACCGTGAGCGCGAAATGCGCGACTGGCTGCAAAAGCAGATGGATAGAGAAGCGCAAAAAATCAGCAATCTGGGGGAGCGTATCGTCAAGGCGATGACCTCCTACAAGGAAGAATTCAAGCTAGAAACCGCCGAAACCGACGCCAGTATTGCGGCAGCCTTTGAATACAAAGCCATGCTGGATGCGCTACAAGCCGACGATCTACCTCGTTTTGAAGCGCGTTTTAAAGAGCTGCTGAATGAAAATACCATCCGCGAAGTGGCTAATTTTCAATCGCAGCTGGCGCGTGAGCGCGAAACCATTAAGGAGCGGATCGCGCTGATTAATGGCTCGCTCACGCAAATCGACTACAACACTGGCCGCTATATCGAGCTGCAAGCCCAGCCGACCCCCGACGCCGATATTCGAGATTTTCAGAGCGAATTGCGCTCGTGTACCGAAGGTGCTTTAAGCGGCTCCGAAGACGCGCAATATTCTGAGGCCAAGTTTCTGCAAGTGAAGCAAATTATCGAGCGCTTTCGCGGCCGCGAAGGGCAAACCGAGCAAGACCGCCGCTGGACCAATAAAGTGACCGATGTGCGCAGCTGGTTTGTATTTGCTGCCAGCGAGCGCTGGCGTGAGGATAATACCGAACACGAGCATTATTCGGATTCGGGCGGTAAATCGGGCGGGCAGAAAGAGAAGCTGGCTTACACCATCCTCGCCGCCAGCCTTGCTTATCAATTTGGCTTGGAGTGGGGCGCGGTGCGCTCCAGATCATTCCGCTTTGTGGTGATCGACGAGGCCTTTGGCCGTGGCTCAGATGAATCGGCGCAATACGGCTTACGGCTATTTGCCCAGCTTAATCTGCAACTACTGATCGTGACACCTTTGCAGAAAATCCACATCATCGAGCCCTTTGTCGCCAGCGTCGGCTTCGTCCACAACGAAGCCGGCCGTGCCTCCATGCTGCGTAATTTATCGATAGCAGAATATCGCAGTGAAAAGGCGGCGAAGTAAGATCTGGCTGCCTTAAAAAAACCTGTGGACACAGAGGGCATAGAGAACACAGAGCACACGGAGAAAAGCCTAAGTAAGTTCAGATTAAATCATCATCCCCGAGTGTATTTATCGGGGATCCAGCCGCACTGCTGGATTCCCGCCAAAACCATGCGGGAATGACGAAACTTCAAAATTTGGACATAAATTAAGAGCCAAGTCCTTAGCATTGTTTTCTCTGTGCTCTCTGTGTTCTTCCCGATCTCTGTGTCTACAGAACTTTTCTCCACACCATGAGCAACGACAAATGATCTGGACCTCCCCCGCTAACCTACGTGCCCAAGTTAAAAAGCTTTGGGATAGGGGCGAGATATTGGCTAGTTTAGTCAGCGGCGAGCCGCTGCCTCCTAAACGCTTGCAGCTTAAAGGCCCGACTTCGGCTGAGCTATCCAATCATTTCGATGCGGCAAGAGCTTGGATCAGCGAGCTAAAAACCATGCGCCATTGCCGACTTGTCATGCGGGAAATCAATCATCGCACGCTGGGTAGCAATAGCCTGCCCGATCAAGTATGGGTCGATACGCTAGAAGACGCTTTGGCATTGATAGCCAAAAGCGCTGAGGCGGCAAGGTTTAAGCAGCTGCTTACTGTAACGCAAGATCAAAAGCTTCATCCTTGGCTGGCCAAGCGGCCCTTGCGTGCGCTCGAGCTAGCCGACGAATGGCCAAAGCTGCTCGCCATTGTGGCTTGGCTGCAAAGCCACCCTCGCCCCGGAATTTATCTACGCCAAGTCGATCTGCCGGATGTTCA
This sequence comes from Janthinobacterium sp., assembly GCA_025360045.1. Classification (GTDB taxonomy): domain Bacteria; phylum Pseudomonadota; class Gammaproteobacteria; order Burkholderiales; family Chitinibacteraceae; genus Iodobacter. The sequence continues at coordinate 6,151 of JANYCY010000001.1, read as the reverse complement.
CAGCAAATTGATCGAATCACATCGTGGCGTATTGACCGAATTACTCGATTTAGCCCTGCCAGCGGATGCCATCAACACGGCAGCAAGTGGCGTGGCCCAATTCGCTCAGCGCTATGGCTTTTGCGATAAACCACAGCGTGTGCGCTTTCGGATTCTCGACGCTACTTACGCCGTACTGGCGGATGATGCCGATATCACCCTTGATGCAGCCAGCTTTGCTCTACTCGCTTGCAAGGTAAGCAGGGTCTTTATCACCGAAAATGAGATCAATTTTCTCGCCTTCCCCAAGCATCCCCACAGCATGGTGATCTTTGGCTCAGGCTATGGCTTTGACATGCTGGCGCAAGCAAAGTGGCTACACACTTGCCAAATCCATTACTGGGGCGATATCGATACCCATGGCTTTGCGATTTTGGATCAGCTACGCAGCTATTTTCCTCAGGCCCACTCCTTACTTATGGATAAAATCACCCTGCTGCAGTTTAAAAACCAATGGGGAATAGAAGAAAAACCCAGCCATGCCAGCCTGACAAGGCTTAATCAGGTGGAAGCGGCATTATTTGCTGACTTAAAAAACAATCGAATTGAAAATAATCTCAGATTAGAGCAAGAAAAAATTGGCTTTCACTGGCTGGAGCACGCTTTAGCTGTTTTATAAAAAACTAACTCTGGATTCAAAAATACAGAATGACACTCACCGCACAATTTTTTCGCTGGCATCGCTGGATAGGCTATCTGGTGGCATTTCAGGTTTTGGCATGGATACTGGGCGGGCTGCTGTTTGCCTGGCTGCCTTTTCAGGATTGGATTAAATGCGGCGAAGTGATGGAAAAACCACGCCAGCCGCTACCTGCTAATTGGGCGGCCCAGATCGGCCCCATGCCCACAGATAAAGGCGCTTTGCTCGGTGTGCAAAGCATTGCCACAGCCACTGGCCCAGCACTTAAGCTACGTTTTGAAAAAGAAGAGCTGCTTTTCAGTGCAGCAGGTGGAACAGTCTTAACAGCCAATGCCAGCAATATTAGCCAGTTTGCCAACAGTATCTATAAGGGCGAAGGCAAATTAGCTGAAGTCATCAAAATCAAAGAAGCCCCCCGCCGCCTTGGCATGGTGCATGAATTTTCTGCCCGCCAAAATGTTTGGGTGGCACGATTTGATGATGCGCTGCAAAGCCGTTTTTACTTTGACGGCCAGAGCGGCGAGCTATTGGCTGCCCGCAATGAAGCATGGGTCATTTACGATTTTTTCTGGCGTTTACATGTGATGGATTACAGCGAGGGCGAGGATTTTAACAACAGCCTCTTACGCGGCACCTCCATCGCCGCCATGGGGTTGACCATTACCGGCTTTGCACTAAGCTTTTTTGCAATCAGGCGGAGCTGGCGAAGGAAGAAAATATCAAAAACTTCAGCTCGGGTGTAAGCCACATAGCACAAAGCTAAAACCCAAATCTTGAACCACGGAGGACACAGAGAACACGGAGTTTCACGGAGAAAACCAAAATGGTTTATGTTGCGGTTCAGTTTTCTCCGAGTCTTTTGTGCTTTTCGTGGGCACACGTTTTTATCTTCGCTGGCTTACCCCCCAAACGGCAGAGACTTTAAAACCAAGCCCAGCAAAGCACACGCCGTAATCACATGAATCACCGATATTTTATATCGGAACAAAGCCAGTGCAGCAGCCAGTGCGATCAGCGCCGAGATCCAATCAAAATAAACAGCAAAACCCCGAGGCCATAAAACGTGATAACTAAAAAACAGCGCTAGGTTTAAAATCACCCCAACTACGGCGGCAGTAATGGCGGTGAGTGGCGCGGTGAATTTCAGATCGTTATGCGTAGATTCCACCATAGGGCCACCGGCCAGAATAAAAATAAACGAAGGCAAAAAAGTAAACCATGTGACCAAAGTGGCCGCAGCCGCTCCTGCCCAAAACAGGCTATCCGGCCCGAATAATCCCTTGCTGTAGCCGCCAATAAAGCCCACAAAAGCCACTACCATAATCAAGGGGCCGGGGGTCGTTTCACCCAACGCCAAACCATCGATCATTTGCACCGGCATCAACCAGCCATAATGATCCACCGCGCCCTGATATACATAGGGCAGCACGGCATACGCTCCACCAAAGGTCAGCAAGGCTGCCTTGCTAAAGAACCAAGCCATTTGCGTAAAGGTATGCTCCCAGCCGTAACTCGCCAGTAACAGCCCCATAGGAATCAGCCAGAGCAGCAGGCCCACGATGGCGATTTTGATGAAGCCTGCCCAAGTAAAACGTGCGTGTTCTGGCGTTGGCGTGTCGTCATCAATCAGCGCGGGGCCAAAAGATACATCAACCTTGCCGTGGCCACCGCCCATGCTGAATTGCTCAGGCGCCATACGCCCGCAGATATAGCCGACTAAAGCTGCCACCGCCACAATCACAGGAAAAGGCAGTTTTAAAGCAAATATGGCAATAAAAGATGCGGCGGCAATCGCCCACAGCGTATTGTTTTTCAGCGCACGAGAGCCAATGCGATGCGCGGCTTGCAGCACAATCGCCGTAACCGCAGGCTTAATCCCGTAAAACAATCCCGCCACCAAGGGCAGATTGCCAAAAGCGATATACACCCAAGAAAGCGCAATCAGAATAAATAAGGAAGGTAAAACGAACAGCACACCCGCAGCGATGCCTCCTTTGGTTTTGTGCATCAGCCAGCCAATATACGTCGCCAACTGCTGCGCTTCGGGGCCGGGCAGCAGCATGCAGTAGTTCAGCGCATGCAAAAATCGCCGCTCAGAAATCCAGCGCCGCCGCTCTACCAGCTCTTGGTGCATGATAGAAATCTGCCCCGCAGGCCCACCAAAACTAATCAAACCTAATTTCAGCCAGAATAAAAAAGCCTGCCAAAAGCTCACTGCTTGCGGTGCGACTTGGGAAGTTTCAAGCTGGGGCATACGATTCTCTGGGGGCAGGGGATTGGATGGGCGGCATTCTTATAAACGCATTTCTAAAACCGCCCTCGCCGTCATCTCGCTTTGGCTAGTGGTGGTTTGCTGGCGAGTTCCGTTTTGATCCGTATAAGCAGATTCGGCGATATGCTCTTCAGCCAATATATTGGCAAATGAAATACGCAATTGCATTGCTGGGCTGATTTTCCATAAGCCATAGATATCGAGCGTGCGTTTGGCTGGGTTGATTGCAGTTTGGGTATGAGAAAGCCGAGTCGTCGCCGCACTTTGAAAATTATAATTGCCACCTAAAGTCAGCGCATCACCCGGCCATTTATAATCCACACCAAAATTAGCACTGATTGGCGTTTGTTGATCCAAGCGATTATCTGGGCCTGCTATTGATTCGACTTCCGACCAATTGGCAGCCACATTAGCCCGAATATCTAAAGCAGGTGCATCGGGCCAATACTGTTTTAAATTAAATTTGGCTTCTAATTCTAAACCACGCAACAGAGCTCGGCCCTGATTAAAGGGTTGGGAAACCCACAGGCCATTTATTTGCATGAGAGATGGCAATATCACATCATCAATTTGGCGTGCATAAATACTGGCACTGAGCACCCCGCCTTTTTCCAGATAATGCTCAATGGCCAGATCAGCGCCCCAAGCTAATTCAGGGCGTAAATCCGGATTACCCTTAGTATCTGGCGTGGTAGCGCTATTATCATTGGCCACATTACGCCGTGGAATTAAATCGCGGGTATTGGGCGCTTTATAGGTACGGCTCAGCGCAAATCTCAGCTGATCTTTCTCCGTGAATTTCCATAGCGTTTGCAAAATAGGACTAAGCACAGTAGAGCGATTAGCCACGTCATCCAGGCTATTGCCCTCGCTTTGCGTAGCAATCCCTTCCCAACGCAAGCCCATATAGAGCGACCATTGCGGCAAGATCTCCCATTCATCCTGAGCAAATACAGCAAGACGCTCTACCTTGGCGGTATATGAATCATCCCGATAAACACTGGGTTTGCCATAGGCTATTTCCTGCCTAAGCCTATCCTCGGCGCGCCAATTATATTCACCCTCCCAGCCGGTAACAAAAGAATGGCCCTCAATATAGGCATTTAAATATTTACCACTCAGGCTAAGGCCGTAATCACTGGCCAGCGAGTTGATATTGCGGCTAAGCGCAGGCAAATCTTTTGCGTCAAAACCTTCAAGCTGGCTATCTGATTCTCGCCGGTTATATGTGGCACCCAGCTTGAGATCAAGCTTGGCTCCGCTCGCAAGCTGATGCAAGATACTCAGTTTGCTTCTGAATTGGGTACTGTCTGAAATGCTGCGGGTAAAGTCCCGAACCAAAGGGGGCTGCTCTCCCAAGCTAGTCAACCTGAGCTCTTCCCCTCCGCCTTCAGAGTGCTGCAGACGCAATAAACTCTCAAGATTAATGCTGTCACCATGGCCCAAATCCCACATCAGCCTTGGCGCAAGATTAAGCCGGTCGCTTTGCCCAAAGTCTCTTTTACTGGTCACTCGTGCTAGGCGCAACTGGCCAGCCGCATTCAGCTCATCTTGATCCACTTGGGATAAATCTACATTTTTACTGCGGCCAATTCCACCAGAAATCGTATAAGAGAAATCACCATCACGATCTGAAAAAAGACCATCAATACCAAGGCCAGGCTCGCCACCATCGCTGGAAGCGGCCAGCTTGATATCCCGGCGGGACAGATCCACTTTTCTTTTTAAGATGATATTAATCGAGCCGGCAATCGCCTGCGTGCTGGCATCCGCAGTGGCAGCACGGGCCACTTCGATACGCTCGATTAATTCAGGGGAAATAGAATCTAAAGAAAACCCGGGAGGGGCGCGCTCGCCATTAAGCATCACCTGCGTGTAGCCACTGCCAAGGCCGCGCATCCGCACCTCGCCGCCCTTGCCCTGCACGCCACGCACGCTAATTCCTGGTACGCGCTTTAAAACATCCACCAGGCTGCTATCGCCATAACGCACGATATCTGCCTCTAAAATAACGGTTTTTGTTGCGGTGGAACTACGCCTATCGTCTTTATGACCAAGCACTTCAACCCGCTGTACTTTATTTACTGAAGCAGAAGGACTGGCAGGTTCATCCAGCCCTAAGCGTTCTTCAGCCATCGCAGTACAGGCAATCAAAAACACAGGAAGAAAATAGATATAGGCGCGAAGAGGCATAGTAGAAATATAAAAATGAATTGCCGTACTATGCCACGGTAATCAACACAATATTGTATTTATATCGCATATAAATATACATAAATGATTCAGTACCGTAATTCAAGCCTGCAATAAATAAGTCATTGCATTGAATCCATCCACTTTAATAAGCCCGCTTCAGCTGTATCTTCCATCCCAATCACACCCCTTACTTTGGCAGCAGCAGGGATATTTTTATCAATAAAAATAATCTGCGGGTGTTTTCCGGCAGATCGAATCATCGCAATTGGGTTCACCACATTCAGGCTGGTACCCACAATCACAAAAGTATCCGAGCTTTTTAAATCTTCAATCAGCCAGTGTAAAGCCTCATATTCCGGTGCCATTTCACCAAAAAATACAATGCCGGGCTTTACCATTACGCTGCAGCAAGCCGCGCATTCACTCGGTTCGAATACATGATCAGCAATATCCCAATAGTGATAACACCGAGCACAAGACATCTGATCCACCCTGCCATGCAAATGCAATACATCAGCGGTTCCCGCCGCTTCATGCAATAAATCAATATTGGTGGTAATCACTTTAACTGACTGTTGTTGCTGTAATTTTGCAATAGCTAAATAGCCGGCATGAGGTTTTGCCACGGCATATTGCAATTTACGCTCGTTATAAAACTGAAACGTTAAATCACGAATATTCTGCTCTTTAATAAATCGGGGAAAATTACATACCTGATTAATATCATAATTCTCCCAAAGCCCGCCGGTATCCCTAAAAGTAGGCAAACCCGAATCCGCCGCCATTCCCGCACCGGTAAAAATATAAATCATCGCATTCGCTCCAATTTGGCTCTTAATATCATGATATTAATCATACGCTCATGCTGCTATTACGATGGGCTGGTGTCCATCTTGGGTAGGTTTTGTAGATACTCTGTTCAAAGTCAAGCCTTTTTAGACTAAAACTTCCGTATTTTTACTCGGCATTGCATAGAAGCGCGTGTTGTCGAATGGCTCGTTATT
>JANYCY010000075.1 GCA_025360045.1 Janthinobacterium sp. | reverse complement strand
TCATGCATTTTTCGTAGGGTGCAAAACGCCGTAGGCGTTACGCACCAAGGGCTGGTGCGCAAGAAAGGCACTTGCACACCCTACGAAAATCACATATTTTTTCCTTTAAAAATACGTGATAACTTATGTCGAACTACTTACTGCTCAAATGATCAGTAGCCAATTCAAAGTTTAATTTGGCAAAGCTAGGTCTTTAGGCCACAGCAACCAAAGCTGGCCATTTTGCTTCATCTTTCCCGCTAATTCCCCCGCAGCGTTCCCAGTACCCCAAAAAAAATCTGCCCTTACCGTGCCGCGAATTGCGCCACCGGTGTCTTGGGCCGCCACAAGGCGATGAATGCCGCCGCCATTGTCTGGCCTATCGGTAGCAATAAATGCCATGCTGCCTAGTGGAATGGTTTTTTTATCTACCGCAATACTAAAGCCAGCCGTTAAAGGAATATTTTGCGCACCAATCGGCCCCTCATTGGAGGGGGGAAGGGGGCGGAAAAATACATAGCTGGGATTGCTGTCCAGCAAGTTTTCGACACGGGCAGGGTTGGCGATCGCCCAGCTGCGGATGGTTTGCATTGAAACATCGGCGGCTTTTAACTCGCCTTGCTCAACCAACCAGCGACCCACCGGCTTGTAGGGATGGCCATTTTGATCGGCGTAGCCGATGCGTAATTCTTTGCCACTTTCTAAGCGAACACGACCCGAGCCTTGAATTTGCAAAAACTGCACATCCATCGCGCTTTCTAGCCAAGCTAAAACAGGGGCGTTGATGCTTTTGGTCACTATATCTGCGCGATCAAAGTAAGGCAGGAGTTTGTTACCAACAAGGCGACCCCGCACGCGTTTACCTTTAAGCTCTGGGTAAAGCTCAGCCAGCTCTACACTAATCATATCTTTAGGTGGCGCATATAGAGGGTAAGTAGCGCTCGTTGTTTTCTGCAAGCTACCCGCATAAATGGGTTCGTAATAACCGGTAATTAAGCCGGTTTGACTACCGTCTGGATTGCTGAGTTGGTAAGGAGTGAAGCGTGATTCAATAAACTGGCGCGCATTTTGGGCAGACACCCCTTTGGCGTCGCTACAAAGCTTGAGCCAAGGCTCGCTTTTTAGCTTGGAGCAAGACTTTTGCCACGTCGTAAAACTGGTGGCTAAGTCGTCCCCCGGCCAATTAGGCAGGGCTTGCCAACTGCTACTTTGATAGGGCGAATAAGCGGGGGAGGATGCCTCTGGCTTGGTCTCTGTAGGTGTTACTGGAGAAATAGGCGTAGCACAGGCAGTAAAAAGCCCCGCGGCAAAGGCGGCGAGGCTGAGGGTGCGAATAGAGTGAATATAAATCATGGATCCTTGGGCTCAAGCCCTTGTTTAAAAGCAGTAATGCCTGCTTTTTGCATTTCTAAGGTTTTAACCGTCATTTGCAGCATACCCACTTGCATGGAGAGCCATTGCTCAACGGTGCGACATTCTGCAATTTTACGATCAATCTCTTCGATAGTCATCGGCGGTGTAAAAGGGTTCCCCGGTGTTGACTTAAAAAACTGGGAAAACAAACCAAATGGATCATTAGGGTTATATTCACTCATTTCTTTTCCTTTGACTAAGGGTCAAAAAAGCCCGAAATATGGCTAAACCACTGAATTTAGCAGTTTTTAGTCATAGATCGGGCCTTGCTCACTACTTTAGTCTTTTGCTGCTGCTTCCACAGCGGCCAAAGCCGCCATATTCACAATACGGCGCACCGAAGCCGTTGGCGTCAGAATATGCACAGGAGCCGCCAAGCCCATCAACATCGGGCCGATGGTTACGCCATCACCGCAAGTCATCTTCAATAAATTGAAGGAGATATTAGCGGAATCCAGATTAGGCATAATCAGCAGATTAGCTTCACCTTTTAGAGTGGATGTTGGGAAAACTTGTTGACGCACGGTTGCCGACAAAGCCGCATCGCCGTGCATTTCGCCATCAACTTCTAGATCGGGCGCGCGTTCGCGCAGAATCGCCAAAGTTGCACGCATTTTGCGAGCAGAAGGCGTATCCATGCTGCCAAAATTAGAATGGCTGAGCAGCGCAACTTTAGGCTGAATACCGAACTTACGTACCGTATCCGCAGCCATCATCGTGATCTCAGCCAATTCTTCTGGATTTGGATCATGGTTTACGTAAGTGTCCGTAATAAATACATTGCCTGTTGGTAAGAGCAAAGCATTCATCGCTGCGGTCACTTTCGCGCCGTCTTGTAAGCCCAAGACATTGCTGACATACCAGTGATGGCGCTGATACTGGCCATAAGTACCGCAAATCATGGCATCTGCTTCGCCACGTTTGAGCATCAAAGCGCCAATGAGCGTGGTTTTGCGACGAACTTCTGCTTTTGCCAGCTCTTCAGCCACACCACGGCGCTGCATAATGGAATGATATTGCATCCAGTATTCGCGATAGCGTGGATCATCTTCTTGATTGCAAAGCTCGAAATCAACGCCTGCTTTAATCCGCAAGCCGAGCTTTTCGATACGATTTTCAATAATGGCAGGGCGGCCAATGATAATCGGGCGGCAAACGCCCATATCAACCACTTCTTGCACAGCATGCAAGACACGCTCATCTTCACCTTCGCAGAAAATAACCCGTTTATTGGCTTTTTTCGCGGCAGTAAAGACGGGGCGCATAAATAAATTGGATTTGTAAACGAATTGCGTGAGCTCTTCGATATACACGCCCCAGTCTTCAATCGGGCGAGTTGCAACGCCAGATTCCATTGCCGCACGCGCCACAGCAGGGGCTATTTTGATAATAAGCCGTGGGTCGAAGGGTTTTGGAATCAGGTAATCTGGGCCAAAGCTTAAATTTTGGCCGCTGTATGCATCCGCCACAACGTCTGATTGCTCGGCATGCGCCAATTCGGCAATCGCATTCACCGCAGCGTGCTTCATCGCTTCATTAATCGTGGTTGCGCCCACATCTAGCGCGCCACGGAAAATGAATGGGAAACAAAGTACGTTATTAACTTGGTTTGGATAATCCGAGCGACCGGTGCACACAATGGCATCGCTACGTGCTGCACGCGCATCGGGCGGAGTGATTTCTGGATCAGGATTAGCCAGTGCCAAAATCAGCGGGGTGGCTGACATGAGTTGAATCATATCGCCGGTCACAAGACCTGCGCCTGACAGACCTAAGAAAATATCCGCGCCAACGAGCGCTTCTTTCAGTGTGCGGGATTCTGTGGTTTGAGCGTAGCGTTGCTTGGTTTCATCTAGCGGGCCACGGCCCAGATAAATAACGCCTTTAGAATCACAAACGGTGACGTTCTCACGTTTTACACCCAAAGAAACCAATAAATCCAAGCAGGCAATGGCAGCAGCGCCTGCGCCAGAGGCCACGAGCTTAACTTCATCAATTTTTTTGCCAATCAGGCGTAAGCCATTTTTAACGGCAGCGCCCACGATAATGGCCGTGCCATGCTGGTCATCGTGAAAGACAGGGATTTTCATCCGTTCACGCAGCATTTTTTCAACGTAGAAGCATTCTGGTGCTTTGATGTCTTCTAAGTTGATCCCGCCGAAAGTAGGCTCCAGCGAAGCAATAATTTCCACCAGTTTTACGGGGTCTTTTTCTTCGATTTCAATATCAAATACATCAATCCCAGCGAATTTTTTAAATAAAACGCCTTTTCCTTCCATGACGGGCTTACTCGCTAGCGGGCCGATATCACCCAAGCCGAGTACAGCAGTGCCATTGGTGATGACCGCGACTAAATTACCGCGTGCAGTAAGGTAACGTGCTTCATTGGGGTCTTCAACGATGGCATCGCATGCAGCTGCGACGCCTGGAGAGTAAGCTAGCGCAAGGTCGCGCTGACTGGATAGCGCCTTGGTAGGCATAACCTGAATCTTACCTGGCTTAGGAAAGCGGTGGTATTCGAGGGCTTTCTTGCGAATTTCTTCGTCCATATTTGTATCCCTTGTCAAAAACTGATGTGCTTATATAGATGCTGTGCTTTCTTTAAAGCAGTTGTAATCAGGTGTTTCAGTAGTTACTAACAATAGTGCTTAAAACTTAACAGAAACGCTTTCATTTCCTAACCAGCTTTTAAGTTCAGCGAGTAATTCATCGTGCAAGGTAATTCTCCATCCCTCGCCGAGGGATAAAATACATGCAGCGTCATTATTTTGGTAATCCACTTCTACAGGGCACTCACCGCCTCGGTGTAAGGCGAGTAAAGTCTTGAGGCGCTGCGCATCCATCCCTTGCCGCATGGCGAGCGTCATACTTCTGGCGAATCGGCTGCGCGCTTCTGCGATATCATAAATGGTATCAGCAATGATGCGTAAGCCCCCTGAAAATCTATCCTCAGAAACCTTACCTTCGATCACTAGGAGCGTGTCTTCTTTGATTTTGTTCCGGTTTGCTTCAAATACTTCTGAATAAACGGTGACATCACGTCGTGATTTACCATCATCTAAGGTCACAAAAGCCATTCGGCCACGCTCGCCGTTTTTGATCCGTAAACCACTCACAATGCCAGTAATCATTTGTGGCGTGCGACTAGGCTCTAAGCGCTCTAAAGAAGATTTAATAAATTGGCGTATGCCTTTGGCGTGGGCATCAAAAGGGTGGCCAGAGATATAAAAACCCACGGCGTTTTTTTCTTCAGCCAACTTAACGCGCTCATCCCAACGCGGCACTTCAATAATGGCCACTTGTGGCACATCAACCGCTTCGAGCATATCAAATAGGCTGGATTGATTTTTATTGGCCGATTCGCTTTCTGCCAAGGCCATCGCCTGTTCAACATTAGCCATCAGCCGAGCGCGATGGTCGTCAATCTGATCGAAAGCCCCTGCCCGAATCATGGCCTCTAAAGTGCGTTTGTTCACTTCACGCTTTTCGGTGCGGCGGCAAAAATCATATAAATCCGTAAACGGGCCGTTGGCTTCGCGTTCACGCACAATCATTTGCACGGCCGATTCACCCACACCCTTGATTGCACCGAGGGCATAACGAATTTCCTTGCGTGAAACGGGGACAAACTTATGGAAGCTATGATTCACATCGGGCGGCAATAACACGAGCTTATTGGTTTCAACGCTATCGTCGTAAAACACTTTAAGCTGATCGGTGTTGTCGAGTTCCGAGCTCATAGTGGCGGCCATAAACGCTGCACAGTGATGCGCTTTTAGCCAAGCGGTGTGGTAGGAAACCACCGCATACGCTGCCGTGTGCGATTTATTAAACCCGTACTCGGCAAACTTGGCCATCAAGTCAAATAACTGCTCAGCCAGCTTAGGGTTGTAGCCTTTGAGCGCTGCACCTTCGGCAATCTTTTCGCGGTGCTTGGCCATTTCATCGGCGTTTTTCTTACCCATGGCGCGGCGCAACATATCTGCTCCACCAAGGGTGTAGCCACCGATAATCTGCGAAATCTGCATTACTTGCTCTTGATACACGATCACACCGTAAGTGGGATCGAGACAAGCAGTCAGGTCAGGGTGGAAATAATCGACTTCTTCTAGCTTATTCTTACGATTAATAAAGGTGTCCACCATCCCAGACCCCAAAGGCCCCGGGCGGTAGAGTGCCAATACCGCAATAATATCTTCAAACCGGTCTGGTTTTAGCTTGGCGAGCAAGCGCTTCATACCGTCCGATTCCACTTGGAAGACGGCGGTGGTATTGGCGTCTCTAAAAATTTTGTAGGCAGCTGGGTCTTCAAAACCCAAGAGCATCAGGTCGGGCGCGCTGCCTTCCATAGTGCGAATGTAATTTAAAGCTAATTCGATAATGGTTAAGTTGCGCAGGCCCAAAAAGTCGAACTTAACTAGGCCGATCTTTTCAACGTCGTCTTTGTCGAGCATTGAAACCGGTGCAGAATCCGCACCAGCGGCCAGATAAATCGGGCAAAAATCAGTGATCTTGCCAGGCGCAATCAGCACGCCCCCTGCGTGCATGCCGATATTACGCGTAATGCCTTCTAGCTTTTTAGCCAGTACCCACAGCTCTTTGACTTCATCTTCGTTTTCAACCCGCTGCTTTAAAATCGGCTCCATTTCTAGCGCGTCATCCAAGCTATATTGCTTGCCCGGCGCAGCAGGAATCAGCTTAGATAAGCCATCGCAAAACATATACGGCAGATCAAGCACGCGGCCTACATCGCGCACCACGGCCTTGGCGGCCATTGTTCCGAAGGTGGCAATTTGGCTAACCGCTTCTACTCCATACTTTTCCCGCACATACTCGATTACGCGCCAGCGATTTTCTTGGCAGAAGTCAATATCGAAATCGGGCATGGAAACGCGTTCTGGATTCAAAAAACGCTCGAACAGTAGAGCATAGGCCGTAGGATCGATATCGGTAATGCCCATGCTGTAGGCCACTAAAGACCCCGCTCCTGAGCCACGCCCCGGACCCACTGGGCAGCCGTTGTGCTTGGCCCAGATAATAAAGTCGGCAACGATCAAGAAATAACCGGGAAAGCCCATTTGCACAATGGTGTCGGTTTCAAACTTAAGTCGATCGAGGTAGCGCGGACGCTCAGCATCGCGCTTTGCTTCATCCGGATAAAGCAGCTGTAATCTGGTTTCCAAGCCGCGCTTGGCTTCAAAAATCAGAAAGTCATCGAGGGTCATACCCTCAGGGGTTGGAAAGTCAGGCAGATAATTTTTACCCAGCGTGACCGTTAAATTACAGCGTTCAGCAATAGCGACGCTATTAGCAAGCGCTTCAGGTACATCAGCAAATAGCTCAGCCATCTCGTCGACTGATTTAAAATACTGCTCATCAGTAAATAGGCGAGGGCGGCGCTTATCGGCCACCATATTGCCTTCGGCAATGCAGACTCGCGCTTCGTGCGCTTTAAAATCATCCCTGTCCATAAATTGCACGGGATGCGTGGCCACCACCGGCAAATCGAGATCAGAGGCTAGATCTAAATGGCCTTGCACGCTGGGCTCGCACGTTGGAAACCCCGTGCGTTGCAGCTCTAAATAAAAACGATCGGGGAAGGTATCTGCCCACCAGCGGGCGGCCACTAAAGCAGCATCATATTGCCCACCAATGATGAGCTGGCCAATTTCGCCCAGCCCAGCGCCAGATAAGCAAATCAGCTCGCTATTGTCTCCGTCAGTGAGCCATTCTTTTTTAAGCTCGGCGCGACCACGATATTGATTATTTCGAAATGCATTAGAGAGCAGATCACACAAGCGGCCATAGCCTGCTCGGCTTTTGCAAATAAGCAGGATACGGAAGGGGGCATCTCTATCGTCTGGATTCTCTACCCAAGCATCAATGCCAACAATGGGTTTTATTCCTGCTTCACGACAGGCTTTGTAATGTTTCACCATCCCAAAGAGGTTCATTAAATCCGAAACACCAAGCGCAGGCATGCCGCCTGCTTTGGCAGCTTTCACCGCATCATTGAGGCGAACGATGCCATCGGTGACGGAAAACTCGGAATGGAGGCGTAAATGGATATAGCGTGCGACGGAGTCGCTCAGCGAAGAGGGCAAATTCATGTCGCTATTTTATCACTCATGACGCTCATCGCGGCTCAAAGATGCAGTAGATAATTTCACGCTGTAAAAAAGTAGACTCAATGCTAAAATAGAGCCTAATAAATCATTGCAAAGAGGTCATTATGGATGCGTCAACCGTAAGCGCTAATGCGAGTGCAACCGTACAAAGCACCGCAGCACTGATGATGATGAAAAAATCGATGGATATTCAAGCGCAATCCGCCTTGAGCCTGCTAGATGCAGTCCCTTCTGCGCCTAAATACAACAATCCATCAGAGCTGGGAAATAGCGTAGATACAAGGGCTTAGCGGTATTTATTGATGGCGGCTCGAATATTTTGTTGCACTGCACAAAAATTATTGACTCTAGGTACTTGGGGCGTCCATAATGAACTGCATTGTTGCACTGCACAAAACCAGAGAGAGATCATCATGTTCAAAGACCTATTCAAAGCCCCACAATTCAACACCGCTCAATTTGCTGACCTTGGCCAGGCAAATCTAGACAAAACACTTCGTCTAACCAATATCGCTTTAAGCAGCGTAGAGCGTTTGGTTAATTTGCAAATTGGCATTACACGCGATTTGATGGCAGAACACGCAGAAACAACTAAAGCGTTGTCTAGCGTAAAAGACGTACAAGGCTTGGTGGCGTTTCAACGCCAACTGGCTCAGCCATCAGTAGAAAAAAGCATGTCCGTTGCGCGCAATGTATTTGACGCAGCAAGCGCAACGCAGCAAGAGCTAAACAGCCTGATTGAAGAACAAGTTTTAGAATTCAACAAAAACCTATTAGCTACACTAGACAAAGCAACTGCTAATGCGCCTGCCGGCTCTGGCGTAGCAGTGAATGCATTGCGTAATGTGGTTGAAACAGCAAACAACACCTACGGCGCAGTGACTAAAACTGGTCAAAAAATTGCATCTGAACTAGTAAGCGCAACAGTAAGTGCCGCCGAAGCAGGCGCAAAAGTAGTTGCAGCAAAAACTGCAGCCTAAGTTATCCCCTGATTTAGCATTAAAAAAAGGCACCTTCGGGTGCCTTTTTTGTTAAGTATCTGCTTTATTTAATTAAAGCTGCTCAACCAAGCGATCTAATAATTGCCCCATCGTCAAACCTTGCTCTGCAGCCACACGCTTTAATTTTTCACGCGTGGCAATATCAACCATCGCATTAAATTGCACTGGCGTCGTTAAACTCATGTTTTTCAAGCCTGCTTGAAAGCGGGCTTTTCTACTCGCCCTTTGGCGCTCGGCAGCGGTCATCGCCCGATCACCTAAAGGTGGGCGGCCACGCCGTTTTGCTGCAGGCATGCCAGGGAGTTCAGCAGTTTTAGTATCTTCAATCTGACGCATATTACTTTAGAGGCATTTGAGCGGACGCCATTTTAGTGACTTATTGTGTCTTCTGTCACGTTTTGAATGTGTGGCTTTTACCTATGCAAGCCATTGACAAGCCCAAACACCAATAGAACAAAGGCATGGCAGGGTGTGCATTGCTCATTTAATAATGGCTAGCACCTATAAAAACCTGAAGACATTGATCGAAAGATACCAGTTTAGACTTGTAAACAAAGGAAATAAGGGTTTCAACTCCAGCCCTTTCAAGGTGGACTTTTTCAGTTTTCTATGATTTATTTTTTTCTGCATTCAATAGCCGGTGAGTTGATACGTGAGGATGCTGCGGGTCGTGGGGTGTTTTTTTCTGTGCTTTCTTCACGCCCCGTACGCTTTTTTGATATTTTTTTAACTGTATATTTTGCGCCACGCCGTGCAGCCAATGTGCAAACTCTGCCGCTGAATAGGCTGCGATAAAATGCCAATCCTCTTCACTCGTTAGTAATACCAGTGCCGTCAGTGTGGTCGCTATTTCATGCCCAATGTAATAGGTAGAAAGCCTTTCCGAGACCGGAGCCTGATGTACCACGTCCAGTGTTGAGAGTGCCAATTCGTATATATTGTATGCCACCAGTGCCAGACAAAACCCAAACAAAGCCGCACGCGGATAGGCCAAGGGATTGATTTCTGACTTCAGATGTTTTTCAAGATGCTGAAAGGCCGTTTCAAGTCGCCAGCGCTTGCGATATAAGGCCGCCAGCGTTTCGGCACTCACGGTATCGGCTACATCGCAAATCAAATCCAGCGTTTTATCGCCACCCCGCGTGGCTTGAGTGAGCTGCACGCGAATCAAACGATAAGTGCGTCCTCCAACGTCAACCTGACATTCGCTCATCCGCTGCCCCTCGCTATTTGTACTCTCTTTACTCCAGCCCGACGTTTCCCGCAAAGGCAAGCCACCGTGACGACGAAATAATACCTTTGCATCACGTTCGGCCATCTTACCCAAGAAGCCTAGCGTGCAGAAATTGCGATCGGCCAGCCACAATTGCCCAGCGATAACGGTCGGAATCACTTGATCGAGCAAGGATCGTTCTTGGGCATGACCATCTTCGCAGGGGAAGACGTCAACGAGCATTTTACGCGCCGGATCCATCACAACCAGCGACTTGCCCGGCAATGCTGCCGAACCCAGCTGACGGTGTACGGCCAGCCGTTTCTCGCTGGCGGCGAGGCAATTACCATCCAGAATTCGGACGTCAAAGCCAGGCAACAAGGAGGGGCGCACAATATCGAGGGCGTCTTGAATTTCGATCATGTCCTGCGTCAACATTCGAACCAACGCGGCCGCCACGGCTGGCTCAACCTTATTGAGCTTGTCATAGAGCGCTGTTTTTGAGACCGGAAAATCACCCTCCCACGTCTGATTGGCCGCATAAACCGAAGGTTTTACTTGTAAAACAACTTGCAGCAATAAATGGCAAGTCGTTGAAAATAAAAGGTTTCTGGTGTATTGCTGCTGGGCGTGCTGTGCAAATAAGGCATCAAGACGCTCGGCCGCGAAGCAGCGCTCCAAAATGCCACGGGTCATGCTGGATAGCGGCATTTTTTTGCAGATCAGATCAATGTTGGACATGCGTATCCGTAAAGTTGAGCGAGAAGGCTGATGATAAAACCAATGGCACACTCGGCCACCTAACAGCAATAATGCGGATTGTCCACCTTGAAAGGGCTGGCGTATAGACCCATTATGTGCCCCCATTCGGTAGCGTGAAGTACCCATAATACGCAGCATTAATAAGCTAGGCTCTAATCAATGAAGTGCCCCAGTCGGGATGAGCGAGTGGGGCACTTAAAACAAAGAATATGATAATTAGGCTTTTTAGCCTGTTGTTTTATACGGCTGATGCTGCAGACGCGTGTTTTTTTACCGGTGCTTTGTGCGCTACTGCGGAGGCCGCAGATGCATGTTTCTTGGCTTGGGCCTTTTGTACTGCAGATGCCACTGAGGTGTGCTTTTTAGCGTGTGCAGGTGCTTTTGTGTGTTTAGTGGCCGAAGCGCTCACTTTCGCGGAGTGAGTTTCGACTTTCACAGGTGTAGACGCTGTTTCTGCTGCCATACCTAAAGCGGCAGTTGCAACAAATACGGTAGCAGCAAGCGTTGTCAGCAGTTTGTTCATGATCTTGATTCCTGAATGTCGCTCGGTACTGAGCGGGTAAATTCAGTATCTACTCAATTTTGTAAGCGTTCGACATGGGGTTGGTTGCGATGTGTAACGGACTGTTTATACGTGCAAGGCTAGTAAAAAAGTGGGGTTTCTGGCGAAGTGCTGTGAGTAAAAACCCTAACTCTTCGTAACAAAAGGCTAACAACATAACTTACAAAAAGGGTGATAATCGCGCCACAGCATCTTTATACGACATCCCCTCGTATGGATCGATGTGCCGTTTTTTGTGGATAGCGTTATGGATCACTCCTCATTTTCTAAGCAAGCGTGGCAGCACGGTGTGCAGACCAATCGTTGGGATTGGCTGGTTTTACCGATGATTATTGCGCTGATTATTCTGATGGCCTTTGGCGCCTCGCAAATGACGACGCCTTACCATATCGGCACATCCTTAGCCATTTCGCTTGATCCTGTGTATTTACCCTATTACCTCTTGCGCACTACGCTGCGGATGCTGATGGCTTTGGGCTTGTCTTTGCTATTTAGTTTTGCATTTGCGGTGATTGCGGCCCGCTATCGCATGGCCGAAAAGGTGATGGTGCCTGCGCTGGATATTCTGCAATCGATTCCGGTGCTGGGATTTTTGTCGATCACGGTAACGGGCTTTATTGCTTTGTTTCCCGGTAATTTACTCGGAGTGGAATGCGCGGCTATTTTTGCGATTTTTACTTCGCAAGCTTGGAATATGGCGTTTAGCCTGTATCAATCCATGCGCACTGTGCCGAGCGAATTAAAAGAAGCCGCGCGAATTTTTCATCTTTCAACGTGGCAGCGATTTTGGCGGCTAGAGCTGCCGTTTGCCATGCCTGGCTTGCTCTGGAATATGATGATGTCGATGTCGGGCGGCTGGTTTTTTGTGGTGGCCTCTGAAGCGATTTCTGTTTCCAATCAGGATATTAAATTACCCGGCATTGGTTCTTATATTGCTTTAGCCATTGCAGAGCAAAATCTAGCGGCAATTGCTTGGGCTATTTTAGCCATGCTGATTGGCATCTTAATTTACGATCAGTTGTTGTTTCGTCCCCTCATTGCTTGGGCCAATAAATTTAAGTTTGAGCAATCCAGTAGCGAGGATGAGCAGCAGTCTTGGTTGCTCACCCTGATGCGTCGGACCAATGCGGTGCAAAATTTTAGTCATTGGGTGGTGGCTTTTTTAGAGCGCGGCTTATTGCTGTTTAAAAAGCCTTATGACGGCACCTCGATTTTAGCTCGCCCCAAAGCGATCAATCCCAATGCCGAGCGTGCAGGCGATGCGCTCATTGCCGCGCTGGCTTTATTTGCCTGCTGGAAAATCGCAGTGTTTGTGCATTCGGAGGTTGGCTGGCACGAAGTAGGGCATGTGTTCTGGCTGGGTTGCCTCACCATGCTGCGTGTATCGGTCTTGATTGTTTTAGCGTCGCTGGTGTGGGTGCCGATCGGTGTTTGGGTGGGTTTAAATCCAAAGTACGCGGCACGGCTACAGCCGGTAGCGCAGTTTATGGCCGCTTTCCCGGCCAATTTAATGTTTCCGCTGGTGGTGTTGGGCTTGGTTAAATTTAAGCTTAATCCGGAAATCTGGCTCAGTCCTTTAATGGTGTTTGGCACGCAGTGGTACATCTTATTTAATGTGATTGCCGGTGCTAGCTCTATTCCAACTGAGCTACGCTACGCCGCAGATAATTTGGGTTTAAGCCGTTGGCTGCGCTGGAAGCGGTTCTTATTGCCAGCGATTTTCCCTAGCTTTGTAACCGGCGCGATTACCGCATCGGGTGGCTCGTGGAATGCCAGTATCGTGGCCGAATATGTGAGCTGGGGAAATACCACGCTCACCGCCACAGGACTGGGTAGCTATATCGCACAAATGACTTCTAAAGGAGATTTCCCCAGAATTGCACTGGGGATTAGCGTGATGTGTTGCTTTGTCATGGCCTTTAATCGCTTTGTCTGGCGCAAGCTATATGCCATTGCTGAAGAGAAAATGAGCTATTAAGCCTGCAATTCTCTGTTTCTCAATCATTTCTTTTTAGGTTGTTCCCTATGAGCCAAGCTTTAATCCAACTTC
Organism: Janthinobacterium sp.; assembly: GCA_025360045.1. GTDB lineage: Bacteria > Pseudomonadota > Gammaproteobacteria > Burkholderiales > Chitinibacteraceae > Iodobacter. The sequence goes on along the minus strand of JANYCY010000075.1, from coordinate 8,899 downwards.
GCGGCGTTAATAAGCATTTCCGTACCGCTGATGGTTCTGAGCGCATCGTGCTTGAGAATGTCGATTTCACTTTACAAGAGGGTGAAATCGTCGCGCTCTTGGGCAAGTCTGGCTCGGGAAAATCAACCCTGCTGCGGATTATTGCGGGACTGTTACCGGCCAATAAAGGCGAGGTCCTTTATCGCGGGCAACCGCTATTTGGCCCTGCGCGTGGCATTGCCATGGTGTTTCAGTCTTTTGCGCTTTTTCCATGGCTGACGGTGCAACAGAATGTTGAATTAGGTTTGGAGGCGCAGGGCATTGCCAAAGCAGTGCGGGCTAAAGAGGCCGAGGCCGCCATTGAGCTGATTGGCTTGGCTGGTTTTGAAGGCGCTTTGCCGCGTGAGTTATCCGGCGGGATGAAGCAACGCGTGGGTATCGCCCGTGCGTTGGTGATGAAGCCGGATGTATTACTGATGGACGAAGCCTTTTCGGCACTGGATGTGTTAACCGGTGAAACATTGCGCAACGATATGCTGGAGCTATGGGAAGGTCGGCAAACGCCCATGAAAGGCATTTTAGTGGTGTCGCATAATATTGAAGAAGCCGTGATGATGGCCGATCGAATTCTCATTTTCTCTAGCGACCCTGGCCGAGTTCGGGCGGAAATCAAGGTTGATTTACCTCGTGATCGTTCAGTCGATTCGGCCGAAGTGCGCGCCTTGATCGATGAAGTTTATAACCTGATGACCAGCTCGAGCGAGCCACAGGAAGCAACCACAAGCAGTAGCATGCATGCTGCTCATCCGGGCTATCGCCTGCCGGATGCCGAAATTAGCCAGATGGAAGGCTTGTTGGAAATGCTGGCGGACGAACCCTTTCATGGCCATGCCGATTTGCCAAAACTAGCCGAAGAGGCCGGTTTATTAGACGAAGATTTATTCCCTATATATGAAGCCTTACGTCTTTTAGACTTAGTGCATATTGCCGAGGGGGATATTCATTTAACCGTTTTAGGCCAGCATTACAGCCAAGCAGACCAAGCTACACGCAAAGAAATATTTGGTCAGCAATTATTGCAACACGTCGCCTTGGCTGCACGTATTCGCCATAGCCTAGAGAAAGAAGAATCGGGTGAATTAGCAGAAGAGCCATTCCTGCGCTTATTAGAAGAATTTCTTGCTGAAGACGAAGCCAAGCAAGTCTTGGATGTGGCGGTGGAATGGGGGCGTTATGGTGAGGTGTATGAATACAATTATCACACCGGCATGCTTAATTTGCCGGCTGTGGATTAAAACTGTATTGAATTAATTTGCTATAAAAAAAGGCAAGTCATTGAGTGATTGCAATGACTTGCCCCATTATTTATTTAAGCAGGATAATTTACTGACACATTAAATTGCGCTTAACTGAGTAACGCCGCCAGCCAGCCGGGATGAAATGCCCAGCCTAAAAAGCCAGACAATCCAAATAAAACACCAAATCCACCAGAAACCCACGCCAATCCAAGCAACCACCAATTACAAACCAGTGCAGAAACTGCCGAAACCGCCAGCGCGATGGCTAAGAGCGCATCCGACATATCAAATTGATCGTCGTGGTAATTCATCTCATCGTAGCTTTTAGCAAAGCCCTTGGCTTTTTCTTGCAAGACCGCAGATTCTTTCTCATATTTTACAATCGCCAGCTGTTGGATTTTTATTTCTTCAGCAAACAGAGCCTGATTTGCAACTGTGCCATTGGTGGCTTGCAGTAATTTTGCTTGATGCAGTGCAGATTCTGATAAATGTAGCTTAAGCTTTTTAGATTGATATTCAGACCACGTATCAATCGAATCCGCCTTGGCTTGCTGCATCGCCTGAATAATATTGTCATCTTTGATTTTGCTGACGGCCATAAACACCGAAAGCAGAACGACCGTGATAGCAACGGCGTTGTTTAATCGTGTATTGAATGACGCGGTATTGATCTCTGCTTCCATACTGATGAGCTCCATTTATTCGTGGTTTAAATTGAAACGATAGGAACCAGCTAGGCTTACATTCTCTACGGAACGTTGAATCTACTATATTGCTGTGTATTGTCGCAGATGCACATGAAAAAGCTATCCCGATAAAATGCTTCAATTTGTATGAAGTTTTTGATGTTTGTTTCTATGGAAATAAGCGATGCGTAAATTAGTAGTATTGCTACTGTGTATGGCGGCGCTAACCGCCTGCCAAAGTTCCATAAACACTAGTGTGCATCCATCCTCTGACTTAGTCGGTTTTCATGGACTAGAGCGCCAAACACTGGGTGTAAATGAGTCAATTTACAATCAATGGCGAGAGGATGGTTACGATCTCTGGCTGGATAAGCAATTACGCAAAACCCACTCTTTACCCGCTGCTATTCAGCAGAAAATTGATGAGTTAGACATCAGTCGCGAGAATATGCTGAATATTCTCGCTCACTCGGCCACTTTAAAGGCGGCAGTTGATGCGGCTCAGGCAGATGACGCGCGTGAACTGGCTCGTAAAATGTTGCGAGAATACGAAAATCATATTTTACAAGAAGGGATGCGTCGCAATTTATGGCGAGCGCTGTATTCACAAGATACCCTGAGGGAGCGAATGACTTGGTTTTGGTTTAACCATTTCAATGTGTATTCGGGCAAAGCGAATCTTCGTTTGTTAATTCCTGATTATGAAGAAAACGCGATCCGTCCTCACGCGCTGGGTAAATTTAGTGACTTATTGTTGGCCACGCTAAAGCATCCCGCAATGTTGGTTTACTTGGATAACGCACAAAATAGCGTAGGAAAAATCAATGAAAACTATGCTCGGGAGTTACTTGAATTACACACTTTAGGCGTCAATACAGGCTACACACAGCAGGATGTACAGGAGTTGGCACGGGTGTTAACAGGCATAGGGGTTAACTTTTCTGAACGTACTAAGCCCGCAGCAAAATTAGCGGGGTATGTCTTGGATGGTGCTTTTGAATTTAATCCGCGCCGCCATGATCAAGGTAACAAACTACTCTTGGGGCAGACCATTCATGGCGCTGGTTTGAGTGAAGCAGAGCAGGTAGTACTCCTTTTGTCCCGTCAGCCAGCAACGGCAAAACACATTAGTACACAGCTTGCGACGTATTTTTTAGGTAGCGAGCCACCCATTAGCCTAGTGAATAATATGGCAGCCGTTTTCTTAAAAACAGATGGGGATATTGCGGCCACATTAAAGGTTTTATTTAGCGCGAGTGAATTTCAGCAAGCCTCTGGCGGTTTTAAAGACCCCTATCGTTATGTCGTAGGAGCACTGAGGCAGGGGTATGAAGGTCGTGTGATTAGCAATCTCAAGCCTGTTATTTATTGGCTTAATCAACTAGGCGAGCCTTTATACGGGAAGTTAACACCTGATGGTTACCCTTTGCAGGGGGATGCTTGGTCTAGCGAAGGCCAGATGGTAAAACGCTTTGAAATTGCTCGGGCAATGGGATCTGGGAATGCAGGTCTTTTTGATGATGAGGCTAAATCTGCGTTGGCGCCGACCGGTTTCCCCATTTTTCAAAGCCGTTTTTTCTATCAGGTGATCGAGCCTAAAATGAGCAAAAACACTCGAGATGTTCTGACTCATGCGAATAGCCCGCAGGAGTGGAACTTATTGTGGCTTTCTTCACCGGAGATGATGAATGATTGAGATGCGTAATCAAGCATTGCTCGCGAACAAAAAGCGCCGGCATTTTCTAAAACTACTGGGTGCATCGGCAGGGCTATTCAGTTGCGGTCAGCTTTGGGCGGCGCAGATTAATCAGCCTCGTTTCTTGTTAGTGTTTTTACGTGGCGCTTATGATGCCGCAAATTTATTAGTACCCTATCAAAGCGCTGATTATTATCGCTTGCGGCCCAATATCGCCATTCCTGCTCCGAGTGAAACCAATCAGAAAAGCGCAATTGCACTGGATGATCGCTGGGGTTTGCATCCGGCTTTACGTGATAGTTTATATCCCCTATGGCAACAGCGTGAGCTGGCATTCATCCCCTTTGCGGGGACGAACGATACGTCACGTAGCCATTTTGAAACCCAAAATCGTATCGAGGCTGGCCTAGATGAGCATGCGGCTTTGAGTGATCAAAGTGGTTTTTTGGGGCGCTTAAGTATTGAGCTCGGGCAAGCAGCCAGTATTGCCTTTACCACGCAGCTCCCTATTGTTTTTTCTGGAGCGAAGGACGTTCCCAATTTGGCTTTACGTGATGCAGGCAAAGCGCCATTTGGTGCACGCCAAAGTCGTTTGCTAACCTCCCTATATAAAGGAGAGGAGATGGAAGGACGCGTGCGCTCAGGCTTAGCGATGCGTCAAGATGTTGCAAAAATGCTTGCCGAAGAAATGCAGGTAGCCAGTGCAGGGGCCATCTCTGCAGCTGGTTTTGAGCTTGAAGCGCGACGCATGGCAAAACTGATGCGTGACCAGTATCGCTTAGGCTTTGTTGATGTGGGTGGCTGGGACACGCATATCAATGAAGGAAGTTCGCAAGGCCAACTTGCTAATTTACTGGAGAATTTGTCACGGGGTCTTGTTTCATTTAAGGAAGAGCTTGGCTCTGCTTGGCAAGAGACAACGGTATTGGTGATCTCGGAGTTTGGTCGCACGTTTCATGAAAATGGCAATAAAGGGACGGACCATGGCCATGGCACAGTGTATTGGCTACTGGGCGGGAACGTGGACGGCGGGAAAATTCTAGGTGATCAGCTTCCAGTCTCTGAAAGTACCTTGTTCCAGAAACGTGATTATATGGTGCTTAATGAATACCGCAGCGTCATTGCTGGCTTGTTACAACAACTCTATGGTTTAAGTGCGCCGCAGCTGGATCGAATTTTCCCGAGGGTGGAGCTTAAATCGCTAGGGGCGTTTAAATCATATTAATTCGCCGAGTGGTTTTTTTTGGACACCACTTAGTTTATTTAACTTTACATAATATACACTATTGGTATCAGTTTAGCGTAAGCATCATTCGTTGCAGCTTGCGCCCCTTCAGGGGAGGGCATCGCTAACATCCCCGCTATCAGGGCCGTTCCTAGTATTTTTCCAGTACGGCCCGAATTGAAATTTTCCCAAAACGCCTTTCGATCAGTCGATTTCTCGCGTTCAAAATTTGCCGCACTGATCACAATCAGCGGATCTATCCCTAGAATTTGCCCAATTCGTATGCAGTAGTAGTCATCTGGAATTGATCCGTCATTTCTCCACTTAGAAACTAACGTTCTTGAGCCGCCTAGGTGCTTTGCTAGTGCCGCGTCTGATTCCATTCCTAGCTTTTCTTTCGCATCTTCCACGTAATCAATTACGAGTTTCATAATTTTTCTCTTGACCGTGCACCGGCATCGGTGCGTTAATTTGCCTGTGATGCACCGCGTTCGGTGCATTCGAATGGATGAATTCTATTTTACTGGGTATTCCACGAAACCCCGAATTCATCTTTACCACTTTCGACCAAAACCAACAGGAAATAAACCATGCAAGCAATCGTTGCCGGTATCTCACGTATGAAAGGTATTGCCAAGAAAACGGGCAAGCCTTATGACATTTGCAACATCAACACGCTTGTAGCGGTTGAGAACGTCCAAAACGAAGCTTTTTCAAAAACTGGCCACGGTTACGAAATCGTCCAAATCGGCGCAACTGCCGAGTGTGTCGCCCAGTTCGCGAACATCAAATTTCCGGCAACTTTAGACCTCATTACCGACATGACTCAGTTCGCCGGTCGTCTTGTTCCGGTTGTTGTCGGAATTTCCCCAAAAACAGCGTCAGCGGCCTAGGTCTGGGGGTGCGGTTTTGGAGACGGGTCTCTAGTAATACCCGTCTTTTGTGCCAAGTTGGCACAAAACCCCAATTTTGACCGCTCGTTTTAACGGCATAAGACCCCCCCGTCTTTTGTCTACGTTGTGGACTAAATCGCAATTTGGCAGCTCGTTTTTGAGGTGGAAAAATGTCAGGTGTTTTTGTAGATTGGATCACTTTGTCGCAGTCTGATTTTTCCAAGAATGTGGAATTCGTTGGCCCGTTTTCGGTTCTGCACGGAAACGAGAATTTGCCTGCAGGTAGTGATCTCTCGCTACCGTATGTTGATTCCGGTTTTGTCGTGAAGTACGCCCGCGACTTAGAAACGATGAAATTTGAAGATGATGAGGAATGGGTTTCGCATTCGAGAGTTCATCACGAAGGTTCGTTCTCTTCTGGCTTGATGTTGCGCTGTGACGGTAGCCGCGTGGAATTCTCTGGAAATGTTGGCCGGTTTGATCGTCCTGACAACCTTTTCAACCTTGGTTTTGACGAAACCTTGGCCAAGGCTAACGAGTTTTTAAGCCATTACGGTCTGCCAAAGTTCCATTCTGGTGACTATCACGAAAATATGCGCCCGTCTGAGTACGATTTTAAGCATGGCTTAATGGAAGAGTGGACCGGCGCGACCGTTTCAATGCTGCACTTAACAAAAAACTATATCACCGGTTCGGCCGGTAATGCTCAAGCCGCCATTGATTGGCTGGCCACACAATCAAAATCACACGTAAAGCGTTCCCGTTCAGGTGAATCAACGATTGCTTGGGGTAAGAAGGGCGGTCGCGTTTATTTAAAATGCTATATCAAAGCCAACGAAATGTTGGATCACGCAAAGGCGCATGGCCGCACCCGTGAAGAGGTTTTAAACGACCCCGTTTACCAATTTTGTTTGAAAAACGGTGTAATTCGTTTCGAGCTGGAAGCGGGGCGCTTGTTATTGCGCGATTCATCACTTCGATTTATTGGAGATATCACTATGCCCAAATTAAATGCGTTATTTGATGAGCACGTAGACCCAATCTTAGGGCGTGTTCGTGAAGATATCACCCGAATTGATTTTGATACTTTAGACATTGGCGCAGGCCCAAAAATGGCAGCCTTGGCTTATTTGCGTGGCGAAGATGTGCGCTCTCATTTAACTACTAGAACATTTTATAGATATGCAAAGGTATTACGTGACTATGGCATTGATATTTCCGAGCCATTAGAAAACACCCAGAAGTTTACAACTGTAATTAAAGTAATTGATATTCAGCCTATTGCTCACGCGCCAAATTGGTATTGGGATCATCAATCCCGCATGACTCAACATGCGGCCAATGATGTGCAGGCTCTTAAATTGGTTAATGGGTGATATATGTTAACAAATAAAATTTCAAATATTAAAATGCATCATAATGATGTAATTAAAATGATGGATATAATTGACAATCAAATTCACTCAAATAAAGAAAATATTGCTTTATTTGAATCTTTTGAAACCAATTGCACTGTAAATATTGATATATATAAAAATAAATTAGTTATTTTGGAGAGAATTAAATCTAATTTATTTGATTCGTTATATGTATGATTCAGCAATGCGTTTCAATTCGTCCAGATGGCTTATTACAAGCCGCTTCAAATGTGGCGGGGGCTTGTGATTATGTTATTACATCCGGTGGCGTATTAGATTGGACCATTGCAGACGCGCAACCTGTTTTAGCAAGTGTTTTAACCCTGTGGGCAGTTGCCTACGCTATTCGTGCCTGTATTAAGGTGCTTAACTCTGGAGATGTAAATCATGATTAAATTTTTAAAAAAAGCCGTTCTTGGTCTTTCCGTTGTTGTTGTAACTTCCCCTGCATTTGCGGCTGTTGATGTTTCTGGAATTAAATCTGAAATTGGTGAGGCTGCTACTGCGGTGGGGGTTGTCGGCGGCGCTGTGTTGTTGGTTATGGTTGGTATTAAAGTATTTAAATGGGTACGTGGCGCAATGTAATAGCGTTTTGTTTTTAATAGGGCGGCAATAGTCGCCCTTTTTTTATCGCGGGGGATATATGGATGGAAGGTCTATTTTATTTAGTCGTTGTCTTATTGGCCTTTTGGCTTATTTTCTCTTCGGATTGAATTTTGTATATGCGCAGGGTAAGCTATTTAAATCTGACACTAGAAATGTAACTACTTCTGATCCTGTTTCAGAAGCTCAAACATATTTAAAAACATTATATAAAGGAAATTACAAATTAAGTTTTGAAAATTGTTCTAAAGTTATGGTTGATGAAGGGTGCATTGTCTGGTTTGATATTGATAAATTAAATGCAAATGGCGATATTTATGAGAAAGGCTCTGTATCTCAAGGGTATTTTAGAATAAAAACTCCTCTTTGCGATGAGAAAAGAGGTACAAGTGCGGGTTTAATTAATGTTCCTGTTCCTGATATAAAAATTTCTGGTAATACCGCGGTTCTGATGAATCAAGGATCATTTAATAATTTTTCTAATGGTGGTTTTCCTACTTGTTTTAATTCTTGCATGATTGCAAGTGCTGGTCCTGTCATTAAGAATGAAACAGGGGGTAATGTTTGGGGTGATACCGCGGGTAATGCATTTATGCAAATGCAAATGAAATATACGGGTAATGAGTGTAATGATGACAAACCTGATGCGCCTAAGCCTATTGGTGGCCCAGCTCCTGATAAAGCACCCGTACCTAAGCCTCCTAAAGGCCCTTTTGATTGCCCTCCAAAAACCACTTTTGGTGAGGTTAATGGGGTTGCTGTGTGCGTAAAAAATGCACCATTACCAACTGATCCAAGTCCTCCGCCTAAGCCTGATGAAAAAGACGCGTGTATTGGCAATTGTGACAAGTGGGATCCTGATGCTCCAAAGCCAACAGATCCGAAAAATCCTAATCCTACAGATCCGAAAGATCCTAATAAGCCTAGTACAACGCCACCCACAAAAGGCCCTTTAAGTAGTTGTCAAGTCTCGCCTGTTCATAAACCCGTTTTTTAAATAATTCAGGTTTGTTTTTTTGCCATTCCTTCATCGCTTGAATCGGCGTGGTGTGACCGAGCGCTTTTTGCGGAATATGGTGGTTGTAGATCTTTAAATAATTG
>JANYCY010000061.1 GCA_025360045.1 Janthinobacterium sp. | reverse complement strand
CCGTTCGCCACTCGTCAGCGCTGCAAGCAGCCTGTTACCGTTCGACTTGCATGTGTAAAGCATGCCGCCAGCGTTCAATCTGAGCCAGGATCAAACTCTTTAGTTTAATCTCTAAGCTAGTACTTACTGGCTTACTTTATTCAGAGCAACCATCGCTGGTTACTCCTTACTAATGCAAGCAACTTAGTCTTTTAAACCAAGCACTCACACTCATCGACTGTATTTTTTTAAAGATCGTTCGCTGCGGCTAGAACACCGTGTTGCTGTGTGTGCTGCAGCGAGAGGCCGAAATATACGGGCCTCCCCGCCCTAGGTCAACCACTAGCCTGCAATAAAAGCGTAGTAATCATGTAAGTATTTGATTTAATAGATTACTAAATTATTGGATTTATTGCTCACATCAACACCCCTCTTCCACAGAAGGCGCTTAAACCAACAAATTGGCAGCACCACGCATGAAAAAGCCAAGGAATATACAAACTATGCCGCTGCCACGCCCTCTCCTTGCAATAGATACAAAAAAGGCGCTGTATATATACAGCGCCTATTAGCTACATCCTTACTTCTCGCTTAGAACTCGGACCACATCGGCTAAAGCGATTTTCTCCATTTCGCCACCGGCACGGGAGATGTATTCAACCATGCCTTCAGCCAAGCCTTTTTCACCAATGGTGATGCGATGAGGAATGCCGATTAATTCCATATCGGCAAACATCGAGCCCGGACGCTCATTTCTGTCATCCAGCAAGATATCAACGCCTGCTGCAAGGAACTCGGCATACAGCGCATCGGCCGCAGCTTTGATGGTTTCTGAACGGTGATAGCCCATAGGCACAATCGCGACGGTAAATGGTGCGATCGCTGCTGGGTATTTAATACCGCGCTCGTCATGGTTTTGCTCAATGGCAGCGGCAACGATGCGCGACACACCGATACCGTAGCAGCCCATTTCCATGGTTTTTAATGCGCCATCTGCATCAGTAAACTGACATTTCATCTTTTCTGCGTAAGTAGTGCGCAGCTGGAAGATATGACCCACTTCGATGCCACGGCAGATTTCTAAGGTGCCTTTGCCATCCGGGCTAGCATCGCCATTCACGACATTACGAATATCGGCAACGATATTTGGCTCAGGCAGATCACGGCCAAAGTTAACGCCTGCCAAGTGGAACTTCGGCTTATTTGCACCACAAACGAAATCACTCATGGCGGCAACGGTGCGATCTGCGATCACACGCACACAAGCAGGAATGCCAACCGGCCCAAGGAAGCCCGGTGGGCAATTAAAGGCCGCGCGGATTTCTTCATCGCTGGCAAAGCGGAAATCAGCCATGCCTTCAACCTTACCCAGCTTGACTTCGTTCAGATTGTGATCGCCGCGCAGCAGGGCAATGACCAGCTCATTGGCGGAGGTCATCAAGGCCAGTAATTTAACCGTGCGCTCAATACTGATATCTAATAGTGCAGCAACGGCCTCGCATGAGGTTTGTTTTGGCGTATCAACATCACGCATGGTTTCGCTTGGCGCACGGCGTGGCGCGGCAGGAGCAAACGCTTCGGCTAGCTCGGTATTGGCTGCATAGTCTGAATCTGGGCAGTAGGCTAATAAATCTTCACCGGCATCCGCCAATACATGGAATTCGTGGCTGCCCGAGCCGCCAATGGCGCCAGTATCTGCAGCTACTGCGCGAAACTTTAAGCCTAAGCGAGTAAATACATTGGAGTAGCTCTGATACATCGCGCCGTAAGTGGCTTGCAGCGATTCAAAGTTGGCATGGAAAGAATAAGCATCTTTCATCATAAATTCGCGCGCGCGCATCACACCAAAGCGTGGGCGGATTTCATCACGAAATTTTGTTTGTACTTGGTAGAAGCTAACAGGCAATTGCTTGTAGCTGCGTAATTCTGAGCGAGCGATGTCGGTAATCACCTCTTCGTGCGTTGGGCCGAAGCAAAACTGGCGCTCGTGACGATCGGTGATTTTCAACATCTGTGGGCCGAATACATCCCAGCGGCCGGTTTCTTGCCACAATTCTGCAGGCTGCACTGCAGGCATCAGCAATTCTTGTGCGCCTGCCTTATTCATTTCATCACGGATCACGGCTTCGACTTTACGCAGCACGCGTAAGCCCAGCGGCATCCAGGTATAGAGGCCAGAACCAAGACGCTTAATTAAACCCGCACGCAGCATCAGCTTGTGCGAGATCAGTTCGGCCTCGGAAGGCGCTTCTTTTAAAGTCGAGAAATAAAATTGTGACGTGCGCATGGCGGCAACCGAGTTCATTAAAAAACAAAGAGGAGATTTTAGACGATAGACCCGCCCCTGTGCCAACCTTGCATAAACATTTCGCAAATGAGTAGCTGGGGTCTTAATTTACTTCAGGCAAGACAAGCCATTCAAAATCGCTTCAGCCATTTGATTTTGGGTGGCGGGCTCTTGCAAGGCAAGCGCTTCAGAGCGATTCACGATCACACCGGCCTCAAACAAGATGGCAGGGATTTTGCCGAGGCGAACCACGACAAAATCAGCGTCGTAAATGCCAAGTTTAGGATCAAGCTGTAGGCGATCTTCGCCTGCAATACCTAGAGCATGGTGATCTGTGGGCTTAAAGCCTCGAGCAAGCAGCGACTGCGATACTGCCTGAGCACAGGCAAAAGAGCGGCTAAACTGCGAAGCCTGCGAATGTACAAACAAAGAATATCCGCCAAATTGATCCGCATAGCGCTGGCTCTTACCTGCCACGTCCCAAAGTTGTAAATACTGTGGCTGAACTGAATCGTGATGGATAGAAATCAGTAGATCAGCCGAGACTGCGGCCTGGACCCGAGCGCGTAATTCACGCATCTGCCCGTCCCCATTAATAAGGACCACCTTATGACCTGCCGCCTGCAAGGTGCTTTCTACTTGGCGAGCGAGTGCTAAGTTATAACTAAACTCACTCACCCCATAAGCACTGGTCGAGCCAGGCGCGGCCAGATAATGGCCAACATCCACGGCAATGGTGGCGGCCTGTACCGAAACGCTACAACTAAGCAGTAGGAGCAATCGCCGCATTGGCTTTCTCAGCGCGTTTAATTGCAATTTTTGGGCGCAATACATTCATCATCACCACATCACGCAACCACATGAGTAACAATAACCAAACCACCAATACACCCGCATAGGGAATGCTATTGTTTTGGAAATTAGGCCACACAGAAGCCAAAACAGGATTGATTACAAATTGCACACTGGCAATCACTAAGACGAGCAAGACTAAGGTCGACATGGCGCGTTCTTTTAAAAACGTGCCGCGCAGCAAAACACGTTGCTCCCAACGGCTTAGGCCATCAAGCTCAGGAACATTATTAGGGCGAAAATAAAATGACATGGCTACCTCACAAAAGAGCGGCTAGTGTCGCGTCTTGTTTCTGACTTGGCAAGTCAAAAACTATTTTTTCGGCTCTTTTCATGCCCTTATCCTCCTGCTGTAAATACCAAGCTGCCAGATATGCAATAGGCATTGCAATTGAGGAAAAACACTAAAATCAAGTAACTATTCAATGAAGATAAAAAATAACAAGTCAGGTTAAATGCAAACTTACCCACTAAATCATCAAAAGCCACAAGCCTTTATTGATTTATAAAGATAGCCTTTCAGCAAATCCGCTTATTGATGCAATCTTTTCGAAATCTGTCTTTCAAAAAAATGACGGGGTAGTTCTATGTCCTTTTTTTCAGCAGTAATTATTTCGGAAAATGATCTATGTCTCGTGCAAATTGGGGCTCTCGCCTCGGCTTTATTCTGGCCGCCTCTGGCTCCGCAGTTGGCCTAGGTGCCATCTGGAAATTCCCCTATGTAGCAGGTAAAAATGGTGGCGGTGTGTTCCTACTCGCCTACCTTGCCTGCGTTTTCACTGTCGGTATTGCACTTCTTCTGGCAGAAATGGTGATTGGCCGTGCAGCCAATCGCTCTGCAACCACCGCGTTTCGTGATTTAAAAGGCGGGCTCTGGCCTTGGGCTGGGCGCTTATCTGTGCTGTGTATTTTTATTGTGATGGCTTACTACAGCGTGGTCGGCGGATGGGTAATTGCTTACATTGGTAAATCTATTACTGGCGAAGCACTGGGGCAAGACACTAAAGCACTCGGAGCCGCCTTTACGCACTTTATTGCTGACCCTGCCAGCTCCTTGTTTTATACCGCCCTATTTCTAGGCGTAACCGTCGCCGTTGTATTAGGCGGAGTACAAAAAGGCATTGAGCGCATGAGTAAGGTGCTGATGCCTGCGCTATTTATCTTAATGCTGGTGTTGATTGCCCGCTCGCTGACCCTGCCCGGCGCATGGGAAGGCGTTCGCTACTTTATTACCCCAGATTTTAGTAAGCTAACTTCTGCCATGGTGGTTGATGCGCTGGGGCTGGCTTTCTTCTCGCTGTCTTTAGGCATGGGGATTATTATTTCCTATGGCTCTTATGTAGATAAAGAAACCAATCTAGCCGGTGCAACACTGTGGATTTCTATCTTAGCCACCTTAGCTAGCGTCTTAGCGGGCTTTATGGTTCTACCTGCCGTATTTGCTTTTGGCGTTGACCCAGCAGCAGGCCCCGGCCTGACGTTTATCACCATGCCAGCGATTTTTGCACAGATGCCCTTTGGCCAAGCATGGGCGATTGCCTTCTTCTTGCTGCTGTTATTTGCCGCGCTCACCTCCTCGGTATCGATTGTTGAGCCTATCGTAAGCTACTTTATTGACGAGTTTGGCTGGGAACGTCGCCGTTCGGCTTACATCACGACCGTTGCCGTATTTATCGCCAGCATTCCAGCGGCACTCTCATTTGGCACCATGGCAGAGAGCAAGTTGTTTGGAAAAACCGCATTTGATCTAATGGACTACGCAACATCCAATATCATGATGCCTGCAGGCGGCATTTTAGTAGCGATCTTCGCGGGTTGGACGATTTGGCCACGCATCCATAGCGAGCTACTCAGCAATGGTGGCGGGCGCTGGATCCCTGCTTTCCGTGGTATTTGTGCCATCGTTGCGCCGATTATGATTGGCGTGATCTGGGTACATAATCTGTAAAGTAAAAGACACTTTCGCATATAATCCAGCGGGGCTTCGGCTCCGCTTTTTTTTGACTCTTTGTGGACGCCAGCGTGAGCAGTTTTACCTTTCAGCCCATCGGCTACTTGGCTACGCCCTTTGCAGATAAATTTGGTATTCCACGCCAGCCCAGCTTAGCCCCCAACGCATTGGGGGTACTTAAGCTACTGCCGCCTTATAACCGCAGCGAAGCCGTGCGCGGGCTGGAAGACTTTTCGCATGTTTGGCTCACCTTTGTGTTTCACCAAAGCGCCACAGACTGGAAGCCCACCGTGCGCCCGCCTCGGCTAGGAGGGAACACGCGAATTGGCGTTTTTGCCAGCCGCTCACCGTTTCGGCCCAATCCAATTGGCCTCTCTTTAGTCGAACTCATTAAAGTCGACACCCAATCTGGCGTCACCCTGACATTTAAAGGCATTGATTTAGTCGATGGCACGCCCATTTTAGATATCAAGCCTTATATTCCTTACGCAGAAAGCATCCCCGATGCACGAGGTGGTTTTGCTAATAGCCCGCCCTCAGAACTGGCTGTTGTCTTTAGCCCTGAAGCTGAAACCCGCCTAAAACCAGAGCTGCGTGCGCTTATTGAAGATGTATTAAAACAAGACCCTCGCCCTGCCTATGCAAGCGATGCAGACCGCATCTACGGCGTGAGGTTATATCAATTTGACATAAAATGGCGCTGCGATGGGCAAACTGCCTACGTTATCGCCTTGGAGAAAGTGGTATGAAAAAATTGTTTGCAGGCTTAATCACCCTAAGCTTTTTAGCCGCATGCACCAGCAATCCACCCGCTGCACCTAAGCCATTACCCAAACTTAAAATTGGCCTTGCCCTCGGCGGTGGCGCTGCTAAAGGCTTTGCCCATATTGGCGTGATTAAAATGCTAGAAGCCAACGGTATTGTCCCAGATGTGGTTTCAGGCACCAGTGCCGGCAGCGTGGTTGGCGCACTTTACGCCTCAGGGATGGATGGTTTTACCCTGCAAGAGCGTGCATTTGGCCTCGATGAATCGCAAATCCGCGATTTAAGCCTGCTTTCTGGCGGCTTAGTTAAAGGGCAGAAACTACAAGATTACGTCAATAAACTGGTTGATAACCGCCCCTTAGATAAGCTTAACAAACCTTTTGCAGCAGTAGCGACCGAGCTAGATACTGGCACGCGTATTTCTTTTGCACGAGGCAACACCGGCCAAGCCGTACGCGCCTCATCCAGTATTCCCGGTGTATTTGAGCCGGTGATGATTGCTGGGCGCCGCTATGTAGATGGTGGCGTAATTAGCCCTGTACCCGTTGATGCAGCCAAAGAACTAGGGGCTGATTTTATTATCGCAGTGGATATTTCATCTAAAGCCAATGGCAGCAATACACCCAGCAATATGCTCGGAATAGTGAATCAAGCCGTTATGATCATGGGGCAGAAGCTGGGCGAGCAAGAAATGACCCGCGCAGATTTTATCATTCGGCCCAAAGTGGGCAAGATTGGCGCGGCTGATTTCGACCAAAAAAACGTCGCTATCTTAGAGGGTGAAAAAGCCACCGTCGCCGCCATCGCAGAAATCAAACGCCGCATGCTAGAAAAACAAAAGGCACTGGCCAAATAAGCAGCTTAGATATCTGATGTTACGCAGCCCAAACTAAAAATCAATAAGTTACGATTTTTCAAATGAGCTACAGGCCGCATTCCGCCTGAACGCCTGCGTAACATCAGTTAGATATGTTCGCTTACGCCTGCGTGTTTGCCAAATCAGCCAACACACAAGCGAAGCGGCCATTTTTTTAAGTAACTCCACAGCTCAGCCTAGTCACGCAGGCCATAAACAAAGCTGCTCTGGCTGCACTTTAGCCTCTTCAAACCTCGCCCCCACACCCAAGAGCCGCACTGGCTTTTTGCCTCGCTCAAAGCCTTCCGCCAGTAAGAGCCAAAAAGTTTCTATCGATGGTTTTGGGCAAATACACTCCACCGTGGTTTGGCTAAAATCACTGAATTTTATTTTTACAAAGGCTTTATGCTGGCGCTCGCCAATGGCGCGCTGCATACGCTGCTGCCAATCGCTCACCAAAGCGGGCAAGGCGGCGTGACAAGCCGCTAAATCAGGCAAATCATGATCAAAGGTGTTTTCTACCGATAATGATTTTCGCCGCTCATCGTTGGCAACCGGCCGTAAATCGACCCCTCGGCACTGCTCAAATAACTGACCACCAAATTTACCGAATTCACGCAGTAAACGCTCTAAGGGCCAGCCTTGTAAGTCGGCACAACAATGCGCGCCCTGCCTTGCCAAACGGGCAGCAGTGACCTTGCCTACCCCCCAAAGCTTTTTAAGCGGCAAGCTAAGCATAAAAGCATCGACATCTTGTGGGCGGATGACAAACTGCCCATTGGGCTTATGCCAATCGCTGGCGATTTTGGCTAATAGTTTATTGGGGGCGATGCCCGCACTCGCGGTAATGCCCACTTCTGCAGCAATACGCTCTCGAATTTCCAGCGCCATACGCGACGCGCTACCCTGACAATGTGGCAGACCCGTTACATCTAAATAAGCTTCATCCAGCGACAGCGGCTCGATATTGTCGGTGTAATCGGCAAAAATAGCGCGCATTGCCTGTGATGCGGCGCGGTAACGAGGGAAATCAGGGGGAAGTAAAACGAGCTGTGGACACATCTGCTGAGCGCGATAAGTCGACATTGCCGAGTGCACGCCAAACTTGCGGGCTGGATAATTACAGGTTGCAATCACACCACGCCGATCTGCCTCACCGCCAATGGCCAAAGGCACATCGCAGAGGGCTGGCTGATCGCGCATTTCTACTGCGGCGTAAAAGCAATCGCAATCAATATGGATGATCTTGCGCTGAGCGTACACGGCGTAATCCAAGAGGAATCTGTGCCGTTATTGTACGATCGTTCTATAAGAATGTCAGCTTGAACATCTCAGCGACTGATGTAAGGTGCAAAAACCACCGCAGCACTCAACACTTGAACACACTCCACTGCTCAACGAAATAACGAGCACCATCAGCCTTCATGCTGATGTAAAGCGAGTAAATCAAAGAGCTGAGGCTCAAAATACTCACCTTTTTCATCCCAATGCCGTAACTGAAAGGCGAGCTTTTCTAAAGAAATATGCCCGACGCCAAAACGATCGCGGGTTCTTTTTAGCATCTGCGCTTGGCCTAATAAAAAAGCACGCCGGTCTTCAACTTCTTTTCTCTCCCGCCGATGCGCCCCCAGGGATAAATGCAGCCAAATCACCATCGGTGCGGCAAGCCACCACCATTCCATAAATAAACTCACCAATGCCAATAGTGATAAAGAGATATACCAACACTGATCGGCAAATTCAAATTGTGGCATCCAATTTGATAGCGATGGCCAGCGGCGTTTAAGTAGCGAGGCTGTTAGCTGATCATCCAGCGCATCATGCTTTTTACGCGCTAAGCCCGTATCAAGGGCAAGGGTTACATACCATTGAGTAATCAAGGGGCAATGTAGCCAAGGGGAGGCGAGGTAACGCTGTAAGTGCTCGCTGAGCTGGGTTTTAAATTCTTCGCTCAGCAGCGGTGGCACGCTATCATTTTGTGTTTCGCCATGGGCGTGCTGAGCCAGCAAAGGATAGCCCGCCACATCGGTCAATTCGCGGCGACGATTAATCAGTAAATCAGGGGCCAGCTCTAGCTCAGGATGATCAAGACGCACATAGTTAAACAAGAGCGTTTCAAGCGTGGAGAAATCGAGGACCTTACCCTTTTCATTTTTTAGCTGATCGCGCAGATGCACAATTTCAGCCGAAACCAGTGCCGCAATAGGGGCCGCCTCAGGCACCCAAGTAAAACGGAGTAAATTTTCTGCTTTATAAAACGCTTCTTCGTATTGACGAGCATAACCCTCGTAATACATATCCATGGCGTCCGCATCACGCGTTTTATCACCACTTAATAACGGTAAAGTAGGCGGGGAGCGCTTTAAATCCAAGCAAATTCGATTGGCAATGGTCGCCAGCTCAGGCGCAATCCCTGCCCGAGCAAACAGGGGATCAAGCTCGCGCTTTTTTTGCCGAGCTTGCTCCAATGCCTTCCAAACACTCCATTCCGCCATTATTTTCCCAAAAACTAATTACTGTTAAAACATCGCATTAAGAAGCACGAAGCAGAGAAATAAAGTCCTATCGTTTCTTCATATTTCTTAAGCAGAAAATCGCTTATTCAATCCGGCAAGCTTGTGCAAAATCTAAACGTGGATTTCTTGGATAAAGTTGAGCGGTATCCCCGTAGCCCAAATTAATTAAGAAATTAGAACGCCATTGGCTACCTGCAAAGAAAGCCTCGTCCACTTTAGACTGATCAAAACCAGACATAGGACCGCAGTCTAAGCCTAATGTACGGGCTGCCATAATTAAATAAGCACCTTGCAAACTGCCATTTCTTTGTACCGTGCTTGTTATTGCCGCTTCATTACCCGCAAACCAGCTTTTTGCATCGGCTTGTGGAAACAAAGCAGGCAATTGTTCGTAAAACTCTAAATCATGCGCAACAATCACCGTGACCGGCGCTCGCATGGTTTTTTCAATATTGCCTTCACTTAAACTAGGCAATAATTTAGCTTTAGCTGCGGTTGATTTAACAAAAATAAATCGAGCGGGTGCGGCATTGGCTGAAGTTGGCGCCCATTTTAATAAATCATAAAGCTGATGCAATAACTCATCGCTCACATCACGATCTTGCCAAGCATTATGCGTACGCGCTTCAGTAAATAATTGCGCCTGAGCATTTTGATTTAAAACTGAATTAATAGTCATTTTTTCTTATCCTTGCTTTGTAGACGAGACTCTAAAGCCTCACAGAGTTTTTCTAAAATACTGATTCGTGCTTGATATTTATTATTAGCACCGATCATATGCCAAGGCGCATGCAGGGTATTAGTGCGATCAATCATATCGCTGGCCGCCACGATATATTCATCCCATTTATCCCGATTACGCCAATCCTCATCGGTGATTTTAAAACGTTTAAATTCAATTTTCTCACGTTCTTCAAATCGTCTTAATTGCTCTTCCTTACTAATGGCCAGCCAAAACTTCAAAACGATTCCATTGGCGGCATCTAATTCAGCTTCAAAATCGTTGATTTCGTTGTACGCACGCATCCAGTCAGCACGAGGCGCAAAGCCTTCGACCCGCTCAACCAGCACACGGCCATACCATGAGCGATCAAAAATGGTCATCCGCCCATGTTGGGGTACATACCGCCAAAAACGCCAGAGATAAGGCTGGGCACGCTCTTCTTCTGTTGGTGCCGCAATAGGGACCACTCGATACTGACGCGCATCCAGTGCCGCCGTAATCCGCCGAATACTACCGCCCTTACCTGCGGCATCCATGCCTTCAAAAACCAAAGAAACCGAGGTGTTTTTAAACTTTGGATGACGAGTCAGTAGATTCAAACGGCCTTGTAACTCTTCGAGCTTAACTGCGTAATCTGCCTTACTTAAATCGCCGTCTAGTTCTAATTTATCCAAGAGGCGCAAGCCATCGATCGATGGCAGCAAGGGCGCGGCTTCAACACGATTTTGCTTGGGGGTTGCCCGGGCAAGATGATGCTTGATTGCCTCTTCAACCTGCTTGCCCACGGTGAGTGATCGGTAATTGGCATCGCTGCCTTCAATCACTCGCCACGGCGCATCGGCCAAATTAGAGCGCATCACCATGGCAAGTTGCGCTTCCATAATTTGATCGTAATGCTTTAAAAACTGCTTATCTTGCTCTGTAACACGCCAAGCAGTGCGATCATCCGCTTCTAGCTTTTTAATCCGTTTTTTAAGCTCATCTTTAGGTAAATGTAGCCAGAACTTCAGCAGCAGCACGCCTTCATCGGACAACATTTTTTCAAAGCGAGCAATCCGTTCAACTTCGTGCTCAAAGCGATCTGCATAGCCACCTTGCAAGTAATCCCACATCGGCCCTGCATACCAGCCACCAAACATCAGCGCAATTTTGCCTTTGGGTGGCAAGGCGCGCCAATAGCGCCACATGGCAGGTCTGGCCAGCTCTTCATCACTTTTAATCCCGAAAGCGTGGCTTTCAATTAAACGAGGGTCTAGCCATTCGAGTAATAAATTAGCCGTTTCTGCCTTACCCGCAGTGGGCACGCCACCCAGCAAAATCACGACAGGAAAATGAGCCTGCTCTTTTAATTGGTATTGCACCGCCAGCAGCGCTTCACGCAATAAAGGCTCCTGCTCTTTATAAGTACTCTTATTAATTTTATGGCCTAACTGTGCTGATTCAAACATGCCCACCCTCCTATTGAGTAAGCTCATTATCAGTCAGGAGTATGGAATTACACCAGCGAAAACGTCGGGCTTCGCAAGCTCAGCCCCCATCCACCGAATACATTTCTTTGAATTCAGAGACGCTATTACGAGCCAAGCTCTTAGCTAAAGATCAGCAAGCGACAGGCAAAAAAAAAGGAAGCAAGCTTCCTTTTATGGATTCAACGATCAAACTTAAACCGAGAATGAAGAACCACAACCACAAGTGGTCGATGCATTTGGGTTTTTGATCGTGAATTGCGAGCCTTCGAGGCTTTCAACGTAATCGATCTCAGCGCCAACCAGATATTGGTAGCTCATTGGGTCAACCAAGAGAGTTACACCGTTCTTTTCAACCGGCGTATCGTCTTCATTGGTAATTTCGTCAAAAGTAAAGCCGTACTGGAAGCCAGAACAGCCGCCGCCGGTTACAAACACACGTAATTTCAGATCCGGGTTGCCTTCTTCGATAATCAGATCACGGACTTTTTCCGCAGCAGAATCAGTGAAAACAAAGGGGATTGGCATGTCGGTCACAGTGTTCATGGGACACTCCAAGAATAGTTGACTAAAAGGATAAGGTATTATCTACCGTGCAGACTACAGCGGTCAATCTTAGCTGCCTGTCGGACTTAAACATCCCGAAGAGGAGAGGTCTGGTTCGAGGCAAATTTCACGTACTTTTGAGCCTAGCTGGATTGATTCAATCCTGAGCGAGCTATCCAACAAAAAAATACGTGCAAAATAAGCGAGCCCAACATCCTAAGGCCGTCTTAAATCAAGCCGCCTGCGAAACCGTCACAACGGTAGCCGGATCGACTTCTTCCTGCTTGCCATTGCTTAAATGCAGCAGCTTGCCTTGTATCATCGCTCCAGCATGCATTTCTAATGTTTTATAACTCAAGTCACCAGTAATGCGCGCCTTGGTTTGCAATTCAACATATTGAGCCACTTCAATTGGCCCAACAATTTCGCCGTTATGAATCAGATGAGAGCATTGTACGCTACCTTCAATACGTGCTTTTTCACTGACCACCAAAGTACCACTTTTAGGGTCGCTAGCAGAAACTCTGCCAATAACCGTGCCATCAATTCTTAAGCCACCAGCAAAGCTAATATCGCCTCTAACCGTCGTGCCTTGACCAATCAAGCTATCTATTTTGGTCGAACCTTTTTTGCTTTTAAACACGCTCATCCTCCTTTTTTCTGGCAGCTGGCAATCGCCTGCTTATTGCTATCGGTAAAAATACGCGCTTCAAATAATTGCGGCTGCGCTCCCAAAGGCAAAGTCAGCTCGCCCTCTTGGCGCAGATAATGGCTAAATTTCACCACCAACGGCTCAATCTGCATATTCTGGCGTTTACCGTGCTCCTGATATTGCACACTCGCCTGCAAACGCCCAGCAAACTCGGTACTGCGATCCATGCCCTGCACCAGTAGCAAGCGATAGCGCCAGCGCCCGCCACCAATGGATTGCAGCTCACACGCACTAAAACTCACGGCGCGGCTACGATCATTGCTTTGCAACAGCGATTCAAAAAAAGAAAGGGTTTCTTGCTTCGCTGCCAGCTCGCTCTGGGCCGCACCCAAGGCTTGCACCAAACCATCGCGCTCACCTTGACCAATTTTAATTTGCTGTTCAAGCAGCTGTAGCTTGGCCTGCCCTGCGCCCAGTTGCTCCGTTTGGCTGGCTAAGCGCTGCATTTTTTCTGCCACACTTACCGCATTACGATTCAAAGCATACTGATAGCCTAAATAAGCACCAAGACCCAGCAAGCTCATTGCCATACAAAACAAACAGACAATACGCAACGTCCTCCCCCGCCAGCCAATAACAGGCTGCAGGGACAAGGGTGCGGCCATCAGACGCGCACGTTGCAAACGATAAAAGCGTTTGATTGGCACTTAAGGCAGTAAAGGAACGATATCGAGGCCCGTACCTTCAGGCAAATCAAAGAGGATATTCATATTTTGCACAGCCTGCCCTGCCGCACCTTTGACCAGATTATCAATAGCCGACAGGATCACAACCGTATCGCCACCCTGTGGACGGTGTACCGCAATCCGGCAGACATTAGCCCCACGCACCGAACGGGTTTCTGGATGCGAGCCAGCAGGCAGCACATCCACAAACTGCTCGCCTTGATAACGCTGCTCAAATAGAGCTTGCAAATCCACGTCTTGAGTGATTTTGGCGTAAAGTGTGGCGTGGATACCGCGAATCAGCGGCGTCAGATGAGGCACAAAAGTTAAGCCTACATCGGTACCTGCAACACGTGCCAATCCTTGACGAATTTCTGGCAAATGCCGATGCCCTGCCACGCCATACGCCTTGAAATTATCCCCAGCTTCGGCAAATAAAGCGCCCACTTCGGCTTTACGGCCAGCCCCCGATACGCCCGATTTACAATCCGCAATAAGGCTAGTCGTATCGATGACCCCCGCTTCAATCAGCGGCAAAAAGCCCAGCTGCACTGCGGTTGGATAGCAACCAGGATTGGCAATCAGGCGTGCGCCTTTAATTGCAGCACGATTAATTTCTGGCAAGCCATACACCGCTTCTTCAACCAGTTCGGGCGAGGCATGTTGCATGCCATACCATTTAGACCATTCAGCGAGATCTTTAATGCGGTAATCCGCAGCCAGATCGATCACTTTAACCCCCGCATCCAACAGCTCACGAGCTTGCTGCATAGCGATGCCATTCGGGGTTGCAAAAAATACCACATCGCATTCAGTAAGGCGGGCTTCTTCAGGGGTAGAGAAAGCCAAATCTACCCAACCACGCAAGCTTGGATACATTTCAGCGACTTTCATGCCTGCTTCTTTTCGCGAGGTCACGGCCTGTAGTTTTACGCCTGAATGACGCGCCAACAAACGTAATAGTTCTACGCCGGTATAGCCCGTACCACCAACAATCCCCACTTTGATCATGCTTTGTCGTCTCTTTTGAATTAGCGATGTCGAATGTTAAAACATAAAGGGCAAGCATTTGCCCATTCATTGCAAGGGCAATATGCGGTAAACCCTAGTAATCAGTCAAGCTGAAGCGGTAGTCTTTGACTGCATAAACAGCACCACGCATTCTATTTGGCAGATAAAACAATTAGTTTATTGCTAAGTGTTTTCACCGCAAGCAGCGACTAAACTACATCAAATTTTGTAAGTTATTTTGTTTTAAAACAGATTTAACAGACAGCAGAAAACACAAAAGCCACCCGAGGGTGGCTTTTGTAGAAAGCAGTACCAGCGAATTAACGCTTGGAGAACTGTTTGCGACGACGAGCGCCGTGCAGACCCACTTTCTTACGTTCAACTTCACGAGCATCGCGAGTAACAAGACCTGCTGCTTTGAGGCTGCCTTTAAGAGCTGCATCAAATTCAATCAGAGCACGAGTTACACCGTGACGGATCGCACCGGCTTGGCCGGTTTCACCACCACCAACAACATTAACCATAATGTCGAAGGATTCGAGGTTTGCGGTCAGTTCTAGAGGCTGGCGTACTACCATGCGACTAGTTTCGCGAGGAAAGTAAGAATCAACCGGCTTGCCGTTGACTATGATATTGCCGCTACCCTTGGCTACGAACACACGAGCAACTGCGCTCTTGCGACGGCCGGTACCGTAATAGTATTTACCTACCATGATACAAATTCCTTAGTAGAAAACGCGTTAACGCTTAGATAGAAAAAGCTTTAGGCTGTTGCGCGGTATGCGGATGTTCGCTACCTGCATAAACCTTCATCTTTTTGATCATAGCGTAGCCGAGAGGACCCTTTGGAAGCATGCCCTTAACAGCCATTTCTAGCACGCGACCCGGGAATTTTTCTTGCATCTCGGAAAAGGTGCGCTGGTAAATACCACCTGGGTGACCAGTGTGGCGGTAGTAAATTTTATCTGTTGCTTTGTTGCCGGTTACGCGGATCTTGTCTGCGTTCACCACCACGATGTGGTCACCACAGTCTACGTGAGGGGTGTACTCGGCTTTGTGCTTGCCACGCAGACGTTTAGCGACTTCAGCCGCGAGACGACCGAGAACCATATCGGTAGCATCAACAACGAACCACTCGCGCTTAACTTCGTGCGGTTTGGCAGAAAAGGTTTTCATGACTGCTCTTCCACGTTACGATTTTGAGAAAGTCGCGGATTATATCTGTACCCGCATTTACTTGTCAAATCTAGTGACTACCTATTTACGTAAATAGGCCTAGTCTAAAAAAAACGCAACCCATTTGGATTGCGTGAAATCCCACCAAAAAAGGAGGATGGAGGAGACAACAACAAAGTAAAAAACACTCTGATGTTAGGGCCATTATCGCGTGAGACATAAACCATGACAAGACATTTTTTGCGGCGCAAAACACAAGGCTCAAGAATAAGCATGCTGCAGAGGCAGTAAATCATGCGTTAAAATGCGTCACACACAGGGGAAACACAGATGAAAGTGCGCGTTAAATGGGTAGAAGAAGTGAGCTTTTTAGCTCAATCTGAATCGGGCCATGCGGTCCTTATGGACGGCCCGCCCGAAGGCGGCGGCCGTAATTTAGGCCCTAGACCTATGGAAATGGTACTGATGGGCACGGCAGGCTGCTCCGCCTACGATGTCATCCATATTTTAAAGAAAAGCCGTGCAGACGTAAGAGACTGCGTTGTCGACGTTGACGCAGAGCGAGCCGATACCGAGCCTAAAGTTTTTACCAAAATTCATTTGCATTACACCGTAACGGGCAAAGATTTGAAGCCTGAGCAAGTGGAAAGAGCGATCAAATTATCAGCAGAAAAATACTGTTCTGCATCGATCATGCTGGCAAAAAGCGCCATTATTACGCATGACTTCGTAGTAATTGACGCCCAATAAAAAAACGCGCCCATGGCGCGTTTTTGATAAAAAATAACATTAAAAGCTTAGATTTTTTTTGCAGTAGGCAAAGATTTTTGTGGTTTGGTATAAAGCCAAACGTACGGTAGCCCCACAAAAATAGCACCCCCAACTAAATTGCCCAAGGTCACTGGCACTAAGTTAGCTAGAAAAAAGTGACTCCAAGTCACATCAAAACCTGCCAGCATGGCCGCAGGAATAAAAAACATATTGGCAATACTGTGCTCCATACCTAGCGCCACAAAGCCCATCACCGGCAGCCAAATCCCCACCATTCTGCCCAGCGTATCTTTGGCAGAGTAGCCTTGCCATGTCGCGATACAGACCAAGATATTAGCCAGCACCCCGCGCATAAAGCTCACCATAAATGGATTTTCTAATTTATGGTGAGCCATGCTCAAGAGATATTGAGTCCAAGGCTGATCTGGGGTGAATAAATCGGTTGCACTGGTGTAGGCCCAAGCGGCAAAACACGCGCCAATAAAGTTACCTAAATACGAAACGCTCCAGACTCTCACCATCGTGCTAACGCTTACATTTTTACGCCATAAAGCCACGACTTGAGTCGCACAATTTGAGGTAAATAAATCTGCCCCAGTCAAAACAACAGCAATAAAGCCAAGGGGAAAAACCATCCCAAATAATAGTTTTACTATGCCGGGATTACTTGCTTGCAGCCCAGGAGCACCCCCAGCCACCACCAAGGCCAACAGGCCCCCAAGCCCAATATATACTCCCCCCATAATCGCCATAACCAGCAGGCGGCCAAAAGGAAGTGCAGCTTTTTCTGACGCGGCATGATCGACATAATCGACAACCTGTGCAGGTGAATTCATTTCAGACATAAATGGCCCCAAAGCAAGATAACGTGAATCGTTAATTAGCGTTATATCTGTAAGCCTAAAGGCAAATCTGTAAACTATTTACCTGTCATACGCCCTATTTTAATTTGCTCTGATTTAGCTCAACATTTACAGTCGATAAGAAAGTGAAGTCATCACAATTGAGCTGAATTTCATGGCTTTTACGATTGGAAATGGTAAAGATGCCGCACCTAATTCTTCCGCTTTTTCAGCATGATGCGTTTCATCAATATGCATCTGAGCCACAATCGCTCGGCTCTTAGCGTCTTGCTCTGGCAACTGGCTAAGATGAGATTGCAAATGAGCGGCAACTTGGCGCTCGGTTTCCGCCAAAAAGCCTAAATTCCATTTATCTCCAATCACGCCCGCCGTAACGCCAATCGCCAAAGAGCCTGCGTACCAAAGCGGATTAAGCAGGCTTTTATGACTGCCTAAATCAGCAATGCGTGCTTCGGTCCAAGCTAAATGCTCAACTTCCTCGTGCGCCGCTTCACGCAAAGCATCACGAGTCGCCGGATCACGCGCCGTTAAGGCTTGGCCTTGATAAAGCGCCTGTGCACACACTTCCCCGCAATGATTCACCCGCATCAAGCCTGCCGCATGCTGCTTTTCTGCTGCATTCATTTCAATTGCTGTAACAGCAGCATCAGGGTGAGGACGCACGCTCTGTGCGGAGGCCGCTAGGGTGCGTAATACGGTGTCAAACTCAGAAATAAATTGGTCTAAAGAAGGGAGTTTCAGCATGAGGGTATCGATCCATAGAATGCCTCGATTTTACCCCATAAACACCAGTAAACCACGACAATTACAGAGCAAACCAACGGGGCAATACTGAATTTGAGCGGGGTAACGAGCGCTAAGGACGCGTGCTATAATTGCGCAAAATTTCGCCCTTTTAATCACTCCCTTGGAAAAACACGATGAAACGTCTTGTTGTTGCAGCAAGCCTTGTTCTAGCCAGCGTAAGCGCTTTTTCCGCCAATCCGCAGGTTGAATTGATCACATCTAAAGGCAAAGTGGTGATCGAGCTTTATCCAGAAAAAGCCCCACTTACTGTGGCAAATTTCTTGCAATATGTTAAAGACAAGCAATACGACAGCACTATTTTTCACCGTGTGATTCGTGATTTTATGATTCAAGGCGGTGGCATGGACGATAAAATGGCCGAAAAGCCAACTCGCCCTCCCGTTAAAAACGAAGCGAAGATCGCCTTTGAAAAAGGCTTGAAAAACGATAGAGGCACCATCGCGATGGCCAGAACAGCAGATCCTGATTCAGCCACAGCACAGTTTTTTATTAATTCAAAAAATAACGACTCTCTAAACTACCCGAGCCGTGATGGCTTTGGCTACACCGTATTTGGCAAAGTCATTTCTGGCCTGCCAGTAGTCGATCAAATTAGCGTCAGCCCTACAGCCGCTGGCGATGTGCCCGTTAATACGATTACCATTCAATCAGCCCGCGAGCTTGGCAAAAAGTCAGGCAAATAACATTCTAAAAAGGAAACATCATGAGCAATGTAAAACTCACTACTACTTTTGGCGATATCATCGTTGAACTCAACGCAGAAAAAGCACCACTTACCGTGGCTAATTTCTTGCAATATGTTGAAGAAGGCCACTACGACGGCACGATTTTCCACCGCATTATTGATGGCTTTATGGTGCAAGGCGGTGGTTTTGCGCCGGGTATGGACGAAAAGAAAGAAGGCCGTGCGCCAATTAAAAACGAAGCGGCCAACGGCTTGAAAAACGACGCCTACACCTTAGCCATGGCGCGTACTCCAGACCCACATTCGGCTTCTTCGCAATTCTTTATCAACGTTGCGAATAACGACTTCCTGAACTACCAAAGCGCAACGGCACAGGGCTTCGGCTACTGCGTATTTGCCAAGGTCATTGAAGGTAAAGAAGTGGTTGATCAGCTGAAAAACGTTAAGACAGGCAGCAAGGGCTTTCACCAAGATGTGCCTAAAGAAGATGTAATGATCATTAAGGCTGAAGTTTTAGCTTAATGACTTAATTGTTTTGGGCGCTGGCAATGCCAGCGCCCCCGCCCCTTTGGGCTCATTTGCCCAAGCTGATTTATGCCATCACCCATTCTATTTATCTCTGATCTCCACCTGTCACCGGAAGACCCGGCCACGACAGCGGCTTTTCACGCCTTTTTGCAAGGGCCTGCGCGCGCAGCCAGCACCTTATATATCTTGGGGGATTTATTTGAATTTTGGATCGGTGATGATAGTCTGGATGAAGCGTTTAATGCCGAAATTGTGACTGAGATTGCCCAATTGGCTGATCAAGGCGTCAAAATTTTCTTTTTAGCCGGCAACCGAGATTTTTTACCTGGCGCACGCTTTGCAGCTGCAGCCAAACTCAGCATCCTGCCCGACCCCAGCCTGATTCATATTCACGGGCAACCCCTGCTGATTGCCCACGGTGATGCACTCTGCACCGATGATCTTGCTTATCAGCGCTTTCGGCGCATTGTCAGGCATCCCTTGGTTCAAGCTCTGTTTCTAGCCCTGCCACGACGCTGGCGGCAAGGTCAGGTTGAAAAGCTACGCCAGCGCTCTAAAGCATCGAATCAAATGAAGCGCAGCGAGATCATGGATGTCAACGGGCTAGCTGTAGAACAGCTCATGGCCCAGCACCACGTCCAAACCCTGATTCATGGCCATACTCATCGCCCAGCCCTGCACACACTTGCATGCGGACAACGCTGGGTATTGCCCGACTGGTATCAGGGCCAAGGTGGATATTTATCTGTGCAAGAGCAAAATATCAGCATGCATCTACTCGATGGCAGTGCATTAGAGCTTTAACAAACTCAATCCAAAATATAATTTTTCTGTGGCAATAACGCAGGCGGCAAGTTGTTGTCTCCGCGCATTTCTAAAAGACTGCGCTCAATGGTGCGGCAAATGGCATTGAGTGCTAGATCATTTGGCTCAAAACCAAAAGGCAATTCTAAAGAACTGGCGATATTTTCCAGAGCCATAAATGTATAGGCAATGAATACAGTAATTAATGGCGTTAATATGCCACAGCTATCAACCAAGCCTAATGGCAGCAAAATGCAATAGGAATAGATGGTCCGATGGATTAATACGCTATATGCATAAGGAATAGGCGTAGACATAATCCGCTCGCAGCCCCCTTGAATATCAGACAAATGATTTAAGTTTGCATCCATAGACTGAAACAAAATCACATCAATTTTACCTGTTCGATGCCATATCGATAAATATTGTGCTAATTGAACCAAGATCATCGACGGAATATAGCGCGCAGTACTCAGCTCTTTTGCCAAAGGGTAAGGCAATAAGCGATATAAATCGGCCCGTGGGTCTGTGCAGCGAAGCTGGTGATTTAAAGCATAAGCAAATGATTGAATTAATTGAGAGAAAACATAGAGCTGATGATGATCAGCAGGCAAGGTTGTCATCGACATGGCTTGCCTTTGTAAAGAGCGGGCATTAATCAGCAAAGACCCCCACAGTTTTCTTGCCTCCCAATATCGCTCATAACTAGAGCTATTTCTAAACCCTAGAAAAATAGCCAAGGCAAGGCCAATTAAACTAAACGCACCCACAGACAATTGCAGACCAAAGCCTTGCGTAAAGCGATGAAAAATAACAATCCCTAAGGCAACCGCCAATACCAACATCAAGCGTGGAAAAATGGCAGGCAAGATGGATCCGCGCCAGGCTAAAATAAGACGAAACCAATGTACGGGGGGATGGACAATCATTGCAGGCACTTTCTTTGATGAAATAAGCGCGTTCAGGATACGCCCAAAGAAAAGCATAAAACAGCCAAATGAATACCAATAAATTTAAATCAATATGATTGTTTTTTATAATTGGCGAATTATTCAATTGTAAAAAAATTAATTAATCGCGTTCAACACCTCACAAGCAGCGCGATACAAACTCGTTATTTGAATCGTGAATTCGCCATCTCATAAATAGGCATCACGGCAAAACCGCAATGCCTTCGTTTTACACAGCAAGCAGCAGGCATACGGCCTGTGCTTCAACAGCCTCTGATGCGCCCACTGGCCCTAGTTTTTCATAGGTCTTGGCTTTTACATTGACTTGCCCCACCGCCACACCCAAATCGCTGGCGATATTGGCGACCATCGCGGCAATATGTGGAGCCATTTTAGGCTGCTGAATTAAGATAGACGCATCCACATTGCCGATCTGCCAGCCTGCTTCCCGCACACGGCGCACGGCTTCTCGTAGCAAGACACGGCTATCTGCACCTTTAAACTCGACTGCCGTATCAGGAAAATGGCGGCCAATATCGCCTAAGCCAGCACCACCCAAAACCGCATCGGTAATTGCATGCAGCAGAGCATCTGCATCTGAATGACCTAAAAGCCCCTTATCGAAAGGGATATCAACACCGCCCAAAATTAATTTACGCCCTTCTACCAGACGATGTACGTCCCAACCTTGCCCTATTCTCATTGTTTTCTCTGTGTTGTTTAGCAGATTTCCACTCGTTTTATACTTCTCTAGCCGCCAATATCCGCTCAGCGAGGCATACCATCAACTGGTAAGTGACTTTAAACTCTACGGGCTGCCCATGATTAGTTTGAGCTGCACGCCGAGCTTTGCTTATCCTCTTGCCTTGCCGCCAAAATCAGCTCAGCCAAGCGTAAATCCTGTGGATAAGTCACTTTCAAATTCCACGGGCTGCCCATAACTAATTTGGGCTGCAAGCCGAGTTTTTCTAAGGCACTCGCTTCATCGGTAATATCTGGCCCCATCCCTACCGCCAAAGCATGGGCCAATTGCGCTACGCGGAACATCTGCGGGGTTTGGGCCTGCCATAAGCCATCCCTTGGATGGGTATGTGCAATATGCTGGCCAGCCTGTGCCAGCTTTAAGGTATCAGCCACTGGCACGGCCAAAATGCCACCAACTGGATGATCGACCAGCTGGGCAATCATTTGGCTCACCAAGACGGGATCCAAACAGGGCCGAGCAGCATCATGCACGAGAACCCAGTCATCAGAGCCCTGCAAAGCAAGTAGGCCATTCAGGACCGATTCAGCACGGCTGGCCCCGCCACAGCGCAGCACTTCTAGACGCTTGAACTCGCTCCAATCAAAGCTATCCCACCATTCATCTTCACGGGAAATCACCACCACAATGCGATCCAACTCGGCCACCTTGGTTAAGGCAGCTAAGGTATGCCAAATCAGCGGCTTTCCCGCCAGATCGAGGTATTGTTTAGGCGTAACCGACGCCATCCGTGAGCCGCTGCCCGCTGCAGGAATCAACGCGATATGCTTCATGCGCCTTTTTCCATCTGCCGCCATAGGCACTCGCCCTTCACGCTTTTATCTAATGCAGCAAGATAAGCTTCATGCTCGGCTCGCTCGGCTGGCGTGGCGCTCACAATACGTAATGGCTTGCGATTACTTTTAGCAAAAGCCAGAGCCACATCGTTGCCTGCATAGGGGTCAAAATCAATCAGCAAGCTATCTTGGCCCCGCGTCAGGCCCAAATACACTTCGGACAATAACTCGCAATCGATCAGCGCGCCGTGCAGGGTACGATTACTGCGATCGATATCAAAGAAATCGCACAGTGCATCCAGATTATTACGTTTACCCGGCCGCTGATCTTTAGCCATTGCCAAGGTATCGATCACATTATCCACATGATCTTTAAACTTACCACGACCAATCTTGGCCAATTCCATATTCAAAAAGGCCACATCAAAGGGCGCGTTATGAATAATGATTTCGGCACCGGCAATAAAATCGAGGAACTCGTCAGCAATCTGGGCAAACTTAGGCTTATCGGATAAAAACTCGGTGGCTAAACCGTGCACATTCAGCGCGCCTTCTTCACTATCCCGCCCCGGGTTGATATAGCAGTGAAAATGCCGATCTGGCGACGAAAGACGCCGATCTATCATTTCTACCGCCGCAATTTCCAAAATACGGTTACCGTCTTCAACCCGCAGACCAGTTGTTTCAGTATCAAGAATAATTTGCCGCATCAGCCACGCCCCAGCGCAACTTCTACGCCTTTATTTGCTAATTGATCGGCGCGCTCATTGCCCTCGTGCCCCGCATGGCCCTTTACCCAGCACCATTCGATCTGATGCTGGGCCTGTGCCTCATCCAGCTCACGCCATAAGTCGGCGTTTTTAACTGGCTGCTTGGCCGCCGTTTTCCAGCCATTTTTCTTCCAGCCATGAATCCATGTGCTGATGCCATTTTTAACGTACTGCGAGTCAGTCCAAATCACCACTTCACAAGGGCGGCTTAAAATACCCAGCGCTTTAATTACGCCCATTAATTCCATACGATTATTGGTAGTGTCTAACTCACCACCGCACAATTCTTTTTGTTTATCGCCATACTGTAACCAAGCCCCCCAACCGCCGGGACCCGGATTGCCTTTACACGCGCCATCGGTGTAAATCACTACTTTATTCATGCTTATTTCCTGAAAAACGCACTATTAGACCTAGAACACTCTAAGCTTGCTCACACAGATACTTTGGAAAACACGCCATGAAACGATGCCTTGTTCTCATCTCTCTATTCTTTAGTCAGGCCGCACTAGCAGCCCCTTTTTGTCCGTGGCCTGTGCCCAATAGCGAAACAAAGCGCTTTATTAATCTTACCGTGGTGCAAATCGTCGATATTAATGACGAGGAGCTGCGTATCGCTTTTGGTGGTGGTAATTTGGGCAATGGCCATGAAATTAAACTCGCTATCAAAACTCGGGCGGAAGGCTTGAAAATTCTACAAGAAATGAGCGAAGCCGCACGCCGCTGCGATCAGCCTAGTCCTCGTAATTAACGACCCGCTTATTTTTTAAGCCGTGTTTTCTCCGGCTGAAGTTCTTTTTCTAACACACTACTTTTATCAACCCCTGCCACGGTCACAGCCCCTGCCACCGCAGGTACCGTCCGCCATTTGGGGCCAATTAAACGCATGCCATGCACCCGTTTCACCA
This sequence comes from Janthinobacterium sp., assembly GCA_025360045.1. Classification (GTDB taxonomy): domain Bacteria; phylum Pseudomonadota; class Gammaproteobacteria; order Burkholderiales; family Chitinibacteraceae; genus Iodobacter. Next base: position 6,543 of record JANYCY010000061.1, on the reverse strand, counting down.
TATCTAGGCAATACACGCCGCCTGCAGCGGGCCACCAGCGATCCCCTGCGTCTTCTAAAAATCGGCTTCTAGATAGCCATTTTTCACGCTGTACTGGCAAACCATAGCAAAGAAACTCGCCTTGCATGGTTTCAAAGCCTAGTAAGCTCAGCCAATCTTTAAGCCTAGGCAAAGCTACAAAATTGCCACGCCAAGGTGCGGGATGCGAGCCATTTCTTAATCTACGCAAACCCCACAAGCTCCAAGGATTAAAACCAGTAATCAATAAACGGCCTTCAGGCATCAAAACTCGCTCGGCCTCACGCAATACCGCCTGTGGGTTGGCAGCAAAATCAAGCACATGCGGCAGAATGAGTAAATCAATACTCTGATTTGCAAAAGGCAGCGCTTCGCCCATGCAGCGCAAAGCCACGCCAACGGTCTGCCCAGCCTGTAAACGCCATGCCATACGATTAGCCCGCAGGCAATCGAGCTGTGGCAATTCAAGCTGCACCGCCTTATAGCCAAAAATATCGGTGACAGTGCGGTCGTACCAATCCATCTCCGCACTAGCCAAATAGTGACCTAATGGGGTGGCGAGCCAATCGGCAAAGTGGTTCAATCGAGCATCAACATTTAAAGGCATTCTTGTATGATCCGCATCAGCGCTATACCGATTTTCGAAGACAATTATATCTGGGTTTTGCAAAAAGGCCGTCATGCCATTGCAGTAGACCCGGGTGATGCACTGCCTTTGATTCATTATCTCAAAGAAAATCAGTTACAACTGGCGGGGGTTTTAATTACTCACCATCATCACGATCATATCGATGGCCTACCGGTGCTCTGGTCTCACTACCAGATGCCTGTATTCGGACCAGCCGGCATCAAGAATGTTTCCAATCCTGTAAAAGAAGACGAAACATTACAACTACTCGGCACTGATTTTAAAGTCATGGCCGTACCTGGGCACACCCTTGATCATTTGGCTTATGTCGGCGCAGATGCACTCTTTTGCGGAGACACCTTGTTTGCAGCAGGCTGTGGACGGCTATTTGAAGGCTCTGCCACGCAAATGTATGCCTCCCTGCAACGCTTTGCCGCACTGCCTGATCACACCCTTGTTTGCTGTACCCACGAATACACGCTCGCCAATCTTAAATTCGCCCTTGCGGTAGAGCCTGATAATTTAGCACTGCTAGAGCGAATCAAAAATGATACCGCGCTACGCGAGCAAGCGCTTCCCACCTTGCCATCCAGCATTGGCAAAGAAAAAGCCAGCAATCCCTTTTTACGTTGTGATCAAAAGAGCGTGATCCGAGCCGCCCAACAGCAGAATCCACAGGCGGAAGTCGCCGTAGATATTTTTGCTGCACTGCGCAAGTGGAAAGATAACTTCCGTTGATTTCAAAGGAATATCTGCCATTAGGCACAAACAGATTGACAAGACTAGAAAGCAGCGGCAGCATCGCTCGATTATTTGTATTTATTAAGCGCAGGTACCCATGAAACAAAGCATCCTTGTTGGCCTTATCTCAGGTCTCTGTTCCTTGGGTTCGTACGCAGATACCCTTACTCCCATCAAAATCGATTACCAGTTACACAATCCCAATTTCACCCTAGCAGAAGACACGAATCGCACTATTGATGCGCTGTTTTCTGAAGTAGTCAGCGCCCCAGAGTACGCCGATTTATGGGCCCGTGTCCGTACAGGATTTACCATCCCAGAGCTGGACCATCAATTGGTGAGCAAATGGGAAAACTACTATGCCAGCCGCCCAGAATACCTAAACCGCATTATCAAACGTGGCACGCCCTATCTATATTACGTAGTCAATGAAGTTGAAAAACGCGGCATGCCGATGGAAATCGCGCTTTTACCCATGATTGAATCCGCCTTCAACCCAAGGGCAGAATCATCGGTAAAAGCAGCGGGGATGTGGCAATTTATGCCCGCCACCGGCAAAGACTACGGCTTAGAGCGTACATGGTGGTATGACGGCCGCCGCGATGTGGTCGCAGCCACCAGCGCAGCACTAGACTACCTGAATAGCAGCTATGGTCAGTTTGGTGATTGGCAGCTTGCTTTAGCCTCGTATAACTGGGGCCCTACTGCCGTTGCCCGTGCAGTCGCAAAAAATGAAGCTGCGAATCTGGGTACTCAGTTTATTGATTTACGCATGCCAGACGAAACGCGTAACTATGTGCCCAAGCTGCTGGCGGTGCGCAATATCATCGCTAATCCTAGCGCCTACGGCGTGACGCTCGAATCCCTACCTAATAAGCCTTACTTTGCCACGCTCATTGTTGGCAAGCATATGGATGTAAAAGTCGCTGCTGAGTTGGCTGAAACCCCGGTAGAAGAACTCTTACGACTCAACCCGGGTTTTATTCGCCCAGTGATTGCCTATAAAGATGATCGCTCCTTGGTCTTACCCATCGCAAAAGTAGCGATTTTCCAAAAAAATCTAGCTGACTACGATAAACCCCTGCTCAATTGGCAACCTTATGTCACCAAGCAAGGCGAATCTTTTGAGCAACTTGCCACCGTATTTGGCGTAGCGGCTAACGAACTAAAAGAAATCAATGATATCGGGGGCCGTGAGCGCATTGCCCGTGGTCAAACCATTTTGGTTCCAAAAATCACTGGCTTAGATGTCTCTGATCGACAAACGCTAACGGCACTGGCCGCTAACCGTGCAGCGGAGCCAGTTGATACCGGCGCAAACGACAAACCTCATACACCGACGCTGATTGCCAGCGCCGAACATCACGTTGTCAAAGGCGACACAGCTTTCAATATCGCCAAACGTTATGGGATGAATGTCACTCAACTACAGGCGATGAATAAGACCGACAATGAACAAGTACAGATCGGCCAAATTCTACGTGTGTCAGCCAAACGAGAAAGCGTAGCCTCTGGCAATGATGGCCGTGAATACATCGCTAAACGTGGCGACACCTTTGCCTCTATTTCAAAGCGCTATAAAGTAGCTGCCGCAGATTTGAAAAAATGGAATGGCGTAAAGTCTATTCAAGCAGGCACCAAACTCGTTATTTATTAAAATGCAGAACAAAAAAAAGCCCCTGTTTAAAAAACTGGGGCTTTTTTAATGCGTTCATTTATAGAGACGAACCTACGATTTGCCATTTTTCATGATGCTCACGAATCAGCTGAACCGCATCTTCAATTGTATCGACAACAATGGGAATCTGCATATCAACTTCGCTGGCCAAGCCCGCATTGTTTTCCACCATATAACGCCGCGCCCAATCCACCTGCTCGTGCCACATTTCCCCAACCAAAATCAAAGGGGTATCGTAAAGTTTACGCACTTGAATCAACTGCCAAACCATAGATAATTCTAATAAAGTGCCAATCCCGCCCGATGTCACAATAAAAGCATTTGAGCGCAAAATAAAATGATGTAAACGGGAAAAAAATGTCTTGTGTTCGTAAACCTTGCCCACAAAATCATTCACATTCTGCTCAAAATCTAAATCAACCCGAATACCAACCGATGCTTCTGGCCGATCTGGCGCACCTTCTCTCGCCCCTTCATTCGCGGCTTGCATTAAGCCTGGCCCGCCACCCGTTACAATACGGCAGCCCATCGCGGCTAATTCACTCGCCAGCTGTTTAACCGCTTCATAAGCAGCGGACCCATCCTGAATACGCGCAGAACCAAAAATGGTGACATGATAATCCGGAGTATGCGCAGGGCGTAAACGCGCCAATTCATCCACCACATCCCAAAGCTTGAGCACAGCATCGCCAACAATATCTAAAGCCTGCTCATCATCAATGATGCCTATCGGCTTATTATTTGGATTTATCATTTTTTTTATCCCATACAACCTATTAAAAATACAGAGCAAATTATCAGAAGATTAATTGCGAATGAATATATCCCCCCAAAAACCACAGCACTCAACAGCCATTATTTATTTATCATTAAAAGCATAAGTAATCAAACAATGGTCACACTAAAGTATATACACATAAAAATAATTAACCAAAGTACAATTACACTCGCTATTTCTATCATTTGATCAACGTAGATAAAAAATATAAGTACCAGAGCGGGCGATGACTTATGAAATACCGAAGGCTGGTAAACTCACCTGATCACGCTATAAACGAGTAGTCTGTTATCCTCATGTACAGGCCACGTTATACTAGCGCTTTAAGGAGAGTTATTTTGCAACTAGAACACTTGGTCGCGGTGAATGACCCATCAAATGATTTTACCTTGAGTAGAGCTGAGCTCTGGCAAGGTTTAATATTGCGTGCAGAAGCACCTGATTTATTTATGGCACATATAGATAGCGTAGAAATTATCGAACGTAGTGACGTTCATTTACTACGCAAAATGATCATTGGTGCGATGCACATTCAAGATCGAATTCATTTAGTCAATGAATTGCATGTGCGATATGACACCGAGCCTAGCGAGCAACATGCGGGCGGTACTTTGCTTATGAAAATTGAAGAGCCTGAAAGCAATATGCTCTTTGTACGCTTTCATTACCAAACGCCAATGGATGATCAAGGCGAGGAAGAAGAATACGCAAAATTCCTAAAGGCCGCGTGGCAACAAACTGATTTAGAAACGATTCAAAAAATTCGTGAATTGGCAGCAGAAGGCCGGTTCAATACACCGGCCAATCCAGCTTAAAGCACAGTAAAATCAATTTCACCGACATGATTGAACACATAATCCGGCTTATACGGAAATTTTTCGATCATCTCGGTGTTTGATACCCCAGAAAGCACCAAAGCCGTTTTCATTCCTGCCTCCATACCTCCCACAATATCCGTATCCATTCTGTCACCAATCATCAGCGTATCTTCTGGATGCACACCTAATTTACGTGTCGCCAATGTCATCATCAAAGCATTTGGCTTGCCCACGATATAGGGGGTCTTGCCCGTAGCTGCTGAAATTGCAGCAAGAATCGTCCCTGCCGCAGGCTCGCTGCCTCCACCTTCAACCGGATCAGTCATATCGGGATTGGTGCCAATAAATTTAGCGCCACCATTAATAAATCGTACCGCTTTTTTCATTTGATCAAAATTAAAGCTGCTTGATTTTGCCACCACCACATAATCAGGTTTACTTTCAGAAATAGAAAAGCCCACATTATAAAGCTCGTTAATTAAGCCCCCACCGCCAATAATAAAAACAGTGGCACGCTCTTTTTGACTACGCAAAAACATCGCCGTAGCCATGGCACTGGTAATAAAATTCTCTTCGCTCAGCCCATGAATACCCAGCGCTTCTAATTTTAACTTTAAATCGAGCGGGGTTTGCTCTGCATTATTAGTCAAAAACAAAAAGGGCAGTTTGCTGCTCAATAAACGCTGAACAAATTCATTTGCGCCAGGGATTAATTGCTTGCCGCGGTAAATCACGCCATCCATATCAGAAATAATACTTTTAACCATTTCCCTCTCCTTATAAATCAATCACAGGCTTAAGCGCATTTAAGCTTACTCTTCCAGCCATTTTATTAACAGATAAATGCACAGCCCTAAATTCTTGTACTGAGTAAAAGAGAAAGCTAATTTCGGGAACGAACGATCTATAAACAAACAAATCACAAACCAATCATCCACAACTTATTCAAGGAAAACAGATAGATAGCACCGTTCATAGGGTAAATACTGCCAAGTTAATCTAAGCCAAATTTTTCAAAGACGAAGCTGGGTATAATCGCGCCTCTTTAAAAATTCCAATAGAACTTAATATGTCTCAGACCCTTCACATTCAAGACCAAACAGCCAATCCAGCGCCATTAGGATTACTCGGCTTTGGCATGACCACCGTCTTACTCAACCTGCACAATGCTGAGATAATCGAGCTTAGTGCAATGATCTTAGCCATGGGTATTTTCTATGGAGGCATAGCCCAAGTCATTGCAGGTATTATGGAATGGAAAAAGGGAAATACCTTTGGCACTGTCGCATTCACCTCCTATGGCATGTTCTGGCTCACGCTGGTTGGCCTACTGATCTTGCCTAAGCTTGGCCTTACAGAAGCCAGCTCCGCCAACAGCATGACCGCCTACCTCAGTATGTGGGGCATCTTTACCGCATTTTTATTTATTGGCACACTCAAACTAAATAAAGCCACCCAATTTATTTTTGGATCACTGACTATTCTATTCGCCCTACTCGCCATTGGTGATTACACAGGCAACCCAGTTATTAAACAAATCGCAGGAATTGAAGGAATCATTTGCGGCGCATCAGCTATTTATGCAGCAATGGCACAAATCTTAAATGAGGTGTATGGCAAAACAATACTACCACTAGATTAACAATGTAAAACCCAAACAAAAAGCCCCGATATCAAACGATATCGGGGCCATTTTTTGTGCTGAACAAATCTTAAACTTGCTCAATATAAGGTGTCTGGTAATGACCTACTTTCACACAGGTAATCTGCACTATCATCGGCGCTAAGGTGTTTCACTGTCCTGTTCGGGATGGGAAGGAGTGGGGCCACCTTGCTATGGTCACCAGACTTAAACTGTATAACTGCCTGCTTGTGTTACTCA
>JANYCY010000036.1 GCA_025360045.1 Janthinobacterium sp. | reverse complement strand
CGGAAAAGGGGTAGCGAGGCAGCGAGCGAGCAGCCTTTTTCGCCGAGCCGATTATCCGCAGTGAGGGGCCTTCGTGCTGGTCGGGGCGGCCTTCTTTGCTTACTTTCTTGGCCGTTCAAGAAAGTGAGTCCCACGCGGGGGAATCCCGCACCAAAATCACTGTGCCGAAGGCACTAAACTCACTCACTATGCACAACCGCACAAGGAAACCCCATGCTCCACCTCAACAACCCTGCCCTCTTTAAGCAAGCCTGCTATATCAACGGCCAATGGCAGGATGCTGCAGAGAAAATCGCGGTGACTAACCCCGCCACAGGGGAAATCATCGGGCATATTCCTAAAATGGGCAGCAGCGACACGGCCCTCGCCATTGCCGCCGCCAAGCTCGCCATGCCCGCTTGGCAAAAGAAAACCGCCAAAGAGCGCAGCGTTATTTTGCGCCGCTGGTTTGAGTTGATGCTGGAGAATCAAGAAGACCTAGCGCAAATTTTAAGCGCCGAACAAGGCAAGCCACTGGCCGAGGCTAGAGGTGAGGTTGTCTATGGTGCACGCTTTATTGAATGGTTTGCAGAAGAAGCCAAGCGCATTTACGGCGATGTGATTGCTGCACCGCAGGCCGACAAACGTCTGATCGTAATCAAGCAAGCCATTGGTGTGGTCGCGGCCATTACCCCGTGGAATTTCCCCAATGCCATGATCACACGCAAAGCGGGGCCAGCTCTCGCCGCAGGCTGCGCCATTGTGCTTAAACCTGCCACGCAAACGCCTTTTTCTGCACTGGCTTTGGCGGTATTAGCCGCTGAGGCAGGGATTCCCAACGGCATATTCAATGTGATTACCGGCTCCGCCAACGAAATTGGTACCGAGCTAACCCGTAGCCCCGATGTAGCCAAGCTGAGCTTTACCGGCTCCACCGACATCGGCAAATTGCTGATGCGGCAATGCGCCGATACGATCAAAAAAGTATCACTCGAGCTGGGTGGCAATGCGCCGTTTGTGGTGTTTGATGATGCCGATCTAGATGCCGCAGTTGAAGGCGCGATGGTCTCCAAATTTCGCAATGCTGGGCAAACCTGCATCTGCGCCAACCGCATCTATGTTCAAGACAGCATTTACGACGCCTTTGCCGCCAAATTCACCCTTGCCGTCGCCAAGCTCAAAGTAGGTGTGGGCACAAAGGAAGGCGTGACCCAAGGCCCGCTGATTGATGAAAAAGCGGTGCAAAAAGTCGAAGAACATATCAAGGACGCGCTGGAGCAAGGCGCTAAACTGGCTCACGGCGGCAAACGCCATGCGCTAGGGCATAGCTTCTTTGAGCCCACTATCTTGCTCAATGTCACCGCCAAAATGAAAGTCGCTAGAGAAGAAACCTTCGGCCCGCTTGCGCCGCTATTTAGATTTAGCAGTGAAGAAGAACTCATCCAACTCGCCAACGATACCGAATTCGGCCTAGCCAGCTACTTCTACAGCCGCGACATCGGCCGCATCTGGCGTGTCGCCGAAGCACTGGAATACGGCATGGTTGGCATCAACACCGGCACAATCTCTAGCGAGCTAGCCCCCTTTGGCGGAGTTAAACAATCGGGTCTGGGCCGAGAAGGATCAAAATATGGCATCGATGACTATATTTCGATCAAATGCCTGTGCATGGGAGGGATTGATCGCTAATTAGACTTTCTAATACGAAATGTTTTTCCTAGGGCGGGTAAAACCGCCTTTTTCCGTCGCATTCCACGCCAAAATCCGGCGGGTTTCACCCCATACGCGCTAACCAAATGTTTTTTCATTAGCAAACATCGAAAAAACACTATGCCCACGCTCTCCGCATGGGGCTTAAATCACCCTGAAGCACGCCGAAGCGAGGAACAAGCGGGGTGGGGTAGTCGTCAATTCGTGTTTGAGCGAAGCGAGTTGAATTGACGCCACCTCGATTGTCCGCAGTGAGGGGCCTTCGTGCTGTTTGGGGCGGCCTTCTTTCGCTTCGTTTCTTGGCCGTTCAAGAAAGGAAGGCCCCCGCGGTGGCCAACCGCTCCACAATCAACGTGCCGAAGGCACTAAAAAGATCTTTTTGACTTTGGTTAGCGCCTATGGGGTTTCACCCGCCCTACGACGATTCAATGATTTGCTCGCTCAACAAACCAGCAAAAAGTTGCTCCCATTCTGTGCATCATTTCCCTTATAAAGCGTAATTTATTCTCTTCGAATATCTTCCTATTTCTGTGACACTAAAAGGAACTGTCACCCAAATATAAAGTGAATCGAATGAATTGGATTGAAATTCTGCAAGCTCAGGCAATCAGCTATGCGCCTAAGTTACTTTCTGCGCTGATTACGCTCATAATCGGCTGGAAGCTAATTGGCATTGCTACGCGATTGCTCGATAAAATGCTGACTCGCAGCAATGTTGAATCCACTTTGCGTCACTTTTTAGGCAGCCTTGCCAATGTGGCATTAAAAGCGCTGCTCTTAATTAGCGCCGCTTCAATGATTGGTATTGAAACCACCTCATTTATTGCTATTTTAGGTGCAGCCAGTTTGGCTATTGGCTTGGCGCTGCAGGGTAGCTTGGGCAATTTTGCCGGTGGCGTGCTGATTTTAATGTTTAAGCCATTTAAAGCAGGCGACTATATCGAGGCGCAAGGCCAAGCGGGTACGGTAGAAGGCATTCAGATTTTTACCACTCGTTTACGCACGGGTGATAATAAATTAATTGTGGTGCCTAATGGTCCATTAGCCAATGGCAACCTCACCAATTACTCCGCCCTGCCTACCCGCCGTGTCGATTTTGTATTTGGTATTGGCTATGACGATAATATCGATCATGCACGTAAAGTAATTTTATCGGTATTAAATAAAGATAGCCGTATTCACCAAGATCCAGCTCCTATGGTAGTGGTTTCCTCGCTGGCCGAAAGCTCGGTTAATTTTACAGTGCGCGTTTGGGCCAATAGCGAACATTACTGGCCTATCTTTTTTGATACCACTGAAAACATTAAAAAAGCATTTGATGCGGCAAAGATTTCTATCCCCTTCCCACAACGCACGGTGCACCATATTCAGCATAATGAAGCGAGCAAGCCTTTATCAAAAGCTCAGCTTGAGCATATTGATTAAATAGATATAATCTTCAGGGACTACCCTCCCTGAAGGTTTATCCATGCCCCATCTGAATCTTGAATACAGCAAAAATTTAAGCGGCTTTAATCCCCGCCTTGCTCTGCAACAATTAAATAATGCCCTGATTGAATCAGGGCATTTTATTGAATCAGATATCCAAAGCCGCGCCATGGGCTTTGATGATTTTTTGATTGGCAATGTGGATGAAGGCCGTGCTTTTATTCATATCAAGCTACACCTGCTCAATGGCCGCTCGGCTGAAATCAAAAAAGCGCTTTCAGATGCGCTAATTCAAGCCATAGAAATAGATAAGCCTCAGCAATTAGAAATCAGCATTCGAGCCGAAATCATCGACATCGACCGTGGGTCTTATGGCTCAAAGAATGTGGCTGGCTAATAGGATGTAGGGCAGGTGCAACCCAATTCTATCAACTTAATAGGGAAAAGCTTGGTTTTTATAGGGTGTGCAAGTCATTTTTCTTGCGCACCGCTTTCGGTGTGCAACGACTGCGTCGTTGTACTTCCTATAAATACCAACTCACCCAATGCAATAAGCTTAATTTGATAGGATTGGGGTGCAACCCGCCAATATGTAATACAAAAAAACGGCGGGTTTCACCCGCCCTACAATTACGCACCAACAAAACTCACCCCCGCCTTAAAGTAATCCGCGTGATTTCTGAAGGGGCAAATAATCGTTTGGGTGGGCCCCAATAGCCGGTGCCTCGGCTGGTATATACCCACACATTACCCAATAGGTTGAGGCCCGCAGTAAAAGGCTGCTGAAAGCGCACAAAGAAGTTCCAGGGGAAAAACTGCCCGCCGTGGGTGTGGCCGGATAATTGCAAATGCAGGCCTAAATCTTGCGCCTTAAAAGCGCTACGCGGCTGATGTGCGAGGAGTAGTTTAAACGGCGCATCGGGAGACCCTGCCAGCGCGGCCTGCGCATCGCTTTGATGATCGGGATAAAAATGCCCACCGCTATAGTCTGTTACTCCTGCCACCACCAGTTGATGGCCGCCATGGCACAGCAAAACATGCTCGTTCAGCAGCACTTGCAAGCCTAAACGACGCAGCTCGGCTATCCACGGCAGCGCGCCAGAATAATACTCGTGATTACCCGTTACAAAAAAAGTGCCGTGGGTGGATTTTAAGCGAGCCAAGGGCGCGGTATGCGCGGATAAATCGCCCACATTGCCATCGACCAAATCACCCGTTACCGCCACCAAATCTGCGCCAAGGCCATTTACTTTATCGACAATCGCATCCAAATAGGGACGCTTAATCGTTGGCCCAACGTGAATATCGCTAATTTGCGCGATAGTAAAGCCGACTAATTCAGCGGGTAAATTGGCCACCGAAACAGCTACATCCACAATCGCAGCGCTACGCCTTGCATTAATCAGGCCCACCAAAGTAAATAGCGCAGCCCCCGCAAACACAGCCAACGCGCTCTGGCTCTGCCAACTGCTATACGCCGCATCGCTTAATAAATAGGCGAAAGGCAGCAAAGACACATCACGCAGCAGGCACAGCACAAACAAGGACGAAAACAGCCCCATCGCCGTTAAACCCAGCCAGGCAAGCCGATCGGCCCAAGGCGGCTGGCTGATAAATCTGGCGGCTAAACCCAAGGGCAGCAGCAGGCTAGACAGCGCCAAGGCCAACCAGCCCAACAACAAGCCCCCGCCTTGCAAACCTAAAGCAGGAAACAAACGCATTCCCAGATAGCCATGCGCCAGCAAGATAATGCCAAGCATAAGCAGCAGGGATGAACGGGGTGGAGAGGTGTGTTTCAAGTGAGTTTGTCCTTGGCGGTGGCGGGTAAATGTAGGGAGGGCAAGGAGAGGCATGAGCATAGCAAAAAAGCTGGGGTTTATAGGGTGTGCAAGTCGTTTTTCTTGCGCACCGCTTTCGGTGCGCAACGACTGCGTCGTTGTACACCCTATAAAATACCGATTCGCCACGTGAGCACAAAAGCGTGCCCACCCCAAAACTTAATCCTTAGCCAACACATCCCGCATATTGCGGCCAAGCGGGCTAGGCTGATTGCGTTTTTTGGCCAGTTCGATCTGTTTTTGCCGCTCGCGCGCGCCATTTCTGGTTTTTTCGCTGAGCGAATTCCAGCAGTGCGGGCAGCTAATCCCTGCCACATAATGCGGTGATAGTCGCTCTTCCACCGACACCGGCTGGCGGCAGGCGTGGCAGAGGTCGAAATCGCCTTCGCTTAAATCGTGGCGAACGGTGACGCGGTTATCAAACACAAAGCAGTCGCCATTCCACTTGGTTTCTTCCTGTTTTACTGTTTCCAGATATTTAAGAATGCCGCCTTTCAGGTGGAAGACTTCTTCAAAGCCTTCACCCAACATATAGCTAGATGCTTTTTCGCAGCGAATCCCGCCAGTGCAAAACATGGCGACTTTCTTGTGCTTGGCAGGGTCGAAATGCTGCTTAATATAATCTGGGAATTCGCGAAAACTGGCCGTTTTAGGATCAATTGCGCCCTCAAACGTACCAATTGCCACTTCATAATCATTGCGCGTATCGATTAGCAACACTTCAGGATCGCTAATCAGCGCATTCCAATCCTCCGGCTCTACATAAGTGCCCACGGCCATATTCGGGTCTACTCCCGGCACACCCAAGGTGACGATTTCTTTCTTTAATTTAACTTTGCTGCGGTAAAACGGCTGCTCATCACAATACGATTCTTTGTGATCCAGATCGATAAAGCGCGCATCGCTTTTTAGCCACGCTAATAAGCCATCGATCCCCACGCGAGTACCCGCCACCGTGCCATTAATGCCTTCAAAAGCCAGCAGCAAAGTGCCTTTTACTTCGTTATCCAGCATGGATTGCAATAGCGGCTCTTTGAGCGCTTCAAAATCAGCCAGCGTTACAAATTTATACAGTGCCGCCACAACAATGGCTTGCGATTGATTCTGTGTCATTTTTTTAATATCTCCAGGTGGTCATCCACGCAAAGGATGGACCGGATAAAAGCGGGCAAAACCCAGCGAGGCCGCAGTTTACCTGAAGCAAAAATGAATAACAGCCCGCCAGTCAGCCGACGACATTTTTATAGATGGGCGCTAAACACAAAATATCAATCCTGCCTTGCTTTAAGGCCTAGGCAGGGACTAATTTTAAGGCTGTTGCCTGTACCACGATCAACGCAAAAATAATCAGATAGGCTGGAAGGGGCTTGATAATGGCAATACCGACAATGAAGAAAATTTTTATTTCGAGAGCACTTTTGTTCTTATTATTTATCGCCGCTTTATACGCCATGCTTTATGTTAATAAATTAAATGAAGATCGCCTTTTTTTAGCACAAAAGCAGCAATACGCCTCGACATGGATAATCAAGCAACTATACGAAAATAGAAACAATATAAAAACGCACCCTCAGGCTAAAGAGATTTTTCAATATATAGGCGACGGCAGCGAATTACGCAGTGATATGCAATTTATTCAGGCGGCAGGGTTTAATGAAATAGAGCAATCGCATTTTAAATCAATCTTGGCTCAATCTAACCCACTAGCAGATAAATACCAAGGTATTAATGAGCTATCAAAATCTTTAGAAAAAAAGCTAGCGAGTATCGTTAGTAATCAACGCAAGCAACAAGAAAATTACTTCTACCTGATCACGCTAGCCACACTTATTTTAAGCGGGGTTAGCCTCTTATTTATTAGCCAAACCTATTTAGGTATGATTCAAAGAATTGGCTGTGGCCCCGGCGAAGCACGGCGCTTAATTTTAGAAGTAGTAGGCGGCAATTTACGTGGGGAGTTTTCTGCTAATCACAAAAATAGCCTACTCTATGCCCTGCACAATATGATAGAAAAACTCCATGAAGTATTAGCAGAGATATCCAAAACATCGCACTTACTGGCAAAAACATCACATTTAATTAATTCATCGGCCAAAGATCTGACTTATAACGCCATGGAGCAAGCTACCAGCATTGAAGAAACCAGCGCCTATTTAGAGCAGCTTACCGCCACCGTGGCGCAAAACAATGAAAATACCCGCATTACCGAAGATATCTCCGCGCATTCATCCATGAATGCCATTGCAGGCGGCGAAGCAGTTAAAAAAACCGTATTAGCCATGCGCGAGATTGCCAAAAAAATCAGCATAATTGATGATATTGCCTATCAGACTAATCTATTAGCCCTGAACGCCGCCATCGAAGCCGCCCGCGCTGGCGAGCAAGGCAAGGGCTTTGCGGTGGTGGCTGCAGAAGTACGAAAACTAGCCGAGCGCAGCCAAACCGCCGCGCAAGAAATCAGCGTGCTAGCCAGCAATAGCGTAGAGCAAGCCGAACGCGCAGGCGCATTACTCAATGAAATTGTGCCTTCCATTAAAAAAACCGCCGACCTAGTCCAAGAAATAGCGGCCGCATCGCGCGAGCAATTTATTGGCATCGAACAAATAAACCTATCCGCCACCAGATTAAATAACGTCACCCAAGCCACCGCAATGGCCGCAGAAGGTTTATCCAATACATCCGATGAATTATCCATGCACGCGCAAAAGCTGGAGGATGTGATTGGTTTTTTTAAAATGAAATAGGCCAAATAGATAGCCTAAAAAGATGGTCTTAGATTTCTAACGCATCGGAATGCGGGAAGAGTCAACCAACCAAAACAAAATTCGCATGGAATGAATTTTTTCGTAGGGCGGGTGCAACCCGCGTATTTTTCAGCATCGCTCGCGGGTTGCACCCGTCCTACAACTGCCTAACCCTCATAAGCCTTCAAAATAAATGGCTTAGCCTTTTCAAACTCGGCCTGATTAGAGATGCTCAGCTCCACATTACCCGTGCCCCAATGCCCGATCTGGCTCACATCACGGCCATTAGACACTTCCACCATCAGCGCCGGATCTAAATGCAAGAACAGCAATAAGCGCCCTTTTTGCAACACGATGGATGCAAAATTCTTTAAACGCTTAAAAGCATAATAAAGCTTCAACTCCCGCCGCTGCACATCGTCCCCTAGCGACAAGATATAGCCCTCTAAAGACGCCAAAAGCTCGCGTAGTTCAGGGCTTAGCTCTGGCAATAACTCGGCCATACTTTTATCCGTGCCACGCGGTTTAACTAAGCTGTGAGCTGGAGCTACAGATTGCACATTAGGGGTATTGGCGGCCTCCAGCAGCAATAAGTCTTCTCCAAACAAGCGATAACGCACCAGCTCAATCTGCCGGTTCATTTGCTGCACAGCATGCTCGTCGTACTTGGTAAAATCAGACGCAATACAAATCACCCTAGGCCCGCTCCAATCAATAGCATCTGCCAACGGCTTGTCATAGCGCTCCATGACCAGTAACTTGAATTCAGCCTGATGATCCATCAACCAATTTAAATAAAATAAGCCCTGATTAATCACGCTTTCAGATTGCGAACGCTTGTATTCAATAATCACCGGGCAATTATTTTCATCCAAGCCCAGCGTATCAATCCGCCCACCATGCGTTTTACCCGTCGCATATTCAGAGGCTAGAAACCGTACTCCCAATAAAACCTCTAAATTGCGCTCAATCAACGTTTGTAGCGGTTTTTCCAAATCTGAAGCACGCCCTTTTAAGCGCAGCGCTTTATGCTGGGAAAGTTGAAAAAGCTGAATATCACTCATGCTTGTTTCCTGTTGTGCTTGAAGGCAGCTGCTCTGCCATGTCTTCCAACATACTGATTTGCAAACGCTCGCCCTCAGCCTCTAGCAAAGCCCGCCGCTGAGCCGCAAACTGCAGATACTCCACCTCGGCATGCGCATCCGCCTGTTGCTTAGACGCAGAGCCCGCATCTGGCAATACTTTGCGCTCGTTAAAGGCCAAAAAGGCATTCAACTTATCTTCCCAATCTTTTAAAAAAACCTCTTTACGGCGCAAGGCTTGGTCTTCGGCGTAATCCAGCCACATCACCACAATCCGGTTTAGCTCGCTAATTTCTGCCTCAAGCAAATAATTTTTAGCAACGGTGATATCCGTCTTTTGCACACGACCAGATTTCCAGCTTTGCAGCCCCATATTCGGCTGACTGCTATCAGCCCGCTCGATGATTAACTCTGCCGCCGTTTTGCCCGTCACCGCAAAATGCAGCTTATTTTGAATCACACGGAAAAACTGCGAAGTTTGCGCCAACGAAGGCGAATAATCCGCCGCCAGCGCAAAAATCTCCTGCACCCGCAAATACATCCGCCGCTCACTGGCCCGAATATCGCGGATACGCTCAAGCAGCTCATCAAAACGATCCGGCCCCCCCGACCCCGCCACCGGCGGATTCTTCAGCCGCTCATCATCCAGCGTAAAGCCCTTAATCAAATACTCACTCAAACGCTCCGTAGCCCAACGCCGAAACTGCGTGCCCCGAGCAGAACGAACGCGGTAACCCACGGCAAGAATGGCATCGAGGTTGTAGTGATCAAGATTGCGGCTGACCTGGCGAGAGCCCTCGGAACGAACTATCCGGAATTTCCGGATAGTTGCCTCTGGATCTAATTCACTCTCTTCATAAATATTCTGTAAATGCTCGTTGATCGTCCGAACGTCTTTTTGAAACAACTCAGCCATCAGCGCCTGAGTTAACCACAGAGTATCTTCAACAAAACGGCACTCAACCCGAGTACGCCCATCGCTGGTTTCGTAGAGCAAAAACTCACCAGCGAGTGGAGCCTGATTCTTAATGCTGCTTGCTTCAGTCATTTTCATTAACCTCTATTGCCAATTTACAAGCCTCTTAACCGCCACAGATTATAAGCGCTGTTGGGCTTCTGAAACTCCGCCAGAACTTATGAACTAACTAGATTTTTTACTCACGCACATAAAGAAAAAATGCCCGTACTGCGCTCATAGCATAGGGCTTAAGAATCCCCTTGAAGCACGCCGAAGCGAGGAGTAAGCGGCTCGGGGTTTCGAGAAAGGGAGTAGCGAGGCCGCAAGCAGCCTTTGCCGCCGAGACTATCCCCAGTGAGGGGCTTTAGTGCTTCATGGAGTCGCCTTCTCAGCTTACTTTCTTGACAAAACAGAAATCAAAAACTTCATGCTCAGAAATCAATTTACCGAAGGCACTAAAACTTGAGTCACGACTCTACCTGTTACTTTAAACACAGACGTATGTAATAAAACTCATTAGTGGCACCCATTTAGGTAGCTAAAAAAAAATTTAGGTGCTATCTTTTGCATTAATTATTCAAAAAATCCGATGAAACATAGGATATCACCATGCTTATCGAGTTCTCGGTCACCAACTACCGATCAATTTTAGAGCGCCAAACTCTCAATATGGCTGCTTCTCCCTACTTTAAAGAGCTGGAATCACTCAACACGTTCATTACAAATCAAAATGATGCTGTACCGCGTTTACTACGATCTACTGTTCTGTATGGTCCCAACGCTTCAGGCAAAAGCTCGTTGATTAAAGCTTTACTCTTTGTAAAAAGACAGGTTCTCTATTCACAAAAGGAGAGCCAAGCAGGAGATGAGATTGATGTAATACCCTTCAAACTTACAGCAGAGTCCCGCGCTGCAGATAGCGAGTTTGAACTCATTTTTGTAGAACAAGGCGTGCGTTATGAATATGGTTTTCGCTGTAACTACGAACGCGTTACTGAGGAGTGGTTATTCGCTTATCCACTGGGGCGTGCACAAAAATGGTTCCACCGTGTTTTCGACGCAACAACAAACAAAGATGCTTACAAGTTCAGCACGTCCTTTCTTGGAGGACGACAACGACAAATGTGGGCAGCACAAACACGCCCCAATGCACTGTTTTTTTCCACTGCAATTCAATTAAATAACGAGCAACTAAAGCCAGCATTCGATTGGTTCAAATCACGCCTGAGAGTAATTGATTCTCTGCAGAATTTTAGTTCGAGCTACACCTTGCAGTGTTGTAGTAAGGATGAGGATCGAAAGCGGGTTGTTGAGTTTATGAATTCAGCGGATCTTTCTATTACGGATATAAAATTACAAGAGACCATTTTTTCCGCAGACACCTTACCAACAGACTTGCCAGCCCCAATAAGGGAAGAACTAATAAAAAGTATGGCAGGGCGAAAGTTAATTGAACCGCGATTTTTCCATAAAGATGCGAATACGCAAGAAAGTATCGAGTTTGATGAGAATGAAGAATCTGATGGCACCCGCGCACTGTTTGCATTTGCAGGGCCTTGGCTAGATGTACTTGAAAACGAACGAATCCTAGTCGTAGATGAGTTAGACACCAGTCTGCACCCTTTACTTGTGCACCATTTGGTAAAACGCTTACACCATGAGGGCACAAAAGCACAACTCATTTTCACGACTCATGACACAACGTTACTGAGCCAGAAACTTCTACGACGTGATCAAGTGTGGTTCATGGAAAAAGATGCGCAAGCTGCCACCAAGCTATACCCGCTATCAGACTTTAGTCCAAGGGACAATGAAGCAGTGGAGCGTGGTTACCTTAATGGGAGATACGGAGGAGTTCCATTTTTAAAGGAGCTGGACTTTTATGGGCTCTGATGACTTGTTCAATAAGCGCAAAGCTCGAGAGAGCTCAACGCTACAACGAAAAAAACATGCACGTGCACAGAAAAAGCGCTATCTCATCGTATGTGAAGGTACAAAAACTGAACCATATTACTTCAAAGAGTTGCTAGAGGATTTACATATTAGGCAGCAGGTTCGTATCGCACCAAATAACGGTGTTACGCCAGACCGTATTGTGAAACATGCACTTGATCTGTATGACAACGAGGCTCTAAGTGGGGATACCTATGATCAAGTATATTGCGTATTCGACCGAGATACGCACACCACCTTCGATGCAGCAGTGCAGCGTGCCAAAGATTTAAGTTCACGTGGTAAGCCAATAGAAGCTATCACCTCTACTCCATGCTTCGAATTTTGGCTATTACTTCACTTTGGCTACACAGACCAACCATTTTATGCCGCTGGTAAAAAATCAGTAGGTGATCAAGTTATAACGATGCTGAGAAAAAAACCTGGGTTTAATAAATATGGAAAAGGTAATGAAGGTATCTATACCCAATTAAAAGCAAAAATTGACAGTGCACTTGACCATGCAAAACAGTTGCGTAAACAACATACGATAACACTTAGCATCAACCCTGCTACAGATGTAGATAGACTAGTTTTAGTACTCCAAGAACTAGCAGCATGACTGCTGACAAAGCAAGTATTAATTTAAAGGGCTATCTATCGACGAAGGCCGAATAATAACAATTGCAGTCCTGATAAACGCCAATAGAAACAAACAGTAAGAAAATAGCTTTCTTTGGTAAATAGAAAAAATAAAAGCCCCGTAGGGGCTTTTATTCCATCCATTCCTAAAATTTTAATTTTGAAAGAATTAAATATCTGTGAAATACAAAAAATATACCATCAAATATCCACATTCCGCGCAATCAGCGCGTTCTGTTCGATAAATTGACGTCGCGGTTCTACCTGATCACCCATCAAGGTGGTGAACACCGCATCCGCACCCAGAGCGTCTTCTACATTTACTTTCAGCAAGCGACGTACTGTGACGTCCATGGTGGTTTCCCATAGCTGGTCTGGGTTCATTTCGCCCAGCCCTTTATAGCGCTGGATGGCTACGTTGCGGCGGATTAGGCCGAGTAGCCATTCGATGGCGTCTTTAAAGTTGCTCACCGATTGAATTTGCTCGCCGCGTTTTACTTTAGCGCCGTCGCCCAACAGGCCACTGAGCATGTCG
>JANYCY010000030.1 GCA_025360045.1 Janthinobacterium sp. | reverse complement strand
CTTGGGTGCGATCGCCTATCGCTTTAACCGGCGCTTTCGATTGGATACGCTGCCACAACGGTTACTGATTGCCGCTCTTTGTTGCCCCCCTTATCCAGAATCGAGAATAAGGGGGGATGCTGAAGAATCTTGCTAATCAAGAAACTCTTTGCTTGAGCTGATAGGATTTTCCAAATTTCCTTCCGCACCAACTTATTACTTTGATTTAGCTAGCCATAGCACGCAGGATTGGGGCTTCGTCTAAATAAAGGCCCCCCCCTCAGGATCATGCTGCGCTATCTCTCATTTCGCACGCTGCTGATTATTGGCTTTGCCTTAGTCGCCCTTACCCCTTCAGCCGCCTTGGTGCAGCTGCGTTACGGCTTGGCTGGGCTGACCATTCAGGCACAGCAGCAGCAGGAGCAGGCGAGCGCTTGGTCTAATGCTTCGCAGCAAACCCAAGAGCAGGCGCTGCATTTAGAGCGAGCCAGTCGGCAGTTGCTGATTTTGCCTGAAACAACGTTTTTCAATGCCGCACACAGCGCCAATGCCAAGCTAGAAGCCGCCCAGCAAATCTTTATGCACGAGCCGCTGCTAAAAGAAAGTAGCGAGAGCATCCGGCAGCTATTGGTTCAGATCGCCTCCAATACTCGCCAACACAAAGCGCAAGTAAATCGCTTATTTAGCCAGCTCAATGAGCAGCTTAAAAATCAAGATCAACTAATCGAGCTGCAATTGGCAAAGCAGCGCCTGCAGTGGCTAGAGGGCGTTCGCAGCAAGCAAAAGCAAGTGGATATGCTGGCTATTTTGTCGCCAATTGCCGCACTCAGCATGGCGATTATTATGGCGGTGATGTTTAGCTGGCCTATTGCGCGATTAAAACTAAAAATCACCCAACTAGCGCAAGGCCAGCGTGGGCAAGACTGGCAATTATCTGGACCAGCCGATTTGCAAGGATTAGCCAAATCGCTGGCCGAGCTGGATTTACGTTTGGTGCAGCTAGAGGCACAAAAAGCCCAGTTTTTCCGCCATGTATCGCACGAATTAAAAACCCCTTTAGCGGTGATTCATGAAGCCTCGGCACTGCTGCAAGAAGAAGTGCTGGGCAGCTTAAATACCCAGCAAAAAGAAATCAGCGCCATGGTGCAAAGCAATGTACAGACCTTACGTCAGCGTGTGGATGCACTGCTGGCTCACGATGCGGGGCGTTGGCTTTCGGCCGAGCTGGTGATTGCGCCCTTGCTGCTAGAGCCATTTTTAGCGCAGCGATTACAGCAGTGGCGCTTATTACTGGCCAAAAAATCCCTGCGTATTACGCTATCAGGACTCGCCTCACCCAGCTATGCCGATCACGCAAAACTAGGGATTATCCTAGACAACTTACTGGTCAACGCCATTCGCTTTAGCCCAGCCCATAGCGAAATCACTATTCGCTATGGGCAAGATGGGCCACAAAGCTGGCTAGAAATCCAAGACCAAGGCCCAGGCGTAAATAGCGAAGATACAGAATCTATTTTTGAGCCTTTTCACTGCGGCCCCGCCCCCAAAGGCGAGCCAGCGGGCTCTGGCATTGGCTTGACCATGGCAAGAAGCTTTGCCCAACTGATGCACGGCGATGTAGAACTTATTCCCAGCAGCACAGGCGCTTGCTTTCGCCTGCACTGGCAGCTGGCACAGGGGCATTTATGAAGGCATGTAGGGCGGTAACCCCATGCGCGCTAAGCAAAGTCAAAAGACCTTTTTTTAGTGCCTTCGGCACATTGATTTTGGAGCGGTTAGCCACCACGGGGCCTTCCTTTCTTGCTTCGCCAAGAAACGAAGCCAAGCGACAAACTCAAGAACACGACAGCCCCTACTGCGGTCCAATCGAGTCGGCGGCGGGCGGGATTGGCTGGATCCTTCGCTCCCAAGCGATCCCCCGCCCCGCTTGTTCCTCGCTCCGGCGTGTTTCAAGGGAACTTTAAAAAGCCCCATGCCAAGTGCGTGGTTGCTATGCTTTTCGCTGTTTGCTAATAAAAAACAATTTGCTTAGCGCACACGGGGTTGCACCGCCCTACGATAATTCAACACTTGTGTGGTAGCCCCATGGCATCTAGCTAAGTTGATGGGATTAGGGTGAAAAACCCACCAGATTTATATATCAAAACGCGAATACACGGCGGGTAAGCACCCGTCCCCACACGATTTACTTTGCATCACATAGCCTTACGTGATGCGTATTGGGCATAAAAACTCGCCCACCCTTATTGCTTGCACAAGGTCATTCATGAAGCACCCTATTGATCGCTCATCTTTAAAATACCTCCTTCTTTGCAGCATCAGCCTTGTCGGTTGCGTCAGCTTGCCTCCTCCTCCCGCCGAGCCTGCCTTAGCACCACCACCCAAAGCCGTCGTTGTCGCCCCCGTATGTAATTTTGATGAGGGCTTAGCCAAGTTGGCGACGCCCATCGCTAATTCTGAATGCAGCAGTGACAAGCTACTGGCACTTGCCCAGCAAATGATGAGCAACCACACCGATCTTAATCGTGTGCAAAG
The DNA here is from genome assembly GCA_025360045.1 of Janthinobacterium sp. Taxonomy (GTDB): domain Bacteria; phylum Pseudomonadota; class Gammaproteobacteria; order Burkholderiales; family Chitinibacteraceae; genus Iodobacter. The sequence continues at coordinate 27,080 of JANYCY010000030.1, read as the reverse complement.
CCAGCTTGATCAGCTACAAGGCCAAGCGCTCAGCCCCGCTAGCCATCAATTTGCCCAGCTATTAGCTAGCCAGCTTGCCGAGCGCAAACGGCTAAATGCCTTGCTGGACAAACAAAATATCGCCACCAAAGAACAGCAAAAACGCGCCAATGATCTAGCGGCCAAGCTCGACGCTTTTAAAGATATGGAAAAAGAAATGCTGGCGCGGAATAAAAAGCCATGAGTGCAAAAATCCTATTGGTCGATGATGATCCCGATCTGCTACGCCTCGTTTCCATCCGCTTGATAGCCGCTGGCTATGAAGTCACCGAAGCCGCCAGCGCCGAGGCCGCCCTCAATGCGCTGGCCGTGCATCGCGCCGACTTACTCCTCAGCGATTGGAAGCTCCCCGGCATGGATGGCATGGCGCTGTTTGAAGAAGTGCGCCGCCGTTATCCCGCCCTACCCGTGATTATGCTCACCGCCCACGGCACCGTGCCAGATGCGATTGAAGCCATCAGCCACGGCATGTTTGCCTATTTAATTAAGCCATTTGATGGCAAAGCGCTGCTAGATAAAGTTAGCCAAGCGCTGCTTCTAAGCAGCCCACCCAGCCCCAACCATCTCGATGGCGATCAAACTTGGCGGCAAGGGTTTATCAGCTGCAGCCCCGTCATGGACGAGCTATTGGCCGAAGCGCGGCTGGTGGCCGTCACCGACGCCAGTGTGCTGATTCGTGGCGAAAGCGGCACGGGCAAAGAAGTACTGGCCCAAGCCATACACCGCGCCAGCCTGCGCGCCAAGCGTCCCTTTATTGCTGTGAACTGCGGTGCAATCCCTGAAAACCTACTGGAAAGCGAGCTTTTCGGCCATGAAAAAGGCGCATTTACCGGTGCCAGCCAAAAGCAAAATGGCTTGTTTTTAGAAGCCGACGGCGGAACGATTTTCCTGGATGAAATTGGCGATATGCCGCTACCGCTGCAAGTTAAATTGCTACGCGTCTTGCAAGAGCGTGAAGTGCGGCCCGTCGGCGCTGGCCGTGCTGTGCCAGTGAATGTGCGCGTTTTATCGGCCACTCACCGTGATTTACAATCTTTGCTACTGAATGGCTCGTTTAGAGAAGATTTGTTTTATCGCCTGAATGTGGTGTCTTTAGCGCTGCCATCGCTCACCGAGCGGCGAGAAGATATTCCGCTACTGGCTCGGCACTTTTTAGCGCAAGTCGTGGAGCGCTATGCCAAGACCGACTGCCACTTTGCTGCCGACGCGCTCAGCTTTTTAAGCACCGCCAGCTGGCCAGGTAATATTCGCCAGCTCTCTAACCTTGTTGAGCAATGCTGCGTACTGGCCACCGGCCCCATCATCACGCTGGCACAAGTACAAAAAGCCATAGCCAGTGAATCGGCCGCCATCTTGCCACTGGCCGAAGCCAAACGCCTGTTTGAGCGCGATTACCTAGAACGCCTGCTACGCCTCACCGGCGGCAATGTCAGCGATGCCGCCCGCCTTGCTGATCGCAACCGTACCGAATTTTACCGACTACTACAAAAGCACGACCTCGCCCCCGCCGCTTTTAAAGCGGACATCAGCGCTTAGGCAATATTTATTTAAAGTCCAACAACCCATGTTGCTGTGCAGATAGATACTGTGACGACAGGATCTAAATAAATAGCCAAAGACGCTTTTTGTTTGGCGGGAGCAACCCGCGAGCCATGCTAAAAAATACGCGGCTTGCACCCCATGAGCGCTAAGTAATTTGCTTTTTCCTTAGCAAACAGCGAAAAAAAATAATGACCATGTCCTCTGCATGGGGCTTAAAAATCCCCTTAAAGCACGCCGAAGCGAGGAATAAGCGGATCGGGGTTTCGGAAAAGGGGTAGCGAGGCAGCGAGCGAGCAGCCTTTTTCGCCGAGCCGATTATCCGCAGTGAGGGGCCTTCGTGCTGGCCGGGGCGGCCTCTTTGCGTACTATGATTTCTGGCCGTTCAAGAAAGTGAGTCCCCCGCGGGGATGCCGCACCTAAATCAACGTGCCGAAGGCACTAAAAAAGGTATTTTGTCTTTCGCTTAAGCACATATGGGCGTGCACCCGCCCTAAGATGATTCAATATTTGTATTCACGCCATGTCACACCGCCTAAATTAATGGGAGTGGAGGCAGTCCAACAATAGATTCAACGCTTAAATCACAAACCATAAAGCCGCCTTCCTCCATTCGTCGTGCTTTAGCAACACTTTTTATTTATATAAATCAATCACTTAAAAAAAACACCCCAATGCTGTCGTGTAATAGCGACAGACGCATACCACCCATCCTGAGAAAAAAACAGTAAGTCATTGAATATAAAGGATTTTAAAATCTGGCACGGTGCTTGCTACAGGTAGTACATCGAACGAGAAATCGTTTATCCCATTACCCACGCAAGGAAATACACCATGAAAAAGAACCTACTGATCGCCGCCCTTTTCGCTACTTGCGCCGCTACTGCAGTTTGGGCTAATACCAGCGATGCATCTGCCCCTGCTGCATTGCGTGCCGATGCCACTGACGCATCCTCCCCTGCTGGCCTAGTAGCGAGTGCTGATGATGCTTCTGCTCCAAGCAGCTTACGTGCCGATGCAACTGATTCCTCTGCTCCAGCCGGTCTAGTGGCGAGTGCTGACGATGCTTCTGCCCCAAGCAGCTTACGCGCCGATGCAACTGATGCCTCAGCCCCTGCTGGCCTAGTAGCGAGTGCTGACGATACTTCTGCTCCAGCTGGTATTAAATTCTCCTAAGACCCTGCTTCAAACAAAAAAACCACGATTTAGATCGTGGTTTTTTTGTTTGAACATTTGCTCTTACTCTTTAAGCATAAGTATCTACACAAGTCAGCACACTTGTTCCCCCTTTGTAAAAGGGGGAACAAGGGGGGGCTGCAGCACAGAAGTGCCACCTGAAATGGCGTAGATACTTATAGCTTAGGGCGGCATTGCATCTCTTTACAACGCCACGCACATTCCCCTCCCTCAATCCCCCATTAGCAAAGGGGAAAACGGCAGCACCGCAGTTGTGTAGATCCCCCCAAGCCCAATTCTGCTATAAAAAAACAACAAAACAAGCTTTTCATTTCCTATCTTATGACGCAAGCACAGCGATCCTATAAAGTGATGCAAAATCATAAAACAATCACTATTGCTTACAAATTCTCAAAAAACACAAAGCCGTATTACGCACAGACAATTAATCCAAATAGAGTTTCAAACTCAATCAATTCAACCCCTCATTCAATATCACGTATCACTCATTAAGAAAAACCATGCTCAAATATCTGCTTACCGCCCTATTGCTGATCCCCCCATGCTATGCACAAACCATTAGTTTTACCTTTGACGATGGTTTTGATGCCAATACCCCACAGGCGGCACAATGGAATAAAGATTTGCTCGCAGCACTGGCTAAGCAGCAAGTTAAAGCCATGATTTTTCCTGCTGGTAAAATAGTAAAAGATGCGGGCCTACCCTTAGTAGCAGAATGGAATAAGGCAGGACACGCCATCGGCAACCACACTTATTCGCATAATAATCTAGCCTCAAAAAAAATTAGCCTCATTGATTTTATTAGCGACGTGCAAATTGCGGATCAGATGTTTAATAAATTGGAAAACTGGCAGCCTATGCTGCGCTTTCCCTATTTAAAAGAAGGCGATACCGCAGAAAAACGAATCGGTATGCAAGCATGGATGCAAAGCCACCATTACCAATCTGCCCCTGTAAGTATTGACACCAGTGATTGGTACTACAATGAACAATATCTGGCACTTCAAGGCCAAAAAAGCAAACTCGTTCTTCTTCGACAAGCCTATCTTGAACATCTCAGCAGCAAAGCCCATTACTACGACGATCTTGCACAAAAAACCATCAAACGCAGCCCCGCACACGTCATATTGCTGCACACCAACGCCATCAATGCCGCCTATATAGGGGATGTAATAGCCATGTTCAAAACAATGGGTTGGGCAATTGTCAGCCCTATTGAAGCCTTTGCAGATCCTTTATATCGTAGCGAATCAAAAACGCTGCCAGCAGGAGAAAGTATTATCTGGGCTTTGGCCCGAGATGCAGGCGTAAAAAACTTACGTTATCCTGCTGAGGATGGAGAATACGAGCAGCCTATTCTTGAAAAACTAGGCTTATAAAAAAACGTATCTAAACCCATAATAAGTAGCAATCTTGTCATTTTTTCAAGTAACAATAAAAACGATCGCCTTCAAATAAGGAAACACAATATGAACAAATTGCTCATCACCCTCATGCTCTGTACCTCAGGCCTAAGCTATGCAAACGCTGCTTGTGATATACCCAAAAATGATTTTGATGGTCTGTATTGCCTAAATAAGGTTTACCAAGAAGCAGATAAAGAACTTAATGAAAATTTTAATAAATTAAAAACAAAACTCGATAACAATGGCAAAAGTACATTAAAGCAAGGCCAATTAGATTGGATGAAAGAACGCAATAACAATTGCTCCAGAAAAGACAGCAGCGGCTTTTACGTCAATCTAGATTGCGCCACCAGCACCACCATCAAACGCTCACAATTCCTGCAAGACCGAATCCGTGAATGCGCTAGTTCAGGCTGCCAAAATAGCAAACTATAAACTCCCTACTCCTAAAAGGCACATCTAATGGCGCTGGTTATTAAAAAATGGTATGCAAGCCACATGGCTAATCCCCAAGGCAATTATGTGCATCTCGTTGGTCGAGAAGCAGGTTTATTTGCTTGGTTTTTATCTCTAATCGGTATTGACCCCACAACTGAAATTGAAATTAAAGAAAATTTAATCATATTTACAGCAGGATCACTATCAGGGAGAGAAAAACGTGTAATACCTATGAAATCAGTCTGTTCTGCTTACTACGGCTACAAAAAGCCTTGGCAAGCAGCTCTATTAATTGGCATTTTACTACTCCCCTTTTTTGGATTAGGCCTAATAGCGGGACCTTTATACTATTTTTTAAATAAAGAGCTGACTGTTGGCGTTGTTGAAACATCAAGCTGGGTGGGTGGATTTTCTTTTAAGCGCTCAGTCATCGAAGGTCAAAACATTGACGAGCAAAATGCCTATGAAGTCATTGATATTATTCGCTCTTTGATTGAAAACAAAACGGCTTAAATTAGAAAGGGGTGTGCATATGAGTTGCTCACCCCCAATAAAAAAACATTAATACATAGAAAAAATAATCATGCCACTCAATGAACACCTTTGCCTAATGGCTCAATATAATCAATGGATGAATAGGCAAATTTATTCCGCATCTGCCCAGCTTTCGGTAGAAGCGCTTATTCAAGACAAAGGTGCTTTCTTTGGCTCTATCTTTGGCACACTCAATCATATTGCGGTTGGGGATAGCATTTGGTTAAAACGATTTGCACCTTTTTTGCTCGATCATCCTGAGTTAAACCCAATCCGTGACCTTGAGCAGCCAAAATCATTAGATAGCATGCTCTTTAGCGACCTATCCAGCCTTAATGATTACCGGAAAATGCTTGATGATATTTTTATTGAGCTCGCTCAATCCATAAGCACGACCGAGCTTAATCAATGGGTAAGTTATTCTAATACAAAAGAAATTCCATCCCAAAAATCCCTTTTTAGCCTGTTAATGCACGTATTTAACCACCAGACACACCATAGGGGACAAATTAGCACTCTGCTATCTCAATCTGGCATTGCAATAGCAAGCACCGACTTGGTCGTTCTTATTCCCGATAAATAATCAGTGCGCTGCTAATAAATATTAAAACAATATATCTAAGCCCTAATCAAAGTACTCAGCATAAACAGCAGTCCATTAATTGCCCTTTTAAAAGAGGCATCGCTATTTTCTGCCCTTGCCAGCACATAGCCGCCTTGTAGTACCGAGACAATCATCGTGGCCAGATCGGCAGCGTTAAAATCAATCTGAAATTCTTGATTCTTCTGCCCTTGGAGTAGCACTTCAGTCAGCCGCTGCTGCAAGTGGGTGAATGTGTTAGCGATTGGCAAGCTAAGCGCTTCATTCGCAATAATATCTGGATCTTGCGCCAGCCTCCCCATTCTGCAGCCGCGTAATACCTCGCGCTCCCTCTGCAAATAGGCCGTGATCTGCGCAAGTGCACTGCCCTGCAAGCTCAGCTCGGACTCTGCCTGCGCCTGCATTTCGGCGGCACTACGCTCTATCGCCGCCAATGCCAGCGCCGCTTTGCCGCTGAAGTGGTGATACATGCTGCCCTGCCCAGCACCGGCTTTTTGTTGAATGGCCTTGGGGCTCATGCCCACATAGCCCCGCTCCCATAGCAAATCTTGGGTACTCACGATTAAATTTTCTTTTGCATCCATCTCAACATAGTACAAAGCAGTAGGTACAAAAGCAAATCCAAGCCCCCCATCTTCAAGCCATTGATAGCAACAAATCTCGTTCTTCCTAAAAGTGGCTAAAGCCGCTCCTACGATATGTGTACTGACATACATGGACCAACCTTAATCTCCATCCAAATCTTGTTTTTGTACCTACTAGTAGGTACTATTATTTTACATACAAAATAGGAGCAGGGAATGAGTCATCCAAGCACGCAGGTATTTGGCCCCAAACATCGCTGGATTGTGCTCGCCACAGGTGCAGCCGCGCAGGCTAGCTTCGCGGCGACCTTTGCTGGCTTCCCCGTTTTAGGCGTATTGATTCGAGCAGAATATGGCTTATCGAATACCCAGCTTGGCTTTGTTCTATCGTGTATGGCGCTGGGGGTGGGATTGTCTGAAATTTTATGGGGCCTACTCACTGACAAGCTAGGTGATCGACGGATTCTCTTAAGCGGGCTACTTTCAATGGGCGCGATGCTACTGCTGATGTCGCTACTGCTTACGCCTGATCGGCATGTGTCTGTGCTGGCCTTAGGGCTTAGTTTGATTTTGCTTGGCGCATTCGGTGCCAGTATTAACTCTGCATCGGGTAGAGCCATTATGACGTGGTTTAGCGATGGGAAACGCGGCTTTGCCATGAGTATCCGGCAAGCAGCCATTCCTATAGGAGGCGCTCTAGGTGCGGCTTTGCTGCCTTGGCTGGCAAATCAATATGGCTTTGCCGCGGTTTACAGCGTACTGGCACTTTTTTGTTTTAGCAGCGCCCTCGCTACATGGCGATGGTTGCACGAAGCGCCAATCCGCCCCCAAATTGTTAGCACAAAATCACCTTTGCGCCGCCTTGATCTCTGGTGCCTAGCTATCGTTTGCGGCCTACTTACCGTCCCCCAGATGGCCGTACTGACTTTTGCCGGTGTTTTTTTGCATGATGAAAAACACCTCAGCATCGCCAGTATTGCTCTCTTGCTGCTTCTTATTCAACTCAGCGGCGCAGGCTTACGCGTGTGGAGCGGGCTCTATACCGATAAACACCAAAACCGCAGTCATGTAATTCGCTTAATCGGTCTACTCACTGGCATCAGCATGTTGATGCTTGCTAGCCAAACCGGCGCAGTCATCGCGCTTATTTTTATCAGTGGTGTGCTCGCCCATGCTTGGCACGGCGTGGCGTATACAGAAATCGCCACAAGAACAGGCGCCTCCTATGCAGGAAGTGCGATGGGCATGGCCGGTACAACGACCTTTGCCTCGGCCTTCTTCACGCCCCTTTTGCTGCCTTACTTACTCAGCGCTAGTTCTTGGAGTGGGGTATGGACTGCAGTTGCCTTCGCTGCCTTTGCTGCATCGCTCCTGATGGCATCTGCTCGGCCATCCTCCCCTGCTTTAAATCCGCAAACTCAAACATAGGGAAATCAAAATGCCTTGCCTCTTAGCGCAATTCAGCCAAGAGCTCTCCTCTGAGATAATCAAGGGCAAACACAGGTGTTAGGTATCATCAAGTCATGAAATAAATGATTCCCAAACACATACAGCCCTGCCAACAGGGCTGTATGTGTTTTATGCACTATTAAGAACTTGTGTTAATCACCCCACCGACTGCGGCCGCTGATGGGGATTGGTCGCTGAGGTTTTTAAGCAGATTTTGCAAAAAAGACTGTAGCGTTGGGGCTGAGCCGCTTGCGCTATTGCCTGATTGGCTTTGCGTATCGCTTAATATCTTTTGAAAATCTGATTTCAGTGCCGCAAGCGGGTCACTTGTCGATGTGGATGAAGTGGAGTCTAACTGTTTAATTAAGTTTTCTAAGCCCGCACTTAGATTGCCATAGCGAGATTTCCCGCCGGTGCTGGCCGTCTCGCTTTGCCCTTGTGAGGAATGCAAAGCAGAAAAAAGATCATGCATTAATTTATGCATATCTTGCCCAACAGCTTGGCCTGTCGCAGCCGTGCTATCACTAGATGCACTAGCCCCACTCGCGCTACTTTGCGCTGACTGACTAGGGGGAGGAGAAAGATTAACGCCCAGCTGACTAAATGCCTGCTGCACCGCCTGCATCATCTGCCCGCCCCCTCCTTCATCCCCATCACGGCGACGATGATGTCCGGATACGGCAGGCGTAGCTGACTGGCTACGGCTAATCGATGACGTTTGGCTGCTTGCAGATACGCTACTACTGATTGAAGAGATATCCATTGATGACTCCTTTAAAGCCCAAACAAGCTGGGCATCCACAACTTATTTCAAGCGCTAAATCGGCGCTACGAGCCGCCTACAAACTTAGGAAAGCTAATCTTGCCTAAGCGCTTCCGTGACACTTTATTTCCCTAACGCAAAACAAAGTGCAACAGTAGCAAAGCAATTTATCGGCCAACGTTCCTTATTATGGAGGCATAAAAACGGCTTTTATTGTAAAGAACTGTAAAGTTGCTCACGACTAAATCCCCCCAAGGCAGTGCAATGATCGAGCAATCCACTTTTCGATCAAACTCACCTCGATATGGCAATAAATGCCACCACGACTCATGCTGTATTTACAAAAAGAAACCAAAAAATACACTCGCCACCGGCAATAATTGCCAAGGTCTACATTCAAACGTCATCAATGTAAGAATGAGACCCTTCTTTCCAAGCGATCACATCGAAGCATGAAAGGATAATGAATTAACCCCACTAAAAAACGCCGCCTGCCATGCATCAACTGCATCGTTTTTTTTACATAAACAGAAAAAAACCATCCGCAAAATAAACCACCCCAATAAAGCCCATCGGCCATGCCGCGTACCAAACGGGCTTACGCTTAAAGAGGCCCGCAATCGAGCTGAGCAAAATGGCAATTTGCAAAAAAATCACCGCTAGGCCAAAAGGCTTGGAATGACGCTGCGCCTGATCACGCTCTTCTTCTAGTGCCTTGGCTTTTTGCTGGATTTTCGCTTTTTCTTGCTCATACTTTGTTACTTTCTCGGTGTACTCGACCAGCACATGTTCGTAGCGCTGTTTGACAGCGGGTGCCGCCTGTTCAGGCAACGCTAGCAAATCCAAAGCCAGCTTTTCTTTTTGTAATTGATATAAATTCGCCTTCACACTTTTGGCTTGGAAAAACGCCCATTGATCCGATGCCTGAGTTTGGCTGATGATGCTACGGGTAGAAAACCCACCGCCTTTGAACGTCGATAAAGTGGCACATACCGCCAAAATAACCGTGCTTAGCGCAAGATAATTAAGCCAAGGATCTTTTTTTTCTTCTGACATGGATATTTACTCGTATATTTTTATGGCATATTCGCCGAAGAGGTGACATTGAACTTGAAAAATAAATACTTTTCAAGTTCGTCGATGCGCAGCCACCGTCTGAGCAAAGCGAATCAAGCCCCTCGCCATCCATAGATCCCTACATACCGCCCTGTCTTCTTACAAAATTCCACCATATTATCTTTCTGAAAAATAATAATTCACTGTCTAAACTATACAATCACCCTCGGTTTGAGCTTATGCTCCCTGTCAAACATTATGCCAACTGGCTTATTCCACTTTATGCATTAAGTGGCTGGCTGGGCTTGGCACTGGCGATTCCACCTGGCTATGCAACGGCTATTTTTCCACCTGCGGGAATTGCGCTAGCCGCCTGCTTATTACTGGGGCGCAAGGCCATTGGCCCAATCTGGCTAGGTGCCTTTCTTTTAAACAATATCCTAGCGTGGACCAACGGACATTGGTCGGCCAGCAGCACACAGCTGGCGGCGATGATTGCCAGCGCCTCATCCTTACAAGCCTTAGCAGGCATGCTACTCGTACAGCATTGTTTTAAAGAAAAACTGCAACTCGATGAGCCCAGCCATCTGCTCAAGGTATTTTTACTCGGCGGGCTAGCCTGCTGTGTTGCCGCAATGCTAGCGGCAGCCAGCCTAAGTTATATGGGCATCGTGCAGCCAGCCGATTTGGCCTATACCGCGTTTACTTGGTGGGTGGGAGACACACTAGGTGTGATTATTTTCGCCCCCTTAGTGCTGATTTGGTTTAACCCTGCTTACAGCCACCAAAGCATGCTTAGATCGATTTTGCTACCGATGGTGATTGTGCTGACCCTCTTAGTGGCCTTGTTTTTTCAAGTAAGTAGCTGGCAAAACCAAAGGATTCGAGCGCAATTTGTTGAGCGTGCCGCAAGAGAAAGCGAGCAATTACGCGAGCACTTAAATAGTTACCACGTTATTTTGCAAGCCACAGCGCGCTTTATTGTCAGTAGTCCCAAGATGACACCAGAGCAGTTTTCTCGTTTTTCCTCCTCCTTTATTGAAGCCGAGCCTGCCTTGCAGCATTTAGAGTGGGTGCCCATTTTAAGCCGCGATCAGCTCTCCACCTTCACTCGAGAGCAGCGCGTTTACCAAGCTGATTTTGCTATTTTTGAGCGCCATGCCACCGGCCAACGCAGCCCGCCAAGCCCTCGTGAAAGCTACGCACCCGTTAGCTATATTGAGCCACGCTTAGGCTTGGAAGATCGAATTGGGTTTGATTTAATGTCCGCCCCCGAATACGCATCCTTACTCAAGCAAACCGCAGAGCGCGGCGAAATGACTGCATCGGCTCGGCTACCACTGATAATTGGCAAGAGTAACCGTGTTTTTCTGGTGCAGCCCGTCTATACAATCGATGCAAAACACAAGCAGCACCCGCCGCCATCGAGCTATGTGATCGCCGAAATGGCCATTGATAAAGTGCTACGCACACCAGAAGGACGAACAAGCCTATGTTTATTTGATGAGAATAAAGGCCAATCACAGCAACTTGATTTTCAGCCTCATTGCACAGGCCTGTTGCAACACGAAGTGCATTACCCAATCGGTGGGCGGCAATGGCGAATGGTATTTACCGCCAATAATGATTACCTCGTTGCACAGCGTAATTGGGCCGCTTGGATGATGTTGGTCGGCGGCTTGCTGATGGTGGCCTTATTTGAGGTTTTCTTACTGACCATGGTTGGGCGTAAGTCTAGGATTGAAGCACTGGTGGCTCAGCGCACAACCGAGCTGGCGCTGGCAACAGCAGCTGCAGAGGCCGCAGCGCTGGCCAAAGGCCAATTTTTGGCCACCATGAGCCATGAAATCCGCACCCCCATGAATGCGATTATTGGCCTATCTTGGCTGGTGCAACAAACCGAATTAAGCGAAATCCAACGCGATTATCTTCGCCATATCGAAGGCGCGGGGCAATCATTGCTCGGGGTAATCAACGATATTCTGGATTATTCAAAAATTGAAGCCGGCAAGCTCACCCTAGAGCGGGCTACTTTTGATTTAGCCTATGTGCTCGATGGCTTGGGCTGTGTAGCGGGCATGGCGGCATGTAATAAACCCATCAAACTCTGGTTTACGCTGGCTCCCAATATGCCGCGCGAATTAATCGGTGATTCGCTACGCTTGTCACAGATTTTAATTAATTTATGCAATAACGCGATTAAATTCACCGAAACCGGCTCGGTACAGCTCTCCATTAGCGTTGCATCCTTGGAAGCTAATTCTTGCAGCTTGCAATTTGCCGTAAGCGACAGCGGCGTGGGCATGAGCGAAGAACAGGTGGGCAAGTTATTCCAATCTTTCAGCCAAGCCGATACTTCAACCACGCGCAAGTATGGCGGATCAGGCTTAGGGCTGGCCATCAGTCAGCGTCTAGTCAATATGATGGGTGGGCACATTACCGCCACCAGCACGCTGGGCAAGGGCAGCTGTTTTAGCTTTACCGTGCCCTTAGATTTGCATACCGACGAAATGCTCTCTTGGCACTGCGTGCCGCCCCTATTACAAAACCTAAGCGTGCTCATACTGGATGAGCAAGATAGCGAGCGGGACGGCGAACAAAGCGGCATGCAAGCCATGCTGAATGACTTAGGCTGGCGAGTACAATGTTGTACCAACCTTGAGGCATTACCCAGCCTGCTGGCAAAAGGCACGTTCGATTTACTCTTACTGGGCGCGGGCCTATCACCAGCACATGTGCAGTACGCCCTCTCCCAGATCACGCTGCTGGCAAATCGCCCCCTTGTCTTACGCACCAGTAATTACGGTCATCTACAGCGAGACCAAGCTGAGCTTGAGGCAGGTGTGTCATCAGTCTTACATCAACCCGTACTCCCTACCCATATTCTCGATGCGGTTCTGACCTTATTGGTCAAGAAGAACGAAGGCCTTACTCCCCTTGATGAACCAGAATTACTGCCTTTAAAAGGAATGCACTTGCTGGTGGTTGATGACAGCCCACTTAATTTACGCGTTGCCAAAGGCATCTTACTAAAGCATGGCGCAGCTGTAGATACGGTAGAAAGTGGCGAAGCAGCCATTGTAAAATTAGCCGAGGAACCTGCCTATGCGGCCATCTTGATGGATATTCAAATGCCGGGCATGGATGGCTATACAACCACCCAACAGATACGTAAACAATACAGCCGTGATCAGCTCCCTATTATCGCCATGACCGCCAATGTTCAAGAAGAAGACCGCCAGCAAGCCTTTGCCAGCGGCATGAACGATTTTCTCGCCAAACCCGTACAAGTCACTGCCATATTGGCCGCTTTGCTGAAAGTTAAAAATACGCCTAAGCCTAAATCTTGAAACACGACGTTAAGCCAATAGCATGCCCAGCATCTTTGCTAGGGCGGGTGAAACCCGCCAGATGTTGGCATAAAATGCCATGAACAACGGCGGGTTTCACCCGCCCTACGATGATTCAATATTTGTCATTGCGCGGCCAATTCATGACAAATAGCTAAATCAACGGAATTGACAAAGATGTGCCCTAAACCAAAGCCAATTGCAATAAATGGCTGGCTGGCTCTGGTTGCCCACCATGACTTAAATCATGCGCCAAACAAATCTCTATCAGATTAGGCGCAATCGCGCGGGAATAGACTTTTTGCCCTTCGCTGCATTGCGGAAAATCGATGCGCTTATAACGCAAATCAGGATCGCTCCTATCCATGCGCTGATCGGTGCGGGCTCGGGGTGAATGGGTGTAGGCCAGATTAAACACCCCATCCATAGGCCGCCCCACCTCATGCCACAGACCATACGCACCGTGCGCGGGTAGGCAGGGGTCGAACTCGCCATTGAGCAATTTACCCACCGAAAATAAAAACGGCGCGTCATCTTTAAGCAATGATCGATTAATCACTTTCAGCGTCTCCCCTGGGCAAAGCCGCAGCAGGCCAAGCGCCACGCCGGTTTTGGCCGTGGGCCGCCAAGGGTTGCTTGGGTCTGCCAAGAGCGGCGGGTGCACTGAGATTTGCAGCTGCTCAAACGCCATAATCGCGCCTATGGGCGAGCCTGTTAAACCAAACAACTCCATCACCCATGGCGAGCGGCAAGCATTGCCCGCCAGCAACACATCCACCGCTACGGGCATGCCGCCGTGGCTTTTAAATGCGGCTTGCATGGCGGCAAAAAAGGCGATGGCACCGCGCTCTATCCGCGCACGTAGATAATCGCGCAGCTCGTTTTGCGGAATCTGAAATGCCACATCCACTTTTAACCCATCCCGATTTAACAGCGGCATTTTGCAAATATCGCCCTCCACTAGCCCTTCCAAATTGCCGGTTTCGCAAAAAGAGCGCAAACGCCCCATCAGCACGATGCTATTGGTCAACGCCGAACGGGTTTTTTCTAGGAACATATCCGAGCCTGCAAAATCATCGGCGTCTTGCGGCAATAGAAAAGCGATCTTATGCATGCGGCACTGCGGCAGATTGTGGCGAAAGCTGATGTAAGCTAAATTTTCTAGCAATTGCTCCCCACCCAGCATTCTGTCCCCCGAAGCGCCAAAGTGCTCGATCACCTCTTCCCAGCCCGCTTCAGCTTCGTCGGCATCGGGTAGGCGGTAATAGCCAAAATCAAAATCGGTGGTGCCACCACCAAAATCAAATACCGCAAACGCCCGCCCCACACCGGCCGCACTGGGGGCCAACTGCAAGGCTTTTAGCGCGCACGCGGCATAGGCAGCAGGCTCTGAGCCGCGCTCTTCAACCCTAAATTGGGCAATATGCGGGCCGTAAACAAGACTTTCTGGCAGGCTACGTTGCAAGCCATGATGAAATGCACTGAGGATTTTTTCCTTGGTGTCATGCGGAAAGCTCACCGGAAACGTCATGTAATAGCGCAAAAATATCCCACGCTGCCGCCAATTAATAAACATCCCCAAAAACCAAGCGTATAGCTCGATCGGGTTAAAATCGGCGTACACATCGTCCACATGCTTGCTGGGGTAGCGCTTCAAGGGCGGCAGAATGCGCTCTTCCTGATGAATTTGATCGCTGATCAAGGTAGGAAACTCATCCAGCGCCCATTGCTTCATGCGGCTAAAAATACTGGCGATGCGCTTAGGATCAGTATGGTTATCACGCAAATGATCACGCGCTTCGTGGGCGCAATGAATATCACGCCAATCGACCAAGGGGCGATAAACCTCGGACGTCCAAGCGGCCATCAGCGCCTGCCAATCCATCACCTCTAGCACCGTGGGGTTTTCGTAATCGCTGGCCTGCGGTTGCTCCCATAAATTGCTTTCACCGATGCGCAGCAGGCGATCATGTGCGCCTTCTCTAAACGCCACCACCGTGCTACTGGTGCCAAAATCAATCGCCACATTGGCATCGCGAATATCCAGCTCGGGGTTGCGCGCCCGCATCTGGCCATCGTTGGCTAAGGCGATTCTTCTGGCGTGTTTGGCATCAGACACCGGCCATAGCTCCCACAAGCCTTTGGCTGCGTCAGTAAAAGTGCTGCTATCGATGTCCGGCAGGCGGGTGCTGATGTAATCTAATTTGCGCAATAAGGTCGGCCAATCGGTGGTATTACTATCCACCGCATGAAAGCCATCGTTTTCTGACGACGCTAAGGAGCGCCATCTTTTCCAAGCGGTAAGCGCCGCATCAAACTTGCTCGACTTTGGAAAACGCGCATTACTCGTCCATGCCCCCAACCAAGTCCAGCCCAGCTCAAACAGCCCCTGCGGATAGCTCCCTGGCCAATCTGCGCAAAGGGTATCGTCCACCGCAATCATATTGGCCGCGCCATCTGGCCCCATAAATTCATCCGGCTGATCAAGATATAAGCAGCCTTTGTCGTACAGCCAAAGTGGGCAATCAAACCAAGCGTATTCTTCACACAGCGGAAAACCCGGCGCGTAGGCAATATCGATCAGCTCGGCTCGAGTCGGCAAGCGCCAATTAGCCAGCCCCGCCCATTCGAGCTGCCGCACTTTAGCATGAGCGCGTGATGAATCTAGCTGCGGCCCCGCCTCGGTGATTTCTTGCCAGATCAAACCCGTCTGCGGATTAAGAATCACCCCCTCACCATCACGCCGATACATAAACCAACTAATCCCCGACTGGCTAAACGCATGCCAAGCCTCACGCCGCGTTTGCAAATGGTGCAGATATAAAAGCTGACAAGCTTTAGCGTGTGAGAAGTGCAGCTGATCCATGCGGTCAATCCCTAAAAAACCATTGCCTCCAGCTTAGCAGCCCCCCTTCTTTAATGCTTTCAATCGCTCGGCCCCTTCTTTCAAAAATCCCCATGTTTTTCGCAAAGCATTGATTAGTGCTACGCAAGTAAGCGATATATCAAGCCAAGGACAAGCTGACTTAAAGCAGATTAAAAACGAAACTTGTTGTCCTGTTGGCAAGGCAATCTGTCAACTACACTTAAGATGTTGTTATTAATGGATTGTTTCAATGAAAGCACTTTTTATACCTGTGATTCGCTTTGTATCCAACCTGCGTTTCGCACAGAAATTCATTTTGATTGCTTTTGTTCTAGCCATCCCCACGATCTATATGCTGATTCTGATTTTACTGGGCTTTAACCGAGACCTCGCCACCGCCCGCACCGAGCATCTAGGCTTGCAATATGCCTCCGCGCTCCGTGAGGTGATGACCTTGGCACAAAGCCATCGCGGCCTCAGCTCATCTTATTTACAAGGCAAAACAGACTTTGGCCCAGATATCGAGGCCACCGAACAAAAACTGACCACGGCCATTCAAAGCACAGACACATTAATCAAGCAAAACGATTTTCCTCGCTTAAGCAGCCCTTGGGCGCAGCTAAAATCACAATTAGAATCGCTGATCAGTGGCTGGAAACAAAGTAAACCTGCCGAAAACTTTGTAAGCCACACCGACGCGATCAATCAAACCATCAAAATAGCCGGAGATCTCGCCCATATTTCTGGCCTAACACTCGATCCAGAAGCAGATAGCTACTATCTACAAGACGTGTATTTTTCTCAGCTCATTCCTGCGACCGAAGCACTCGCCAAAGCGCGGGGGATTGGCGTGCGCTTGGCCACGAGTAAGGCCGCCAAAGTAGAAGAAATCGCTCAAATGAATACGCTCGGGGCCATCATGGCGCTCTCCGCTGCCCCCATAACAGAAAAACTGGCTCGCACTAGCGCGAACAACCTTCAAACCGAAGGCAAGGCGTTAGCCGAGCTGATGCACTCCGACCATGCTTATTTACTTAAAGAATTTTCAAGTAGCGAAATCAGTGTGGAGCCTAAAGCCCACTTTGCCCGCCTGACCGCCTCCATTGGGCAAATGAACACCATAACCGCGCATATTTTTGAATCAATTAACGCCACATTAAGCAAACGTGAGCAAAGTATTCAGTCCGATCGACAAATGGTGCTCGGCCTTGCGGCATTTATGCTGATCCTTGGTGCCTATCTTTTTATCGGCACTTATCTCTCTATTCACGGTGCGGTTAAACAACTGCGCCACGAGGCCGAAGCTTTTGCTAGAGGTGATTTATCCCGTTTGGTGCATCTCAATGTAAAAGACGAGCTATCCGAAGTGGGAGACAGCTTTAACACCATGGCCCAAAGCCTGCGGCAGATTATTCAACATATCCACCACAATACGCAGGCCGTAGCGAGTGCCGCGCAGCAACTCAATGGCAACGCCAACGCCATGCTCGAAGCCTCGCTATCCCAAGCCAATGCCTCGGGAGAAATGGCCTCCGCCATCGAAGAAATGTCGGTCAGTATTTCTGCAGTATCAGAGCATGCCGCTTCATCCGAGGAGCAAGCACACGCAGCCCAAGATGAAGTGAATCAGGGCCAGCAGCTGATGCAAGACGTCTTAAACGAAATTATTGAGCTATCGGCCAATCTAGAAACGCTAGGCGGCAATGTGGACAGCATGAAAGTCCACTCAGGGGAAATCGGCAATATTGTGCAAGTGATTAAAGAAATTGCCGAACAAACTAATTTGCTAGCGCTCAATGCCGCAATTGAAGCCGCACGAGCAGGGGAACAAGGCCGAGGCTTAGCCGTGGTTGCTGATGAAGTCAGAAAACTGGCCGAAAGAACCGCGGCCTCCACCGGCGAAATCACCGCCCTTGTTGCGTCCATCCGGCGCGATACGGATGCCGCAGCCAAAGGCATGGATGTTGCTCGTCAAGAAATGGAGCGCGGCAGCCAGCGTGTAGAAAAAGCCACTCAAGCCTTTGCCCATATTAAAGACAGCAGTAAGGCCGAGCTAGATGCCGCCGCAGAAATCAACACCGCCATGGCCGAGCAAAAAACAGCCAGCCAAACCGTCGCCCAAAGCGTTGAACAAATCGCCCGCATGGCCGAAGACAACAGCGCCCGTGCCGACCAAAACGCAGCGCTTTCAACCGATTTGCAGCGCAGCGCTGTGGAGCTAGACCGGCTTGTTTCGCAATTTAAGCTGGAGTAAACCAAGGCAGAATCAGCGTGTACCTCCATCGCCAAACCACCCTTACCCGCAGACAGCTCGCTCAAGGTGCGCTTCCAAGGCATTTGTACAAACTGCAAAGGACAATCCACTCGCCTTCCCAACTCAACCACCCCCTCTACCGCCAACCCCTGCATCTGCTCCTTCTTACCCTTAAAATGATAAGGCGGCCAAGTATCCCACCCCACCACCAAAGGGCGCTGACAGGGGTGGGCCGCAAAAATGTGAATGCTAAACATCAACGCTAGCGTAGACAGCATGACTGGCACTTTGCATCTGTTTTTATCCTGCTCGTGCAGCAGCACCGATGCCACCGAGTATTCGATGATGCCGCTGATAAAGGCCAGCAAGAACACCACAAATAAAATCGGCACAGCCATCGGCAACAGCGCATAGCGGAAAGATTGAAACGCGCTGCCGCAAGGTCGATTTACCGCAGTCTGAGGGGCCGACAAACACAATAAATTCGCCATCTTTGATTTCTAAATCGATGCCATGCAGGGTGTACACCGAAGAAAACGCTTTTTTAATGCCTTTTAATGAAACAGTAGTCATACCTTACGCCTCTACGCGGGCAATCAGCGCGCCCCAATGATCAAACTCAATCACGCCGGACTTAATCCTTGCGCCACTCAGCCCCGCATCGGCCAGTAGCGTGAGCTTGTCTTTACACGGCAACGATTGACGACTTTCAGATAAATTAAATACGCACAGCCAGCGCTCACCATTGAGGCTGCGGCTAAAGGCCAGCAGCGGCTCTAGCACATCCATAAACTGAATATCGCCCTGCCAAAGCACAGCTTGCGTCTTACGCCAGCTAATAAAATGGCGATAAAAGTTTAAGGTAGATTCAGGATCACCCTCTTGCACGCTGACGGCTAGCTGCTGGTGTGATTCAGGCACTGGCAACCAAGGTGCGCCGGTGCTAAAGCCTGCAGCGGCTATATCATGCTGCCAAGGCATCGGTGTGCGGCAGCCATCGCGACCTTTAAATTCTGGCCACATGGCAATGCCATAAGGGTCTTGCAATAGCTCAAAGGGAATATCGGCCTCGGGCAGCCCCAGCTCGTCCCCCTGCCACAGGCAAGCAGAGCCTCTAAAACACAGCAGCATCGCCAGCATACTGCGCGAAAATCGTGGGTTCTGGCTATTATTGCCCCAGCGGCTCAGCACGCGCATCACATCATGGTTGCCGATCGACCAGCAGCCCCAGCCGTCGCCAATGCGCTTTTCAAGGTCTTCAATTTGCTTACGGATATACGCCGCGCTAAAGTCTTTAGTCAGCAGATTAAAGCTATACGCCATATTCAGCTTATCGCCGCCTGTGGTGTATTCGGCCATCACTTTCAGGCTGTCGTCATCCCCTACTTCACCCACGCTCATTGCGCCGTATTCATCCAGCAGCAGACGCACCCGTTTTAGAAAGTCGATATTTTCTGGCTGGGATTTATCATGCACATGCGCCTGAAAGCCGTAAGGATTATCGGGGCTAACCGTCTTGGTATCTTTACTTTTAGCGGGCGGATTATTACGCAGCTTGCGATCATGAAAATGGAAATTACACGCATCAAAACGGAAACCATCCACACCACGCGCCAGCCAAAAACGAATCGCTTCTAAAATGGCGTCCTGCACGGCAGGGCAATGGAAATTTAAATCCGGCTGGCTGCTTAAGAAATTATGCAAATAATACTGGCAACGGCGGGTATCCCAAGTCCAGGCCGGGCCACCAAACACAGACAGCCAGTTATTTGGCGCAGAGCCATCGGCCTTAGCATCGGCCCACACATACCAATCGGCCTTGTCACCTGTGCGACTCAAGCGGCTATCTGCAAACCAGGTGTTTTGATCCGAGGTGTGCGAGAGCACCTGATCGATCATCACTTTTAAGCCCAGCTGATGCGCTTTTGCCAGCACGGCATCAAAATCGGCCAGCGTGCCAAATAGCGGATCGACCTGACAATAGTCGCTTACATCGTAGCCAAAATCTTTCATTGGCGATTTAAAAAATGGACTGATCCAGACCGCATCCACCCCCAGCGCGGCAATATAGGGCAATTTGCCGAGCAAGCCCTGCAAATCACCCACGCCATCGGCATTGGCATCGGAAAAGCTGCGTGGATAAACTTGATAAATGACAGCACCACGCCACCATTCACGATCGGTCTTGAGCATGACTCAATCCATTTTAAAATTCCGGGCAAAGCCCAGAGGGGTTAAACACGCTAAGGCAGCCTGAACAGCAGCGGATAAACGCTTGGGCTAACTTAGCTCTTGGTTCATTTCCCGAAATAACACACTCGTCATCCCCGAATGGTTTTATCGGGGGTCCAGCAGAGGCACTGGATTCCCGACAACAACACTCGGGAATGACGATTTTATTGTGTGAACCATTTCAGGAAGTTATTTCGAGGCTTAACACTTAGGCCACGTTTAATATTAGACAGCAGTAGAAATCTATATTTTTAAATTGAAAAAACTCAAAGTAAACAGCCAGATTTATAAACGCTTTTCTCCGTGAAACTCCGTGTTCTCTGTGGCCTCCGTGTTTCAAGATTTGGGTTGTCTAATATTAGTTAAGACTGCAGCAGCCCAACTTACCACCACACTTCGGCCTGAGCGCCAAAGGTGAAGCCGCTTTTATCATTGCCAAACGGGCCATTGGCCGATAGCGGGTTGTTCACCGCTTTCAGGCCAGCAGCGGCTTGCGCGGCTTGATCCCACTTGGCGTAAGTCGCAAAAAAGCGCAATTGCGGACGGCTCCAGAAGCATAAGTATCTACACAAGTTGAAATAAACAAGAATGTGTCCTTAGGGTGGGTTAGGCCAGAAAATGCATTAAATATGGGCGCTGTCATATCTTGGCCGCGTACTCACCGCAGCGCAGTGTCATGGTGGGTTACGGCCGGACATAAATCAGCGCCTTAATGAGCATCAAGAGCGGCCTAACCCACCCTACGGTATCCATTTTCTTTTGCAGAGAGCCAGCTATCCATTTAAACATACTTAAATTTCAATTGGTTATTGACGCAGCTTTGAATCATTACCCTCATTTTTTCATTTTTGGTGACCTCGCTGGCACGCTTCACACTTCGAGTAGCAAGATCGCAAAAGTGGATCGGTTTCTTCGCCAATTCAAACGCTACGGGAATGGATACATCTTGGCTTTAATACAGCGCATTGAGTAGATTAATCCCTTTCACTGACCGGCCAGAACAATGATCAAAATGCCAGCAAATCAGATCATTTTCGTCGTTTCATGTTTGCACCCACGCAAATGAAAAAACAAAATACGGATATTCCTAAGCTCACCCAATGGATGAGCGCCGCCGAAGCACTCAAACTGGTCACCCATGACAATGCGCAATTACTGGCCCTCTCTGGCCTACGCAAGCCCTGCACGCAAGGGGTGATTGAAGAAGGCGCATTGGCCGACATGCTTTTGCTAGACGGTAATCCACTCGCCAATATCAAAGCTGATCGCCGACCCCGATAAAAATTTACGCATCATGATGAAAGACGTTGAAATCTATAAAAACATGCCGAACTGAGCCACAGCAAGGCCCAAAAGCACAATAAACCGCCGTCAAGCCGAATCAATCACCTGATAAGTATTAACGCTGCTACAAAAATCCCTTTATCATCTGCCCATTGGCGCTGTTGTAGCGCCGATGGCATTTATTAATCAGGATTACCCAATGAATCAAACCCAGATCACCGAACTCTTCACCATCATCGCCGATGGCGGCTTCGAGCCAAACGACATCGAAGCAATGAGCGCCGAAGTACTCAAAGCAGCAAGCGATGCAGAAAGCTATTTAGCCAACGATAAAGATAGCGCTTACCCAGCCAACGCGGCTATCCCACTCTGGGAATGGGTGCTGATCGAGCAGCTTGAAGATGGCCTGATTTTCCGCGCCAGCAAAGCCGATGCGCTTTACGCGCAAATCGAAGACGCTTTTGGTGAAGGGGAACTTAGCCTTACTTCCACCGAGCTAAGCACACTAAGCAATAGCGATGCACTTCAACTCATCCAAAAAGAACTGGCCCCGACCTATACACTGGTTAACTTCAGCAAGCCGCTGAACGATGAGATGCAAGTGCTGCTTACACGCAGCAATAAACTGAGCCGCTTCTTGTCACTCTGTAAAACACTAGAACTCACTGCTACACCAAGCTGCGCATAAAAAAATCATCACACAAGGCACTGCCCATCGCGATGCCTTGTTTTTGATTAGTCTAAATTAAGCGGCACTCTGCTTAGGCAGCCTCTTCTGGCAAAAGCAGCTCACACCTTGCCGACTCCCAAGCATGAATCGCATGCTTACGCGTTTCTCCCCAGTAATAGCCCCCCAGCTTACCACCCTGCTGAATAACACGATGGCAGGGAATGAAGAATGCAACAGGGTTTGAGCCAATCGCCGTGCCCACCGCCCGCGCCGCATTGGGGCTGCCGATCGCATTCGCTACTTGGGAATAACTCACCACCGCCGCAGGTGGGATCTGTAGCAAGGCTTTCCAAACACTGACCTGAAAATTCGTCCCCGCCACATGCAAAGAAATAGGCTTATCCGGCTTTTTTGCCCCGCCAAACATCCCATCTAGCACTTCAAGCGTGGCTTGCTGATCTTCATACAGCACGGCATAGGGCCATTTTTTGCATAAATCAGCCAGATGCACATCCAGCGCCTCGCCCTGCAAGAATGAAAACTTACAAATTCCTCTAGGCGTAATCGCAATAAATGCAGGGCCAAATGGCGTGTTATGTACGCCGTAAGCGATGGACAAACCCGCCCCTTCCTTTTTGTACTCTCCTGGCGTCACCGCTTCCAGATGCACAAAATGATCATAGAGCCGTGAGCCACTGCTTAAACCCAGCGAATCAGAGACTTCCAGCAGTGATTTGGATTCGCGCAATAATTGCTTGGCCCGCTCCAAAGTCAGCACTTGCAAAAACCGCTTTGGCGTCACCCCAGCCCAGCGACAAAATAGCCGCTGAAAATGAAATGGACTTAAATGTAAGTGCGCTGCAATTTCATCCAAACTAGGCTGACTATGCACACGAGTAGAAATAAAATAAATCGCTTTGGCGATGCGCTCATAGTCAGACATAAACATCTCCAGACGAAACAACTTAAGTACGATTAATCGAAATCCCACCATCCACCAACAACGCCGAGCCGGTTGTAAAGCTGGAGAGATCAGAGGCAAGATAAAGCGCCGATTGCGCAATTTCATCGGGCAACGCCAGCCGCTTCATAGCATAAAGCCCCTGCACAAAGGCTAAGGCTTCTGGTGTGTTGGCAAAGGCGCGGCCCATCGGCGTGTCCGTGCCACCCGGCAACAGCGCATTGACGCGTACGCCCTGAGTACCAAATTCGGAAGCCAATGCTTGCGTCAAACCAACCAGCCCCGCCTTGCTCGCCGCATAAGCCGCCAATCCTGGGAAACCCACGGTATAACCCACAAAGGAAGACGTAAAAATCAAAGAACCACCGCCCCGCTTTAGCATGGCGGGGATTTGATGCTTGGCCCCTAGAAAAGCACCTGTCAGATTGGTGTCCATCACCTCCTGCCATGCCGCAAGCGAGATATCAGGCGTCGCCCCCATTTCCCCAATCATACCGGCATTATTAAACGCCACATCCAGCCCACCAAAATGGCCAACGGCCAATTCAACCAGCGCCTTAGCAAAAACTTCGTCCTTCACATCACCCGCCAGCGCAATCGCCCGCCCACCTGCTTGAGTAATCTCATCGACCAACTCATCCAACTTTGCCTGACGCCTTGCCGCCAGCACCACACTCGCCCCTTGGCTTGCGAATAACTTTGCGCTGGCATAACCAATCCCAGAGCTCGCCCCAGTAATAATCGCCACTTTATTAGATAGCATGATTCACCTCCTCCATTAGGTTTCTGCCCCAATTGCCTAGGCATGAATACAGTGTGGAGGCTTAAACCCTAGATAACGACCCGAATCTTGCTCTGTTTAAGATCAATACTACGCAGCGCTGACGAAGAGATCGCGCGCAAAACCTTAGGCCAAAAGAAAACCTACCGCTGTTGATTTTCTCTCGGCACATCGCGATTTATATTCGCCGATCCCCTCTTACTTCAGTAATTTCTGTAAATGCACATACCCAGCGTGCTTGGCAAAATCCGGCAAAGACCAAACCATGCCATTCACACCCCAAGTACCCTCAGCTACTTCATTAATGATGCAAGAGCTTGCAATATGCCGTTTTTCATTTGGCAACGCCCTGCTGATGGCCTGATGAACAGCGGCCACATACTGCGCACGGGCCTCGTCATCCAGCACGCCAAGCGGTAAATAAACTTGCACCCAAACTGGCAGCAGCACCGAGCTCATATCCGCCCCGCCGCAAGCCCAAAACCCAGCCTCTACCTCCTCAACCACCACCCAGCACAACCTTCTTTTTTTTGGATCATCTGGCATCTGCTCTGCCCGCATGGCAGCGGTATGGATGGCCTCAATCAAAGCCGCACGGGCTGTGACATCAAGAGTAGCAGCAGGAATTTTAACAATAATATTTGGCATGACTGTATTTCCATGTAGAAAGTGAAGCTACAGTCTGCTGGCCAAAGTCTTTTACGTGAAGCATCATATTTGACATTTTTTATGCCAAAATAGACAAATGAAAACAATCACGATTTTGCTCTTAGATGGCGTCATGGATAGCAGCCTCGCCATTACGCTAGATACTTTACGCGCAGCCCAAGCCTTGCAGGCAAAGGATGCGCCCCCCATCCGCATCCAGACCCTTGCAATAAAGCCCTATATCAGCACCGGCTGCGGCCTGCGCTTAAAAAGCGATCTGACTTTCAAATCAGCAAATCTACAAACATCAGATTGGATGATTGTTCCCGGCCTTGGCATGCGATCAAATCAGGAGGTTACCGAGCGGCTTAGCCAAAGCGATGCATTGCGGGCCATGCGCTACTTGGCCGAGCAAAGCGTAGGCAAAATTGCGGCATCATGCAGTGCCGTATTTTTGCTGGCTGAAGCTGGCCTACTGAATGGGCGCAAAGCCACAACCACATGGTGGCTTGCCCCAGCTTTTCGCACACGATATCCAGATGTGCAGCTCGACGAAACCAAGATGCTGGTGCGCGATGGCACGCTGCTAACCGCCGGAGCCGCCCTATCGCAAATGGATTTAATGCTCGCCATCGTCGCCGATATGATGGGCGAGTCGGTCGCCCATCTATGCTCACGCTATTTGCTCATCGATCAGCGCGCCTCACAAGCACGCTATATGATGCAAAGCCACTTGCTGCACGAGGATGAAACCGTCATCGCGGCAGAGCGCTGGATAGACGCCCACCTTGCCGAGCCCATCACCGTCAAAGCCCTTTCCGCCCAATTAGCTCTATCGACCAAAACACTGGCGCGACGCATCGAAGCGGCTACAGGCGTATCCCCAATCAAATTTATCCAGCGCCGCCGACTATCCCGCGCCGCCCACTTAATCGAAACAAGCGCACTCTCCATTGAAACCATTGCAGAGCAAGTGGGCTATCGGGATAGCACGGCATTACGCAAATTAATCAAACGAGAATTCGACCTTACCCCAAGCGCTTTACGATAAATAAGCTGCTCTTGTATCCGCTCATTTATTTTTTTGACTAAATAAAAAGCAAGGCGTTTAATTTATGCGAAGCACGCCCCCCAAATAAAATGGTGATTAAATGCAAACTTATATCGCGCTGTTTAGAGGCATAAATGTCGGTGGGAAAAACATATTAGCCATGAAAGCGCTGATCACCATTTTAGAAAACCTTGGTGCGAAAAAGGTAAAAACCTATATCCAAAGCGGCAACGCCCTATTTCAGCGTTCAGAAACAGATATTGCAGAATTTAAATCCAAACTCATTAGCCAGATCAAACTACAACACAGCTTTGAGCCACAGATTATGATGATGAGCCGAGAGACAATAGAAAAAGCAATCCTAGAAAACCCATTCCCCGAAGCAGAAACAGACCCCAGCAGCCTACACCTTGGCTTTCTCGCCGCCCCACCCAGCCATCCCCAATTAGCAGAGCTCAATGCCCTAAAAAAAGACAGCGAGCGATTTCATTTAAGCCCTTCTGTATTCTACCTGCACGCCCCTGAAGGCATAGGCAGATCAAAACTCGCAGCCAAGGCAGAGAAACTACTAGGCGTAGCAATGACGGATCGCAATTGGAAAACGGTTTGTAAAATAAGAGATATGGAGGATGAGGGGTTGGATTAAAAATAGAAAGCGCTAATCTGCCCTTAGCTTTCCCGAAGGTCGATATGTTCCCGCCAGATATGTTTTGTAAATAAAGGGCTAAAATAAGGCGGCTTAGCCAAAGGCGTAATCCGCCAATTTAATTCCGCCATAACAAGCGATAATCAACGCGGGTTGATAAAACTAAGCCGCCCTGCACCACTTACGACGATGCACTGCCCGCATGGCGCTACCCCGACCTTACCGCTCACGCCGAATATCTCGCCAAAATCATCGACACCACGCTAACGCAAGAAATACGCAAAGAAGCCCGTTTCTTAAAAACCAACGATCAAGCCCGCAGCGCCATCAAGCAATTTTTAGAAGCGCCAGATAACGAGCTGGACAGCATCATTCGTAGTATTCGGCAGAATGGGAATGCGCTGTCTAATCAGCTTTGCAAGCGCTATCCAATTCTTGCCGAGAATGGCGTAATTGGTGAGCGGGTTGTTGATGCGGTGCAGCGGGCGTTTGGCGATTAAAAAAATGGGGTTACCACCAAAAACAAACCATCACGAAATTAACCGTGGTCTGCCCCCTGTTGCTTCTATGTTGCTTCTATAAAATAAAATGGTAAGCCCCCAGCGCGCCCATTCCTTTTAATGTTTTAAATCGGGCATCCTGCATTTTTCAATGCGGGGCAGCAGCATGACTCATCAGCAGCGGCGGGCACTTTGGTTTGCACGGGTTCGGGATTGGCGCGGCAGTGGTTT
>JANYCY010000023.1 GCA_025360045.1 Janthinobacterium sp. | reverse complement strand
AAAAATCGCTCACGACGCGTTTGTTTTTTCTTTAATGCGTGCTCCGCATCTGAAAAACTTAGCTGCCCAGATTTTTTCATTTTTAATCTCGCGCCCTTGATGTGATGTTATTTTAGCAGGTGATTTGAGCAGAGGTTCCCTAGGTGTTTAGATATATTGAACTAAATTTAATATTAATAAGGTATGCTTAAAAATTCTTAATATGTGAAAGATACGCTGGTGAATTTAGACCCTAGGCAAACAGAGGCGCTACGCGCGGTGATTGAAACCGGCAGCTTTGAGCAGGCCGCAGTGCGTTTGCATCTCACTGCATCGGCAGTTTCGCAGCGGGTACGTGCGCTGGAAAGTAATCTGGGCAATCCCTTAGTAGTGCGCAGCCGTCCGGCCCGTGCCACGCCAGTTGGTCAGCGGCTTTTGCAATACTTGCGCCGCGTAATGCAGCTAGAGGCTGATCTGGCTTCTGATTTAGCGGTAGAGCGTTACTCGCCGCTTTTACTCACTATTGCGTTGAATGCCGATACCTTGGGGACATGGTTTTTTCCAGTGCTGGCTCAGGCTTTGCTTCAGGAAGAAGTGCTGATTGATTTAATCGTTGAGGATCAAGATCACACCTACTCTTTGCTTGAATCTGGCATGGCGATAGGCTGCATCGGCAGTGAAGAAAAGCCCATGAAAGGTTGTTTTGCTGATGCCTTAGGCGTGATGCGCTATCGCTTGGTGGCGAGCAAAAGCTTTTGTCAGCGCTGGTTTCCTCAGGGTATGAATCGCAACGATGCCCGCCGTGCTCCGGTGGTGGCTTATTCTCACAAAGACACGCTGCAAGCTAGTTTTTTGGAGAGCCATTTCGGCTTGCTCGCGGATGCTTACCCCTGTCACTATGTACCTGGCACCGAGCCACATCTTGCGGCTATTCGCCATGGCTTGGGTTATGGCATGGTGCCTGAGCTATTGTTAGATCATGCTGATTTAATTGATCTTGCTCCCGATTACCCCTGCGATGTAAAGCTCTTCTGGCACTCATGGAAAGTGCAATCGCCACGCATGGAAGCTTTATCAAAGCAGATTGTAGATGCGGCAAGGGCGGTGCTGGGTGGGGGAATGCATGCCTAGCCAGCCTGCTTAGATTTGTTATATAAAATTAGGCGCACTATATTGCAGACTCGGCATGAAAATACGCGGCTAGCGATTAAGTGGGGTCTATGAAAAACAATATTGTCAGATTCTTCTCTACGGGGCTAATGATGTGCGCTATGCCAGCTATGTCCACAACGCTAGAGCTGGTTACTCTGCAATACCCTCCTTATCAATATGAAGAAAATGGCGAGACTAAAGGTTTTGTGGTTGAAATCGTAAAGGAAGCATTTCGCCGTTTACAACAACCGATAAAAATCACCCTGATGCCTTGGACACGTTCAATAAAAATGATTGAAGATGGCACCGCCGATGCCGTTTTTACGGCATATAAAACCCCAGAAAGAGAGCTATTTGCAGATTATTCAAAAGAAGTATTGATGCAGCAGGCGGTTTCATTATTTGTTTTAAAATATTCAACGATTAAATTTGATGGTGATATATATAAATTAGCTAATTATAGTTTTGGCGTGGTAAGTAAAGTAAGTTATGGTGATATTTTTGATAATGCAGTTAAAAACAAAATCATTAAAACACCTGATGTCACCTATACCGGAGAGCAAAATATAGAAAAGTTATTAGCGGGAAGATTTGACATTTTGGTGAGCAATAAATACGGCGCGCTGGATATTTTAAAGCGCAAAGGCGTGGCGGATAAGGTTAGAGAGCTTGCGCCGGAAGTACAAGCCATTCCCAGCTTTATGGCTTTTTCTAAAAAAAGAAATCTAAGCCAGCTACGGGATCGATTTGATGAGGTTTTATTAGCCATGAAAAAAGATGGCAGCTATGAAAGAATTATGACTGGCCAAAGTAAAATTGAATTTAAAAAATAAAAAATCGTAGGATGCTAAGAGAGGAAGTAAAACGGGAAGCCTAAGCTTCCCGTTTTACTTCAAACCATCAATACCGATAATGCGCCGGTTTATATGGCCCTTGTTTTGGCACATCAATATAGGCTGATTGCTCGTCTGTTAGCTCGGTGAGCGTTGCGCCGATTTTCTTTAAGTGCAATCGGGCGACCATTTCATCGAGGTGTTTAGGCAGCACGTAAACGCCCACTGGGTATTGCTCGGTTTTGGTAAACAGCTCGATTTGTGCCAGCACTTGGTTGGTAAAGGAGTTGGACATCACAAAGCTAGGGTGGCCGGTGGCGCAGCCCAGATTCACCAAGCGGCCCTCGGCCAGCAGGATGATCCGTTTGCCATCTGGGAAAATAATATGATCAACCTGCGGCTTCACGTTTTCCCATTCGTATTGGCGTAAGGACGCTACTTGAATTTCGCTATCAAAATGGCCGATATTGCAGACGATGGCGTTATTGCGCATCTTGAGCATATGCTCATGGGTAATTACGCCCACATTGCCGGTGGTGGTGACAAAAATATCACCCTGATCGCAAATGCTATCCATCGTCACCACGCGGTAGCCTTCCATGGCTGCTTGTAGCGCGCAAATCGGATCGATTTCGGTGACGTAAACGGTGGCACCCAAGCCGCGCAGGCTTTGGGCGCAGCCCTTGCCCACGTCGCCATAACCTAGAACTACGGCCGCTTTACCTGCAATCATCACATCGGTGGCACGTTTAATGCCGTCGACGAGGGACTCTCGGCAGCCGTAAAGGTTGTCGAATTTAGACTTGGTGACGGCGTCGTTTACATTGATCGCAGGAAAGGAGAGACGCCCTTCACTGTGCATTTTGTATAGGCGGTGTACACCGGTGGTGGTCTCTTCGGTTACGCCTTTAATATAAGCAAGGCGGGTGGAGTACCACTTAGGCTCTTTGGCTAGCGTGGCTTTGATCGAGGCAAACAGCACGATTTCTTCTTCGTTGCTGGGGGCCGAAATCACCGAAAGATCTGTTTCTGCACGTGCGCCAAGGTGTAGCAAGATGGTGGCATCGCCGCCATCGTCCAAAATCATATTGGCGTATTGGCCGTTAGGAAAGTCAAAAATGCGATGGGTGAAATCCCAGTATTCTTCGAGTGTTTCACCTTTGTGGGCAAATACCGATGTGCCTGCTGCGGCAATGGCCGCTGCGGCATGGTCTTGGGTAGAGAAAATATTGCACGATACCCAGCGCACCTCGGCACCTAAGGCTTGCAGCGCTTCAATTAGTACTGCAGTTTGGATGGTCATATGGATGGAGCCCGCGATACGAGCGCCTTTGAGTGGCTGTGTTTTTGCATACTCCTCACGCACAGACATCAGGCCGGGCATTTCTGTTTCTGCAATGCGAATTTCTTTACGGCCCCAATCTGCCAAAGATAGATCAGCGACTTTAAAATCGGAATTTGCTAAATCAAGATTCGCCACAGTGGTGATTCCTATCTGTGGCCGAGCCGGCATCTCCAACACGCATGCCGTACCCGGCGCGGGTTTACAGGAGAGCGCAGTTAAGAAATTCGAGCCTAGCCTCTTGTCGCTTGTCGGACCGATGCTAAGTTCGACAGGCTGCAAGGGGTTGCAGCGCCCCTCGAATGTGCTTTCATTATAGTACTAAGAATCTGATGATTGTCTTGTTTGCAATGCAGTATTTGCTTACATTTCTGAGCATTTAAACTAAATAAAGTAAGCTAGGCAGTCGGTAGCAAATCAGAAACAATGCGTTGCATTACGGTCGTGATTTTTAAAGTAAATTTATTCAGTCTGTTGGCATATTTGATAACTGTGCGGACATCAACCAAGGTTGTGGAATGAAATTAAAACTAAGCGCCAGCTTGATCTTGGTCCTTGCTTTAAGTGCTTGCGGGTCGATGCGTCAGTATCAGGCTGAATCGCAAGGGGCGATTGATTTTGCCCGTGCAGGTAAGCCCGATAGCGCCCTGGCCGTATTGGAATCGAATAATAGTGATAAAGACCTTTTGTATTATCTGGAAAAAGGTCAGTTATTACAGCTAAAAAGTGACTGGCCTGGCAGCACCGGCGTCTGGCTGAAGGCGGATGCCAAAATTCAGGATTGGGAAGATACGGCTAAAAACTCACCAGATAAATTAATGGGTGAGGTGGGTAGCTTTTTAATTAACGATAAAACCCGTCGCTACGATGGTTATGATTACGAAAAAGTATTGCTGTCTACCCTGCTGGCCGTAAATCATGCCGCCTCAGGCGACTGGGGCAATGCACGAGTCGAAGTCAGAAAAACGCATGAACGTGAAGCGATTATTGCGGAGTTTCGCTCCCGTGCTTATGAAAAAGATGAAGCAGAGGCTAAAAATCGCGGCGTAAAAACCACGTTTAAAGATTTAAAAGGTTATCCAACCGAAACCTTGGATGACCCAGAAGTTTTAGCTTTAAAAAATAGCTATCAAAATGCGTTTAGTCATTATTTAGCGGCCTTTGTTTACGAGGCGCTGGGTGAAAAAAGCTTGGCTGCGCCGGGTTACCGTAAGGCGATTGAGCTGCAGCCTAATACCAAGGTTTTAGAAGACGGCTTATCTCAGCTCGATAGCAAAACCAGCAAGCGCGGCATGAGCGAGGTACTGTTTGTGGTGAGCTCCGGGCTTGCCCCTGCGCGTAAATCGGTCACCGTGCCACTGCCTATATATCGGGTGGGCTTAACGGCGATGTCTTTTCCTGTGATTCGCTCCGGCAATGATTTTGCGCCGTCGCAACTCAAAATAGACGGGCGTTTTTCACCCGTGAGCACCATCGCCAGCGTAGACGCCATGAGCCGCCGTGCGCTACGGGACGATATGCCGGGTATTATTTTGCGCTCCACCATTCGTGCGGTGAGCAAGGGCGTTGCGCAAAAGCAGCTAAACGATAGAGACAATAACGCTAGCGCAATTGCCAGCCTAGTGCTTGGCTTGGTGAGTGTGATAACCGAGCAGGCGGACGAGCGGACATGGAGCACCCTGCCCGCGCAGATCGCCATTGTGCGGGCGAGCTTGCCACAGGGGATGCATAAAATATTAGTACCAACGTTGCAGGGGCAGGAGGCGTTTGATTTTAAAGCAAGCAGTCCGTACCAGATTGTACCGATTCGAGTGATGGGCAATCAGGTGTATTTTGGCCAGACCGATTTAGCGCCTGTGGTATTAGACACAGTGGTGACCGAGAGTGCAGACGCTATTATTCAGCCAGCTAAGCTTAAAAAGGCGAAGAAATAAATCATCGTGTTTTCTACTTTGAACAAAGGAATAACCATGAAAAAGTATCTAGCCCGTGGCGTTTTATTGGCGGCTGTTTTAGGCGTTTCAGCGATGGCCCAAGCCGCTCCAATTTCCCTAACGGATCGAATTGAACAGCTGGGGGAAATGAAATATCTCAAGCTGCTTACTGGGCGCACGGCACAACGGAATGGCCTTTTGGTCGTGCAGGTCGAAATGAAAAATCAGGACAAGGGTAATCAGCAGCTTTATTACCGTTTTCGTTGGTTAGATGAGGCAGGCCTTGAGGTGGGTGGTGAGGAAGTTTGGAAGCCTCTTAAATTTATTGGCTTGCAAAAACGCACCATCGAATCCATCGCTCCAGTACAAAATGCCGTGGATTTCAAAATAGAAGTCAATAGCCCAGAAAACACCGGTGCAGCACCCGCTGCCAAGTAATTATTTAAAGGAATAGATCAATGAACACGACGAAACGAGCATTAAAGCTGAGTGCAGTATTGGCCGCGGTATTACTGGCTACCGGCTGCGCTTCTAGCTCATCGCCTACGGTAGGTGGTGGTGATGTAGTTTATGGCGATAACAAAGCGGTTGAAACCGTGACCAATGAATTTGGCTCTACCGATTTGCAAATGATTTCCGAAGCGATGGCGCGCTCTCTAATGCAGCACCCATCCATGGCTGGCCGCCCTTTAATTGTGGTGGCCGAAGTTAAAAACAAAACCGCTGAATATATTGATACCCGTAATATCACCAACAGCATGAAAACGCAGCTAATGAAAAGTGGCGCGAAATTTGTGACCGATAGCAGCACAATGGATGCGCAGGTTGAGGAGTTAAAAAAACAAAATGAAACAGGGCTGTATAAAAACAAAGCTAAGCTTGGACAAATGAAAGGCGCTAAATACCTATTGACTGGCGAAATTACCTCGATTGTTAAAAAAAACGACAGCACAAAAGATGTATTTTATAAATTCACGTTGATCTTAAAGAATATCGAAGAGGGCGTGGATGAATGGCAGGACGAAAAAGAGATTCGTAAAACATCTAAGCGCTAAGTGTGTGTAGGTTGGGTTAGCGGCTTTATTGCGTAACCCAACATGAGGCGGAGTGAATAGGTTGGGTTACGTGGATTACCTGCCCAATTAGGGCAGATAATTCGCTAACCCAAGTTACAATTACTCACCATCTACTTTTTTCTGTGGCGTAATTCTGGTTACCAGCA
This sequence comes from Janthinobacterium sp., assembly GCA_025360045.1. Classification (GTDB taxonomy): domain Bacteria; phylum Pseudomonadota; class Gammaproteobacteria; order Burkholderiales; family Chitinibacteraceae; genus Iodobacter. Next base: position 13,342 of record JANYCY010000023.1, on the reverse strand, counting down.
GTTGGTCAATCCGGTAATTATCAATATCGACCACTTCAAATTTGTAATCGCCAAAAATCAATAGCTCGGCTTTTTTTGGAATACGTTTTAGCATATACATCATAAAGCCAGCAATGGTTTCGTAATTCTCTTCGTCTTTTAATTCATCGATATTGAGTACTTTTTTTACGTCTTCAATTGGCGTTACGCCATCGACCAGCCATGAGCTTTCATCACGCTGCACAATTTGATCCGCGCCGGGATCAACCATACTGCCCATGAGCTGAATGGTGACATCATTTAGCGTAATAATCCCAACCACTAAGGCGTATTCATTCAGAATAACGGCAAAGTCTTCGCGCGCTTCTTTAAATTGCTCTAATACTTCAGATAAGGAAAGTGTATCTGGAATAGTCAGCAATTTGCGATTGCCATATTGCTTTAAGCCTTCCAGCAAATTAATTTCACCGCCTTTAAGCACTAATTGCAAAATGTCTTTGGCATCGATATAGGCAAATACGCTGTCGATGCTGTTTTCACAAAGTAGAAATTTAGAATGCGGATCAGCTAGCATTCTGGCTCTTATCGTTTCTTCTTTCTCATTTAGAGAAAAGAAAATTACACTTTCACGTGCGGTCATTACCGATGTGACGGTGCGCGTTTCTAATTCAAAGACGTTTTCAATTAGATTGTGCTCTTTACGTCGCACCGTGCCAGCCATTGCGCCTGCGTCGGCCATTGCCACAATATCGTCGGTAGTGATTTCATCTCGGCGGACTGCGGGTAAATTGAAGGCATTGAAAATCATATTGGCAATGCCATCAAAAATAAATACTAAAGGGCGCATTAAAAAGATACAAAACAGAATAGGGGCAACGACGTTAAGGGCGGTGGCTTCTGGTACAGCCATGCCAATTCTTTTTGGAATTAAATCGGCAAACTGAATGAACAGCCCTGTAACTAGGGTAAAGGACATTAGAAAGCCCAGCGTTTCGGCTGTTGCTACCTGCACACCAAATTGAATAAATAGCGCTTTAAAAACTGGCGAGAAAGTGGGTTCGCCTAAAATACCGCCCAAAATTGCGACCGCATTCACGCCAACTTGCACCACGGTAAAGAAATCTCCAGGGCGCTCTTGTAGTGCTAGCACTAGATCGGCGCGTTTATCGCCGTCTTCGCTCATTTGTTGCAGCTTGTGTTTACGCGCTGCGGCTAGCGCAATTTCTGAAACAGAGAAAAATGCACTGATTAAAATAAGAATAAAAATAATAAGTAAGCCGTTCATCATAATATTAAATCTCCTGCCGCTAGCTTAGCAGCTCGCCAGCTTGCAATGAAGCTTCTTTGAAGACAAAGGGGGTGGAAAGGCCTGCATAAAGCAATCATATTGCTTGGGCTGCGTATGCTGTGCCGGTTTAATCAAGAGAGTCATGTATTTTTAAAAGATAGTTTTTTCTAGGCCAGCTACGACTCAACTTCTGCTTGCATGATATGTATATTTTATTAAGAAGTAGTGTAAGTGTTTTCCCGTGAATCGTAGACAAACAGACGTTTAAAAGCTGACAATGTGGCTTGGAATTTTTTTCCAAAGTCGTACGTCTTCAGGGCGGGGTGAAACTCCCCACCGGCGGTAAGTTTGTGGCTTTTTAAAAAAGCCGCAAATAAGCCCGCGAGCGCCTGAGCTGTATTGATAAGCGTCAGGGTCAGCAGATCTGGTTTAACTCCAGAGCCGACGGTGATAGTCCGGATGAAAGAAGATGCGTCGTAATAAACTTGCCATGGCTTGCTCATGGCGGCTCCTGATTATAAAACTGCTTCAGCTATAAGTTGAGGAGCAAAATCTCAAACCACAGAGAGCAAAGAGCTTCACAGAGGAACGCAATAGATTCGATGGTTTTCTCTGTGAAGCTCTGTGTCCTCGTTTTACTCTGTGGTTCAAGGTCTAGCACTCTATCAAGGCTAATTGAAGAATCTTGTTAATCAGGTGACGGTTTACCTGCGGCAGTCCCACCCCCTGAACCGTTTTTCGCCTACCTAGTCTTGCGAGAGCGTTTCTCTATGTTTATCGAAATTTCAAATCCTACCCTTGCCCCTTTTGCGACCCGTTTTAAACAAGCACTGGCCGATATGCGCCAAGGCCGCCCTGTTTTATTGATGGATGATTTCGATCGCGAAAACGAAGCGGATTTAATCGTGGCCGCTGAAAAAATCACTAACAAAAGCATGGCGCAAATGATTCGGGATGGTAGCGGCATAGTTTGTCTTTGCCTAACGGACGAAGCCTTGCAGCACTTACAGCTGCCGCCGATGGTGACAGACAATCAAAGCCGTTTTAGCACCGCCTTTACCGTGTCGATTGAAGCGCGACACGGGGTCACTACCGGTGTCTCTGCCGCCGATCGTGTAACGACAATTAAGGCGGCCATTGCCAGTGGTGCACAAGCGGGCGATTTGGCCAGCCCCGGCCATGTGTTTCCGCTACGCGCCACTGCCGGTGGCGTTTTGGCGCGTCGGGGGCACACAGAAGGGTCGGTTGATTTGGCTGTTTTAGCGGGGCTGCAGCCTGCGGCCGTGCTGTGTGAACTGATGAATCCCGATGGCACGATGGCGCGTGGCGATGATATTAGTCTATACGCTGCTGAGCATGGCTTACAGGTGCTGAGTATTGCTGAGCTGGCGGATTACCTCAGCCAATAAGCTAGCTTACGTAGATGATTAGCTACGCAAGGGCGTAATACGTCTGGAAAAGTGCCCAGATTTATTACGCCCTACATATCTATTCTTTGTAGCTGGCAATGGCCTTGCTTAAATCTTCAAACTCCTCACAACGCTGACAAAGCTCACCGAGTTTTGCCAACCAAGAGCGGTGCGCAAGAAAAACGACTTGCACACCCTATACCCCTTATTTCAACCTATCGTAGCCCGGCAGGGTGAGGAATTCGACAAACTCCTCGCTGGTGGTTAGCTCGTCAAACATCAGCGCAGCTTCGTCCAAAGTGCTGCTAAAGCGGCCGGTGGTGTGGATCTTGGCAACTTCCTCTGGCAGCCACTGGCGGAACAACGCCTTGCTGACTTTACGGCCATCGTCCAGCACGCCTTTGGGGGATCTGATCCATTGCCAGATTTGCGAGCGGCTGATTTCGGCGGTGGCGGCGTCTTCCATTAGATTATGAATCGGCACGCAGCCTAAGCCAGAAATCCATGCGGCTAAATATTGCACGCCCACGCTGATATTGCCGCGCAAACCGGCCTCGGTGATCGGCGCTTCAGGTTGGAAATTCAGTAAATCACTGCCTGCCACGCTGACATCTGGGCGTTGCTTGCTGATTTGATTCGGCTTGTCGCCAAGAATCGGGTCCCAAGCGGCTTGCGCGATTGCTACTAAGCCGGGGTGAGCCACCCAGCCGCCATCGTAGCCATCTGCCGCATCGCGCTCTTTATCTGCGCGGACCTGTTGCATGGCTTTTTCATTGGCTGCTTCGTCGTTTTTGATTGGAATCACCGCACTCATGCCGCCCATAGCCGGTGCATTGCGGTGGTGGCAGGTTTTAATCAGCAGCAGGGAATACGCGCGCATAAACGGCACGGTCATGGTGATTAAGCTGCGATTGGCAAGGCAGAAGTCGGTGTTGGTACGAAACTTCTTGATGCAGCTAAAGATGTAATCCCAGCGACCGGCATTCAGGCCTGCGGAGTGTTCCTTCAGCTCGTAGAGGATTTCGTCCATTTCAAACGCGGCCAAAATAGTTTCGATCAGTACTGTGCCCTTGATGCAGCCATGTGGGGCTTCAAGCTCGGCTTCGGCCCAAGTGAAGACATCGTTCCAGAGCCGTGCTTCTAAATGTGATTCCATTTTTGGCAGGTAGAAATAACACGATGTGCCTTGGCTAAGGCGGTATTTCAGGTTGTGAAATACGGCCAAGCCAAAATCAAACAGCGAGCCAGACATAATTTCGCCGTCGACTTCAATGTGTTTTTCCATCAAATGCCAGCCGCGCGGGCGCAGAATCAGCGTGGAGATTTCAGCGTTGAGTTTGTATTCTTTACCTTCAGGTGAACGGTAGGATAGCTCTTTGCGGTAAGCGTCTTTAACGTTGATCTGGCCTTCAACTTGGTTTTCCCAAGTGGGGGTATTGGAATCTTCAAAATCGGCCATAAACGATTTAGCGCCGGAATTAAGCGCATTAATCATCATCTTGCGTTCAACGGGGCCAGTGATTTCGGTGCGACGATCGAGCAAATCGGCGGGCAGGGCAGAGATGCTCCAGTTGCCATCCCTTATATGCTGGGTGTCGGGTAGGAAATCGGGCACTTCACCGGCGTCTAGCCGAGCTTGGCGCTCGGTACGGGCGGCCATCAGCTCACGGCGGCGCGGCTCAAAACTGCGATGCAGCTCGGCTAAAAAAGCCAGTGCATCGGGAGTAAGAATAGGGGCAAAAGCAGGGCTGATATGGCCGAGAACTCGAATACCTGCAAGTGTGGTTGTCATGGTTTATCCCTTAGCATTAGGGGGAAACCCAAACCTTGAAGCACAGCGTTTTCGTAGGGTGGGTTAGGCCGCTCTTTGATGTTATTAGGGCGCTGATCTATTTCGGCCGTAACCCACCATGGCACTGCGCTACGGTGGGTTACGGCCAAGATACAGCACCACTTCTACTTGAGTGCATTTTCTGGCCTAACCCACCCTACGGATTTACCTCCGTGTTTAAAGACTTAGGTTTTGAGGCTTTAGTGGAACTGTTCTTCTTCGGTCGAGCCTTTCAGCGCGGTGGTAGAAGACTGGCCTTGCTGGATCACCTGTGTGACCGCATCAAAGTAGCCTGTCCCTACTTCACGCTGATGTTTTACCGCGGTAAAGCCACGGTCGGCGGCGGCGAATTCGGCTTCTTGCAGCTCAACAAAGGCACTCATGCCGCGGCGGGCGTAGCCGTGGGCAAGGTTAAACATGCCGTAGTTCAGCGCGTGGAAGCCTGCCAAGGTAATGAACTGGAATTTGTAGCCCATCTTGCCAAGCTCAGCTTGGAAGGTCGCGATGGTGGCGTCGTCCAGGTTTTTCTTCCAGTTAAACGATGGCGAGCAGTTATAAGCTAGCAATTTACCCGGGAACTGCGCGTGAATTGCGGAGGCAAATTTACGTGCGTATTCCAGATCAGGCTTGCCGGTTTCACACCATACCAAATCAGCATACGGCGCATAGGCAAGGCCACGGCTAATTGCTTGCTCCAGGCCCGGCGTCGTTTTGTAGAAGCCTTCTGGTGTGCGCTCGCCAGTGCAAAATGGCTGATCGTTGGCATCAACATCGGAAGTCAGCAAATCAGCTGCTTCTGCGTCGGTACGCGCCACGATCAAGGTTGGCACGCCCATGATGTCGGCAGCAAAACGCGCGGCAACCAGTTTTTCTACCGCTTCACGCGTTGGCACTAATACTTTGCCGCCCATATGGCCGCATTTTTTGACTGAGGCGAGTTGGTCTTCAAAGTGAACACCGGCAGCACCGGCTTCAATCATGGATTTCATCAGCTCGTGTGCGTTCAGTACGCCGCCAAAGCCTGCTTCTGCATCGGCTACGATAGGGGCAAAGAAATCAATACTGTCGTCGCCTTCGGCGTGATTGATTTGGTCGGCACGGGTTAGCGCATTATTGATGCGGCGCACCACCAGTGGAACCGAGTTCGCTGGGTAAAGCGATTGGTCTGGGTACATTTCACCGGCGATGTTTGCGTCCGCAGCGACTTGCCAGCCTGAAAGGTAGATGGCTTTCAGGCCTGCTTTAATTTGCTGCATGGCTTGGTTGCCGGTTAAAGCGCCCAGCGCATGCACATAGGGAGTTTCGTTGACTAAAGACCACAGCTTTTCTGCGCCACGGCGGGCTAGTGTGTGCTCGACTTGAACATTGCCACGCAGGCGTTCAACGTCTGCAGCGGTATAAGGGCGGGTGATGCCTTTCCAGCGTGGATTAGTGTCCCAGTCTTGCTGGATGGCGGCGATCTTTTGTTCCTTTGTACTCATAACAATACTCCCTAGAGGGTGATGGGCTGCATGTCTAAGTAAAGCATGTGGTAGTCGTGTTGCAGAATTATTTTGCAGTGCACCATTCAGTGTAGTGAGTAATAATTCACTACATATTGGGGCTTTCATGTACTTTTTGATCCGTAAGTATTTAGTCAATGAATGGTAATTAAGTCTTTGAAAATGAAGGGTAATGACGTTTGGATTTTTATTGCTCAAAACGACTGTTTTAATGGCATAAAGTGTCGATTTGATCGATAAATGTAGTTTTTTATAAATTTATCTTTGTCAGCTACATTGTTCACAAAGCGGCTGGCTAGAAAAAATAAGCTGAAAAAATAGAGTGTATTTATTGATACATCTGCTATGAAACAGACCCCTAAACTTGGGTTAAGTTGCTCATTTTTTGTTTTAAACGGTAAAACAAGTTTTTACATTCACTAGGCAGGGCATGTTTGTCATTGTCTTCTACTCAATGCACTTGAAATGCACGGTGATAACCCCATCTGCCCCTAGCAGCCTGCCGGACTTAAGGCTGATCTACTGCGGAAAAGCCGGATTTGGTCATATTTCACGCATTTTTTCGTTGAATAGCCAGCTATTCGCCTCAAAAATCCGTGAAATCTGTCTCAAACCGGACTTTCCCTCGCTACGATCGCTTAAGTCCGACAGGCTGCCTACATGTTTGAAATAAGTTTTGACTGGAGTTCCTGATGAGTAATGAAAACGTACAAGAGCAGACCAATCTAGATGCAGCCGTTGAGGCTGTCGAAGCTGTCGTCGAAAGCACTGAAAATACGCTGGAAGCGCAATTAGCCGCTGCTGCTTTAGATATTGAAAAAGCCCGTCAAGACGTGCTCTATGCCAAGGCCGAGGCCGAAAATAATCGCCGCCGCTCGCTTGAAGAAGTCGACAAAGCCCGCAAATTTGCGGTTGAGAAATTTGCGATTGAGCTGTTGGCCGTAAAAGACTCTCTAGAAATGGCGTTAGCTGATCAGACTGGTGAAGTAGAAGCGCTGAAAAACGGCGTTGAACTGACTTTAAAACAGCTAGTTGCTGCATTTGAAAAATCCCATTTGCTTGAAATTAATCCGATGGGTGACAAATTAGATCCGCACAAGCACCAAGCGATTGCAATGGTGCCAAGTGATGCTGAGGCCAATACCGTCGTGCAAGTCATGCAAAAAGGCTACGAGTTAGCTGGCCGCGTGATTCGCCCTGCGATGGTGATGGTTGCAGCCGCGAAGTAAAAATACGGTTTGTAGTGGGGGAGGTTTTAAAAAAGTCCTCTTGAAAATGCCCAGCGCATCCCCACTTTGTGAACATGGTTGTTAATTTACCGCGGCCCCATGGCTGCGAGCAGATAAGGAAAAATTAAAAATGGCAAAGATGATTGGTATTGACTTAGGTACAACAAATTCTTGTGTGGCCGTATTTGAAAACGGGCAGCCTAAGGTGATTGAAAACGCCGAAGGTACACGTACTACGCCTTCTATTATCGCTTACCAAGAAGACGGTGAGATTCTGGTTGGTGCGCCGGCTAAGCGCCAGGCTGTAACAAACCCAAAAAATACTTTGTACGCGGTAAAGCGTTTGATCGGCCGTAAGTTTGAAGATAAAGAAGTACAAAAAGACATCGATCTGATGCCTTTCTCCATCGTTAAGGCCGATAATGGCGACGCATGGATCTCGGTTCGCGACAAAAAAATGGCGCCACCGCAAATCTCCGCAGAAGTACTGCGCAAAATGAAAAAAACCGCTGAAGATTACCTCGGCGAAGAAGTAACCGAAGCGGTTGTAACTGTTCCAGCTTACTTTAACGATGCACAACGCCAAGCGACAAAAGACGCTGGCCGTATTGCTGGTCTCGACGTAAAGCGCATTATCAATGAGCCAACCGCTGCTGCGCTGGCCTTTGGTATGGACAAGCACGAAAAAGGCGATAGCAAGATCGTTGTATACGATTTGGGTGGCGGTACATTCGATATTTCTATTATCGAAATTGCCGATGTAGATGGCGACAAGCAATTTGAAGTATTGGCCACTAACGGCGATACATTCTTGGGCGGTGAAGATTTCGACCAACGCATCATCGATTTCATCATCGACGAATTCAAGAAAGACACCGGCATCAATCTGAAACAAGATGTGATGGCGCTGCAACGCCTGAAAGAAGCGGCAGAGAAAGCTAAGATTGAGTTGTCTTCTACCACCACAACAGAAATCAACTTGCCTTACGTGACCATGGATGCAAGCGGTCCTAAGCACTTAACACTGAAAATCACCCGTGCTAAGTACGAAAGTTTGGTTGAAGATTTAGTCGCTCGCACCATCGAGCCTTGCCGCATTGCACTGCAAGATGCTGGCCTGAAAATTACTGATATCGATGACATCATTTTGGTTGGCGGTCAGACCCGTATGCCAATGGTGCAAGATAAAGTTAAAGAATTCTTCGGCAAAGAAGCCCGTCGCGATGTGAATCCAGATGAAGCGGTTGCTGTTGGCGCTGCTCTGCAAGGTTCAGTATTGTCAGGGGATCGTACTGACGTATTGCTGTTGGATGTAACCCCGTTGTCCCTCGGTATTGAAACCATGGGCGGCATCTTGACTAAGTTGATCAAGAAAAACACTACGATTCCTACTAAGGCATCGCAAGTATTCTCGACAGCAGAAGACAACCAAACTGCGGTTACCATCCATGTATTGCAAGGTGAGCGCGAAAAAGCGTCAGCAAATAAGAGCCTTGGCCAATTTAACTTGGGTGATATTCCACCAGCAGCACGCGGTGTGCCACAAGTTGAAGTGACCTTTGATATCGATGCAAACGGTATCTTGCACGTTGGTGCTAAAGACAAGGCCAGCGGTAAAGAAGCACGTATCACCATTCAAGCTTCTAGCGGTTTGTCCGAAGCTGAAATCGAAGCAATGGTTCGCGATGCAGAAATGAATGCTGAAGAAGATAAGAAATTGTCTGAACTGGTAGGCGCACGTAACCAAGCTGATGGCATGGTTCACTCGGTGAAAAAATCACTGGCTGAATTTGGCGACAAGATCGGCGCTGACGAAAAAGCGAAGATTGAAGCGGCTATGGCCGAAGTTGAATTGGTTCTGAAAGACCACGCAGACGATAAAGAAAAAATCGAAGCGGCAACGGCTACTCTGACAGAAGCATCACACAAATTGGCTGAGCAAATGTACGCTCAACAGCCTGAAGGTGCAGCAGCTGGCGCGGCTGGTGCTGGTACCGACGCTGAAGCGAAGAAAGATGATGGCAATGTAGTTGATGCCGAATTCACCGAAGTAAAAGATAAATAAGCCGCTTATTTAAATGAAACAGGCCCGCTGATGCGGGCCTGTTTTTTTTGTGCAAATTAAAAATTCTGTAGATACAGCGTTAAATGAGGACACGGAGAACACAGAGAAAAACAAATAAAATGATTAAAGTTTTCTCAGTGTACTCTGTGTTCTTCCTAATCTCTGTGTCCACGGATCTTTTTTACCGCTGAGATTCAAGCCAGCTTAAACCGGCTAATGGATTGTTTCAGTCCATTGGCTAGTTGCACCAGCTTGCCGGATGAATTGGCGACTTCTTCTACTGCGGCACGGTTTTCTTCGGCCATCTGTGCGATGCGCTCTACATTTTGAGCCAGATCGGTGCTGACCGAGCGCTGCTGGGCTAGGGCAGAGGCAATATCGTTAATGGAGGTTTGTACCTTGAACGAGCCGGCCTTGATTTGCTCCATCACCTGATTGGTGCGCTCCGATGCGGTAGAAACTTGGCTTACGCTTTCTTGGCTGGATTGCATGCCGCTAACGGCTGCTCGTGTGCCTTGTTGGATGGTTTGGATCATGCCAGTGATCTCTTGTGCCGAGCTGGTTGTGCGCTCTGCCAGCTTGCGTACCTCATCGGCAACAACTGCAAAGCCACGGCCTTGCTCCCCTGCGCGGGCCGCTTCAATGGCGGCATTTAAGGCGAGTAAATTGGTTTGATCAGCGACATCTTTAATCACGGTGGCGATGTTGCCGATGTGGGTGGAGCTTTGTTCTAGGTCTGCGATATGGGCGCCGGTGCTGTTGACGTTTTCTAAAACATTATCAATCAGCGTGTTTGATTTTCTAACTTCTTCGCTGCCAGAATTTGCTAAATTACCCGCATCATTGGCCTGCTGATTGGCTTCGCTCGCACTAGAGGAAACGCTATCAATACTAACTGTTAGCTCCTCTACTCCGGCGGCGGATGAAGAAGCCGCTTCTGATTGGGTTTGGGAGCTGACCGCTACTTGCTGTGAGGCGCTGGCGAGTAAATCAGACATGCTGACCAGTTCGGTACAGTTGCTATTAATGCTTTGAATGGTGTTTTTTAAATCACCCTGCATTTTTAATAGATCGGCCTGCATGGCCGCCAGCTCATCTTTGCCTTCTACATCAATGTGCTCGCTTAAATTGCCTTCACGGATTCTTTCTAAAGACAAGCGTACATGGCCGATGGGCGTGGTGATGCTTCTGGTTAAGATAATGCCTAGCACCACCGCTAGCACCACGGCAAGCGCAGTAAGAATGGTGGATTTAGTTTTGGTTGCGGCCAGCTCTTTCGTGCTGACTACCATGGATTCATCGGATATTTTTTTATTCAGATCAACCAGTGCGCTTAATGCATCGTCATAGGGCTGAAATGCGGCTGCCACGGAGGTGGACATCAGCTCTGCGGCTAGTTTGAAGTCATTGGCTTTGCCTGCAGCAAGTGCGGGTTTGGTGGCTTCTATATAGCGGGGCCACAGCTCGTCTACTTTTTTTAGTAGCTCAGTTTCTGGTGGGGTGAGTGAGGTAGCTCTGTATTTATCAATCAATTCTTTTTGCTTGCTTTCATTGGCCTTCATGCCTTCTTCAAGTTTGGCCATTTTATTGTCATCGGTTTCCAGTGCAATCGCATACAGGGCACGGTGATGATAAATAGCCTGCATATTGGCATTGGCTAAATCCATAATCGGCACCAGCTGATTGTCGTGCATATCTGCGGTCAGTTCTTGCATGGATGCGGCACTATGAAAGCTAAGGATGCCTAGAATTAAGGTAATCAGTGCGCAGGATAAGAAGCCAGCAAGTAACCTGCCGCCTATAGCGAATTGATTTAGGATGTTCATGACATACCTTTTAAATGCAGGTGTAAGAAGCTTGAATTATTAATAGCTAGGTAATCGGTTGCATACAAGGGAAATCTGATTAAGAAGAGCGAGGGGCTTGTAGATTGAATGCTTCGCCCCCATGTGCAATCCGTTGATGAATTCGTGGGGCGCGGCCTCCTGTGCAGGATTAAAAAGATGGCTAAAAAAGATTTATACGACACGCTGGGCGTGAACCGCGATGCGGGTGATGACGAAATTAAAAAAGCGTATCGCAAACTGGCTATGAAATATCATCCGGACCGTAATCCGGATAGTAAAGACGCGGAAGAAAAGTTTAAGGAAGGCAAGGAAGCCTACGAGGTCTTATCCGACGCACAAAAACGTGCTGCTTATGATCAGTACGGTCATGCAGGCCTTGATCAGCAATCAGGTATGGGTGGCGGCGGTGGTGCAGGCTTTGGTGACGCCTTCTCTGATATTTTTGGCGATATCTTTGGCGCGGCAGGTGGCGGTGGTCGTGGTGGGCGTTCTAACGTCTACCGTGGTGCTGACCTGCGTTACAACTTAGAGATTAGTCTTGAAGAAGCGGCGCGTGGTGTAGAGCGTCAGATCAAGATTCCATCGCACGAAGAATGCGGTAGCTGCCATGGCAGCGGTGCCAAAGCAGGTACGCAGGCTAAAACTTGCCACACTTGCGGCGGCCACGGCCAGGTTCGTGTTTCACAAGGCTTCTTTAGCCTGCAACAAACTTGCCCAACCTGCCACGGCAGCGGCAAATATATCCCTGATCCATGCCGCCCGTGTAACGGCACTGGCCGCGTGAACACGCATAAAACACTGGCGGTGAAGATTCCTTCTGGCGTAGATGAAGGCGATCGTATCCGCTTAAGCGGCGAAGGCGAAGCCGGCGTGAATGGTGGCCCATCGGGCGATCTATATGTTGTGATCCATGTGAAAGCGCATTCGGTATTTCAGCGTGATGGCAACGATCTGCATTGCGAAATGCCGATTAGCTTTACTATCGCGGCCTTGGGCGGCGAGATTGAAATCCCGACTTTGGATGGCAAGGCACGTATTACCATTCCGGCTGAAACACAAAGCGGCCAACAATTCCGTCTGCGTAGCAAAGGGATTAAAGGCGTTCGTAGTGCGATCACCGGCGATTTGATGTGCCATGTGATTCTGGAAACGCCAGTGAAACTGACTGCGCGTCAGAAAGAGCTGCTGAAAGAGTTTGAAGAAATCAGCCAAGGCGATTCAGACAAGCACAATCCACGGGCTAAGTCGTTTATGGATAAAGTAAAAGACTTCTTCGCTTCTTGAAATGTTGTAAGGTTTTGTAGGGCGGGTGAAACCCCATATGCGCTAACCAAAGTCAAAAAGACCTTTTTAGTGCCTCCGGCACGTTGATTTTGGAGCGGTAGCCACCGCGGGGCCTTCCTTTCTTGCTTCGCCAAGAAACGAAGCCAAAGAAGGCGACCCCACGAAACACGAAGGCCCCTGCACTGCGGACAATCGAGTCGGCGGCGGGCGGGATTGGCTCGTTCCTCGCTCCCTTGCCGAAACCCCGCCCCGCTTGCTCCTCGCTCCGGCGTGTTTCAAGGGGATTTTTAAGCCCTATGCGAAGAGCTTGGTTCCTATGTTTTTTCGCTGTTTGCTAATGAAAGACAATTTGGTTAGCGCGTATGGGGTGCAACCCGCGTATTTCGCGGGTTTCACCCGCCCTACGATTTTCCAAACAAAAAAGCGCAGACGATGTCTGCGCTTTTTTTGCTGTTTGAGTGCGTTATTTAATCAAACGAATCGCAAAGGGTAGGCGGTAAGTTTCGCCCTTGCTGGCGCTGACGGCGGCAATAATACAAAACACTAAATGAGCGATACCCAGTGCAAAAGCGGTAAGAAAACCAACCAAAATCAGCATCAATACCCAAGAGATGGCATAGCCAATCATGACGGTAATCGACCAATTGAGGGCTTCTTTGGCGTGATCTTGCACAAAAGGGTCTTCTTTTTTAATCAGATAAACCACTAGCGGCGGGATAAAGCCAAAGAAAATGCTACCAATCCAAGTCAGGATAGCAATGGTGTTGGGTAAGCCCCCAGCGCGCCCATTCCTTTTAATGTTTTAAATCGGGCATCCTGCATTTTTCAATGCGGGGCAGCAGCATGACTCATCAGCAGCGGCGGGCACTTTGGTTTGCACGGGTTCGGGATTGGCGCGGCAGTGGTTT
>JANYCY010000002.1 GCA_025360045.1 Janthinobacterium sp. | reverse complement strand
TTCTTCAACCGCGGTATTACCGCCGCCAACTACAGCAACTTCTTGATTGCGATAGAAAAACCCATCACAAGTTGCGCAGGCAGAAACACCTTTTCCACTAAATGCTTCTTCACTTGGTAAACCCAAGTATTGCGCTGATGCGCCTGTGGCAATAATCAGCGCGTCACAAGTGTACTCACCGTTATCACCTACTAAACGGATGGGTGTTTCTTTTAAGTGCGCAGTATGAATGTGGTCAAAAATCATCTCAGTGTTAAAGCGTTCTGCATGTTTTTGAAAGCGCTCCATGAGTTCTGGGCCTTGCACACCATCGGCATCTGCTGGCCAGTTATCAACATCGGTTGTTGTCATCAGCTGACCACCCTGTGCCAAACCCGTCACCATGACTGGGTTTAGGTTGGCGCGAGCAGCATAAACAGCCGCAGTATAACCAGCGGGGCCTGAGCCAAGAATGAGTAAACGAGCGTGTTGCGTAGCCATAAAATCAGCGTCCTGTGTGGGGTAAGAAAAGGGGTGATTGCCTTGATTCAGACAAAGTTTACGACTTTAGCGGCATGCTTTCTAATCAAAAATGCCTATGACCCTGATTAATAATGGGATCGCTACCGTGTTTTTGCTTTGAAAAACGTAGAGGTGGCCTTGCTGGCTGTCTCTGTTTGAGATGACTTCTCTCTTTTCCTTGCTCTTTTAGGTGAGACGACTGATGGCTCATTTTAGCTTGGATATACGCAGCGCTATTTTTTTGGTTTTTTTGGGGAATTTAATTGCGGTGTTGATGTTCTCTGCCTACCGAAACATTGAGGGGTTGGCGCAGAGTTATCGCGTTTTTTTAGCTGCCAAAATATTGCAAACCATAGCGTGGGGACTTTTATCTATGCGGGGGCAGGCGCCGGATTGGTTATCTGCGTACTTGGGTAATTATCTAAGCTATGCAGGCTTTGCGCTTGAATTAGGGATGATTGTTTTTCATGGTACGCACAATAGGCGGGCGTGTTGGGTGCTGGGTTTTTTAGCGTTGTTGGGCGCACTGGCTTACAGCTTTTGGGGGGCGACGCCGGGAATGAGGGTGCTGCTTGCATCGCTCACGGTCGGATTTCTCTTTGTTATGGCAGGTTTTTTTATGTCGTTTAATCAATTAAATTCAATTGTTTATCGCTTGATGATGTCTTTTTACTTGTTTTTAGGTGCTGTGATGCTGGGGCGAGCCTTCTTGACTTTATCTTTTGGGGCATCAAGTGACGCAGTTGGTTTGTTGAATTCAAATCTGGGCCAGTCTGTTTTTATTCTTTCATTCTTTGTTTTTATGTTGGTCGGTGGGATTGGGTTCCTATTGGTTTTGAAAGAACAAAGCGATTTGCAGTTAAATTTAAGTCATCATGCTTTATCCGCAAGTGAATCGCTCCTTAAAGGTGTGCTAGATACCTCTAGTGTTTCTGTGTTTATGGGGAATGAGCTAGGGGTGATTGCTTTAGCAAATAAAAGAATGGCAGAGATGTTTGCCTTGCCCTTTGATACTTTAAATGGCGCTAATTACTTCGATTTTATTCGTCAGGATGAGCATCAAGAGGCACGACAACACATGCGGGAGTTAGTGGTTGGCGAAGTCGCAAACGTAGAAATCGAGCAACTATATTTAAGAGGGGACGGCTCGACATTTTGGGGGCAACTTACAGCAAGATTAATGCAGGGCGAGCAAGGTGCGGGTCCTCAGATTGTGGTCGTGATTGTGGATATTAGTGCGCGTAAGCAGGCTGAAGCATGTATTCGTGAAATGGCCCATTACGACATGCTCACAGGGCTGGCCAATCGTAATCTTCTCGCAGATTATTTAAAGCGCACGCTCACGGTGGCAAAGCGTGAGCAAAGTAAATTTGCTTTGCTTTATCTGGATCTGGATAAATTCAAGCAAGTCAACGATCAAATGGGGCATCAGTGCGGTGATCAGCTCCTTAAGCAAGCTGCATTGCGTATTAAAGAATGCGTAAGGGCTTGTGACATCGTGGCAAGGGTAGGGGGAGATGAATTTATGGTCTTGCTGCCGCTGACGGCTTCCGCTAAGGATGCTAGGTTTGTGGTGAATAAAATTCAGCAAGCGCTTAAGCAGGTTTTTGTGATTGAAAATCAGCCCGTTCATATTTCTTGTAGTGCAGGTTTTGCCATCTATCCTGATCAGGGCGAGGATGAGCAGCAGTTGATTAGAGTTGCCGATATGGCGATGTATGAAGCAAAGAAAAAGGCTTAGCTTCTGTATTAAGTATCGCACTAGCGCTTTTTTGCTTGGATATTCTAAATTTTAACCTACCCTTTAATGGCTAATTTTACAGTTGGCCGTACTTTTTCTTGAGCAACTAGGTATGAAGCGGCTATAATCCTGTGCTCTGTGGGCATGGTGCCTGCAGATAATTTTGGTGCTCACCCCGTTAAGGGTGCTCAAAATCCCTGATTTTGGGTGTCGTGTGAGTGCTAGATGTAACCCTTAGCTTGGAGTTTTACTATGTCCGTTAGCATGCGCGATATGCTTGAAGCCGGTGTCCACTTCGGTCACCAAACTCGTTACTGGCACCCAAAGATGGGTCAATACATTTTTGGCGCACGTAACAAGATTCATATTATCAACCTCGAAAAAACACTGCCATTGTTTGAAGAAGCGGTTAAATACGCTCGTCGTATTGCTGCAAACAAAGGGACTGTTCTGTTCGTAGGTACTAAGCGCCAGGCTCGTGAAATCGTTGCTGAAGAAGCAGCGCGTTGCGGCATGCCTTTCGTTGATCACCGCTGGTTAGGCGGTATGCTGACTAACTACAAAACAGTTAAGCAGTCGATCAAACGTCTGGAAGAGTTACAAGTTATCGTTGCTAATGAAAACAGCGGCTACGGTAAGAAAGAATTGCTAGACATGAATCGTGAAGTTGAAAAACTCAATCGTAGCCTGGGCGGTATCAAGGATATGAAGGGTCTGCCAGACGCGATTTTCGTGATCGACACGGGTTACCAAAAGGGTACTTTGGTTGAAGCTAAGAAACTGGGTATCCCAGTTATCGGCGTAGTTGATACCAACAACAACCCAGAAGGTATTGATTTCGTTATCCCTGGTAACGATGATTCAAGCCGCGCAATTCGTTTGTACGCTCAAGGTATGGCTGACGCCGTGCTTGAAGGTAAAAACCAATCAGCACAAGAACTTGTCGAAGCAGCTGCTGCAGCCGCTGCACAGTAATATCGTAAAGTTAATATGCGAAAAAGGGGCGTTTCGCCCCTTTTTTGTAAATAACAGATAAGTAGCTCTGCATTTTGTCTGGTGTGAGTAGCACCCAGCCAATCGATGCTCTACTCCTTACCCAGTTTCAGGAGAAATAATCATGGCGGAAATTACCGCGAAAATGGTTGCCCAGCTGCGCGAGCTGACTGGCCTTGGCATGATGGAATGTAAAAAAGCTTTGGTTGAAGCCGATGGCGATATCAAAAAAGCTGAAGAAGTAATGCGAATCAAATCCGGCAACAAGGCATCCAAGCTGGCTGGCCGTACTGCTGCTGAAGGGATTATCGCTTCATTTATCTCTGATGATAAAAAAATTGGCGCGGTACTTGAAGTAAACTGTGAAACAGACTTCTTAGCTAAAGATGAAGGCTTTATTGCTTTTGCTAAGCTGGCAGCACAAGCGGTTGCGGATGCAAATCCTGCTGATGTTGAAGCACTGGCACAAGTTGTAGTGAACGGCAAAACAGTTGAAGAAATCCGTAAAGATGCTGTAGCTAAGCTGGGCGAAAACGTGACATTGCGTCGTTTCGCACGCTTTGAAACAGCCGGCCAAATTGCAGCTTATCTGCACGGCAACAAAATTGGCGTGCTGCTGGATATCGTAGGCGGTGACGAGCAATTGGCTAAGCAAATTGCGATGCATATTGCGGCGACCAAGCCTAAGTCCCTCGATGCCAGCGGTGTGCCTGCTGAATTGATCGAAACTGAACGCCGTGTTGCGACTGAGCGTGCTAAAGAAGCGGGCAAGCCAGAAGCAATGCTGGAAAAAATCGTTGAAGGTACTGTACAAAAGTACCTGAAAGATGTTGTTTTGCTGAGCCAATCATTTGTAATGGATGACAAAGTAACCATCGAGCAGTTGTTGAAAAACAACTCAGCAACAGTGAATGCATTTAATCTGTTTGTTGTTGGTGAAGGTATTGAAAAAGTAGTGGTTGATTACGCTGCTGAAGTAGCTGCTGCTGCAAAGATCTAAGTGTTGTTTGTTGGGCTTGAGCGCTCGTCGTATTTAAGCCCGATTAATAGCAAATAAGTTGTTTTACGCGCCGCACGGTAACGTGCGGCGTTTCCACAATTCGCCCTCCATGGATAAGGAATCTTCAAATGAGCCAAGCACCCAAATATAAACGCATTTTGCTGAAACTCTCCGGTGAAGCCCTCATGGGTGAGGATAGCTACGGTATTAATCGCGTTACCATTGATCGTATTGTTGGTGAAATCAAAGCCGTATTAGATCTAGGTGTTCAGGTTGGCGTTGTGATTGGCGGGGGTAATATTTTTCGCGGTGTAGCACCCGCTGCTGCAGGGATGGATAGGGCTACCGCTGATTATATGGGTATGCTAGCAACAGTAATGAATGCCTTGGCTTTGCAAGACGCAATGAAGCGTGCTGGTATTGTGAGCCGCGTTCAATCTGCACTGACCATCCAGCAAGTGGCTGAGCCTTATGTGCGCGGCAAAGCGATTCGCTACCTCGAAGAAAATAAAGTGGTTATTTTTGGCGCAGGAACAGGCAATCCCTTCTTCACTACTGATACTGCTGCAGCCTTGCGCGGTATGGAAATGGGGGCTGATATTGTTCTTAAAGCAACCAAGGTTGATGGTGTTTACACTGACGATCCTAAGAAAAATCCAGATGCCGTACGTTATCAAACTCTGACTTTTGATGAGGCCATTGGCCGCAATCTAAAAGTGATGGATGCCACTGCATTCGCGCTTTGTCGCGATCAAAATATGAATTTAAGCGTCTTTAGTATCTTCAAAGCAGGCGCATTAAAGCGCGTAGTTCTTGGGGAAGATGAAGGTACGCTGGTACACTGCTAAGCCCTCGTAGGTAGGCTAGGTTTAAGCGACGCTTTGTGCGCTTAATATGGCATAGTGCAAATGAATAATTACTTATTAGTCGATGAGTAAATAAGGGAATACATTATGATTGCAGATATTAAAAGCAATACCGATACAAAAATGCAGAAATCAGTTGAGGCTTTGCGCGTTAATTTGGCAAAGGTTCGTACCGGTCGTGCGCACGTTGGTTTGTTAGATCATATCAATGTAGATTACTACGGTGCGCCTACTGCAATTAATCAAGTGGCTAATGTTACTTTGATTGATTCACGCACAATTGGTGTGCAAGCTTGGGAAAAGACGATGATTTCCAAGATTGAAAAAGCGATTCGCGATGGTGATTTGGGTTTGAATCCATCCACCAATGGTGATGTTATTCGTGTGCCAATGCCTGCGTTGACAGAAGAGCGCCGTAAAGATTTAACCAAGATTGTTCGCAACGAAGCGGATGATGCTAAGGTTGCGGTGCGCAATATTCGCCGTGACGCAAATGAGCAATTAAAGCGTTTAGTCAAAGACAAAGATATTTCTGAAGACGATGAGCGCCGTGGTACGGATGAAGTTCAAAAGTTAACAGATAAATATGTCATTGAAATAGAGAAGTTGTTAGCAGAAAAAGAAAAAGAATTAATGACAATGTAATCATTTATTGGCCAGTGGATATGATTTCATTGGCCAATAAATGCAAGGGGTTTGGTGTGGCCATATTCAGTAGCTCAACTAAAGAAATACCGCAGGATATTGCGGCTGTTCCTCGTCATATCGCCGTAATTATGGATGGCAATGGGCGCTGGGCCAAAAAGCGCATGATGCCCCGTATTTTTGGCCATAAGCGTGGTGTAGAAGCATTGCGTGAGACGGTACGTGCTTGCGACGCCTTGGGTGTCGGCTATTTAACTGTATTTGCATTTAGTAATGAAAATTGGCGTCGCCCTCAGGATGAGGTCTCTTTTTTAATGGGGCTTTTCCTTAAAGTGCTCAGTGGTGAAATCAACCGCATGCACGAAAAGAATATTCGTTTGAAAATTGTGGGGAATCGTGAGCAATTTGGCCCCGAATTAGTGACATTGATTGATGCTGCCGAAGAAAAAACGGCTGCAAATACCGGCTTAACGCTTTCTATTGCCGCAGATTACGGTGGTCGCTGGGATGTGATTAATGCCACTCGCCTGTTGTTGAGTGATCATCCTGAATTAAGCACTACATTCACGGAAGATGATTTATCGCCTTATCTGGCGATGGCTTACGCGCCTGAGCCTGATTTATTTATTCGCACCGGTGGGGAACAGCGAATTAGTAATTTCCTCTTATGGCAGTTGGCTTATACCGAGCTTTATTTTAGCGATATGCTTTGGCCTGATTTTGATCGAGCAGCACTCGAAACCGCGATTGATTGGTATCACGGACGAGAGCGTCGTTTTGGCCGTATTAGCGAACAACTCCAATCCCCATGCTAAAACAAAGAATTATTACCGCACTGCTACTGCTGCCCATCGTGCTCGCCGCCATTTTTATATTGCCTAACGCGGGTCAAGTGGGCTATTTCGCGTGGATTGCGTTTTGTGGCCTCATTATGGTGGCTGCAGCTTGGGAATGGCAGCGCCTATCAGGAATGCAAGGCCTACTTGCTAAAGTCTATCCGCTGCTGACCGCCTTATTGTTTGCTCTACTTAGCCAACTTATTTACCGTCCTTCTTTATTGTTGGGCCTAATGCTAGGCGCAAGTCTATTTTGGGTATTGCTTAATCCTTTATGGTTGCTCAAAAAATGGCCATTAGCCGCTGCGGGTAATTTGAATGTACTTTTGGGCTGGGCGTTAATATTACCTGCAGGTTTGGCGCTGATTGTATTGCGTACAGCTGGCCCTTGGGCTTTGCTGTCGGTATTGGCGATTGCTTGGGTTGCTGATTCAGCGGCTTATTTCTCTGGCAAAGCCTTTGGTAAGCACAAACTTGCACCGCAAATTAGCCCAGGAAAAAGCTGGGAGGGGGTAGTGGGCGGCACATTGGGCGTTCTTGCGTATGTTTATTTATTGCCTAAGCCACTGTTTACTCATGGTGAATTACTACCTTTGCCGTATTGGTTGGTGATTGCTATCTTATTAACGGCGGTGAGTGTCATGGGGGATTTATTAGAATCCCTCTTTAAGCGCCAAGCAGGTATCAAAGATAGTAGTCATTTATTGCCCGGTCACGGCGGCGTACTGGATCGAATAGATAGCTTATTAGCCATCTTGCCCGTAGCGGCAGCGATCTATCTTGCTTTCTTATTATTCTAAATTCAAAACGTATTTATTTATTGAGCATTGAATGATCGTGATAGAACGACTTGCTCTGCACCTTGCATAATATACAAGCATTGTGTGTTTTTATAGTTAGGCGCTGAATTGATTAATATATTCATTAGTATGAATCAATTCAGCGCCTTAATCTGCAAAGCTTATTCGAGCAACTATTCTATTGTGCTTTCAGCGCATAGATTAAAGCGTAAGGCCATATCATCATGTCCTCAGTCTCCCTGCAAAAAATCACCATTCTTGGCTCAACGGGCAGTATTGGCGTCAGCACGCTCGATGTCATTGCTCGTCATCCTGATCGCTATTCAGTATTTGCCCTTACAGGGGCGAGTCAGCTTGAAAAGCTGGCTCAGCAATGTGCGCAATTTAAGCCGCGCTTTGCGGTGGTTTTGGACGGTGTTTCTGCTCAAAAATTAGACCTGTTGTTAAAAGAGCGTGGCTCAGGTACGGAAGTATTATGGGGTGAGTCGGCGCTGAGCGATGTTTCAACCGCTCCCGAAGTCGATGCCGTGATGGCCGCCATTGTGGGGGCGGCGGGAATGCGCCCGACACTGGATGCGGCGCGTGCAGGTAAGCGTGTTTTGCTGGCAAACAAAGAAACTCTCGTCTTAGCTGGGGCTTTGTTCATGGACGCGGTGCGTGAATCGGGTGCAGAATTATTGCCGATTGATAGTGAGCACAACGCTATTTTTCAGGCTTTACCGCCTCTTTACCGTGAAAATCCTTACGCAGGTAATTTGCAAGGTGCGGGAATAAAACGCATTTTGCTGACTGCATCGGGCGGGCCATTTCGCTTAATGGCGAAGGAAGAATTACAGTTTGTGTCGCCAGAGCAAGCCTGTAAGCATCCGAACTGGTCGATGGGTCGTAAAATATCAGTGGATTCTGCCTCCTTGATGAATAAAGGACTGGAGGTGATTGAGGCACGCTGGTTGTTTAATGCACCTGAAAAAGAAGACATCTCGGTGATTGTTCACCCACAAAGCGTGGTGCACTCGATGGTTGAGTATATGGATGGATCCGTCTTGGCGCAGCTGGGCAATCCAGATATGCGCACACCAATTGCCTATGGCATGGCCTACCCTGAGCGCGTGGATGCGGGCGTAAAATCTTTGGATTTTTTTAGTGTGGGTCGTTTGGATTTTGAAGAGCCAGATTTAAAGCGGTTTCCTTGTTTGCAATTGGCATTCGATGCCTTGGCTGCCGGAAGTGCTGCACCTGCTATTTTAAACGCGGCCAATGAAGTGGCCGTAGCAGGCTTTTTAAATAAAGCCTTACGCTTTACGGATATCCCCGTACTTATCGAGTCTGTGCTCAATGAATGCGCTCATCGCTCGACAGCAGAATCACTCTCCGCCTTGCTGGATGCCGATCAGTCTGCGCGTATTGCTGCCCTTGCTTGGCTGCAGAGACATCCTGCATGCTGATTTCCATTCTGGCGTTTATCGTTGCGATTGGTTTGTTGGTTTCCATTCATGAATATGGGCATTACCGCGTAGCAAAAAGCTGCGGAGTTAAAGTATTGGTTTTCTCTATTGGCTTTGGCCGAACGCTATGGCAATGGCAGCGCGGTGAAACACTCTGGAAGATTGGCGCTATTCCATTGGGTGGGTATGTTCGCATGTTGGATGAGCGTGAGGACGAACCTATCGCTGCGGCCGATTTGCCAAGGGCATTTAATCGTCAAGCGCCTTTGGCCAAAATGGCGATCGTTGCCGCAGGGCCAGTGGCTAATTTTTTGCTCGCTATTGCACTTTATTGGGGCTTGTCGCTATCTGGCGTAGAGATCCTTAGGCCGGTTGTTGCTTTTGTAAGCCCTAACTCTGCAGCAGAAAAATCAGGAATTAGACCGGGGGATGAAGTTGTTTCTTTATCTGGGAATGCTATTTCTAGCTGGGAAGAACTGCAATTTGCGCTACTTGAGCAAGGGGGAAGCGCGGTAACAGTACCCTTGCAGCTTCGATCTATTGCTGGTTCAGAGAAAGCCATTTCTTTGGATTTGAGTCAATTAAAGCGCGATGATCTTGACCAGCAACTCTTGTCTCGCCTCGGTATGTCACCCATTCCTCTCAGTATGCGTATTGCTCAGGTTATGCCTAAAAGTGCGGCCGCCGCAGCGGGTGTCATGGAGGGGGATTTGCTTTACATGATTAATGGCCAGCTTTTGCATGGCTGGGCTGATGTTCAAGAAAAAGTTGCAAAATCAGCAGGGCAACCCTTGTTATTAAGCTGGAAGCGAAAGGGACAAGTCCTTGAACGAACAGTTATTCCTGATGTTTTAGAAGAAAATGGCAAAAAAATAGGCAAGTTAGGTTTGGCGCCTGCTGCTGATGCGGCAGCGTGGAAACAACAGCAATTTGAGCGTCAATTTGGGGTATTTAGTGGCCTGCAATATGCCGTAAATAAGACATGGCAAGGTAGCCGCCTTACCTTGGTGATGTTTTGGAAAATGCTCACGGGATTGGTTTCAATTAAGCAAGTCAGCGGCCCAATTACCATTGCAAATTATGCGGGAGAAAGTGCACGTTTAGGCTTGACTGCATTTCTTGAATACCTCTGTGTTATTAGTATAAGTTTAGGTGTTTTAAACCTACTCCCCTTGCCCGTGCTTGATGGTGGGCATTTGATGTATCATACGATAGAATTTTTGACGGGACGGCGCTTGCCGTTGCGGGTAGAGGAGTTTGGTCAGCGTGTAGGTATCGCTTTATTGCTGGGCTTGATGTCCTTAGCTCTTTACAACGATATCTATCGAGTTTTTCTTGGTTAATCGTAGAATTAAAAACGTAATGAGCGATTTAAACACAAGGTAGAAACAAGGCTTGTCATTCTAAGCAAGGGCTTTTGGCCGTTTTTTAACGTAGTGTGGGCAGTGTTTACATTGGCCTGCTAACTCATTAGTGACTCTTCAGAATAATGAAATTAAAATCGATAAACTTGTTGTTAGCAGCAGCCCTTGCCGGTATTGCCTTTCCTAGTTGGGCGGTTGAGCCATTCGTGATTCGCGATATTCGCGTTGAAGGACTGCAGCGCACCGATGCGGGCACTATTTTCAACTACCTACCCGTGAAAGTGGGCGATCGCTTTGACGATGGCCGTGCACAAGAAGCCATTAAAGCCTTATTTGCCACAGGCTTTTTTAATGATGTGCGGGTTGAATCAAACGGTGATGTACTCATTGTGACCGTTGATGAGCGCCCAACCATTGCGCAGATTAATGTCAATGGCTCCAAAATGCTGGAAAAAGATCAAATCAAAAGCGCACTAAAAAGCCAAAGCTTTGCGGAAGGGCGTATTTTTGATCAAAGCGTTTTAGATGCAGCCGTGCAAGAAATTAAGCAACAATATTATTCGCGTGGTCGTTATTCTGTCGTGGTTAAAACAGAAGTCACCAAATTAGAACGTAATCGTGTGGGTGTTCAGCTCGATATTTCTGAAGGGGAAGTCGCCCGTATTCAGCAAATCAATATTGTCGGCAATAAAGCTTTTTCAGAAGATGATTTGCTCGATATGCTGTCGCAAACGACAGGTGGTTGGCTGACTTGGTATACCAAGGCGGATCAGTATTCGAAACAAAAGCTTTCTGCTGATATGGAAAAATTGCGCTCTTGGTATATGGATCGCGGTTATATCGAATTTAACGTTGAATCCACTCAAGTGGCTATTTCGGAAGATCGCGAAGGCATTTTCCTTACTTTAAATATCGCGGAAGGGAAGCAATTTGAAGTGAGCGATGTCAAGCTATTGGGTGACACCATCATTGACCCTGCAATTCTAAAAAAATTAATTACGCTTAATACCGGCGAGGTTTTTTCGCGTGAAAGTTTAAATAAATCCACTGCGGCCATTACGGATGCTTTGGGTGATGAGGGTTATGCATTTGCAAATGTGAATGCGGTGCCTGAAATTGATCAAAAAAATAATAAAGTCGCTTTCACGTTTTATGTGGACCCAGGTAAAAAAACCTATGTAAGACGGATTAATGTAAATGGCAATTCGCAAACGCGCGATGTGGTTATTCGCCGTGAATTACGTCAATTAGAATCTACGGCTTATGATGGCTCTAAGATTAAACGCTCCAAGCAGCGTTTAGAGCAGCTTGATTACTTCGGTGAAATTGTTGTTGATACGCCCTTGGTGCCAGATACTGCTGATCAAGTGGATATGAATGTAACGGTAACCGAAAAGAAATCAGGTAACTTCAATATTGGCGCAGGTTACGGCCAAAGTGAAGGCGTGGTCTTGGTATTGTCCCTTTCACAAAATAACTTCTTAGGTAGCGGCAAGCAATTTGCGGTTGAAGTGAATTCAAGCTCATCTAATAAAGTATATTCCCTAGGGGTCACCAATCCTTATGCCACGCCTGATGGGGTGTCTGTAGGTTGGAATCTGTATCGTCGCGATACTGATCCTTCTAAAGTTGATTTGGGGCAGTACACCACGTCCTCTTATGGCTTTAATTCGAGCTTTAGCTTGCCTTTAACTGAAACTAATCGAGTTGGCTTTGGTTTGGGTTTTGAAAGCTTAGCGATTCAAGCCGATGCCACCGCACCGCAACACGTGCTGGATTTTGTAAATAATCAAGGCGCTAGAAATAAAACATTCCCTGTGTCTGTGAATTGGGGGAGAGACACGCGTAATAGCGGCTCTTATCCAACATCAGGCTGGTTGCTAAGCCTGAATGGCGAAGTAACCGCACCGTTTTCTGATGTTGATTACTACAAGCTCTCAACCCGCAGCCAATACTTTATTCCGTTTGGCAAAGAAATGAGCCTGATGTGGAATGTGGAAGGTGGATATGGCCATTCCTATGGCGGTAGTAACTATCCCTTCTATAAAAACTTCTACGCCGGCGGTGTGGGCTCTATTCGCGGCTTTAGATCGGGCTCCATTGGGCCAATTGATAGCAAGGGCGATGGGATGGGGGGCGATAAGCGCATTGTTAATAACTTTGAATTCTTCTTCCCAATTCCAGGTTTAAAAAATGATCGCTCAACTCGTTTAAGTGTATTTGCTGACTCTGGTGCGGTATGGGGCGCGGGTTCTAGACCGGATGCTAGCGAGTTACGCTACTCTACGGGTGTTGCCTTTACATGGGTTTCCCCTGTTGGGCCGATCAAATTAAGCTGGGCTGCTCCATTTAATGCTCAGCCTAATGATCGTATTGAGCGTGGGCTTCAGTTCCAGTTAGGCCAAGTATTCTGATTTTTAAGGAGCAATATTCATGTTGAAATGGTCGCGTACTTTATGGGCAACCCTGTGCTTTGCTCTTGCTTCTAGCGCCTTTGCTGCTGATGTGCGAATTGGTTTTATTGATGTGGGCCGAATCTTAAGAGAATCGTCTCCTGGCTTAAGAGTCGGCAAAAAACTAGAGCGTGAATTCGAAGCCCGTCGACTTGAGGTGCAAAAAACAGAAACTCAAGGTAAGGCGTTGCAGCAGTTGTTTGATAAGGGCTCATTTACCGAAGCAGATCGTCGCCTCAAAGGGCGTGAACTACTTAAAATGAATCAAGATTATCAGCGCATGCAGCGAGAGCTAAGCGAAGACATGAATACGCGTAGAAATGAAGAGCTGGCAGGCTTACAGGAGCGTTTAAATAGCGCGATTGCACAGGTAGCTATTAGTGAAAAGTACGATCTAATCTTGCAAGAAGCATCATGGTTCAATCCACGTATTGATATTACAGACAAAGTATTAAAGCTTTTAGCGGACAAATAAACGCATGGTTTTTACCTTATCAAAACTTGTTGGACGCCTTGGTGGTGAACGCCAAGGAGAAGACATCACGATTACGGGTGTGGCCGCTCTGGAGCGGGCGGGCGCTAGCGATATTGGATTTTTATCTAACCCACGTTTACGTGCACAGTTGCAAAGCAGCGCTGCTGGGGCATTTATTGTTCGAGCGGCTGAAAGTAGCTATTTAGATCGCCCGCATATCATCACTCGCGACCCGCAGCTTTATTTTGCACAGGTTGCTCAATTGTTTCACCCTCAACCGCTTGCTGTTGCGGGGATTCATGCTCGGGCGGTTGTCGACCCATTGGCCAAGGTGGCAAGTAGCGCTCAAATTGGCCCTGGTGTAGTGATCGAAGCGGGGGTAATCATTGGTGAGCGGACCATCGTTATGGCTAATGCCTATATTGGCGTGGACGTTGAGATGGGTGATGATTGCTTAATCCACCCTAATACCAGCGTGCATCGCGGCGCTTTTATGGGTGATCGTGTTATTTTGCATAGCAATGCAGTGATTGCTGGCGATGGCTTTGGCAACGCTTGGGCGGTGGATCATTGGGAAAAAATCCCTCA
This sequence comes from Janthinobacterium sp., assembly GCA_025360045.1. Lineage (GTDB taxonomy): Bacteria > Pseudomonadota > Gammaproteobacteria > Burkholderiales > Chitinibacteraceae > Iodobacter. The sequence continues at coordinate 34,988 of JANYCY010000002.1, read as the reverse complement.
GCTTGGGCGTGTCTTGATTGGTAATGATGTGGAAATTGGCTCCTGTACGACCGTGGACCGAGGTGCGCTGAACGATACCGTAATCGGCAATGGCGCTCGAATTGATAATTTAATTCAAGTTGCCCATAACGTTCAAATTGGCGAACACACCGCTATGGCGGCGTGCGTTGGAATTGCAGGCTCCACAAAAATTGGCGCTCGCTGCCAAATTGGTGGCGCGGCGATGATTTCAGGGCATTTGGAGATTTGCGATGGGGTAACTGTGCTTGGCGGTACCTTAGTTGGCAAAACCATTCGTGAAGCGGGGGTTTATTCCGGCTCCTACCCGATGCAAACGCATGACGATTGGCGGCACAATGCGGCACATTTGCGGCATTTGGATGAATTAGCCAAGCGGATTAAACAACTCGAAAGAGAAGTAAAGGCACTTGCCTCGCCGATTGAAACCCCCGATGAAGTATCGAAGTGATTTGAATAATGTGTTTATCGTATTAATTGCAGAGAACTACGGCGCACAAACGCCGGTTGGAGAGTAAGAGTAATGAGTCAAATTATGGATGTTTTAGAAATCGCTAAATGCTTGCCGCACCGCTATCCGTTTTTATTAATTGATCGCGTATTAGATTTGCAGCCGGGTGTTTCGATTAAAGCCATTAAAAATGTCACCATTAATGAGCCCTTTTTTCAAGGCCATTTTCCGACCTATCCGGTTATGCCGGGTGTACTGATTATGGAAGCGCTGGCGCAAGCCGCCGGTGTTTTGTCGTATAAAAGTTTGGAAGTTGCACCATCAGAAGACTCGCTGTATTTCTTCGCAGGGATTGATAACGCGCGCTTTAAACGTCAAGTTGTGCCGGGTGATCAATTGACTTTGTGCGTACAAATTACGGCCAATAAACGGGGTATTTGGAAATATAAAGCACAAGCTTTTGTGGGGGATGAATTGGCTGCCGAAGCCGATTTGATGTGTGCACAGCGTGAAGTTAAGCGTTAATCAATTTTAAAAGTCAATATGCCTAAAATTCACCCTTCCGCCATTATTCACGACGGTGCCAAGCTTGCCGATGATGTAGAGATCGGCCCTTTTTGCGTTATTGGTGAGCATGTATCGATTGGTGCAGGTTCTAAATTAGAAGCCCATGTCGTGATTGATGGGCACACGCAAATAGGTTGTCATAATCGCTTTTATTCTTTTTCCAGCATTGGCTGCGCACCGCAAGATAAAAAATACGCGGGTGAGCCCACTCGTCTTGTGATTGGCGATGGCAATACTATTTTCCAAAATGTCACTATTTCAACGGGAACCGCTCAAGACGAGGGTGTGACTACCATTGGAAATGACAATTGGATTATGGCGTATGTACATATCGCGCATGATTGTAAAATTGGTAGCCATACTATTTTTGCCAATAACACCACGCTAGCGGGTCATGTGCATATTGGGGATTGGGTGATTTTAGGTGGTTTTACCACCGTGCATCAATTCTGCAAAATTGCGGAGCATGCTATGACCGCCTTTACGGCCGCAGTGGCGCAAGATGTGCCGCCATTTGTGATGGCAGCGGGCAATCGCGCGGTACCGAATGGCATTAATAGCGAAGGATTAAAACGCCGTGGCTTTAATGGTGAGCAGATTCTTCATATCAAACGCGCATATAAAGCGCTCTACCGCCAAGGCTTGCCATTTGTAGAGGCGAGAGCGCTGATTGAGGCTCAATGTGAGACTCAGCCTGAGCTGCAATCCTTTGTAGACTTTTTTGCGCAATCTACGCGCGGAATTATTCGTTAAGATGCAGCGCATACTTAATACTCATGGTGATCTTCATGGCAATACTCAGGCTCGCTTGCGTATTGCCGTGGTGGCGGGCGAGTCTTCAGGCGATTTATTAGGAAGCCAACTTATTCTGGCCCTAAAGCAACGCCTGCCTCATGCCGAATTCTTTGGCATTGCTGGGCCTAAAATGCAGGCTGCGGGCTGTTCATCGATTGTGCCGATGGAAAAGCTGGCCGTGCGTGGCTATTTGGAAGTGATTCGCCATTTGCCCGAATTGCTGCGTATTCGCCGGCAATTAAAACGGCAATTACTTAGCGACAAACCTGATTTATTTATCGGCATTGATGCCCCTGATTTTAATTTTGGTTTAGAGAAATCGCTAAAACAGGCCGGCATTCCAACGATTCATTATGTTGGTCCATCGGTTTGGGCTTGGCGCTCGGAACGGCTTAAAAAGATCGGAAAATGCGTATCGCATATGCTGCTGCTTTTTCCTTTTGAGGAAAAAATCTATCAAGATGCGCACATTCCTGCTACCTATGTAGGGCATCCGCTGGCCGAGATTTTCCCTGCTGAGCCTAATCAAGCTGCGGTGCGAGAGACTTTAGAAATCCCGCCGCAACGCGCCGTGTTCACACTCTTACCAGGCAGTCGGCAGAGTGAAGTGGAGATGCTGGCGACTTTGTTCGTTGAAACCGCCAAAAAATTACTTGATCGTTATCCCCATGCTTTATTTTTAGTGCCTTTTGTCACGCGTGAAACACGGCTGTTATTTGAGCAAGAGATCTGGAAGCAGGGCGCCCAAGAGCTACCGTTTCGTTTGATGTTTGGTCATGCCCACGAAGCGATGCAGGCGGCTGATGTGATTTTGCTAGCGTCTGGCACAGCCACCTTAGAGGCAATGATGTCACGTCAGCCTATGGTGGTCACTTATCGCCTATCTCCTCTGACTTATCGCATGGTTAAAAGAAAGTTGCGCTTGCCTTATGTCAGCTTACCTAATGTGCTGGCTGGGCAGTTTATTGTGCCCGAGTTATTGCAAGACGATGCAAGTGCAGATAATTTGGTACAAGTAATTAGCAATTTATATGATGACAAGCGGCTTGCAGCAGCACTCAGCCATCGCTTTGCAGATTTGCACCTTAGCTTACGCTGTGGCGCCGCTGAGCGTGCAGCGGATGCGGTGTGTTCTGTATTAGGGGTAAAAGTGTGCGTTTGATTTGTGGTGTAGACGAGGCGGGCAGGGGGCCATTGGCAGGCGCGGTGTATGCTGCCGCAGTGATTTTACCTGAGCAGTATGATTTGCCATGGCTTAATGATTCAAAAAAATTAACGGCACGTCGTCGTGAGGTGTTGTTTGATTTAATCCAAGCCTGTGCCGTCTCTTGGTCGGTCGCAAGTGCTTCGATCGAAGAAATTGACGAGCTTAATATCTTACACGCCAGCATGCTGGCTATGCAGCGTGCAGTTGCAGGCCTCGCCGTTGTGCCTGATGAAGCTTTGATTGATGGTAATCGCGTGCCCAAGGGCTTAACCGTACCAGGTCGAGCTATTGTCGGTGGGGATGCCTTAGAAGCATGCATCTCTGCTGCATCGATCTTGGCTAAAGTCAGCCGAGATCGGGATATAGAAACCTTTGAGGTTTTATATCCGGGTTATGGCTTTGCACAGCATAAAGGCTATCCCACCGCCCAGCACTTAGAGGCCTTAAAGCGCCTCGGCCCTTGCCCTGAACATAGAAAAAGCTTTGGTCCCGTCATCAAAGCGAGCGCTCTGTTTTAGTAAAAGGCATTAAAACGTCATTCATTTCGTTTTAATTAGCCTTGATTGGTTGTGGCGTTCAATTCAATCTTCTAATATGCAAGCTAAGTAAGTTAATTCATTACGTCATTACAGGGAAGCTGACGCATGTTCGTCATTATTGGCTATATTTTTATGTGCGTTTGTATTCTGGGCGCTTACGCAGTACACGGCGGGCATTTAGGCACGTTTTGGCAGCCATCTGAACTCGTTATTATTTTCGGGGGCGCTATTGGCGCGATGATTGCTGCTCAAGGCGGCAAGGGGATGAAACAAACCGCGGCGGCACTTCCTTTACTATTTAAAAATACACCTTACACCAAGCCATTTTTCATGGATTTATTTGCCATGATGTTTGAAATTCTTTCTAAAGTACGGAAAGAAGGCTTAATGTCGATCGAAACTGATATCGAAGATCCACATTCCAGTCCCATTATTTCTAAATATGCCTCCGTGTCGCATGATCACCATTTAACTGAATTCCTCTGCGATTACTTACGCCTAATGGTGGGTGGAAATCTTAATTCCATGGAAATTGAAAACCTAATGGATGTAGAGCTAGAAGCCCACCATGCAGATGCGCATGTAGCCGTTGATGCGATTACTAAACTGGCCGATGGTTTGCCCGCGTTTGGTATTGTGGCCGCGGTTATGGGCGTGGTTCACGTAATGGGGTCTTTACATCTACCTCCGCCTGCTTTGGGTGAGTTGATTGGTGCGGCGCTGGTGGGGACGTTTATGGGGATTTGGTTGGCGTACGGCTTTTTTGGCCCTTTGGCAACGGTGCTTGAAAAACAAGGTGCCGCTACAAATATTGCTTTTCAGGCGGTGAAGGTTACTTTATTAGCCAGCCTAAATGGCTATGCGCCACAAGTGGCGGTTGAATTTGGTCGTAAAGCACTCAGTGGTAGTGATCGTCCTAGCTTTAAAGAGCTGGAAGAACACGTTAAGAATGCCAAAGGTAAGTAAAACAGTATTGATTTTAAGGTAGCCCAAAATGAGCGATGATTCACAACGCCCCATTGTTGTAAAACGCATCAAAAAAGGTGGTCATGGCCATCATGGTGGCGCGTGGAAGATTGCTTACGCCGATTTTGTGACTGCAATGATGGCCTTCTTTTTGTTGATGTGGCTTCTTGGCTCCGTGTCTAAAGGCACAATGAAGGGGATTACCAGCTATTTTGCGAACCCACTCAAAGTATCTATGTCGGGAGGGGACGGTGCTGGAGATGCAACTTCTTTGATTAAAGGCGGAGGGAATGACATTACCAAACAAGCTGGTCAAGTTAAAAATGGGGATGTGGTTTCGGTTGCGGCCAAAGATAAAAAACGCCTTTCAGAACTAAAACAAAAATTTGAAGCTTTGATGGATAATAAAATCAAAGAAAACTCCAAATTAGCACAATTTAAAAATCAGCTTAAATTGGATATGGTTGCCGAAGGTTTAAGAATCCAAATTGTAGATGAGCAGAATCGACCGATGTTTAAATCGGGCAGCTCAGATTTGGAATCTTTCAGCCGCGATATGCTGCGTGAAATCGCCGAATTTTTAAATGAAGTACCTAATGCAGTTTCACTTTCTGGGCATACTGATTCCTCACGCTTTGCCGGTGGGGATGATGGCTATAGCAATTGGGAACTATCTGCTGATCGTGCCAATGCTTCTCGCCGTGAATTAGTGGCAGGCGGTTTATCGGATAAAAAAATATTACGCGTCAATGGTTTTGGCGATGTTGTACCGCTGGATACGGGCAATATTTATAATCCGGTTAATCGTCGTATTAGTATTGTGGTCCTTAATCACGAGGCCGAAGACAATATCCGTCAACAAGCAGGTAAAGGCCAAGATGAAGCACCTGCTGCTGAGGCACCTACTGTAAAAAAGACGGGTAAATGACACAGGCTTTGCGCTTTGTTTTGATTCAGCTAAGCGCAATGCTGCTGGCCGCAGTGATCGTGAGTGCTTTTAAATGGCCCGCATTATTTTGGGCCACGTTGGTCGCGGTGTTTTCCTTGGTAGGCGCATTGCGCTGGCATGATAGAAAATGGTGGGCATTTATTCATTCGGCATTCCCGTTTTTATTGCTATTGGCTTTAAATGTATCCATTGATTCGCGCTGGTATTTGGGGGCCTTATTATTAAGTTGGATGGTTTTTGGTGGTGTATTGCGTAATCGAGTGCCGCTTTATTTAAGTAATTCACAAGCGCTCAAGATATTGGCGGATCAAGTACCTGAAGGCGCTCGTTTAATTGATTTAGGAGCAGGCACAGGCACCGTGCTGGCTTGGTTTGCACGTTATCGGCCCGATGTGTATGTAAATGGCGTTGAATTAGCATGGATTCCTTGGTTAATTGGCCGTTTGCGATTAGCCAGAAGCAAGGCCAATTGGCAACATGGTGATGTATTTGCTGTTGATCTGCTTGATTATGATGTGGTGTATGCTTATTTATCCCCTGAGCCGATGATTCAGCTTTGGGAAAAAGCAAAAAATGAAATGCGCCCAGGCAGCCTATTAATTAGCAATAGCTTTGATATCCCTAATGCGCCACCTGCCCGCGTATTAGATATTGGAGATTGGAAAGGCAGCCGACTTTTAGTATGGACAATCTAGCTCAATCCGAAGTACCTAGTAATCTTGCATGGCTAGCCTATTGGGCTCGCCGTGGCTTACCTATTTTGCAATCTAGTCGTGAGCAATTATTGGCGGCTTTACGGCGAGCAGATCGCCTTAATCCTTCTGATTTGGCCGATATCGTTTTAAAAGATCCACTGCTTACCGCTCAAGCACTGCGCTATATTAATCAGCGGCAAAAAAATAGTATGGCCGCGGATATCACCACCATTAATGGCATTGTAATGCTAATGGGGGTTGCTCCCTTTATCGAGCATTTTGCCAGAATGCCTGTTCTAGAGGAGGTCTTGCAAAGCCATCCACGTACCATTGCGCGTATCCATAAATGCCTCGCGGATAGCCGATTTTCAGCAAAAATGGCACGTGAATTTGCAGCGGAACGTTACGATGCGCATTTAGATGAAATATTTATCTCGGCCTTGCTCAGTAAGCTGCCAGAAGTCTTAGAGCTGCTTGCTCATGACGCCGATCCTTCCGCGCCGCATGGCAAAGATCAAGCCCAAGTGTTACTGGCCGCGTGGTCGCTCCCTCAGTCTTTAAGTGTGTTATTGGCGGCGCCTACGACGGATGCGATGCCCCGACAAGTATTGCAATATGCCACGCTACAGTTAGCGGGTTTGCTGGATAAGGGTTGGTGGCAGCCAGATGTGGCGAAATCTTTGCGCACGATGGCCGAAGTGCTTAACACCAACGTGGATGATATTTGGCAGCGCACCAATCGCCTGATGCTGGTTTACGCTAGAAATGAGCCGCAAAAGCAAGGCTGGCCAGCGGCGCGTTGGTTGCCGATGTTGCCGGGTGAATGGCCTCAGCCAGTTGCTGCGGCGGTTGTAGCCCCTGCGGTAGTAGAGGCGAGTGCCGAAAAAGACATTCTTGCCGAACGCTTGCAGGCGCTGCATGTGGCGGGGATTCAAGGCGCGCCAGCCAATCAAATCATGGGCTTGGCCGTACGTGCTTTGGACGAAGGCCTGGGTATGCGGCGAATCTTATTTGCGCTCTTGGTTGCGGGCGAAAATGCCATTAAAACGCGCTTTGCACATGGTATCGATGTAGATGACCCCGCCAGACAGCTGTACGTTAAATTAGATGAGCCCCATTTACTAACTCGCTTAATGCTCAAGCAGCAAAGCATTTGGTTTCATGATAGCAATGCCGCCACGCTAGAGCCGATGCTTCCGCTTGGCTTTCGAGCGCAAGTGGGTAATGAGGATTTTTGTGCGATGTCTATTTTTGTGGGAGATAAGGCCGTTGGCATTATCTACTCAGATAGAAAAGGCGGAAATGCGCTCATCGAAACGCATTACCAACATTTCAAACAAATTGGCCTGCTTACCAGCCGCGCTTTATCCCATCACCCTGCTCAGTCTCGCTGATTTTGTCTTAGGTTATTTATGCTTGTTATTTCTTCCCGCCAGAATCCTTTTTTTAAATCTTTACTCAAGCTGTCTTCCAGTCGACGTGAGCGGCGCAAATTAGGGCAAACGCTGCTTGATGGTACGCACCTATTATTGGCGCTGGCTGACGTAGGCGGTGCAGTTGAAAAAATCATTCTCACACCTGCCGCACTTGATCACGCAGAAGTGCAAGCGTTATTGCAGCGCTTTGCTGCGCCACAGCTGGTCTTGGAGGAAGCACTATTTGCTGAACTGAGCGATTTACCCAGCACCACTGGCATTATGGCGCTCTATAGCATTCCTCCCGCTGTGGCGGTGCGACAAGATGGTTTTTGCCTGCTGCTTGATGGTGTACAAGACCCTGGTAATGTGGGCACGATTTTGCGCACGGCTGCTGCATTTGGGGTGGATCAAGTCTTGCTTGCTGATGAATGCGCTGACATCTGGTCACCCAAGGTGTTGCGAGCGGGGATGGGCGCACATTTTGTTTTAGACATGCTAGAGCACACCGATTTACCGGTCTTTGCTGAGCAATTTAAGGGGGAGGTCGCCGTTACCGTGCTTGAGCAAGCGATCCCTCCCTACAAGGCGAATCTGGCTGCAAATTTGGCCTTGGTGTTAGGCTCTGAAGGCGCGGGTGTTTCGCAAGCGATGCAAGCAATCGCCAGCTTACGGCTGACGATTCCAATGGGCGGGAAAATTGAATCTTTAAATGTTGCCGCAGCGGCCGCCATTCTTTGCTACGAGCGGCAAAGACAAGTGGGGGAGTTGTCTTGATCCTTACATCCCCTCCATTACATTTCGGGCATTAAGCGATTGAATGGGGCGTGCATTCATGGGGAATTCTTTTTGGAAACGGGCAATTTGCCTTGCCGAAATGCTGAGTGGGTTTTTCATGACCAGCCAACGCACCCCTTCAGAGCAAGGCGGCGTGGTGAGAGAGCCCATAAAAGTATAAAAAGATTGATCCAGTGGCAATAAGGCAGCAGGGCTGTATGTCAGCTTGTCAAAAGTTCGCGTTTCATTATGTTCACTAGGCATTTTGTCCCAGAGCGCTTCAATTAAGGGGTTGTCTTGTGCGCCCTGCTGAATCAATGCAGCAACCACGGCTAATTTTCCCTCTTCACTTTTATGCACTAAATGCGCCACCATAGGGTAGCGAATACCACCAATGGCTTCTTCGCTAGGGGTGTGAAAGTGAAATTGTAAAAGCTGATATTTAGCACCAAGCGCTTCAATAAAACTACCTGGATCGATATTAAGCTGAATGGTATGACCATTATTAACAACTGTAATTTTAGTCATACCATAGCTGAACTTAATCTTATCCATTTCTTGCGCATAGCTGGTGGTGATATTAATGGGCGATTGCTCTTTTCCTTCGGTACATAAGGAAAAGGAGGGGCTCATGCCTCCCCAACTATTAGGGCCAGTGCTCCCTTCGTAAGACCAATGTCCTCCCGCATGGGGTGCGGCATGTTCTGAAGATGGATGCGCCGTTTTATGTGCTGCGGGGGAGTTGTGGTTTTTTGAGGCGCGGTGGCTGGCTGTATGGCTAGGAGGGATGCCGTATTTTCCATGCGGTGCCGCGTGAAGTTTAGGGGCTTCCTTGCTTGACTCTTCGCTGGGGGCTTCATGACTTGCTGCTTTTGGAGGGGCTTCAGCGTTTGGTTTTTCTGTAGGGTGGAGTTTTTCCGGTTCAGCGGGGGCTTCATGAGCAGGGGCTTTATGGCTAGGCTCATTTGCACTGGCAAAGGTAAAAGCAAGGCATAAGAAAAGTGCAGAGTAGTGCATAGCGTAAGTTCCAGTTAAATATTGTCCGCGTGTCTTTTTGAAAGCTTAGCTGCCATCTGCAAAAAGACAACGTTGCCGCGTTATAATTTGTAAAATCAATGCAGGTTCAAACTCTATGAATCAATTACCTATTCCTGATGGCGTGCATTTTTCCGCCCACCTGCCCCTTGCTTGGCATGGAGTCTTACAGCAAAGCGCTTTTGAAGCAACGCGTTACCTTGCCGTGTTGGCAGAGTTTGAATCGACTAATGATGAGCGTAATCATGCGCAAGATGCCTTACACGCTAAGCTCGATTTAATGTTGCTTTGGACCGCTAATAACGCCAGTCATAACTTGCCTACGTCCAAAGAGGTCATGATTGGTTTGGAAACGATTGCTTGGCATGATGTGGCCGCCTTGCCACTTGGGGTTCATGGTGCATTAGCGATAAGCCTTTCGCATATATTACCTTTTTCCCTGCAACTACCTGCCGAAATTATTTCATGCACGCTTGTAGATCAAACGTACACGGTAACAGCTCGCTTGCTGTTAAAAGAAGAAACCTTACGAGATTGGTTTGAGCGCACGGTATTTAGAACTCACCGCCGTATTGTGCATGCCGAGCGCGGAGCACAAGCGTGATGGTGCTACCTGCTGCGTGGCAGCCTTTAGCCGGTGATGTTTTGCAAAGCAGCAAGTGGCAACAGCTCAACACATTTTTAGATGCCGAGCTTGCTACAGGAAAGCCTGTTTATCCCCCAACATCACAATGGTTTGCCGCGCTTGAGTATATGAAACCTGAGCAGGTCAAAGTGGTTGTCCTTGGGCAAGACCCCTATCATGGCGCGGGGCAGGCGCATGGTTTGAGCTTTTCTGTGCCCATTGGCGTGAAGCCGCCGCCTTCCTTAGTCAATATCTTTAAAGAAGTTGCGCGCGATCTAGGCCACAACCCACCTCAGCATGGCAATCTGGAATCTTGGGCGGCGCAAGGCGTGCTACTCCTCAATAGCGTTTTAACTGTTGAGGCTGATAAAGCCGCATCGCACGCCAAGCAGGGCTGGGAAGTATTGACGGATGCTTTAATTAAATCCCTAGCCGAACAGCATAGTCATATCGTATTTATGCTTTGGGGGGCTTACGCGCAAAAGAAGCAAGCCCTGATCGATGCCAGTCGGCATTGTCTATTGTGTTCAGCTCATCCTTCGCCGCTGTCGGTCTATCGTGGTTTCATTGGCAATGGACATTTTTCCGCTGCAAACCGCTATCTGCTTGCTCAGGGCAAGTCAGCTATTAACTGGGAAATGAGCGAGTGAGTTATCTATTAGCCTTTACGACAATGGGGCCACGATGTGGCGCGTATTACAATGGAGTACGCGTGTGAGTATTCTTTTAGCCTTTGATATTGGCGGCACACAAATTAAATACGGCATCGTCAGCGATGTAGGCGAAGTGCTTCATGCCGAAGTTCAAAACACCTGCGCGGCAGATGGTGGCCCTGCTTTAGTGGTCAGATTGCTGGCTTTAGCCCAGCCTTTGATTGCCCAATATCAGCCGAGTGGCATTGCCATTAGCAGCCTAGGCCTCATCGAACCCATTCGTGGCATGGTGCTAGGCGCAGCCGAAGCCGTGCCGAATTACCCCGGAATGGCGCTAATTCCCGCTTTTGAAAACGCTTTTGGCCTGCGCACCACCGCAGAAAATGATGTGAACTGTGTAGCACTGGCTGAAGGCTGGACGGGCGCAGCGCAGGGCGTAGACGATTACCTGGCGATTGCCATTGGCACAGGGATTGGCGGCGGCATTGTTTTGGGTGGGCGTTTACATCGAGGGCATCGCGCCGCAGCCGGTGAATGGGGCTATATGAATATCGGCGGGCAGATCTGGGAATCGCAAGCGTCGATGTCTGGCCTTGTACGCAGAGCAGAGGCAGCAATAGGGGAAACAGGATTAAATGGCAAAGTGATTTTTGCTCGCGTGGATGCGGGGGACGCCCTGATGCAAAAAGTAGTGGCGGAGTGGCTGGATCTACTCGCTACGGGGGTTGCCAATTTAATCTACGCCTTTAATCCAGAAAAAATCGTACTGGGCGGCGGCATTGCAGGGCGCGGCGAGGTTTTTTTGCAAGCCATTCGCAAGGCGGTTGATCAACAACTTTTGCCTGATTTTAAAAAAATGACCGAACTGGCGCTCGCAACCGCAGGCAATCATGCGGGTATGTTGGGTGCTGTACGTAACTGGCTGAATACACACAGGGGCGCATAAATGAAAATATTATTGAATCACCTTGGCTTTGAATTGGCAGGGCAAAAAATCGCCATTATTGATGCGCCCGCTGATTTTTTGGCGCGCCATTTTAGTGTCTATCACGCCGAAAGCCGCGAGCTGGCTTTTGCGGGTGAGATCAAGCAAAGCGGCGGCGTAGATCGTTGGGGCGCAGGTCAGTGGCATTACTGGACGGCTGATTTCTCTGCCCTAGATGTCGAGGGTGAGTATTTTCTAGTCGTCGATGGCATCCATCCTTCTTTCGCATCGCATACTTTTAGTATTGCGAAAAAGTTATTTTCTGAGCAAATTCTGTCGGACATCGTGCATTACATCAAAGGCCAACGTTGCACTGGCTTGTATGACGAAGCCGATCGTAGCCGGCCTAAGTGGGGTAGTGAAGAGCGGCGCGATGTGCATGGCGGTTGGTACGATGCTTCCGGGGATTGCTCTAAATACCTTAGCCATTTGTCTTTTGCCAATTTTATGAATCCGCAGCAAACGCCGCAAGTGGTGTGGAATTTGCTCGATGGCTTGGCGCAATTGCCGCCGCAATCCAAATGGTTTAATGAAAGAATCGTCGACGAAGCCTTGCATGGCGCTGATTACCTGCTGCGTATGCAAGATCCGGCAGGCTATTTCTACATGACCGTGTTTGACCAATGGTCTAAAGACGAGCATCGCCGTGATATTTGCGCTTATGAAACGCAAAAAGGCGAGAAATTTGCCAGCTATCAGGCAGCTTACCGTCAGGGTGGCGGGGTGGCGATCGCCGCTTTGGCGCGTGCATCGGTTTTGCAGCGCGATGGCGAGTTTAGCCGCGCTCAATATCTGCAAGCAGCGCAGCGTGGTTTTGCCCATCTTGAGCAGCACAATCTTGAATGCTTAGATAATGGCGTTGAAAACATTATCGACGATTACTGCGCCTTGCTAGCGGCTTGCGAATTACTGGCAGTGAGTGGCGAAGGGATTTATGTAGATGCCGCTGCACGGCGTGTTTTAAATCTATTGGAGCGACAAACGGCGCAAGGTTGGTTTACGGCCGATGCAGTTGGGGATCGCAGTTATTTCCACGCCGCCGAAGCCGGTCTGCCTTATATCGCACTCATGCGTTTTATCGAAGTTGTACCTAGCTCGCCTTTAGTTGGGCGGATCCGTGAAGTGTTACGCTGTGCTTTTGAATATGAATTCAAAATCACTTTTGCCAGCGTAAACAATCCATTCGGCTATCCACGGCAGTTTGTAAAGCAAGATGGTGAGAGCGGGCGCGAGCAATTTTTTATTCCTCACGATAATGGCACTGGCTATTGGTGGCAGGGCGAAAACGCTAGGCTAGGCTCGATAGCCGCCGCAAGTTCACGCGCGCAAACGCTGTTTGCTAACGAATCGTCCCTAGTCACAAAATTGGCAAAATACGAGCAAACTGCGCTCGACTGGCTGCTAGGCGCAAACCCATTTGATGCTTGCATGTTGCAAGGTTGGGGTCGCAACAACCCTCGCTACGAAGTTGGTTTTTATAATGCACCTGGCGGGGTGTGCAATGGAATTACCAGTGGCTTAGATAACGAAAATGATATTGATTTTAGAAAGTCTGAAATAGCCACCATGGCCAATAGCTGGCGCTGGACAGAGCAATGGATGCCGCACGGCGCTTGGCTATTCTTAGCGCTCAGTACGCGAATCGGCAAAGATTAAATGTAGGGTGGGTCAGCGTTTTATCTTGCCCACGCTTTAATGACGATGATTTAAAAGGAAAACAAAATGGCAATAGTAGTCACCGGAGCGGCCGGTTTTATCGGCTCAAATATTATCAAAGGCCTCAATGCGCGCGGCGAAACCGATATTATTGCGGTGGATGATTTGGCCCTGCCAGACCAATTTAAAAACTTAGTTGATTGTCAAATTAGCCATTACGCGGATAAAGAAGATTTTATTGCCGATTTAAGCGAAGGGCGCTATGACGGCGAAATTACCGCCATTTTCCACGAAGGTGCGTGTTCGGACACGATGGAGCATAACGGCAAGTATATGATGGATAACAACTATCAATATACTTTGGCCCTGTTTGATTGGTGCCAAGCCGAGGAAGTGCAATTCTTATATGCATCTAGCGCGGCAACCTATGGCAATGGCGACAATGGCTTTATTGAAAGCCCTGATTGCGAAGCGCCCTTGAATGTTTATGGCTATTCCAAGCTTTTATTCGATCAAGTGCTGCGCCAGCGTATGAATGAAATTACCGCGCAGGTGGTGGGTTTTCGTTATTTCAATGTCTATGGTCCACGCGAGCAGCATAAAGGCCGCATGGCTTCGGTGGCTTTCCATCATTTCAATCAATATCGTGAACACGGCAAAGTAAAATTATTTGGCGAGTATGGGGGTTATGCCAATGGTGGACATACTCGCGATTTTATTTCGGTAGAAGATGTGGTTAAAGCCAATTTATGGTTCTTAGATAACCCCGATGTGTGTGGGATTTACAATCTAGGTACGGGCAAATCACAGCCGTTTAATGATGTGGCATTGGCCGTGGTCAATACCTGCCGTGAGCACGAGGGTAAATCAGCACTTAGCTTGGCAGAAATGATTGCTCAGGGCGTGTTGGAATATATTGATTTCCCAGATTCACTTAAAGGTAAATACCAAAGCTTTACCGAGGCAGATACCACCTTGCTCAGAGAGTCTGGCTACGACGAAGACTTTCTTACGGTAGAAGAGGGTGTTCGTCGATATGTTGAAGTGTTATTAAGCAAATAAAATCCAAAAGCCGAGCGAGCGCTCGGCTTTTTTGGCACATCCCTTTCTTTATAGCACTTCAGTAGGTGATTTTTGCATTTCAATCCCTTCTTTTAGCAACCTATCGCTTACACCTATCTACCCGTCATGCCAGCCATTACAGTGAACTTATCGACAGCACTGAATGGAGTCCCCATCATGAAAACCACTTCGCACTTACTGGTTCTTTTCTTTGTTGCCTTTGTGCACATCGCCCTGTATCTCGTCATTGTTAATGCCCACGAAGAAAGCATTAAAGAATCGCAGGTTTCTGCGCTTGCCGCCCCCGTGCAACAAGCAGTAGACTTAACTTGATGCACGCGCTATCCCTACAAAAACGCAGCAATGTCAGCGACGCGCTTTCTAGCCTGCTAGGGAACTTGCACTTCAAAGTTTGTTAAATCAAGCTAGCCCATGGCGAGTTGACGGTCTCATTGACGCTGCTTTGCGAACAAGCAATTGCTTGGCAGGTTTACCTGCTTTATGAGGTCTATAAAAGTGCGGTGCTCTGTAAAAGCCACTTTATTTGGCGCGGGTCGCTGCGGCTTAGGGGTAGAATTGCATTCTCATCCTGACTATTTTTGAGCCATGCCTGAACAATATTTACCAGAGTCCCCCTCTAGCCCTGTCACCTTAAGTCCGCAAGAAGCGCTGTTGGAGCAAGTTAAAAGCCTGCCGAGTCAGCCGGGGGTCTATCGCTTTATCGGCGCGGACGGCACGGTATTGTATGTGGGTAAGGCAATTGGTCTTAAAAAACGCGTTGCTTCCTATTTTCAGAAAAATGATCACAGCCCGCGTATTCGCCTGATGTTAGCGCAAGTAGTCAGCTTAGAAACGACGGTCGTTCGCTCTGAAGGTGAGGCGCTGGTTTTAGAAAACAATCTGATTAAGGCATTAAGCCCACGCTATAATATTTTATTTCGGGATGATAAAAGCTACCCTTATGTGGTGATTACGGGGCATGCCTCGCCCAGATTAGCCTATTACCGTGGTGCATTAGATAAGCGCCACCAATACTTTGGCCCTTTCCCTAATGGCTACGTGGTTAAAGAAAGCATCCAGCTGCTGCAAAAAGTATTCAAACTGCGTACCTGTGAAGACACCGTATTTGCCAACCGCTCCCGTCCCTGTTTATTGCATCAAATCAAACGCTGCTCAGCCCCTTGCGTGGATTTAATTAGCGCCGATGATTACCGCAGCGATGTCAATAATGCGGTGCGGTTTTTGAACGGCAAAGCCAGTGAAGTATTGGGTGAGTTAGAGACACGGATGCAGGTGGCATCTGAAGCTTGGTTGTTTGAAGAGGCCGCCGCTATTCGGGATCAAATCAGTGCGCTATCGCGGATTCAAGATAAGCAATTTGTATCCAGTAATAGCAGCGAAGTGGATGCCGATATTGTGGTGTGTGTGATTAGCAGCGGCATGATTTGCGTGAATCTAGCGATGGTGCGCGGCGGACGTCATGTGGGAGATAAAAATCTATTTCCTTCTCATGCGGATGGCTACGATGCGCCTGCCGCACTGGAAGCATTTTTAGCGCAGCATTATTTAGATCGCAATGTGCCATCGGTGATTTTTTGCCAGCCAGAGCCTGAGAATGCGGTCGTGCTGGCTGATTTACTCAGCCAGCAAGCCGAACATAAAGTGGTACTGAATAGTAATCCCAATGGCGAGCGGCGGGTTTGGCTGGATATGGCGATTAAAAATGCTGAATTGGCGATTTTGCAGCGCAGCAGCCAAACCGCCACGCAACACGCGCGACTAGGGTCTTTGATCGAGGCGATGAGCTGGCCGGATACCGTGGCACGGATCGAGTGCTTTGATATTTCGCACACCATGGGCGAGGCCACCGTTGCCTCCTGTGTGGTGTACGACCGCTTTGATATGCAGCCCAAAGAATACCGTCGTTACAATATTGAAGGCATTACGCCGGGGGACGATTATGCCGCGATGCGCCAAGCCTTGATTCGGCGCTACGGTAAAATTGCTGCAGGCGAGGGTATTGTGCCCGATGTAGTGTTGATCGACGGCGGCAAAGGTCAGCTCTCGATGGCGACCGAAGCCATGGCCGAAGTTGGGATGAGTGGCCCTATTTTGCTGGGCGTGGCCAAGGGTGAGACACGCAAAGCGGGCCTAGAACAATTGATTCTAAATGACAGACCTGCGCCCATTTTGCTCAAGCGCGATCATCCCGCTTTGCATCTGATTCAACAAATTCGCGATGAGGCACACCGCTTTGCCATTACCGGCCATCGCGCACGGCGAGCAAAAGCGAGGGTGACTTCTTCATTAGAAGATGTAGAAGGAATTGGGCCTAAGCGCCGTCAAAAATTATTGGCGAGTTTTGGTGGTTTGCAAGGCGTAAAAGCGGCGACATTGGATGAGTTAAAACAAGTCGATGGGATTAATTCTGCCCTGGCAGAGAAAATCTATGCGGTTTTACATGCTTGATTTTAGCGCGGCCTATTTTTTGCAGCTTTTTAATCCCTGTTGTAGATTATTTACGAATGCGCGCAATAAAATACCCTTGACAGCTAATATGCCGGTGCATGCTGGTAGAATGCGGTTTTCTTGCAATATTTGCCATTGGGTTCCGTATTCGCATGCCTTTTAATTTGCCGATTTTCCTGACTTGGTTGCGCGTGGCGCTGATCCCTATTTTTGTGGGCGTTTTTTACCTGCCAGCCACCGTGATGCCGGTGACAATGCAAAATATGGTGGGCGGCTCTTTATTCTTTTTGGCGGCAATTACTGATTGGTTTGACGGCTATTTAGCGCGTCGCTGGAATCAAACTTCCAGTTTTGGTGCGTTTTTAGATCCTGTAGCCGATAAACTCATGGTAGCCGCCGCGCTCATTTTATTGGTCGAGCTGGCGCGCGCGCCCGCATGGCTGGCGGTGATTATTATTGGCCGGGAAATTACCATTTCTGCCTTGCGCGAATGGATGGCTCAGCTGGGTAAATCCAAAAACACGGCGGTTGCCTATATCGGTAAATTAAAAACCGGCGCGCAAATGGTCGCTATTTTATTGCTACTTTGGTCTGGCCCGTTATTGCCGGGTATTTCTACTCAATTTGTGGGCGAGTTAGCGCTGTATGTGGCCGGTATATTGACGATCGTTTCGATGTTTTATTATCTAGAGCTAGCAGCGAAGCAATTTAAAGAAGAATAAGTAGCGACAATATTTGAATAAACACCTGCCGTAACAAAAGCCCGCAGGTTTTTTATAGGCCCGTATTAAAAGGCGATCGTATGATTATTGTGATGAAGTACGGCGCAAGTGAAGCGCAGATCGAGGCGGTAGTACATAAAATTCATCAATCCGGCTTAAAAGAACATCTTTCGCGCGGCGCAGAGCTGACAATTATTGGTGTGATTGGGGACGAGGAAAGACTGGATCCTTCCCGTTTTGCGATTTTGCCTGGGGTGGATCGAGTCAATCGTGTTGCCAAGCAATACAAGATTGTTTCTCGCAGTACCCACCCTCATGGCACAACGATTAAAGTGCGCGGTATTGAAATTGGCAGCGCGCAAATTCAAATCATTGCTGGGCCTTATGCCGCCGAATCAGCGCAGCAAATGGATTTGACGGCCGACGCGCTAGCCGCAGCATCTTGTCGCCTAATGCGTTGCGGCGCTTTTCATGCCGAGCCTTACGCCGCGCCGCGAAAAGAGCGCGAAGCCTTGGCTTGGCTCAAAGACGCTGCAGCGCGTCATCAATTCCCTGTCATGGCCGAGCTGCCTGATGTGCGCATGCTCGATGCCTTTATGGAATACGATATTGAAATGATTCAGATTGGCGAGCGTAATATGCAAAATCTGGATTTGCTGAGGGAAGTCGGGCGAATTAATAAGCCAATTATCCTAAAGCGCGGTGTATCTGCCACAATTGTTGAGTGGCTAATGGCGGCAGAATCTATTGCGGCGGGTGGCAATCACAATATTATTTTTTGCGAACATGGTATTCGTACTTTTGAAAATGCCTATCGCAATGTGTTAGATATCAGCGCAATTGCTGTCTTAAAGCAGGAAACTCATTTGCCTGTGATGGTCGATCCGAGCGACGCCTGCGGCAAATCATGGATGGTGCCTGCTTTAACACAAGCGGCAATTGCTGCTGGTGCAGATGGGGTGTTACTGGATGTGCATCCTTACCCTGCTGAGGCACGCTATGCGGCTGATCAGGCATTGAGCCCAGCTGCATTAATGCAGCTCATCGCGGGGCTGAAGCCTTTGGCTGTAGCGCTGGGGCGCTCTTTGTAAAAATAGTTATAAAGGTGTTTGATATGAAAATGCTTAAAAATACAGCGTTGATTGCTTTGCTATCTTTATCGACCTTGGTAGAAGCGCGGTCTTTACTTGATGGCGATTATGTTTTAAATGAATGGCGCCACGCAGGTACCTCGTATCGTCCACAAGAAAAAGCGCCTACCTTAACGATTCAAGGCGATCGCATTAGTGGTTTTGCGGGCTGCAATCGCTATTCGGGTGCGATTAGCACCTTGCCGAAACTTAAAGTGGGCCCGCTCGCAACAACGCGCATGGCCTGCTTGGGTGATGGCGCGCAGCGTAATGAATCTGCAGTGCTAGCGGTGCTTGAAGGCGCTCAGCGCTTTAAATTAAAACAGCCTAATCGCCTGGAATTTAATGGGGCCAAGGGCGAGCGTTTAACGTTTGTGCGTCAGCCCGATGCCACTGAGCAGGTGCTCTATATTGCACCAGAAAAAAAATCATGCACCGGCGTAGCGCCAATGGAGTGTATGCAGGTTCGGGAAACGCCTTCTGGCGAGTGGTCACTGTTTTATAATCAGATCGAAGGCTTCAACTATGTGGCGGGTAAAAGCTACAAAGTTAAGGTAAGACGTGAAAAAGTGGCGAATCCGCCTGCGGACGCTTCCGCATTTAAATATGTATTACTCGAAGTTTTGGGTGATTAATGCGCAAGCTTAAAAAGCTGGTTTTGCTTGGAACGGGCCTGATTGGAGGCTCGTTTTCTTTGGCGCTCAAGCGGGCAAAGTGCGTCGAGCATGTGGTGGGCGTGGGCCGAAACCCAGATAATCTGGCGCGCGCGCTTGAGCTAAAAGTGATTGACGAAGCCAGTAATGATGCTGCTTTAGCTGTCATAGATGCTGACTTGGTCTTGCTCAGTGCACCCGTTGGCCAGATGGCTGTGCTTTTACAACAAATTGCACCGCACCTGCCCGCGCATTGCATTGTGAGCGACGCAGGCTCTACCAAACAGGATGTCTGCGCGCTTTATCGCCAGTATTTGCCGCAGCATCTCAATCGCTGTGTGCCAGGTCATCCCATCGCAGGCTCTGAATTATCAGGCGCTGCCGCTGCGCAATATGGTTTGTATGAAGGGCGGCGAGTCGTTTTGACGCCGCTAGCCGAAAGCGCGCCAGAATCGATTGAGCTATTAAAATCCTTGTGGCAAGCCTGCGGTGCGCAAGTATTTGAAATGAGCGCAGCCGAGCACGATGGTGTTTTCTCCGCCGTAAGTCATGTGCCACATTTGCTGGCGTTTAGCTATATGAATGCGGTGCTTGATCGCCATAATGCCGCGCTGTGCTTTGATTTTGCCGCAACAGGGTTTCGAGATTTTACCCGTATCGCAGCATCTCACCCTGAAATGTGGCGAGATATTACCTTGGCCAATAAAGAAGCCATTTTGCTAGATTTAAAAGCCAATGCAGCGCAATTATTGGCATTAATAGACTGCATTGAAAACCACGATGCTTTAGGCTTGAATGAGCAGATTGTTCGCGCCAGTGCGGCGCGCAATCAATGGGGACGTCAGTCTCGCTCGTGATGATGTTGTGTTTGAGTGGGTGTTTACTCGCTAAAAGGGTGAAAATGAATTACTTGGCCAATGAAGCGCGTTATCAAGATATGCCTTATCGCCGTGTGGGGCGTAGTGGCTTAAAACTCCCCGCTATATCCCTCGGCCTATGGCATAACTTCGGCGATAATCGCGCCTATGAAACTAGTCGTCAGATGGTTTTATCTGCTTTTGACGCAGGCATTACCCATTTTGATCTAGCCAATAATTACGGCCCACCACCGGGTGCGGCTGAATCGACATTTGGTCGTGTTCTGGCAAAAGATCTCAAGTCTTATCGCGATGAAATTATTGTTTCCAGTAAGGCTGGCTGGGAAATGTGGCCTGGTCCTTATGGTGAATGGGGTAGTCGTAAATATTTAATGGCGAGCCTTGATCAAAGCTTGCAGCGTATGGGTTTGGACTATGTGGATATTTTCTATTCTCATCGTCCCGATCCAGATACACCACTGGAAGAAACCATGTCAGCGCTGGATGCGATGGTGCGCCAGGGTAAGGCGCTATATGTGGGGATTTCATCTTATTCTGCTGAGCAGACAAAAGAAGCAAGCCGCATCTTAAAAGGGCTAGGCACGCCTTGCCTGATTCATCAGCCGTCCTTTTCGATGCTTGATCGCTGGATTGAAGATGGCTTGTGCGATGTGTTGGTAGAAGAAGGAATGGGCTCGATTGCTTTTTGCCCCTTGGCGCAAGGTCTGCTGACATCGCGTTATTTAAATGGCATTCCGGCCGATTCTCGTGCCGCAGCCTCTGATAATCCGTTTTTGACAGCAGATAAAGTGGCGTTGCGGATTACTCAGGTCAAGGCTTTAAATCATATTGCGCAATCACGCGGACAAACCTTGGCACAAATGGCTTTGGCTTGGGCGCTGCTCAAAGTGACGTCCGTGATTATTGGTGCCAGTCAAGTCGCACAAATTCAGGAAAATATTTTGGCGGTACAAAATTTAGCTTTTGATACAGCTGAATTACAAGCAATTGAATTAATTTTAAAAGGATAGCGGCAGCTGTGCGCCGCTAAAAAGGAAAATATGTCGGGTATTGCTATTTTAGCTATTGATGGGCCATCTGCTTCAGGCAAAGGCTCGGTGGCACAGCGTGTTGCTGAGGTGCTGGGCTTTGCCTATTTGGATTCGGGCGCTTTATATCGCCTGACTGCTTTGGCAGCTCAAAAAGCGGGCATTGATTGGAGTGACGAGCAAGGCGTCGCGCAAATCGCGCAATCTTTAGATGTGCGCTTTGAAAATGAGCTGGTTTTATTGGCGGAGCATGATGTAAGTGCCTTGATTCGTAGTGAATCGATCGGAGTAGGGGCTTCGCAAGTGGCCGCATTTGCTGCGGTTCGGCAGGCTTTATTGGCTAGACAACGTGCATTTGCCACCGAGCAGGGCTTGGTGGCTGATGGACGAGACATGGGGTCGGCGGTATTTCCTGATGCTCAGCTCAAGATTTTTCTCACCGCTACAGCAGAAGTTCGAGCCGAGCGCCGCTATCAGCAGTTAATTGCACGGGGTGAACCTGCGGATTTGGTGGCAATTACACGTGATTTGCAGTCGCGAGATGCGCGGGACGCCGCAAGAACAGAGGCGCCACTACGTCAATGGCACGATGCTTTGTTGCTGGAAACTTCAGAATTAAACTTGGATCAGGTGGTTGAATGTGTTTTATCCTGGTGGAAAACACGCTCGCAATCGCTTTAAATGTGGCTTTTCTTGTGATAAATCACACCTTTTGTCTCCAAGTACTTGAACTATAACAGAGAATTCTTTAGAATCGCCCCACTAAGCCATGGCCCTAGGTCGTGGCTTTTGCCCTTCTGGGTATTTGTCGTGTTAGCAGGGCGCAAAGCGCTGCAACATTTGTTTAACTAACTTATTTTTGGCATTCCGCCAAAAATGCTTGGAAATTTCCATTTATATGACTACTGCTACTCTGTCCGGCTCCATGGAAAGCTTTGCCGCTCTATTCGAAGAAAGCCTAACGCGTCAGGAAATGCGCGCCGGTGAAGTGATCACTGCTGAAGTGGTTGCTATCGACCATAACTTCGTGACCGTGAATGCTGGCCTGAAGTCCGAGTCGCTCATCCCGCTCGAAGAATTCAAAAACGACAACGGCGAACTTGACGTTAAAGTTGGCGATTTCGTTCCTGTTGCAATTGATAGCCTCGAAAACGGCTACGGCGAAACCAAACTCTCCCGCGAAAAAGCTAAACGCTTGGCTGCGTGGATTGAGCTTGAAGACTGCCTCGAAAAAGCCATGGTAATGACCGGTGTTATTTCCGGCAAGGTTAAGGGTGGTCTGACTGTTATGGTTAACGGTCTGCGCGCATTCTTGCCAGGTTCTTTGGTTGATATTCGTCCAGTTAAAGACACCACTCCATTCGAAGGCAAGCAAATCGAATTCAAGGTGATCAAGCTTGACCGTAAGCGTAACAACGTTGTTGTTTCGCGTCGTGCTGTGCTTGAAGAGTCCTTGGGCGAAGAGCGTCAAAAACTCCTTGAAACACTCAAGGAAGGCGCAATCATCAAGGGTATCGTTAAAAACATCACAGACTACGGCGCGTTCGTTGATCTGGGTGGTATTGACGGTCTGTTGCACATCACTGACTTGGCTTGGCGTCGTGTGAAGCACCCATCCGAAGTTCTGGCTGTTGGCGATGAAGTTGAAGCCAAGGTTCTGAAATTCGATCAAGAGAAGAACCGTGTATCTCTGGGTCTGAAGCAATTGGGCGAAGATCCTTGGGTTGGTTTGTCACGTCGTTACCCATCGGGTACACGTATGTTCGGTAAGGTTACTAACCTTACAGACTACGGCGCATTCGTTGAAATCGAACAAGGCATCGAAGGTCTGGTTCACGTTTCAGAAATGGATTGGACTAACAAAAACGTTCATCCATCCAAGGTTGTTCAGCTTGGCGATGAAGTAGAAGTAATGATTCTGGATATCGACGAAGAAAAACGTCGTATCTCACTGGGTATGAAACAGTGCATGGCTAATCCATGGGATGATTTCGCTGAAAACTTCAAGAAGGGTGACAAGATCAAGGGCGCTATCAAGTCGATTACTGACTTTGGTGTGTTCGTTGGTCTGGCCGGCGGTATCGACGGTCTGGTTCACTTGTCTGATCTTTCTTGGAATGTGGCTGGCGAAGAAGCTGTTCGCAACTACAAGAAAGGCGATGAAGTTGAAGCGATGGTTCTGTCTATCGACACTGAAAAAGAACGCATCAGCCTTGGTATCAAGCAAATGGAAGGTGATCCTTTCAACAACTACGTTTCTACTTTCGACAAAGGTTCCCTTGTTAAGGGTACTGTAAAATCTTTGGATGCTAAGGGCGCGATCATTGCTCTGTCTGAAGAAATCGAAGGTTACCTGCGCTCTACAGAAGTTTCACGCGATCGCGTTGAAGACATCCGTACTGTGCTGAAAGAAGGCGACGAAGTTGAAGCCATGATCATCAACGTTGATCGTAAGAACCGTTCGATCAATCTGTCGATCAAAGCGAAAGATTCTGCTGACGAAACAGATGTAATGAGCAAGCTGTCTTCAGAAAGCACCGGTACTGCTGGTACAACTAGCCTTGGCGCGTTGCTGAAAGCTAAGATGTCTGGCGCTGAGTAATATGGATCAAGGTGGGATGACCAAGTCCGAGCTTATTGCAAAGCTCGCCCAGCGTTATCCGCAGCTGGTTGCGAAAGATGCAGAGCTGGCTGTGAAAACCATCTTAGATGCAATGTCCAAGAGCTTGTCTCAAGGACAGCGCATCGAGATTCGTGGCTTTGGCAGTTTTGATCTGAATTACCGTCCGCCACGAGTAGGGCGCAATCCGAAATCAGGTACGAAAGTATCGGTTCCGGAAAAATTTGTACCCCACTTTAAAGCGGGCAAAGAACTGAGAGAAAGGGTTGATGCCCTGATTTAATGTTCTACTTCAAGGCGACACCTCAGGGTGTCGCCTTTTTGCATAAAAGCAGCAGATTCTCAATCCTTACTTATACCGTGCGATGCTAATCGTTTAGATTCTGCTGAATCGGTTACAATGAGAGCTAGCTTATTTCTATGGTTTAGATCAATGCGCTATTTGTTCTGGCTTATCAAATTCCTACTCTTTGTTATTTTGTTTGGCTTTGCCATGCATAATGCAGATCCTGTGGTACTTAAATTCTTTTTGGGCTATTTCTGGCAAGCACCACTGGCCTTATTGCTATTGGTTTTCTTTGTGGTTGGGGTGGTGTTTGGTTTGTTGGCCGCATTTTCTAAGATTATTCGCTTGCGTCGTGAAGTCGTCGGCTTAAAAAAAGAATTGCGCGCTAAACAAACCGTTGCCGATTTGCCTTCCGATCTTTATGTTGAACAACCACGGGACGCGTTGTAAATCCTTTTATGCTTGAAATTGAATATTGGTGGTTAATTGCGCTGCCCGCTTTCTTTGCCTTGGGTTGGTTAGCCGCGCGTGTAGATATTAAGCATGTCCTGTCTGAAACACGCTCTTTACCTGTTGCGTATTTCAAAGGGCTTAATTATTTATTGAATGGTGAAACCAATCGTGCCGTTGATGTGTATGTGGATATTGCACGCCATCATGCAGAGACGATTGAGCTGCAATTCACCTTGGGGCATTTATTTCGCCGTAGAGGCGAATTAGAGCGCGCTATTCGTATGCATCAAAAACTACTGGTGCGTCGTGAATTAACGGTGGCTCAAAAGCAAACTGCGCAATTTGAATTGGCCTTAGATTTCATGCAGGCAGGGCTATTTGATCGGGCAGAAAGTTTACTTACCGAATTAGCGGATACCGATTACGCCCGTCAGGCGCGGGTCGAGTTACTTGGCGTTTATCAGCAAGAAAAAGCGTGGGCCAAAGCCATTGAAACTGCGCAGCAATTGCGCGATGAGCGTCACACCTATCAGCATGAAATTGCACAATTTTATTGTGAGTTAGCCTCGCAAGGGGCTTTGCGTTCAGAGCCGGCAGCCGCACGTGTTTATTTGCAAAAAGCCATTGCCGAGCACCGTAAATGCGCTCGAGCCAATATGATTCTTGCCGAATTGGAAATTGCATCGGGCAATGTCGATGCCGCAATTGAGGCCTGGCTCAGAATTGAATCGCAAGAGCCTTTGTATATCGCTTTAGAAGCAAGAGCTTTGCTGGCCGCTTATGATACTCAGGGGCGTGGCGTAGAGGGTACAAAGCTATTGTTGGGATTGTTGCGTCAATATCCTGAACTAGATGTGTTGGACTTGGCCTATGAGCGGCTATTGACGGAACAAGGTTTGATCGCAACGCATGAGTTTGTGCGAGAGCGGCTTAAAGCACATCCAACCATGCCAAGTTTGCGCAAAGTACTAGAAGCTCATCTGCTGGTGGCACCTGACGACCAAAAAGTCGAGCTAGAACTGATTGTGAAGCTCATTCACGATGCAACGCGTGAGCAAACCATGTATCGCTGTACGCATTGTGGCTTTAAGGCAAAACAATACTTCTGGCATTGCCCTGCATGTACCGAGTGGGAAACTTTCCCGCCTGTGCGCGGAGCGCAAAAATCTAGCTGATTGATATCTCAGAATTTACAGTTATTAAAAAAAATATAAATACAGGATCTTGTATGTCTTCTTCATCCAAAGTGGTCGTTGCCCTTGATTATGTAAGTGCTGCCGAAGCATTGGCGTTTGCTGATCGTGTAAATCCAGCGCTTTGCCGTTTAAAGGTGGGTAAGGAGTTGTTCACACGCTGTGGCCCCCCGTTAATTGAACAATTGGTTGCGCGTGGCTTTGATATTTTCTTAGACCTTAAATTCCATGATATTCCCAATACCGTCGCGCAGGCATGTAAAGCCGCAGCTGAGTTGGGTGTTTGGATGGTTAATGTGCATGCCAGTGGTGGGCGTCGCATGATGGAAACCACTCGCGATGCGCTGGAAGCTTTGCCACAGCGCCCCTTGCTTATTGCGGTCACGGTTTTAACGAGTATGAATGCGGCCGATTTGGCGGAGCTTCATTTGCCAGAGCCTGCAGCTCAGGTCGAAATGCTAGCTCGGTTAACGTATAGCTGTGGTTTGGATGGAGTTGTGTGCTCTGCACATGAAGCGGGCTTAGTCCGCGCGTTGAGTGATGCTCAGTTTAAATTGATTACGCCTGGAATTCGTCCCGCCAATGCCGCAGCGAATGATCAGTCGCGCATTATGACGCCGCAAGCTGCCATTGAGGCTGGTTCAGATTACCTTGTGATCGGTCGCCCCATTACTCAGAGTGAAGATCCTGCCGCAACGCTGGCTGAAATTAACGCCAGTTTGGCAGGGTAAACGATGCTCTCTCCTGAAGGCAAAAAAATGCTACAAGACGCCGTTGCCAAGGCACGCGTCATGGTAGTCGGTGATGTGATGCTGGATCGCTATTGGTTTGGTGATGTAGAGCGTATTTCGCCCGAAGCGCCTGTGCCCGTGGCACGCATTCGCCGCACAGAAGAGCGAGCAGGTGGCGCTGCCAATGTGGCACGCAATATCGCCGCCTTGGGTGGACAAGTGCATCTGCTGGCCGTGATTGGGGATGATGAGGCAGGGCGCAGCTTAGAAAGCCTTTTGGCCGTCGATCGAGTCAGTACCTATTTTCACCGTGATGCAAATATTGATACCACCGTGAAGCTGCGTGTTTTAGCAAGGCAGCAGCAACTACTGCGTATCGATTTTGAAAGCGAGCCTAGTCACGAAGTTTTGGCGGCCAAGCTGGATGATTTCAAAGCTTTGCTGCCCGAAGTGAATGTCGTAATTCTGTCTGATTATGGTAAGGGCGGCTTACGTCATGTTCAAATGATGATCGATATCGCACGCAAAGCTGGCAAAATTGTCTTGGTTGACCCCAAGGGCGATGAGTATGAGCGTTATCGCGGGGCGACCTTGCTGACGCCTAATCGCAGCGAGTTTAAGCAGGTTGCCGGAAAATGGACGAATGATGGCGAGCTAGCAGAAAAAGCCGAAACTTTGCGTGCATCTTTAGATTTGGATGCACTGCTGGTTACACGTAGCGAAGAAGGGATGACCTTGTTTCGCAAGCAAGGTGTCGTGCATAAGCCCACCCATGCGCATGAAGTGTTTGATGTGTCTGGCGCAGGGGATACCGTGATTGCCACCTTGGGTTTGATGCTGGCCGCTGGCTTAGAGATGCCCGAGGCGATGGATTGGTCGAATCGTGCGGCAGGTGTGGTCGTCGCAAAATTGGGGACGGCGGTAGTGGATCCTGATGAGTTATTTGCTTAGCGTTATGCCTCTTTAGAAATTAAAACGTCGTTGCAATATTTGCCACGGCGTTTTTTATTGTCAGAACGCCTACCTTAAGGCTACACCAGTGGGTGTTTCAGCAATTTCTACGCGATTTTTGCCAAGTTTTTTGGCTTGATACATGGCTTGATCTGCGCGCTCTATCACTTGATCTCGCACTTCGCCGGGCAGTACCAGCGCAACTCCCGCGCTAAATGTAATCAATAATTTTTCGTTATTATTTAAAAAGAAGCGTTTAGTTAATTCACGCTGTAAGCGCTGTATCACACTCACCGCCTCATCAATGCCTGTTTCTGGCAAAACCAGTACAAACTCTTCGCCACCATAACGCGCTACAGAGTCGCTAGGACGCAGCAAATCCTTTACGACAGCCACTAAATGAACCAGTGCAGCATCGCCAGCGGCATGACCTTGACTGTCATTTAGTTTTTTGAAGTTATCGATATCCAATAATCCAATGGTTAAAGGACTTTCGCTACGCAGCGCCCTTGCTAGCTCGACATCAAAAATCTCTTCAAGCCCGCGTCTATTTAGGGCGCCAGTGAGTTGGTCGGTTCTTACTTTTTGGCTGACGTGCGTTAATTCTTGCTCTAACTCGATAATCCGCTGCTGTGCATTGTCCGCTTGTGTACGCGCCTCAAGTAGATCGTCCCTAGAGCGGCGAACATCGAGCTGCATGCTGCGCGTGTCGCCCAGTAGTGACTCTAAAACATCTTTAATGCTGCTTAAATTATTGGCTTGCTGAATTTGCTCGGTATATTCGCTGATTTTGCTGTGGTATTGATCGGTACTGTCAGACATCACACTTAAACGATCAATAAAAGTGGCTATCATATTTTTAAGGACGGTTTGTGTTTCTACAAGGTTGTGTTTGATTTGCCCTTGCTTAAATAAAACCTCTTTTAAGCCTGCTTCAGCATCGTAAATAACGCGCATATCTAGGGGCTGGGCCATAATTGCTTGTACTACCGCTACCTGCCCGCGTACCCATTCATCTTCAATGACAACTTCTGCCATATTGTCGGTGAGTAGGCGCAACAAACCCATCAAGCCGTCGCAGAGCCGTACTTCCTGATCGTTTTGCAATTCAAGTCGCAGCCAAAACTTACGCAACCTAGGCATGAGTTTTTGTGTGCCCGCATTGTTGCTAACGGTGGTCACTTCGGCGGCAAGATTTGCAGCTTCTTCTTGTAGATCTACATTGTGGGTGAGTCTGGCCTGAATACCCACGGTTAATGCTAGCGTGAGTGCATCTCGCCAGTCTCGCCAGTCTCGCCAGTCGCTTTCATCGCTAGAAGAGGGGGTGCTTGCAGAAAAGGTGGAAGTATCAAAATTATGCTCAGTCAGAGCCTCTGGACTCTCGCCTGTTTCAACACTGGCTCCTGCCCATGCCTTAATGAGCGAGGACAATTTTTCATTTAAATTATTCGCGTCACTACCAAAATTAATCAGCACTTTCTCTAGTGATTCTTGTTTGCGGCTGGGGGTGTAAACGGGATTGCGTAATTCCCATTGCCGAATTAGATCGCGAATGATATCGGCCCAGCTGCGGCTTAATTCGGCTTGCCCGCCTTGGCTTTCAATGCTGCGAATAATCAGTGCAGGTAGGCTGGCCCAGCTGGCTTGGCCAGCTTGTTTATGTAATTGCTCAATATTGCGTTGTAGTTCTGGGGTTTGCCGAGGAAAGGCCCCCATGGTGGCTAGGAGTTCTTTGATGCCGGGGTGTAGCTTGTCGATATCTGGCGTGCCCGCAATCTCATGATAAATCGACTCGTAATGGTCTGGCGTCGGAGGGACGCGACGCATTGTTAGTTGCTTAAGTGTTTCACGAGCAATATCGGTAGGATTGCTGAGCGTTCGCATGGTGTTCATTTTTGTTAAGTGGCGTGGCAATTATAGTCTAACAAGATCAGACTTGTGGCTTGCGAACGATAAACAAACTGTCAGGCTTCATATTAATCATGCGATTTCTCGCTTAGATAATTAAGCCCGACAGTGCTGCGCTCTTGCCGCTGCCTTTTCTCTTAATGCAGATGCGGCGAGGGTGTTTCTTTATTTTCTGGTGTTTCAATATGCAAAAGATCACCATCTAAATTGGGAAACAATGGATTGCCGCAGTCATCGCACTGATCCATTGGAAAGGCGTGCTCATGGATAACGATGTCGTTAATGCCTGACTCGCGCAATATGGCCTCAATATCGGCCACACAATCGGTGTGTTCGTCTTCACCATCGAGCAACAGCCAAACAACCCCGTGCAGCATCGGCTCTTCATTGCGACGAATAAAGCCAATTCGATACTCTTCTAGCTGGCGACTATGGCATGCGGCAATGACGCAAGTGAGTTGTCTTGCTTCAATGCTGAGCGATAGTTGTAAGAAAGCAACAGTAGCACGGAGCGAATAGGCCCTTGATGCACGATCAGACTCTCTCCATGCGGCAAAATAAGAAAGAGGGATCAGCGACTCCATTGCGCACCCTGCAAACAAGGATTGCAAGGAAGCAAGCCCGTGTTTCTGCCACTGAGCCAAAATATCTTTGCGCGAATGATCGGCTTCTTGCCAGTGAAATAATGCCTGCCCTTTGGGTGCTGCAATGGCGCCAAGCAAATAGCGAGTGTCGGTTAAAAAGGAAGTTGGCTCAGCATTGGAGGCTTGCTCGCAAGCCAGTGTGCCGTTTTCTGCGCTCAAACCCGCCAGAAGCTTGCTGAGCTTGGCGGTATTGCAATAGCCCTGAGGGAGCTGATCTGGGCTAAATAAAAAATCTGCCATAGAAAATTTAACGTCTTTAGCAAAAACTTGCTCGGCAAGATGTTGCCGAAGGCTGCTGATTCGATCTTCCCCAAGTGGGCCGGAAGGAATATTAAAGCGAGACCAAGCGAGTAGCGGCACAGCAAACATGACGGCTTGGTGTTCTTGTTTTTCAATCATAACGTTATGCGTTTCGGTACATGCCTCAACAATGTCAGCAAGCTCATTCCATGCCTGTGGATCTGTTTTAGATAGGGTGTCTAGGGCGCTATTAAGTGTTTCTTCATCTTCGTCGTTTAGAATTTCTGCCACTAAATAGACTAGTTTATCTTGCCAAAAACGATCTTCTACGAGGGTGCATGACAAGGCGAGGCTGCTGGCGATGTGAATTAATTCATCTACTTCAGTAGCGCCACGGCTGCGGCGAATGGTGCGAGGGCGTTTGGTCATATTCTCATCTTAATAGGGGATTATTAAATTAGATTATTTCTCAGTGTGTGTTTATTGTTTTTGTCGTGTGTTTTTTTATTTAAGACTGAATTCAAGATAGTGCGCATTGGGGCCGTAAGCCGACAGCTTGCTTATTATTTTTTCATTGAGTTGGCTGATTGGTGTAAAGCCTTGTTTGAGCCAAAATGGCTCGGCACCCGCAATTGCAACAAGGCGGATATGGGTGAATGTCTGCTGCTTGGACCAAGATAAGGCCGCATCTAATAATTGGCGTGCTAGTCCTAATCCTTGAGCTCTGGGGTGAACGGCAAGGTCGTGAATGTAATGAATGGGGCTATTGGGGCTTGTAGGAGGAAGGGGGGCGTTTAAATCAGGCGGGGTATCACTAGACCACGGATGGGTTAACAAATAGGCCAAAACTTCGTCTTGATGGATGGCCACCCAGCAGCTTGCTGGAGATTCTAGGTGTTTGGCGGCTAAGTGTGCAGCATCTTCTAATAGTGTGGCAGGGTAGCAGGCACTCTGAATCTGCATGATTGCATCGATGTCAGCAAGGGTAAGGGGGCGAATGCGTGTTATTTGCTTGGGTTTCACGGCTTAGCTCAAAAGTAAAAACAGCCCATCGAATGGATGGGCTGTTTAATTTAATCTAAAAACGCGAATGGTATAGAAGTACCCAAGTGCTTATTAGATTTAATGACTAAATGCAGCCTTCAGGCTTACCAGCTAGCGCGGCGTTGACGTGTTTCGCCATTGCCTGCTGGACGCTCTGCGCGTGGCGCACCACGGTCGCTGCTACCATTGCGGAAGCTACCTGGGTTGCTGCTGGTGTTGCCAGCGCCGCCGCCGAAGCTACCGCGTGCTTCACGTGATTCGCCGCCTGCATTACCGCCAAAGCTGCTACGCTCGCCTGTACCACGGCTATCTGCACCGCGTGATTCATTGCGACGCTTGTCGCCATAACCGCCGCCATTACCTGCACCGTAGCCGCCGCCGCCATTACCAGCGCCTGAGCCAGCATAACCGCCACCGCCTTGTGGACGCTTACCTTTGTAGCCGCCAGAAGGCTTGCGATCACCGTAGCCGCCACCTGCATTGCCGCCTTGACCTGGCTTGAAGCGTGCTTCAAGACCTGGCATAGAAACAGTGCCGAAATCGATGTTGTAACGACGACGAATACGTGTCAGCAACATGAAGTCGTTTTTAGTAACCAGTGAAATGGCTTTACCCGTACGACCAGCGCGGCCAGTACGACCTACGCGGTGGATGTAATCTTCAGCAAAACGTGGCAAGTCAAAGTTCAGCACCAAGCCAATACCTGCAACGTCAATACCACGTGCAGCAACGTCAGTTGCAACCAAGATATCGATCTCTGCGCGACGCAAACGATCTAAGGTACGGCGACGATCACGTTGAGCCAAGTCACCGTGCATAGCTGCTGCGCGGAAGCCTTCTAGCTTCAGCCATTCGGCCAAGCCATCAGCGTCTGCTTTAGTTGCAGTAAATACAATCGATTGTGTTTCGCTGGCTTCTTTTAACAAGGCAGCAACCAGTTTTTGCTTGTGCTCGTAACCGTCAGCGTAATGAACCGCTTGTTCGATTTGTGGCTGAGCGTTGGCTGTAACTTCCATTTCAACCAAGCGTGGGTCACGCAGCATTGGGCCGGCAAAGCGCTGTACTGTTTCTGAAAGTGTTGCAGAGAACAGGGCAGTTTGACGATCTTTCGGCATTGCAGAAACAATCGCTTCAACTTCGTCAATGAAACCCATGTCGAGCATGCGGTCTGCTTCGTCCAGAACTAGCATATCTAAACGACCAAAGTCAATACGGCCGCCGCGCATCAGGTCAGACAAACGACCTGGAGTAGCAACAAGTACATCGTAAGGTTGGGCTAACATACGGTTTTGTACTGGGTAAGGAACACCGCCTACTACGCAAGCAACCTTGCAACGTGGGATGAGTTTGCAGTAATCTGTCGCAACTTTAGCAACTTGCTCAGCAAGTTCACGTGTTGGTGTAAGAACAAGAACACGTGGGCCGCGTGCATTGTGCTTAGCTGGCTTAAATAATTTGTGCAGTGCTGGCAATAAGAATGCGGCAGTCTTACCTGTACCTGTTTGAGCTGAAGCCATTACATCATGGCCAGCCATCAACAATGGAACTGCAGCAGCTTGTACTGGAGTAGGTGTGGTGATACCAAGCTTAATCAGTTCTTGTACTAGCTCAGTAGCAAGGCCCATTTCGGCAAATGCGTTAGGCGTAGTTTCAGAATGGGTTTCGCGATGTGGCATGAATATTCCTTTGAATATATCCCGCGGCGAGCGGGAAGACGGGCGCATTCCGGAAGTAAATACGGAAATCGGCCGTCAGCGTTACATCGACGCTAACCGGTCAATCCGCGTCTCATACAGCACAGGCGGGGGAAGGTCAGGGTACGATGGGGATTTGTGCGGTAATGCACAAAGAAGGTTGCGGATCATACCGATAGATGAGCAGAAGCGCAAGCTAAATCGACTTAGCCGCCTTTACGGCAGGATGAGTGGTGCGCCTTTGCGCGAGGCTTTCTATTGTAGTGCAACAAAAGTAGTTACACTTTGATTCACATCTAAAAGCCAGACAGGTAAAATGTCACTAGTCTGAGTTTTTCTCGACACCATCCCATCATCACTTGAAAGGTCCAACCGTGCTAGAAGTCTATCGTCAGCATGTTGCAGAGCGCGCAGCACAGGGTATCCCAGCGCTTCCACTGAATGTGTCGCAAACAACCGATCTCATCGAGCTGTTAAAAAACCCACCAAAAGGGGAAGAGACCTTTCTTGTCGACCTAATTACTTACCGTGTTCCAGCCGGTGTAGATAATGCAGCCAAGGTTAAAGCATCTTACTTAGCTGCTGTTGCACATGGCTCAGAAGTTTGCAGCTTAATCAGCCGCGCAAAAGCGACTGAATTATTGGGCACGATGTTGGGCGGTTTTAATATTGCGCCTTTAGTTGATTTATTGGATGACGCAGAAATCGCTGCGATTGCTGCTGCTGCACTCTCCAAAACACTCTTAATGTTTGATGCATTTCATGATGTTAAAACCAAAGCTGATGCAGGCAACGCCTTTGCTAAGCAAGTTTTACAATCATGGGCCGATGCAGAATGGTTTACTAGCCGCCCAGCTGTGCCAGAAAAAGTAACACTGACGGTATTTAAAGTATCTGGCGAAACCAATACGGATGATTTGTCACCAGCACCAGATGCTTGGTCACGCCCAGATATCCCATTGCATGCGTTAGCCATGCTCAAAAACCCGCGCCCAGGTATTGAAGCCGATCAGCCTGGCAGCGTTGGCCCGATCAAGCAGTTGGATGCGCTCAAAGCCAAAGGTCACAAAATCGCTTACGTTGGTGACGTGGTTGGGACAGGGTCTTCACGTAAATCAGCAACCAACTCGGTGCTGTGGTTTACAGGGGATGACATTCCTTATGTGCCGAACAAACGCTTTGGCGGTTTCTGCCTAGGCACAAAAATTGCGCCTATCTTCTTTAATACCATGGAAGACGCAGGTGCTTTGCCGATTGAAGTGGATATTTCTACGCTTGAAACCGGTGATGTGATCGATGTTTATCCACTGGAAGGCAAAATCGAGAAAAACGGCGCTGTTGTTTCAACTTTCAGCCTGAAAACCGATGTGTTGCTAGATGAAGTACGCGCTGGCGGCCGTATTCCTTTGATTATTGGCCGTGGCTTAACCGATAAAGCGCGTGAATCACTGGGCTTGGTTGCATCGACCGTATTCAAACGCCCAGTTGCACCGGTTGATTCGGGCAAAGGCTTTAGCTTGGCGCAGAAGATGGTGGGCAAAGCCTGTGGCGTAACAGGCGTTCGTCCGGGCACGTATTGCGAGCCACGTATGACTTCGGTTGGCTCCCAAGACACCACCGGCCCGATGACTCGGGATGAGCTAAAAGACTTGGCTTGCCTTGGCTTCTCGGCTGATTTAGTGATGCAATCGTTCTGCCATACTGCGGCTTACCCAAAGCCAGTGGATGTCAAAATGCACCACGAATTGCCAGAATTCATCTCAACTCGTGGCGGTGTATCGCTGCGTCCAGGGGACGGTGTGATTCACTCATGGCTTAATCGCTTATTGCTGCCAGATACTGTGGGCACAGGCGGCGACAGCCACACCCGCTTCCCGATCGGCATCAGCTTTCCGGCCGGCTCCGGCCTGGTCGCCTTTGGCGCGGCCACCGGGGTGATGCCGCTGGAC